>NZ_CP015992.1:5619606-6244007 GCF_001708505.1 Pseudomonas sp. TCU-HL1
AGGAACTGGCCGCCCCCATGTGCTACGGCGCGGAAAAGCTATCGGTCAGTATCAGCATCGGCATCGCCCTGTTCCCACAGCACGCCCGGCACTTCGCCGGGCTCTACCAGACCGCCGACCGGGCCTTGTACAAGGTCAAGACCCGCGGCCGCTCGGGTGTTGTGGTGTTCGGCGAGGATGGAGAGATATCCGAAGAAACCAGCCTGCAGCTGGATGTGCTGAAGATTCGCAGCGGGTTGTTGTAGGGGCGCCGCCTTGCGGCTGTTTCGCGAGTAAAGTTCCACACCCCACGGGGCTGCTACGCAGCCCTTCGCGAATGAATTCGCTCCCACAGGGTGGGATCAGGCCAGGTAGCGGCGCGGTACCCGGGCGGTGACCTTGGTCAGCAATTCGTAGCCGATGGTGCCGCAGGCCAGGGCCAGCTCATCCACTGGAAGCTGCTTGCCCCAGAGCTCGACCGAATCACCCACGCGGGCATCCGGCAGGTCGCTGAGATCCACCGCCAGCATGTCCATGGACACCCGGCCCACCAGCGGCACGCGACGGCCATTGACTACCACCGGCGTGCCGCTCGGAGCGTGGCGCGGGTAGCCGTCGGCGTAGCCGCAGCTGACCGTGCCGATGCGCGACGGCCGGGTGGCCTCCCAGGTAGCGCCATAGCCCACCGTTTCCCCTTCCGCGATTTCGCGCACGGCGATCAGTTGAGCGCTGAGGCTCATGGCTGGCCGGAGGCCCAGTTCGGCGGCGCTGAGATCGGCGAAGGGCGAGGCGCCGTAGAGCATGATGCCCGGGCGCAGCCAATCCATGTGGGAGGCCGGTATAGTGAGGATTGCAGCGGAATTGGCCAGGCTGCGCTCATCGAAGTCGAGGTTCAGCAGGTCGAGGAAACACTCCAGCTGAACCTCATTGAGGCTGTGACCACGCAGGTCGGCGCAGGCGAAATGGCTGATCAGATTGAGTTGGGCCACCTGGGCGGCGGCGCGCAAGCGGCCGTGCCAGTAACGCACTTCATCCGGGGTGAAGCCAAGCCGGTGCATGCCGGAATCCAGCTTCAGCCAGACATTCAGCGGCCGCAGCAGACCGGCAGCGAGCAGCGCCTCAGCCTGCTCCTCTCCCTGAACCACCAGGTCCAGGCCGAGCTGGGCGGCCAGTTGATACTCAGCCGCTTCGAAGCAGCCTTCCAGCAGCAGTATTCGCGCCTGGTCGTCCAGCGCACGCACTTCGGCGGCTTCCTCCAGGCAGGCCACCGCGAAACCATCGGCCTCGCCACGCAGGCTGGCGACGACCTCGCGCACACCATGGCCATAGGCATTGGCCTTGACCACCGCAAAGGCCTGGCGGCCGGGCGCGCAGCGCTTGGCGAGGGCGTAGTTGTGGCGGATGGCGGAGAGGTCGACGGCGGCGATCAGCGGGCGCATTGCGGCGTGCTCATGAACGAAAACGGGCGCCCATCATACCGCCTGGACACCCGTGTTCATTGATCTGAAGCTTACTCGTCGTCGAACTGGTAGGCGCCCGGCGCGAGGTTCTCGAAGCGCGAGTATTTGCCGAGGAAGGCCAACCGCGCGGTACCCAGCGGACCGTTACGCTGCTTGCCGATAATGATTTCAGCCACGCCCTTGAACTCGGTCTCGGGGTGGTAAACCTCGTCGCGGTACACGAACAGGATGATGTCGGCGTCCTGCTCGATCGCTCCTGATTCGCGCAGGTCGGAGTTGATCGGGCGTTTGTTCGGACGCTGTTCGAGTCCCCGGTTCAACTGGGACAAGGCGATAACCGGGCAGTTGAACTCCTTGGCCAGGGCCTTGAGCGAGCGCGAGATCTCGGAGATTTCGTTCACCCGGCTGTCGCCGCTGGAACCGGGAATCTGCATCAGCTGCAGGTAGTCGACCATGATCAGGCCGATCTCGCCGTGCTCGCGGGCCAGGCGGCGGGTGCGGGCACGCATCTCGGAAGGGGAAATGCCTGCAGTATCGTCGATGAACAGCTTGCGGTCGTTGAGCAGGTTGACTGCGGAAGTCAGGCGCGGCCAATCGTCGTCGTCCAGGCGGCCGGCACGGACCTTGGTCTGGTCAATGCGGCCAAGGGACGCGAGCATACGAATCACGATGGACTCGGAGGGCATCTCCAGGGAATACACCAGGATCGCCTTATCACTGCGCATCAAGGCGTTTTCCACCAGGTTCATGGCGAAGGTGGTCTTACCCATGGATGGACGGCCGGCGACGATGATCATGTCCGCCGGCTGCAGGCCGCTGGTCAGGTTGTCCAGGTCGTTGAAGCCGGTGGACAGGCCGGTGATGGCGTCGCCGTTGTTGAACAGCTCGTCGATGCGGTCGATGGCCTTGACCAGAATGTCATTGATGCCGACCGGGCCGCCGGTCTTGGGCCGCGCCTCGGCGATCTGGAAGATCAGTCGCTCGGCTTCGTCGAGGATCTCTTCGCCGGTCCGCCCCTGGGGCGAATAGGCGCTATCGGCAATCTCGGTGCTGATCCCGATCAGCTGGCGCAGTGTGGCGCGCTCGCGAATGATCTGGGCATAGGCCTTGATGTTGGCTACCGACGGGGTGTTCTTCGCCAGTTCGCCGAGATAAGCCAGGCCGCCGACTTGTGACAGTTGGCCTTCCTTGTCCAGCTGTTCGGACAGGGTGACCACGTCGAACGGCATGTTGCGCTCGGCCAGCTTGAAGATGGCGCGGAAGATCAGCCGATGATCATGGCGATAGAAGTCGCCGTCGGACACCTGGTCGAGCACGCGCTCCCAGGCATTGTTGTCCAGCATCAGGCCCCCGAGGACGGCCTGCTCGGCCTCGATGGAGTGCGGAGGCACCTTGAGGGCAGCGGTTTGCAGGTCGAACTGTTCCGGGGCGGTGATATCGTTCATGGGCTCGGAAAATTCTAGGGCTGGAAAGACATCGGGCACGTCATCGCTTTCGCAATGACGTGCCCGATGTTAGCGGGCCGACACCTAAGTGCAAGCCCACTCGACGGCGTGCTTAGCCGGCAACCACGATCAGCTTGACCGCAGCTTCGACGTCGGTGTGCAGGTGCAGTGCAACGTCGTACTCGCCAACTTGGCGAATGGTGCCGTTCGGCAGGCGGACTTCAGCCTTGGCAACCGGAACGCCAGCGGCGGTCAGGGCGTCAGCGATGTCGTGGGTGCCGATGGAACCGAACAGCTTGCCTTCGTCGCCGGCGCTGGCAGTGATGGTCACTTCCAGTTCGGACAGCTGGGCAGCGCGGGTTTCGGCAGCAGCCTTCTTGTCGGCAGCCTGCTTTTCCAGCTCAGCGCGGCGAGCTTCGAACGCAGCAACGTTCTCGGCGGTAGCAGCGGTGGCCTTGCCTTTCGGCAGCAGGAAGTTACGGCCGTAACCGGCCTTTACGTTCACCTTGTCGCCCAGGTTGCCCAGGTTGGCGATTTTTTCCAGCAGGATGACTTCCATTTGGGTCTTACCTCTTAACTTTTAACCTTCACCGTTCGCGGGACCGGCGCCATTCTTGCGCGCCTGGCGACCGCGAAAATCAATCAGACTGTCGACGATGGCCAAAACCACCAGCAACGGATAGACCAATTGCATGAACAGCAACAGCGACACGTACAGCCCCACCAGCCAGAAACCGGCCAGACCGCCCTGCTTCGCCAGCCCGTGCACCAGGGCCAGGCCAGCGAATGCCAGCGGTACACTGCAGATTGGCGTCAGCATCGCCAGCTCCAGACCCAGGTTCGGGCCCAGCAGCATGGCGGCCAACAGGCCGAAAGCCAGTGCCGGCGGGAGTCTCAGCGAGCGGAACTCACTGCCGAAACCACCAGGGTTGTACAAGGCTGCCTGCCAGTAGCGGCCGAGCATCAGGCTCAACACGCTGACCAGCTGCAACAGCGACGCGATCAGGCCGGTCAGGACCGGCGCGATCATGGCACCCAGGCGCGCTCGCTCGTCTTCCGCCAACTGCGAATAGACGCCACCCATCACCTGCGGCATGAGTTTCTGCAACTCACCCGCCATGGCTGTTATGGGTTCGCGGAACACCGCACCCAGCACCAGGCCATAAAGCAGGCCAAGCGCCACACTGATCATCAGCACCCGCGTCCAGGACACGCTGGAACGCAGTACCAGGGCCAATCCCAGCGCACCGACCAGCACCATCAGAGTGCGCGGCTCGCCGAAGTACCACCAGCCAAGGGCCGGCAGCAGAGCCCAGGCAATAATGCCGAGAGCATCGTTCACACCACGCCGCAGCAGCACCAGGCTACCCGCGGCTGCGCTCAGCCAGAACATCAGGGGCAGGGCCGCCGCACCCGCCACCACAAGGGTGGCCTGCACACGACCGCGCATGATGAATTCCGCCAGAGCGCGCATTGCGATCTATCCCTTACCTAGGTCGACCGACCGAGATCAACGGCCGTGGCTGTCGGTGTAGGGCAGCAGGGCCAGGTAGCGGGCGCGCTTGATAGCGGTAGCCAGCTGACGCTGATACTTGGCTTTGGTGCCGGTGATACGGCTCGGAACGATCTTGCCGGTTTCGGAGACGTATGCCTTCAGGGTGTTGAGATCCTTGAAGTCGATCTCTTTCACGCCTTCAGCGGTGAAACGGCAGAACTTACGACGACGGAAGAAACGTGCCATGAACTTGGCTCCTCAATAGGTCCGTGGATTACTCGTCAGCGTTGTCGCTGTCTTCGCCTTCGGCGGAAGCATCAGTCTCAACGCGCTCACGGCGCTCACGGCGCTCGCTGCGGTTTTCCTCGGCCTTGAGCATCTCGGACTGGCCAGTGATGGCTTCGTCGCGACGGATGACCAGGTTGCGGATGACAGCGTCGTTGTAGCGGAAGTTGTCTTCCAACTCGGCCAGGGCCTTGCCGCTGCACTCAACGTTCAGCATCACGTAGTGAGCCTTGTGAACGTTGTTGATGGCGTAGGCCAGCTGACGACGGCCCCAGTCTTCCAGGCGGTGAACCTTGCCACCGTCTTCTTCGATGAGCTTGGTGTAGCGCTCAACCATGCCGCCAACCTGCTCGCTCTGGTCCGGGTGAACCAGGAAGATGATTTCGTAATGACGCATAAATGCTCCTTACGGGTTGTAGCCTGCCAACATCGTGGTCAGGCAAGGAGTGAATGTCTCGTTTGGGCTTGCCGGGTCGGGGACGTGCGCGAGCCTGCCCCCACGGCAAGGGGCGACATTCTAGAGAAGGGCGGAATGCCACGCAAGGTAAATTGGCGAAACTTTGAACAGCCCCAGGCAACTGGAACGCTGCCCGGGGCGAGCCGGTATCAGGGGCGGCTACGGCGCTGGCGCACCGCTTCGAACAGGCAGACGCCGGTGGCCACGGAGACGTTCAGGCTACTGACGCTGCCACCCATGGGCAGCTTGACCAGGTAATCGCAGTGCTCGCGGGTCAGGCGGCGCATGCCTTTGCCTTCCGCGCCCATGACCAGCACGGTCGGCCCGGTCATGTCCTGATCGTAGACTTCCTGTTCCGCTTCGCCGGCCGTGCCGACAACCCAAAGGCCCTTTTTCTGCAGTTTCTCCAGGGTGCGCGACAGGTTGGTCACCGCCACCAGCGGCATGACCTCCGCCGCACCGCAAGCCACTTTGCGCACTGTGGCGTTGAGGGTGGCGGACTTGTCCTTGGGCACGATCACCGCCAGCACACCAGCGGCGTCGGCGGTACGCAGGCAGGCACCGAGGTTGTGCGGGTCGGTGACGCCATCCAGGGCCAGCAACAAGGGCGCGCCCGGGGTGCGTTCGAGCAACTCGTCGAGCATGTTCTCGCCCCAGACCTGACTGGGACTGACCTCGGCAACCACCCCCTGATGCACGCCCTCGGCCCATTCGTCCAGTTCGTGGCGATCCTTTTGACCGACCGGGACGCGGTGCTGCCCGGCCAGGTCGACGAGGACCTGGACGCGTGGATCATGCCGGCTTTCCGCCAGCCACAGCTGCTTGACGCGTTTGGGATGATGTCGCAGCAGCGCTTCCACGGCATGCACGCCGTAGACCTTTTCCAACTGACTCATTTGTTGACCTTGCTACTGGGCGCCTTGGGCTTGGGCGGCCCCTTGCGATGCTTAGTGGGTTTGCTGGCGGCCTTGGCTTTAGCCACCTTGGCCTTCTTCTTGGGCGGCTTGGCCGCAGCCTTCGCGTCGTCCTTGCCGGGCTTGTCCAGCGTTTTCTGTGCCGGACGCGTACCCTTGCTCGCCTTGGCGCCCTGACGGGCCTCGCTGAGCAGGGCCTGCTTCATGGCCCGGCTTTTGTTCACATCGGTGTTGCCAAGCAGCTCCTCGGCCTGGGCAAGCATCTCCGGCGGGACGGCAGGCAGCGCCTGGACCTTGCCGGCGCGCTGCCGACGTGGTGCCACAGCGGCTTGCGGCTCATGCCAAGGCTTCTCCTGGACCGGTGCACGTGCAGCTGCCTTGGCGCCGCGGCCGCGACCCTTGCCCACACGGGGCTCGGCCACCGCCTTGCCTTTGGCCTTGGCTGGCGATGGTTTCTCCGCACCACGCTTCTTGCGCCCGACAGGAGCGGTGAGAACGTTGTCGGAAAGCTCGAAGTCGATCTTGCGCTCGTCCAGATCGACCCGCGCCACCACGACTTCCACCGTATCGCCCAGGCGGAAGCTGCGTCCGCTGCGCTCACCGGCGAGACGGTGATGGATGGGATCGAAGTGGTAGTAGTCGCCCGGCAGCGCAGTCACGTGCACCAGGCCTTCTACATAGATGTCGATCAGCTCGACGAAGATGCCAAAGCCGGTTACCGCCGAGATGACGCCAGGGAAGGTCTCGCCCACGCGGTCGCGCATGTACTCGCACTTCAACCAGTTGGTGACATCGCGGGTGGCCTCGTCGGCACGGCGCTCGGTCATCGAGCATTGCTCGCCAAGTTGCGCTAGGTGGGCTTCGTCGTAAGGGTAGATGCGCGCCTTGACCATGCTCGTCGCGCCAACGCGACGCACGTGGATGCTCTCGCGCTTGGAGCGGATCAGGCTGCGGATGGCACGGTGCACCAGCAGGTCCGGATAACGCCGGATGGGCGAAGTGAAGTGGGTGTAGGCGTCGTAGTTGAGGCCGAAGTGCCCTTCGTTGTCCGGGCTGTATACCGCCTGACTGAGAGAACGCAGCATCACCGTCTGGATCAGGTGGTAGTCCGGGCGCTCGCGGATTTTCTCCAGCAACGCCTGGTAGTCGCTGGGCGTCGGCTCGTCCTTGCCGCGATTGAGGGACAGGCCCAGTTCGGCGAGGAACTGACGCAGCTTGTCCAGACGCTCACTCGGCGGGCCTTCGTGGACGCGGTAGAGCGCAGGGATCTCGTGCTGCATGAAAAAGCGCGCTGTAGCCACGTTGGCGCAGAGCATGCATTCCTCGATCAGCTTGTGGGCGTCATTGCGCTGGGTCGGCAGGATCTCGGATATCTTGCGATCGGCGCTGAAGACGATGCGCGTCTCCTGGGTTTCGAAGTCGATGGCGCCACGTACCTGACGTTGCGCCAGCAGCACCTTATAGAGTTTGTAGAGCTGCTGCAGGGGGTTGACCAAGTTCGGCAGCTGCTCGGCGAACAGCTGGGCTTCGGTGGACTCGGGGGTTTCCAGGAACTGGCTGACCTTGGTGTAGGTGAGTCGTGCGTGGGAATGGATGACCGCTTCGTAGAACTCGTAGCTGGTGAGCTTGCCGGCACGAGAGATGGTCATGTCACAGACCATGGCCAGGCGGTCCACCAGTGGATTGAGCGAGCAGAGGCCATTGGACAGCGCCTCCGGCAGCATCGGGATTACCTTCTCCGGGAAATACACCGAGTTGCCGCGATTGGCCGCCTCTTCATCCAGCGCCGAGCCCACCTTTACATAGTGGGAAACGTCGGCGATGGCGACGATCAGGCGCCAGCCGCCCCCCTTGCGGGCTTCGGCATACACGGCGTCGTCGAAGTCGCGAGCATCCTCGCCGTCGATGGTGACCAGAGGCAGATCACGCAGGTCGACACGCTTTTCCTTGTCCCTCTCGGCCACCTCGGGCTTGAGCTTGGTCGCCTCCTTGACCACCGCGGAGGGCCACTCATGGGGAATGTCGTAGCTGCGCAGGGCGACTTCAATCTCCATGCCCGGCGCCATGTAGTCGCCTAGCACTTCCACCACTTCGCCCTGGGCCAGGCGGAAGTTGCTAGGCCACTGCTCGATCTTCACCTGGACAAACTGGCCGTGCTTGGCCGCGCCCTGCTTGCCGTGGGGCACCAGGACTTCCTGCTGGATCTTCGGATTGTCGGCGACCACCCGGGCAATGCCGCTTTCTTCATAAAAGCGGCCGACCAGCGTTTCGTGGGCGCGCGCGATCACTTCCACCAGGGCACCTTCGCGACGACCACGGCGGTCGACACCGGAAACCCGCGCCAAGGCGCGGTCACCATCGAACACTAGGCGCATCTGCGCGGGGCTGAGGAAGAGGTCTTCGGAAGCGTCATCAGGAATGAGGAAGCCGAAACCGTCGCGGTGACCACTGATGCGGCCGCAGATCAGGTCAAGCTTGTCCACCGGCGCGTAAGTGCCGCGGCGCGTATAGATAAGCTGGCCATCGCGCTCCATGGCGCGAAGTCGACGACGCAAGGCTTCCAGTTGCTCGTCGGTGGTCAGGCCGAACTCTTCTACCAGCTGCTCTCGGCTGGCCGGAGCACCGCGCTCATCGAGGCGCTGCAGGATCAACTCGCGGCTGGGGATAGGGTTCTCGTATTTTTCCGCTTCACGAGCGGCCTCGGGATCGAGGTTCTGCCAATCGGCCATTAGAGGGTGATCACCTTTTTATCCGTAGAGGGATTTGTCATGTGTCTTATTGAAGCGCGAATTCCGATTGTCGGTCAGCTTAGTCCGAAGAATAATTTTTTTCGCGCTCAGGGGTTTACAACACAAAAGTCGGCTCGTATAGTTCGCGCCCACAGCGTCGCTGAGACGTTGTGAAGGAAGCGGATGAGCAATCATCGCATCCAGTGCCCAGGTGGCGGAATTGGTAGACGCACTAGGTTCAGGTCCTAGCGGTGGCAACACCGTGGAAGTTCGAGTCTTCTCCTGGGCACCATTTTTCAAAACCGAGCCGCAAAGCTCGGTTTCGTTTTTAACGGATCGTACGGTTCCGTATCGTTTAACGATGAACACCGTATAAGTCGATGAGCAATCATCGCAATGTGCCCAGGTGGCGGAATTGGTAGACGCACTAGGTTCAGGTCCTAGCGGTGGCAACACCGTGGAAGTTCGAGTCTTCTCCTGGGCACCACTCTTAAACAAAGCCGAGCTCTGCTCGGCTTTGTGCTGTCTGACATTCAGAAAAGCCACGACAACCGCTGGACCAGGGGGCCGAGCCAACGCCCTGCCCCCCCCCCTGAGAACCACTACGCCCTGAATTGCCCCAGACTGGCCTTGAGCTGATCTGCCAGGCCAGCCAGCACACGCCCGCTGCTGGCGGTTGCCGCCACCGCCTCAGCCGCCAGGCTGGCTTCGGCATGGATCACATCCACCCGACCGCGCACACCATCGGCGCCCGCCGCCTGGTGCTCCGCAGCACGAGCCGCAGCCTGCACTGCGCCATGCACCTGCTCCACGGCCTGCTGCACGCTTTGCTGCAGGCGCTCGCTATCACGCAATGCATCGAGGCCTTCAACCGCACGCTCGCGAGCCTGGGAAATCGCCAACACTGCCTCACGCGCCCCAGTCTGCAGCGCAGCAATATGAGACTGAATATCGCCAGTGGACTGCTGGGTCTTGCTGGCCAGCGCCCGCACCTCATCAGCAACCACAGCAAAACCTCGCCCACTCTCTCCTGCCCTCGCCGCTTCGATCGCAGCGTTCAGCGCCAGCAGGTTGGTCTGCTCGGCAATGCCATGAATCACTGACAGCACCATCTCGATCTGCTCGCTCTGCCGCGCCAGTCGCTCGATCACCTCAGAACCATTCTGCACCCGCGCCTCCAGGTTCTCGATCAGGCCACCCACCTTGCGCGCAATGGCGGCATTGTCCTGGGCTGCCTGGCGGATCTCGCCCACCTGACGCAAGGTATCCTGCATCGCATGGCTTTCGGCCTGGGCCTCGGCCGCCATTCCCGCCAGCGCACTCAGACTACCTTCCACCTCGCTGCGCTGACGATGCGCGGCCGCCTCGGCAGACTGGCTACGCTCGGACAACGCCTTGATTTCCACACCCGTGCGCTGCGCCACATCGCCCGCCTCACGAACGATCGGCTGCAGTTTGTCGACGAAGCGATTCACCGCGGCGGCCATCTCACCCACTTCGTCACGGCTATCCAGCTTCACCCGGCGAGTCAGGTCGCCATCACCGGCAGCCAGGTCGTTCAAGGCGTCGATCAACAGTCGCAAACGGACTACCACTCGACGGCCCAATACCACGGCCAACACCAGCAGTACGCCCAGACCGACCAGAGCCAGGCCAAGACCGATACGCCAGCGCAACTTGCCCGCCGCCGACTCCACAGCCTGCCGGGTGCCGGCACTCATGTTCGCAGCTGCCTCGCGGGCCGATTGCAGGCGCGCCGTCAGTGCCGCACTGCTTTCGGTCGCAGCCCCCGCCAAGCTCTCGCCGACCAGTTCGCCACTACTGGCAATCAGGGTAGAGAAGCGCTGATCCAGCGCTTTCAACTGCAGCTCCACCGCCGCAGTAGAGACGCCCATGCGCACCTTGCCGATCTCCACGCCATTGGGGCTGATGGCGGCATCGACCAGGTACACGGAAGGATCGCTGGCAGCGGCGCTCAGGACCTTGTCGAGCGCCCGCTCACCTTGCCCCTTGGCCAGCAGCGCCTTGATCTGTGGATTCTCGCGATTGAGGTAGCGGGTCAGGTGCTGGCCACTGGCATCGTCGTAAACGACGAAGAGCACATTGGGATTGCGCTGTGCACGACGGGCGAACTCGGAGAGCGTTGGTACGTCGTTGTCCCACATGGCGCGCGGCGCTACAGCCGCCAGCAACTGAGCAAGATCATTGGCCGATTCCTTGAGGTTCTGCTCCAGGGTCTGGCGCAGTTGACCCTGCTCCTGCTGCAGTCGCTCACTGAGGGCTACCCCCAAACGCTCGCGGGTCTTGGTGGAAAGGGCGCCGAGGCTACCGGACACTTCCTGCCCGGCCTGCTCCAGATCCCCCGACAGGCGCTGCGTGTCACTCCCCAGACGCACCGCCAGATCATCCACCAGCGAGTTCACGGTGCCCCGCGTCAGGGCAACGGCGACCACGACCTGCACCAGCAGGGCCAAGCCCAGGGCGATGAAGACCGGACGCAACAAACGGCTTTGCAACAAAGACAGGATGGCTGACACGACTTGTGGCTCCTTTACGACCGTTACCTCTGTAACGGCGGCAACTCGGATTTATAAAGTGCCAGCAAGGTACGTGCCGATCAGCAGCACGACAAAAGTGGCCGCCAAAACGACAAAGGGCCGCACTAGGCGGCCCTTTGGGGATTCAACGAATCAGGCGTACGGGTGACGCAGGACGATTGTCTCGTTACGGTCAGGCCCGGTGGAGATGATATCGATGGGCGCACCCACCAGTTCTTCGACGCGCTTGATGTAAGCGCGGGCGTTGGCGGGCAGTTCTTCCAGGCTCTTGGCGCCGACGGTGGATTCGCTCCAGCCCGGCATTTCCTCGTAGACCGGCTGCAGACCGATGTAGCTGTCGGCGTCGGTCGGCGCATCCACCAGAACCTCACCGTTCTGGTCCTTGTAGCCAGTACAGATACGGATGGTTTCCAGACCGTCGAGCACGTCCAGCTTGGTCAGGCACAGGCCCGAGATACTGTTGATCTCGATGGCGCGACGCAGGATCACGGCATCGAACCAGCCACAGCGACGGGCACGGCCGGTGGTCGAACCGAACTCGTGGCCACGCTTGGCCAGGAAAGCGCCGGTCTCATCGAACAGCTCGGTCGGGAATGGGCCGGAACCCACGCGAGTGGTGTAAGCCTTGGTGATGCCAAGGATGTAATCCAGGTACAGCGGGCCAAAGCCGGAGCCGGTGGCGGTACCGCCAGCAGTGGTGTTGGAGCTGGTGACATACGGATAGGTACCGTGGTCGATGTCCAGCAGCGAGCCTTGCGCGCCTTCGAACATGATGTAGGCGCCCTGCTTGCGCAGCTGGTGCAGACGAGCGGCGACATCGATCATCATCGGCTTGAGCAGCTCGGCGTAGGCCAGAGCCTCATCCAGGGTCTTCTGGAAGTCGACTGCCGGCTCCTTGTAATAGTTCTGCAGGACGAAGTTGTGGTAGTCCAGCAGCTCACCCAGCTTGGCGGCGAAACGCTCGCGGTGGAACAGGTCGCCGATGCGCAGACCACGGCGTGCCACCTTGTCTTCGTAGGCCGGGCCGATTCCGCGGCCGGTAGTGCCGATCTTGGCATCGCCACGAGCCTTTTCACGGGCCTGATCCAGCGCCACGTGGTACGGCAGGATCAGGGTGCAAGCCGGACTGATGCGCAGGCGCTCACGCACTGGCACGCCCTTCTCTTCCAGCTTGGTGATTTCGCGCATCAGGGCATCGGGAGCAACGACGACACCATTGCCGATCAGACACTCGACGTTCTCGCGCAGGATGCCGGACGGAATCAGGTGCAGCACAGTCTTCTCGCCGTCGATCACAAGGGTGTGACCGGCGTTGTGGCCGCCCTGGTAACGCACAACAGCGGCAGCCTGGTCGGTCAGCAGATCGACGATCTTGCCCTTACCCTCATCGCCCCATTGGGTGCCCAGGACTACGACATTCTTACCCATAACACTTGTCCTCTTCGCAGAAGCTCAATGCCGGCAGCCGCCGGCGGAAAGCACGGAAACTCGTTAGCGGCCGACCCATCAGCGCCGGCCATGAAGCCACTTCTTCAGGAAAGCTCAGCCACCTGCCAGCGCCCGTCACGCAGGACCAACTGGCGATCGCAATCCGCTTCCTGCGCACTTGCTACTTCCTGACCAGGCAGGGCCTGCACCACGCGCCGACCTTCGGAGCGCAGACGCTTGACCTCATACCAGAGATAGGGGTCACGACTGTCTGGCGCCCAGATACCGGGAACCGGCTGGTCGAGAACCATGCTACCCAGGGTCACCAGAGTCTTCAGATCAGTGGAGAAGCCGGTCGCAGGTCGGGCGCGACCGAAGTCGGCACCGATATCGTCGTAACGACCTCCCTGGGCGATGGACTGGCCAACACCAGGCACGAAGGCGGCGAACACCACTCCGGTGTGGTAGTGGTAACCACGCAACTCGCCCAGGTCGAAATACAGCGGCAGCTCGGGATAGCGCAGCTCCAGGGCATCAGCAATGGCGATCAGCTCGTCCAGCGAACGATGCACCTCCTCCGGCGCATCCATCAGCACACCCTGGGCCAGGTCCAGGACTTCGCGGCCACCACAGAGCTCGGCCAGGGAGCGAAGCATGGACGCAAGCTCCGGCGACAGGTCAGCCGTGAGCTCGGCAACTTCGTCCACCGCCTTGCGCTGCAAGGCGTCGAACAGGCTGCGCTCGACCTCACCGGAAAGACCGGCGGCCTTGGCCAGGCCACGGTAGATGCCGACATGACCGAGATCCATGTGCACGTCCGGCACAGAGGCCAGCTCGAGCATCTCCAGCATCAGGCTGATGACCTCCACGTCGCTCGCCGGACTGGCGTCGCCATAGAGTTCGGCACCCAACTGGATCGGACTGCGGGAGGTGGACAACGCCCGAGGCTTGGCATGCAGCACGCTGCCAGCATAACAAAGGCGGTTCGGGCCTTCGCGGCGCAGGGTGTGTGCGTCGATACGCGCCACTTGCGGCGTAATATCAGCGCGGAAGCCCATCAGGTGCCCCGACTGCGGATCGGTCACCTTGAAGGTGCGCAGATCGAGATCCTGACCGGCACCGGTCAGCAGGGACTCGAGATACTCGATATGCGGAGTGACCACGAAGTCGTAGCCCCAACGCTGGAACAGGTCCAGCACCTGGCGGCGGGCTGCCTCGATGCGCGCCGCTTCGGGCGGCAGTACTTCTTCGATACCGTCTGGCAGCAGCCAGCGATCTACCGTTGCCATTTCGCCAATCCCCTCTCAACCGGGCGGCAAGCCATCAGTGAAGCAGATAAAGGAGGCCGGTCCCCAGCAACATGCTGGACAGGCCCATCAGGCGGAGATGGCGGTCCTTGAACTCCGCCAACCCAAGCACCGCGGCGCGCCAACGGCGCGGATAGAGGAAGGGCAGGATGCCTTCCAGCACCAGCATCAGACAAAAGGCAATGCCGAGTTCCTGCCACATGATTCCCGCGGACGCAAAAAAGCCGGGATTTCCCGGCTGACCCATGATAACACGTTTTCCCTGACGGTCACCCCGACGGACGATGAGTGTCCGTCGGGGCGACTGATTCAGCGTGCGGCCTTGTCCAGATAGCGGAAGAATTCGCTATTGGGATCCAGCACCATCACATCACCCTTGCTGGAGAAGCTTTCGCGATAGGCCTGCAGGCTACGGTGGAAGGCGTAGAACTCCTGGTCCTGACCATAAGCTTTGGCGTAGATGGCCGCTGCCTTGGCATCGCCATCACCGCGAGCTTCCTCAGCCTCGCGATAGGCTTCTGCCAGCAACACTCGGCGCTGACGGTCGGCGTCAGCACGGATACCTTCAGCCAGCTCAGCGCCCTTGGCACGGTGCTCACGAGCCTCGCGCTCACGCTCGGTGCTCATCCGCTCGAATACGCTGCGGTTGACTTCCTTGGGCAGGTCGATGGCCTTCACCCGCACGTCCACCACCTCGATGCCCAGCTCCTTGCTGGCCATGCGGTTGAGGGCGGCAGTGATGTCAGCCATCAGCGCATCGCGCTCACCGGACACAACGTCGTGCAGCGTGCGCTTGCCGAACTGGTCACGCAGGCCCGCCTCAAGACGACGGGACAGTCGTTCATCAGCGATCTGCTTCATGCCGGAGGTAGCGGTGTAGAAACGCTCGGCATCAGCCACGCGCCATTTGGCATAGGCATCCACCATTACCGCTTTCTTCTCCAGCGTGAGGAAGCGCTGTGTCGGAGAATCCAGGGTCAGCAGGCGAGCGTCGAACTTACGCACCTGGTTGACGTAAGGAATCTTCATGTGCAGACCGGGCTGCACGTCGGCCTCGACGATGCGGCCGAATTGCAACAGGACGGCCTTCTCGGTCTGCGACACGATGTAGAGACTGCTCCAAACGAGCAGAGCTACCACTACGCCGCCGATCAGGGCGAACAGCGATTTATTGCTCATCAGCGACTCTCCCTGGAACGCGAATTGCGCTGCTGCAAGTCGGTGGCGACGCGCGAGCCAAGGTCACTGCCACTCGAGGCGGCCGAAGCGGCCGGCGCTGCCGGAGCGGAGCTCCCGCCACGATTGTCGATCATCTTGTCCAGCGGCAGGTAGAGCAGGTTGTTCTGCCCCTCCTTGCCGGTCACCAGGACTTTGCTGGTACTGCCGAGGACATCCTGCATGGTCTCCAGGTACAGACGCTGGCGAGTAACCTCCGGCGCCTTGTGGTACTCAGTGAGCAGCTTGCTGAAACGGTCGGCCTCACCCTCGGCGCGGGCGATCACTTCGTCACGGTAGCCGTTGGCATCCTCAATGATGCGCTGGGCCTGGCCGCGAGCCTCGGGCACCACGGCGTTGGCATAGGCTTCGGCCTGGTTCTTGGCACGCTGCTCGTCTTCGCGAGCACGGATCACGTCGTCGAAGGCTTCCTGTACTTCACGCGGGGCTGCCGCGCTCTGCACGTTGACCTGGGTGACAGTGATGCCGGTGCGATAGGTGTCGAGGAAGCGCTGCAAGCGCTCCTTGATCTCGCTAGCCATCAACTCGCGACCTTCGGTCAGCACCTGGTCCATCTCGGTGGAACCCACCACGTGGCGCAGGGCGCTTTCGGTAGCATGCTGCAGGCTGACCTCAGGCTGATCGACGTTCAGCACGAAGTCCTGGAGGTTGCTGATCTTGTACTGAACGGTAAGCGGCACTTCGACGATGTTCTCGTCCTCAGTGAGCATCTGGCCCTGCTTGCTGTAAGCACGCTCGCGGGTGACGTTCTCCTGGAACTTGCGGTCGATTGGCGGGAAATAGATGTTCAGGCCGGGACCAACGGTCTCGTAGTACTTGCCGAAGCGCAACACCACTGCCTGCTCCTGCTCGTCCACCACATAGACCGCGCTGTACAGCCAGACCACGGCAAGCAGGGCCAGGCCGATGCCGAGCAGGCCGAAACCGCCCGATCTACCGCCGCCATCATCGCCGCCGCCACGTTTCTTGCCACTGCCAAACAGGCCGTTCAGGCTGTCCTGCAGCTTGCGGAAGGCCTCGTCCAGGTCCGGTGGCCCTTTGCGGTCGCCGCCACGGCGCCCACCCCAGGGGTCCTGGTTATTCGAGTTGCCACCCGGCTCATTCCAAGCCATAGCGCTCTCCATACTGATAAAGCAAAGACGCGCCCACGGCGCGCCCGCCCATGCTACCCAAGCCCGCGGCCCGCCGCAAAACCACCTAAACGGGCTTTATTGCAAAGTGTGTTGTTCGAGGAACTCGCTTGGCTGCCAGCCTTCACGACTGACCAGTCGGTTCAACTCAACACGCGGTAAACGCACCGCAAGGAGAGTGTCACCCGCCTCATTGTGCTCTTCGGTCTGTACCGCACCAAGCGCGAAGAACTGGGCCCGCAACCGCCCGAAACGCTGCGGCAATCGCAGAGTGCCGACAAACAGGTCATCACCCAGCAATTCAGCTACGGCCTGCTTGAGGAACTCGAGGCCGCTGCCATCGCGCGCCGACAGCCAGACCCTCTCAGGCTTGCCATCTTCGTCGCGCTGGATGTGCGGCTCGACATTCTCCAGCAGGTCCACCTTGTTGTAGACCTCCAGCATCGGCAGGCCTTCAGCACCGATCTCACCCAACACCGCCAGCACCTGCTCGATCTGCGCCATACGCTCGGGCTCATGTGCGTCGATCACGTGCAACAGCAGATCAGCGCTGGCAGATTCCTCAAGGGTAGCCCGGAAGGCCTCCACCAGCTTGTGAGGCAAGTGACGAATGAATCCCACTGTGTCGGCCAGAACGATCGGCCCCAGATCGTCCAACTCCAACCGGCGCAGAGTCGGGTCGAGCGTGGCGAAGAGCTGATCGGCCGCATAGACCTCGGAAGCGGTCAGGGCGTTGAACAAGGTGGACTTGCCGGCGTTGGTATAGCCGACGAGGGAAACCGAAGGGATGTCGGCGCGCTTGCGGCCTCGACGAGCCTGCTCACGCTGGCTGCGGACCTTTTCCAGACGCTGTTTGATCTGGCGAATCCGTACACGCAGCAAGCGACGGTCGGTCTCCAGCTGGGTTTCACCGGGGCCACGCAGACCAATACCGCCCTTCTGGCGCTCAAGGTGCGTCCAGCCCCGTACCAGCCGTGTGCTCATGTGTTCAAGCTGGGCCAGTTCGACCTGTAGCTTGCCCTCATGGGTACGAGCGCGCTGAGCGAAGATATCGAGAATCAGACCGGTACGATCAAGCACCCTGCATTCGAAGGCGCGCTCAAGGTTGCGCTCCTGGCTGGGCGTTAGCGTGTGGTTGAAGATGACCAGCTCAGCCTTCTCGGCGTTGACCAGGTCATGCAACTCATCGACCTTGCCGCTTCCGATCAGGAACTTGGCCGTTGGCTGGTGACGGGAAACGGAAACGAATGCCACCGTATCCGCACCGGCCGAACGTGCAAGCTCAAGGAACTCCTGCGGGTCTTCGCGCGCCTCGGGATCTTGGCCTTCCAGATGAACCAGGATGGCCCGTTCACCACCACCAGGGCGTTCGAAAAACAAAGCAGTCTCCTATCAGGTGTTACCCGGCTCAGGCTGCTCCTGCTCGGAAGCGCTGGGCAGGCGTACCGGACGACTTGGTACCACAGTGGAGATAGCGTGCTTGTAGACCATCTGGCTGACAGTGTTCTTCAGCAGAATCACGAACTGGTCGAAGGATTCGATCTGGCCCTGCAGCTTGATGCCGTTCACCAGATAGATGGAAACCGGTACGCGTTCCTTACGCAGGGTATTGAGGTAAGGGTCTTGTAGCGAATGCCCTTTTGACATGTGCCGCACTCCTTTAGGGATCAATCGTTTTAGTTTTCAAATGACAAGAAAGATGACTGGTATCCGCCCTACCCCCAAGGATAGACGGTAACCAGTGAGGTCTCAGCTCAATATGGAGACCGACTTCAGGTATTTCAAGGTACGCGGCAGATTGTCGCAAGCCAGGCTATCCAACCAGTGAAGATCGGACCAACTGCGTAACCAGGTGAACTGTCGCTTGGCGAGTTGGCGGGTGGCGATGATGCCCCGCTCCTCCATCTCACCCCGGGTCAGCCCGCCATCCAGGTAATCCCAGACCTGGCGATAGCCAACCGCCCTTATAGACGGCAGTCCTGCATGTAAGTCACTTCTGCTGCGCAGCGATTCGACCTCTTCGATGAAACCCTGTTCCAACATCAGGCGAAAACGCTGTGCAATTCGTGCGTGCAATACCTGCCGCTGCGCCGGTGCAATGGCCAAGTGCGCGACATTATAAGGCAAATGCGCCGTCCCCGACGCGTTCCCGGCCAGATTTTGCGCGGCCTGGCGCTGGCGATGGGCCGTCATGGTCAGACCACTGACCTTATAGACCTCCAGGGCCCGGGTCAGGCGCTGGGGATCATTGGGATGGATACGCGCGGCCGATTCCGGATCAACAGCCGCCAGTTCCTGATGCAATGCATCCCAGCCCTCACGGGCCGCGCGGGCTTCCAGTTCGGCGCGCACCTCGGGATCGGCGCCGGGCATATCCGCCAACCCTTCCAGCAACGCCTTGTAATAAAGCATGGTGCCACCCACCAGCAGCGGAATCCGGCCGCTGGAGGTGATCTCCGCCATCGCGGCCAGGGCGTCGGCGCGAAATTCAGCGGCTGAGTAGCTCTCGGACGGATCACGGATGTCGATCAGCCGGTGGGGAAACTCGGCCAGCGTAGCCTTGTCCGGCTTGGCGGTGCCAATGTCCATCTCGCGATAGATCAGCGCCGAATCGACGCTGATCAGTTCGCAGGGCAGTGATCTCGCGAGTTCCAGAGCCAGGTCAGTCTTGCCGGCGGCGGTGGGGCCCATCAGGAAAATCGCCGGCGGCAACCGCTCACCCATGCTCATCGCCCGCGCAGGAACAGTTTGTCCAGGTCGTCCATGCCCAACTGCGTCCAGGTCGGACGCCCATGGTTGCACTGGCCACTGCGTTCGGTGTGCTCCATATCGCGCAGCAGGGCGTTCATTTCCGGTAGCGTCAGGCGCCGATTCGCCCGCACCGCGCCGTGGCACGCCATGGTGCCGAGCAGTTCGTTCAGGTGGGCCTGAATGCGGTCGCTGGTGCCGTACTCCAGCAGGTCGGACAGCACATCACGCACCAGCTGCGAGGCCTCTGCCTGCTTCAGCAGGGCCGGGATCTGCCGAATAGCCAGCGTCTCCGGGCCGAGCCGTTGCAGCTCAAAGCCCAGGCGACGGAACCACTCGCCATGCTCCTCGGCGCAATCCGCTTCGCGCTGGCTCACTGCGATCGACTCCGGCACCAGCAGCGGCTGCCCTTTGAGCCCTTCGCTGGCCATGGCCACTTTCAGGCGCTCATAAGTGATGCGTTCATGGGCGGCATGCATATCCACCAGCACCAGCCCCTGGGTGTTTTCCGCCAGGATGTAGATCCCCTTGAGCTGCGCCAGCGCATAACCCAGCGGCGGAACGTCGCCCTGAGACCCAGGTAGTGCCACGGGCGCAGCGGCTGTGGACAGCGGTGCGAAAAACTCGCGATATGCGCCCTGAGCCTCGGCAATCGGTACGGCAGGCTGTGGGCGCGGCGCCTGATAGCCGCCACCCGCGGATGGGCGCCAAGCGGGCTCAGCGGCCGATGACTCCAGCACATTGGCAGCCAGGCTCATCTCGCCCTGGGGGCCGAACTCACCAGCAGTGATGCCGGTCGGGCGCACCACGGCATCGGTGGCGGCTGGCGCGGCCAGTTGGTCTTCTGGTCGAACCTCGCCCAGTGCACGGTGCAGTGTCCCGTAGAGGAAGTCATGAACCATGCGGCTATCACGGAAACGCACTTCGTGCTTGGTCGGATGCACGTTGACGTCGACCACTGCCGGATCGACCTCGAAGAACAGCACGAACGTGGGGTGCCGGCCGTTGTAGAGCACGTCGCGATAGGCCTGGCGTACGGCGTGGGCGACCAGCTTGTCGCGCACCATACGGCCATTAACATAGAAGTACTGGAGGTCCGCCTGGCTGCGGGAGAAGGTCGGCAAGCCGACCCAGCCCCAGAGGTGCAGACCGTTGCGCTCGACTTCGATTGGCAATGCCTGCTCCAGGAACGCCGGACCACAGACCGTCGCGACGCGGCGCGCCCTGGCGATTGCGTCTCGCGCTTCATGCAAGGCAAAGATGGTCTTGCCGTTGTGGCGTAAATGGAAGGCCACATCGAAGCGGGCCAGGGCCAGACGCTTGATGACCTCTTGCAGATGATCGAACTCGGTCTTCTCCGCTCGCAGGAACTTTCGCCGCGCCGGGGTATTGAAGAACAGGTCGCGGACCTCTACCGAAGTGCCCACGGGATGGGCGGCGGGCTGTACCCGGGCCTCCATGTCACGACCTTCGGTCTCCACCTGCCAGGCCTGCTCCGCATCAATGGTGCGCGAGGTCATGGTCAGGCGCGCCACCGAGCTGATGGACGCCAGCGCTTCGCCCCGGAAGCCCAGGCTCATCACCCGCTCCAGGTCTTCAAGATCACGAATCTTGCTGGTGGCGTGGCGGGCCAGCGCCAAGGGCAGGTCATCCGCTGGGATACCGCCACCGTCGTCACGCACCCGCAACAACTTGATACCGCCCTGCTCCACCTCGACGTCAATGCGCCGGGCTCCGGCATCCAGGCTGTTCTCAAGCAGTTCCTTGATGACCGATGCAGGACGCTCTACCACCTCACCGGCGGCGATCTGGTTCGCCAGCCGCGGACTCAGCAGCTGGATGCGAGGCAATTCGCTCATGGCTGGGCCGCCAAGGCAGCGGCAGGGATGCTCAGGGTCTGGCCGACCTTGATGTTGTCAGTGGTCAGCGAGTTGGCCTTGCGCAAGGTGGCCATGCTGACCTCGTAGCGCTGGGCAATCAACGCCAGGCTCTCGCCGGACGTCACCACGTGCTCGCGAGGGCCGACGGCGATCTTGCCCTGGTCACGCAGCATGGCGATGTAGGTACCGGGTGGCGGGTTCTGCTGGAAGAATTGCTTGATGCCCGTCTGGATCGAGCGCGCCAGCGCCTGCTGGTGACTCGGCGTCGCCAGTTTCTGGGATTCGTTATGGTTGGAGATGAAGCCGGTTTCCACCAGGATCGAGGGGATATCCGGCGACTTCAGCACCATGAAGCCTGCCTGTTCCACCCGGCGCTTGTGCAACGGGGTGACGCGGCTGACGTTGGTCAGCACTTTCTGGCCGACGTTCAGGCTGGAAGAGAGGCTCGCAGTCATCGACAGGTCCAGCAGCACGCCCGCCAGCATGCGGTCCTTGTCGTCCAGGCTGACGCTGCCGACACCACCGATCAGGTCGGAACGGTTTTCGTTATCGGCCAGCCAGCGAGCAGTTTCCGAGGTGGCGCCACGATCCGACAGGGCGAACACCGAAGCGCCGAAGGCACTGCGGCTGGGCGCAGCGTCAGCGTGGATGGAAACGAAGAGGTCAGCGCCTTTCTTGCGAGCGATCTCGGTACGCTTGCGCAGAGGGATGAAGTAGTCGCCGGTGCGCACCAGCTCACCACGGAAGCCTTTTTCCCGGTTGATCTGGCGCTGCAATTCCTTGGCGATGGCCAGGGTGACGTTCTTCTCGTGTTGCCCCTTGGGCCCGAGGGCGCCAGGGTCTTCACCACCGTGGCCGGCATCGATCGCGATCACGATGTCACGCTTGCCACCTGGGACCGGGGGCAGTTTGCTGGGCGCTGGCTGGGTCGGGGTCACCGGCGCCTGAGGCGTGCTCGGCGCAGTGGCCACCTGGGGCGCACTGGCTTCGTTGGCGGCAGCTTCCTGGTCGAACAGGTCCACCACGAGGCGGTTGCCATATTGCTGGTTCGGCGCCAGGGAGAAGCTCTTGGGCGTCACGGCGGACGAGACGTCTATCACCACCCGCAGATCAGTCGGCGAGCGCTGGGCGGAACGGACGGAGGTAATCGGCGTATTGCTGAGCGACAGCTGCTCCAGCCTGGTGGCCAACTGAGCGCCATTGATGTCGATGACGATCCGGTTGGGCGCCGTCAGGGTAAAGACCGAATGCTGGACCGGGCCAGACAGGTCGAAGACCAGGCGGGTGTTGTCCGGCGCGCGCCAGAGCCGCACCCCACGGACCTCCGTGGCAGCCAGGACATCAGCGGCGAACGCCGCGAGCAGAACCCCAATCCCGGCAAACAGTGCGCGCGAGCGCATACCCCACCCCATCTTTGTATTCATGCTCCCGTGGCCAGGGCGGCACACCATGCTTCGCCGCGCGCGGTATGTGGCGACAACCGCAGCGAACGGCCGCCCGCTTGCGGCGTAATGTTAATGTCCAGGTCAGCCTTTGGCAAAATGCCGGCGCCTCGCTGCGGCCACTCGATCAGGCACAGCGTGTCGCCTTCGAAGTAATCGCGAATGCCCAGGAATTCCAGTTCCTCGGGGTCCGCGAGGCGGTATAGATCGAAATGATAGGCCCGCTTGTTGCCTATTTCATAAGGCTCGACCAGGGTGAACGTGGGACTTTTCACCTTTCCCGCATGGCCCAAGCCGCGCAAGATGCCGCGAGACAGCGTGGTCTTGCCCGCCCCCAGGTCCCCGTGCAGATAGAGAATGCCGTGGCCTTCGGTCAGGGCAGCCAGGCGGGCACCCAGGGCCAGCATGGCCTCTTCGCCTTCGGCGTACAGGATCACTTCAGGCACGGTGCAAACTCCTCGAGCAACTGACGAATGGTCGGAATCAGATCACTGGCTGCCAGCCCCCTGCCTTGTCGGGCGAGGCTTTCGCCAGCGTTGGCATGCAGCCAGACGGCCAGACAGGTGGCGGCATAACCGTCCATGCCTTGGGCCAGCAAGGCACCGATCAGACCGGCGAGAACATCACCCAGGCCGGCCCCGGCCATCACCGGATGGCCACGATCACACAGCGCCAGACGGCCGTCGGGAGCTGCCACCAGACTGCCGGCGCCCTTGAGCAGGACGACCGCGTTGTACTTCTGCGCCAGCGCAAGGGCGGCGCGCGGCCGGTCAGTCTGTACCTCCGCCGAGGTGATACCCAGCAGGCGTGCGGCCTCGCCCGGATGCGGGGTGATCACGCAGCGAGCGGGCAGGCTGGCAGATGCATTGGCCAGCAGATTGAGCGCGTCGGCATCCCAGACCTGGGGAACAGTCAGGCCGGCCACTACACTGAGCAGACTGCGCCCCCAGGCGCCCTGCCCCAGGCCCGGCCCCACCACTAGCACGTCGGACTTCTCGGCCAGGGCCAGCAACTGGTTCGCAGAGCGGACCCCGGCGCACATTACCTCGGGTCGCCGCGCCAACGCGGCGCTGACGTGTTCCGGGCGGGTTGCCAGGGAGACCAGCCCGGCGCCGCTGCGCAAGGCACTTTCCGCAGACAACAGAGCTGCGCCGCCAAGACCGCGGTCCCCACCCACCACCAGCAGATGACCGAACTGGCCCTTGTGGGCCGTGCGCGGGCGCGGCGTCAGGCGCTGCAGGCTGCCAAGGGCCATGCGTTCAGCCACACGAGGCGTGGCCTCGACCAGCGTGGGGTCGGCCTGGAGATCGTCGAAAACCAACTCGCCCACCTGGTTCGGCGCATCGGCGGTGAACAGACCGAACTTGAGCCCTATGAAGCTCACCGTGAGATCAGCGCGCACTGCGACACCCAGCACGCGGCCGGTGTCAGCGCAAAGGCCGGAGGGGATATCGATGGCCAGCACCGGCAGGCCGCTGGCATTCAGCAGACGAATGGCCTGGGCGTAAGGCTCACGCACCGCGCCGTTCAGGCCGGTGCCCAACAGGGCATCCACCACCACGCCTGCCAGCACGGCGCATTCGCTCCAAGGCTGAATGGCGATGCCCGCGGTGACGGCCTCATCCCGTGCCAGAGCCGCATCACCCACCAGGTCGGCGGCCGCGCCGACCGCCAGCACCTTGACCCTCCAGCCGGCGCGCCTGGCCAGCGCCGCGACCAGATAACCATCACCGGCGTTATTGCCGCGCCCCGCCAGCACGCTGAGGCAGCCGGCCTCCGGCCAGCGCCGGCGCAAGGCACGCCATGCGGCATGGGCAGCGCGCTGCATCAGTTCGAAGCCCGGGGTGCCGGCTGCGATCAGGCGGGCGTCGAGATCACGCACCTGAGCGGCGGAATGCAGGAAAAGTGGCAGGTCGTCGCGGGAAGAAAGCATTGGATTCGGATACGGCAGCGAGGTCTGGCAGAATTATATCCACCTCGACACCGGTTTCCCGCCCCAGCATGACCCTTTCCACGCAAGATTTCGCCTCGCTCGCCCAATCCATCAAGGATTGGGGCCGCGAGCTGGGCTTCCAGCAAGTGGGCATCACCGGAGTCGAGCTCGGCGAGCACGAAGCCCGCCTGCAGCGCTGGCTGGATGCCGGCTACCAGGGCGAGATGGACTACATGGCCGCCCACGGCAGCAAGCGTTCCCACCCGGACGAACTGGTACCGGGCACCCTGCGGGTGATCTCCCTGCGCATGGACTACCTGCCCGGCGATGCGCGCATGGCCAAGGTACTGGGCCAGGCAGAAAAGGCCTATGTCTCCCGATACGCCCTGGGCCGCGACTACCACAAGCTGATCCGCAAGCGCCTGCAGCACCTGGCCGAGCGCATCGAGAAGGCCATCGGCCCGTTCAGCTACCGCGCCTTCGTCGACAGCGCACCGGTACTGGAGAAAGCCATCGCCGAGCAGGCAGGCCTGGGCTGGATCGGCAAGAACACCTTGGTGCTCAACCGCAAGGCCGGCAGCTACTTCTTCCTCGGCGAACTGTTCGTCGACGCGCCCCTGCCGGTGGACGCACCCCACGGCAGCGAACATTGCGGCCGTTGTTCGGCCTGCCTGGACATCTGCCCCACGGCCGCTTTCGTCGGCCCCTACCAGTTGGACGCGCGGCGCTGCATCTCGTACCTGACCATCGAATACAAGGGCAGCATTCCCGAGGACCTGCGTCCGCTCATCGGCAACCGGGTGTTCGGTTGCGACGATTGCCAGATGGTCTGCCCGTGGAATCGTTTCGCACGCCCGTCAGGCGAAGGCGACTTCCAGCCACGCCACGGCCTGGATAACGCCGAGCTAGCGGAACTGTTCCGCTGGACCGAAGAGGAATTCCTGAGCCGTACCGAAGGCTCCCCCCTGCGCCGTGCCGGCTATGAACGCTGGCTGCGCAACCTGGCGGTGGGGCTGGGCAATGCACCTTCGAGCATTCCGGTACTGGAAGCCCTTCACCTGCGCCGCGAACATCCATCGGCGCTGGTCCGCGAGCATGTGGAGTGGGCGCTCACCCGGCACGGAGTGAGCGCGGCGCGCGTCAGATCTTGAAGAAGTGCTCACGATAGTGCTGCAACTCCGCAATCGAATCGCGGATGTCGTCCAGCGCCAGGTGGCTGCTGCTCTTCTTCACCCCGTCGCGCACCGTGGGCGACCAGCGCGCAGCCAGCTCCTTGACAGTGGATACGTCCAGGTTGCGGTAGTGGAAGTAGGCTTCCAGTTGCGGCATGTGGCGGTAGAGGAAGCGTCGATCCTGGCAGATGCTGTTGCCGCAGATCGGTGACTTGCCCTTGGGAACCCACTGATCGAGGAACGCCAATGTCTGCGCCTCGGCTTCCGCAGCGCTGATCCGGCTTTCGCGCACGCGCTGGGTCAGGCCGCTCTGGCCATGCTGGCGAGTGTTCCACTCGTCCATGCCGGCGAGAACTTCGTCGCTCTGGTGGATCGCGATGGTCGGGCCTTCGGCGAGCACATTCAGCTCGCTGTCGGTCACGATGGTAGCCATCTCGATGATGACGTCCGTGTCCGGGTTCAGGCCGGTCATTTCCAGATCGATCCAGATCAGGTTCAGGGCATTCTGCATATTCGGTCTCCAGGGCGAAGCGCGCATTCTAGCTTAGAGGCTGCCGCTGCGGGCTGCGTGCTAAACTCGCGCGGTTTTTTCCCCAAGCGGACCGATCATGGCCAAACGCCAACTTACTCGCCGGCAAAGCTGGCGCATCGAGAAAATTCAGGAAGAGCGCGCTGCACGCGCCGCCAAGCGGGAGTCCCGCGCGCTCGACGAACTCGAAGGCGGAGACCTCGGCCCTGAGCAGACCGGCCTGGTAATCGCCCACTTCGGCGTCCAGGTAGAGGTCGAGGCGCTGGAAGGCGAACTGGCCGGCCAAGTGATGCGCTGCCATCTGCGCGCCAACCTGCCCACGCTAGTCACAGGCGATCGCGTGGTCTGGCGTTCGAGCAACCAGGGTAGCGGCGTGATTGTCGCCCAACTGCCTCGCCGCTCGGAGTTGTGCCGACCGGACATGCGCGGCGTCCTCAAGCCGGTTGCGGCCAACGTCGACCAGATCGTCATCGTTTTCGCCCCCCTGCCCGAGCCCCACGCCAACCTGATCGACCGCTACCTGGTCGCCGCCGAGCACGCCGGCATCCATCCGCTGCTGCTGCTGAACAAGGCCGACCTGGTGGACGACCAGAACGGCGTGATGCTCGACCAACTGCTTGGCGTCTACCGCCAGCTCGGCTACCCGCTGCTGGAGGTTTCAGCACGCCAGGGCGGCGGCATGGAAGAGCTGATGGCCAGGCTCGACGGCCACATCAGTGTCTTCGTCGGCCAGTCCGGGGTTGGCAAGTCATCCCTGGTCAACAGCCTGCTGCCGGGCGTCGATACTCGCGTGGGCGCCCTTTCCGAACTCACCGGCAAGGGGACCCATACCACCACTACCGCGCGCCTGTTCCACTTCCCGGGCGGTGGGGAACTGATCGACTCCCCCGGCATCCGTGAATTCGGCCTGGGCCACGTCAGTCGCGACGACGTGGAAGCCGGCTTCATCGAGTTCAACGAGTTGCTCGGCACCTGCCGCTTCCGCGACTGCAAGCACGACCGCGAACCCGGCTGCGCCCTGCTCAAGGCTCTGGAAGACGGCCGAGTGCACCCGCAGCGCATGGCCAGCTACCGGCACATCCTCGCCAGCTTGCCGCAGGACGAGTATTAAGCCGGACGAGGCATACGAACGAAAAAGGCCACGCAATGCGTGGCCTTTTTTGTTCAAGGAAGGATCACTGCCCCTTGGGCTGGTCCATTTTCAGCACGCCATCCTCGAAAATGTTCAGCTTCTCCCGCAGCTCCCCCGGCTGGGCCGGAGCCGACGGAGCATTCGCAGGAGCCTGAAGCGCCGCACCGCTGGCAGGCGGCTGGGGCTGTTGGTTCGGTTCTACCAGCTGGTCGCCCTGCTCGCCCTCGATCGCGCGCTGGGCCTTCTTGGTCAGAACGATGATGTCAATCCGGCGGTTGACCGGGTTGAACGGATCCTTGCGGTCGAACAGGGCTGACGAGGCGTAACCCACCACCCGCGCCACCTGCTCATCCGGGTAGCCGCCTGCGATCAGGGCACGGCGCGCGGCGTTGGCACGACCGGAAGACAGCTCCCAGTTGCCGAACTCGCCATCACCGGCATAGGGCTTGGCGTCCGTATGGCCACTGATGCTGATCTTGTTCGGCACCGCCTTGATGGTCTCGGCGAGGATCAACAGGATGTCTTCGAAGTAAGGCTGCAGGCGCGCACTGCCCAGGTCGAACATGGGTCGGTTGGCGGCGTCCATGATCTGGATGCGCAAGCCGTCCTGGGTAATCTCGAAGAGAATCTGATCCTTGAACTTGCGCAGCTCCGGGTTCTCTTCGACCTTGTTCTGCAGCTCCTGGAGCAACATTTCCAGGCGCTCCTGCTCGATCTGGTCGGCGAGGGTTTCCACCTGGCTGGCATCCACAGGCGTCGAATCGGCGGAGTCGACCGAGGCGTTCTGAGAGTCCGGCGCATCCTTCAACTCGGGGTTGAGCGTACGGTCGGGCGCGGGCGTGGGCGTGCCGCCGAGGTCAATGACGTAGGGACTGGCACTCTCGGTGAAGCCGATAGGGTCCTTGAAGTAGCCGGAAATGGCTTTCTTCTGCTCGGGCGTGGCCGAAGACATCAGCCATAGCACCAGGAAAAACGCCATCATCGCCGTGGCGAAGTCGGCGAAGGCAATCTTCCACGCACCGCCATGGTGTCCAGCGGCGTAGCGCTTGACGCGCTTGACGATGATCGGCTGATTGTTCTCCATGGCTAAGCCTTCAACTGCCGCGTACGGCCTGCTCCAGCTCGCTGAAGCTCGGGCGATGCGCCGGGAAGAGCGCCTTGCGACCGAACTCCACCGCCAGGGACGGCGGCATGCCGGAGGCCGAAGCCACCAGGCAGGCCTTGATAGCCTCGAAGACATTGAGTTCTTCGCGAGCGTCGTGCTCAAGGGAAACCGCCAGCGGGCCGAAGAATCCGTAGGCCGCCAGGATGCCGAGGAAGGTACCGACCAGCGCCGCGCCTACGTGCTGGCCCAGGGCGGCCTGCTCGGCCTCGCCCAGCATGGCCATGGTGACCACGATACCCAGTACCGCGGCGACGATACCGAAGCCCGGCAAGCCATCGGCGATGCGGTTGACGGCATGTGCCGGGTGTTCCAGTTCTTCCTTCAGGCTGCCCAGCTCCATGTCGAACAGGCCTTCCAGCTCGTGGGGCGCCATGTTGCCGGAGGACATGATCCGCAGGTAATCGCAGATGTAAGCGGTCATCCGCTCATCCTTGAGGATTGCCGGGTACTTGCTGAAGATCGGGCTGGCGGCAGCGTCTTCGATGTCGGCCTCGATGGCCATCATCCCTTCGCGGCGGCTCTTGTTGAGGATTTCGTAGAGCAGCCGCAGCACTTCCAGGTAGAAACTGTGAGTGAAGCGCGTGCCGAACATCTTCAGCGACTTCTTGAACACGATCATGGTCGTGCTGCCCGGGTTGGCCTGTAGGAAGGCCCCCAGTGCTGCGCCGCCGATGATCATCACCTCGAAGGGTTGGATCAGCGCGGCGATCTTGCCGTGTGACAGAATGTACCCGCCGAGCACACTGGCGAATACGACGATGATGCCGATGATTTTTGCCATAGGAAGGAAGCTTGAAGAGTCAGTAGAAAGGGTTATGAAAAGAGCCCCTTCTAATTATCGGAAGATATGCGCCAGACTATAGCCTGTTCAGGCGAAAAGCCAGATTGGCGGTCCCCAATGACAAGCGCGAAGCCCATGCCACGCAGCCTCGACGGCTGGATCAAGCACCTTGATGGTGTGCGCCTGCCCGTTCCCGCTGCCGCCCACGAGAAAGTCCGCCGCGCCCTGGGTGATAATCGCAGGTCCCTGCGCGACATCGCCGACCTCACCCAGGATAGCCCCGCCCTTGCCCTCAGCCTGCTGCGTGAGGCCAATGCCACGAGCAATATGCTGGCCAGCCCGGCGGAAAGCCTGGAAGTCGCCCTTACCCGGCTGGGCCTCAAGCGTGCCGAAGTGCTGCTCAACCGCCTGCCGGCTGTCCCCGAGGACGAAATCCCCCTGCCGCTGCGTCAACTGCAGCTGATCAGTCAGCATGCCAGCCAGCAGGCAAATGGCCTGTTCGCCGCCCGGCTGGCGCGCCTGTGGCAGGAAATCCACTGGTGCAGCCTGCTGTTCCTCTCCCCGCTGTGGCCCCTTCTGGCCAGCCACCCGGAATTGTTCGCCACTTGGGAGAAGCGCGTGATCGGTGAAGGTGAGCCCGCCGCCAAGGTCGAGCGCGACTTGCTGGGTGTACCCCTGCTGCGCCTCTGCCAGGCGCTCGCAGAACACTGGAAGCTGCCGGACTGGATCATCCAGGGCTATCGCCTCCTGAATGACGACCGCCGCATGCTGGTCAAAGCGCTGCATATCGCCCGAGACAATGAACACCCGCTGCATCAACAACAGGAACTGGACGCAAACCCGACCCTCAGTCGCTGGCTGACCCAACCCGGCAATACCGTACTGCTTGCCAACGGCCTGGCGATCTCCGCCCACGTGGGCTGGGGCGACGGGCACAGCCTGCGCTGGCAGCGCCTCGCCGGTCTGTTCATGAAGCTACCGCTGGATGAGCTGCAACAGCAGGTTCACCAGCAGGCCGCGCAAAGTGGACGACTGCACGCCCGGGGCGACCTCTGGCACCCGGCCCAGGCGCTGCTTTGGCCCTGGAACCAGCATCGCCTGCGCCGTGCACCACCTGCTGCACCTGCGCCCACGGCCAGCACCCTGGAAGACTGGCGGCGTCACTGTGGCGAATTGATCCGCGAACCCAGCCCGTTCACGAATGTGGTGCAACTCTCCGCCTGTACCCGCGACGCCCTGGAAAGCGGAGGCATGCGCCGCGTCCTGATCTTGCTGGCCGATCGCACTCATAGTCGACTGCTCGCCCAGCAGCAGGCCGGTCTGCCCAAAGAGGCCAACGGCCTGCAACTGGACGCCGGCCAGAGCCAGGTGCTGCGGCGACTGCTCAGCCAGCCAGGGCAACTGCGCCTTGGCCCGGAGAACGCCGCGCAGTTTTCAGCCTTGCTGCCAGGCCAGTTGAAGAGCCTGTTCCCCGGCCATCACCTGTTATTGCGATCGATCGCCGTGAATGGCCGCGTCGCCATGCTGGTGATTGCCGACCAGGACGGTGCACCCTTCGCCGATCTCAGCCTGCGCGCCTTCGCCAAGACCGCCCAGTGCATCGAGCGCGCCCTCGCCAGCTTCGCCAGGCGCGGCCGTTCATAACGGCCAGCACGCCAGCGGAACAAGGCACAACTCAGCGAAGCGGAGCCCTTCCGCAACGCAGTTATTCCGACGCACAGCAGATTGAATCGCTACAATTCGCCACTTTGCCCATCCATGGAGGCCTCCATGTCCGCCTTCTCCAATCTGCCGCTGGTGATCGAACCGGCCGACCTGGCACCCCTGCTCGGTGCCGACGAGTTGATCCTGGTCGACCTGACCAGCGCTGCCCGCTACGCCACCGGGCACATTCCGGGTGCTCGCTTCGTCGATCCGAAACGCACTCAGCTTGGCCAGCCTCCGGCGCCTGGTTTGTTGCCGGCCAAGGCCGACCTCGAAGCAGTGTTTGGCGAACTCGGTCACCGTGCCGATGCCACCTATGTGGTGTACGACGATGAAGGCGGCGGCTGGGCCGGGCGCTTCATCTGGTTGCTGGACGTGATCGGCCACCACCGCTACCACTATCTGAACGGCGGCCTGCACGCCTGGCTCGCCGAAAACCGGGAAACGGCGGAAGCCATGCCTGCCCCGGCTGGCGGCCCGATCCCCCTGACCCTGCACGACGAACCCACCGCCACCCGCGAGTACATCCAGGGCCGGCTCGGCGCGGCCGACCTGGCCATCTGGGACGCACGCGGCCCGGGTGAGTACAGCGGCGCCAAGGTGCTGGCTGCCAAGGGCGGCCACATCCCTGGCGCGGTCAACTTCGAGTGGACTGCCGGCATGGACCCGGCCCGCGCCCTGCGCATCCGTACCGACATGGCTGAAATCCTGCAATCCCTGGGCATCACCCCGGACAAGGAAATCGTCACCCACTGCCAGACGCACCACCGCTCCGGTTTCACCTACCTGGTGGCCAAGGCCCTCGGCTATCCACGGGTCAAGGGCTACGCCGGTTCCTGGTCCGAATGGGGTAATCACCCAGACACCCCGGTCGAGCTCTGAAGCTCCCCATCAAGGAAATCCAATGAAAGAACGCCTTTTCATCATTAGCCAGTACCTGCTGCCGCATAACCTGCTGTCGCGCCTGGCCGGCGGCATCGCCGAGTGCCGCGTGCGCTGGTTCAAGAACGCCTTCACCGCCTGGTTCGCCAAGCGCTACCAGGTGAACATGAGTGAAGCGCTGGTCGAGGACGTGACCGCCTACGAGCACTTCAACGCCTTCTTCACCCGCGCCCTGAAACCCGGCGCACGGCCATTGGACGAAACGCCTGGCGCGATCCTCTGCCCGGCCGATGGAGCCATAAGCCAGATTGGCCCGATCGAGCACGGCCGCTGCTTCCAGGCCAAGGGACACAGCTTCAGCGTGCTGGAACTGCTGGGCGGCGACGCTGAGCGCGCAGCCCCCTTCATGGGCGGAGAGTTCGCCACGGTCTACCTGTCCCCCAAGGACTACCACCGGGTGCATACGCCTCTGGGCGGCACCCTGCGGGAAATGGTCTACGTGCCGGGCCGGTTGTTCTCGGTGAACCAGAGCACTGCCGAAAACGTGCCCGAACTCTTCGCCCGCAACGAGCGCGTCGTGTGCATCTTCGACACCGAACGAGGCCCGATGGCCGTGGTGCTGGTGGGCGCGATGATCGTCGCCTCGATCGAAACCACCTGGGCCGGGCTGGTCACGCCACCCAAGCGCGAGCTGAAGACATTCAGCTACGACGAAACCGCCCGCGCGCCGATCAAGCTGGAGAAAGGCGAAGAGCTCGGCCGCTTCAAACTGGGTTCCACGGCCATCGTGCTGTTCGGTCCGGACCAGGTGCGCTGGGACGAGAGCGCATGGCCAGGGAGCACCGTGCGCATGGGCCAATTGCTGGCCATGCCGAAGAACGCCTGATCGTAGGTCACCCTGGCCGAGCCGCAGCATTCTGCCAGGGTCGGATCAGCAAGGCGGCACACGCCGGCAGGAATCTGCCAACGCTTCTACAGCCCGGCCTTGGATAGGCTGCCAGTGTGCAAGGATGCTGATAGAGTGCTGAAATTCAATCCAATACCACTCACGGGAAATCGGAGTATTCGAGCCGGATGGTCCACCAGAGCCCTCATCTGCTGCTGCGCGTACCGACGCCGAGCAAACAGAGCCTGTCCTTCTGCGATGGCACCCCTCGTGAACTCAAACGCTGGATCTCCCACCTGCCGAAGGCGAACCTCGGCGAAACCGCCCGCCAGCTCTACCAGGCCCTGGTGGAACTCAACCAACTGGTCACCGCTGCCGAGAGTCGCTTTCAGCTTCTGGAGCTGATGCGTCCGGAGGTCCATTTCGTCTGCCAGCACCTGGAACGGCACTTCCTCGGACAATCGATCGTCCTGGACGAGCGCCCGCGCAAGGTCGCCAACCTGTGCCAGGCGCTGCAGAACCACTTGGCCATCGGCTACAAGCTGATCATCGTGCAGGAATCGCCGCGCCCCAGCCGCGATCGTGCCCAGCTCCTCGCAGTCGCCCTGCAACGGGCGACACATAGCCTGAACGGCCCCCTGATTCGTTCCAGCCAGCTTTACTGCCCGGTCCCTGAGGGCCTCTGGCTGGAGCTGCACCAGATCTACCAGTTGGCGAAGAGTCGCCAGCTCCACCGTGTCACCGTACGCGACCCCCTGGCTCGCCACACACAAGGCCTGAGCGTCGAACAGACCTACCTCGTCGCCGTTCTGCTGGGTTGTGCGCGCTGCAACCAGATGCGCCAGAACGGTATTGCCCGCCTGGCAGAAGTGCTCGAACCCTGGAGCGCCCTGGTGCAACTGCAACCGGCCGAGCTGCCCTCGAGCCTGTTTGCCGTGGCGCCGCAACTGGACGGCCCTCCTCGCTACAAGTCGCTGTTCCATGAAGTCGACCCGCGCACCCTGCTGGGCCTCAATCCGCTGCCGCTGGTGGATGCGATCAAGGAATATCTGCTGCTGTCGACCGAACAACGCAACCAAACGCGCCTGGTCATGCCGGAGGGCCTGAGCCTGGACCTGCTGCAACATCTGGGTTCGGCCTGGGGCGATATCTCCGAAAGAACCTTCCAGCGCAATCCCGGCCAGGGCGGCCTGACGCTGTGCATCGGCATGAGCGCACTGCACTTCTTCCTGGCCGACAGCCGCCCCTTCAGCGACGTGCTAAAACTGCCCCAAGAAGTCGGCCAGGCCGTGTTCGACACCCTCGGTAAGCAGCCCGCGAAAGACATCTGGTCCAATGCCTTTGACGCCCAACCCAGCCGGGGCTGGGAGCCAGGCACACCGCTGGAGGAAATCGAGTACACCCGCCCCGTTTCCGAAAGCAACGCGCCGCCTGTCCAGACCAGTGCTGCGCCGGAAAGTTATCCGACCTTCAACGTCGCCGTGGTCAATCACAGCCCCGGCGGCTACTGCCTGAGCTGGCCCAAGGACGTTCCAAACCAGCTTCAGGCCGGTGAACTGCTGGGCGCCCAGGACACACCTGGACAGGGCTGGAGCATCGCGGTAGTGCGCTGGATCCGCCAGGTACGTGGCGGTGGCACTCAGATGGGCATCGAGTTGGTGGCGCCGCAGGCCCAGTCGTGCGGCGTGCTTCTGATGCGCAAGGGCGAGCAGAACAGCCACTACCTGCGGGCACTGCTGCTGCCGGCCATTAGCGCGATCTCCCGCCCCGCCACCCTGATCACCCCGCGCCTACCCTTCCAGGAAGGCAACAAGGTCCAGATCAACCTGCACGGCGAGGAACATCGCGCGGTACTGACCCGGCGACTGACCAGCACCGGAAGTTTCAACCAGTTCGAGTACCGGACGTTCGAACAACCGACACCACCGCAAGGGAAACCGTTCACAGCTCCGGGAAGCCAGCAACAGGGCGGCGAGGAAGATTTTGACTCGCTCTGGAAGTCGCTGTAGATTCCCGACTCACCACCATTCGTCGCCTATTCGCGCTTGTTCGGCGCTAAGCACAGGCCATGGCCATCGAAAAGAAAACGATCCGTCTGCTGATCCTGGAAGACTCGCAGAACGAAGCCGAGCGCCTGGTCAGCCTGTTTCGCAATGCCGGTCGCGCCACTCGCGTGCACCGGATCCTGTCCGCCAACGACCTCAATGAGGTCCTGCAACAGAGCTGGGACCTCCTGATCGCCGCCCCCAGCAGCGAGTACCTGAGCCCAGGCGAAGCGCTGAACAGCATCCGCCGCCAGTCCAAGGACATCCCCTTCATCCAACTGGTGCCGGAGAACGACTCCGACCTGATCACCGAAGCGCTTGCCCTCGGGGCCCAAGATGCCCTGCCCCAGGGCGAGGACGAGCGCCTGGTACTGGTGGCCAACCGTGAACTGGCCAACCTCGAGCAACGCCGCGCCCGTCGCGCCGCCGAAGTCAGCCTTCGAGAAGCGGAAAAGCGCTGCCAGTTGCTGCTGGACAGCTCGGTGGACGCCATCGCCTACGTCCACGACGGCATGCATATCTATGCCAACCGCGCGTACGTGGAAATGTTCGGCTACGACGACGGTGACGAACTCGAAGGCATGCCGATGATCGACCTGATCGCCAACGCCGATCAGGCAGGATTCAAGGACTTCCTCAAGAGCTACCGCGATGGCGAAGGCAGCGGCGAGCTCACCTGCAGCGGCTGTAAGGTGGATGGCCAGACCTTCCAGGCGCGCATGAGCTTCTCCCCCGCCACCTACGATGGCGAACCTTGCATCCAGGTCGTGATTCGCGCCGAAAGCGACAGCACCGAACTCGAAGAGAAGCTACGCGAGATCAGCAGCCAGGACCTGGTGACCGGCCTGTTCAATCGCTCCCACTTCAATGAAATGCTCGACGCCGCCGCCGAACGCGCGGTCAAGACGAGCCAGCCGTCCAGCCTCGCCTACATCCGCGTCGCCCGTTACTCCAGCCTGCTGGCCGAAATCGGCATCGCCGGCGTTGACCTGCTGCTGACGGACCTCGCCAACCTGCTGCGCGCCCATTTCGCCGGCGATGCGCAACTGGCTCGCTACGGCGACGACGTGTTCGGCATCCTGCAACAGGGCATCACCCCGGAACACGCCGAGGATGGCCTGCAGGCCCTGTTGAAGAAAATCGACATCCACCTGTTCGACGTCAGCAGTCGCACTGTGCAAGTCAGCCTGAGCATCGGCGTAGCCGGGCTCAGCGAAACCACACCCAAGGCGCAGGACGTCGTGGACCGCGCCCACCGCTGCTCTGACGAGCTCGGTGACAGGAACGGCCTCAAGCTCTACAACCCGGCCGACGAACTGGCTGCCGCGGCCAACCGCGGCAACCTCGTGGCTATGGTCCAGCAAGCCCTGGAAAACAACAGTTTCCGACTGCTGTTCCAGCCGATCATCAGCCTGCGCGGCGACAACTTCGAGCACTACGAAGTCCTGCTGCGCCTGCTCAATCCGCAGGGCGAGGAAGTTCCCCCTGCCGACTTCCTCGACGCCGCCCGGGATGCCGGGCTGGCCGAGAAGATCGACCGCTGGGTGATCCTCAACTCCATTAAGCTGCTTGCCGAACACCGCACCAAAGGCCACAACACCCGACTCTTCGTCCACCTATCCGGCGCCAGCCTGCAGGACCAGACCCTGCTGCCGTGGCTCAGCGTGGCACTGAAGGCGGCCAGATTGCCGTCCGATGCGTTGATCTTCCAGTTCAGCGAACCAGATGCCATCGCCTACCTGAAGCAAGCCAAGGCACTGACCCAGGGCCTGGCCGAACTGCACTGCCAGGTTGCCCTGAGCCAGTTCGGCTGTGCCCTGAACCCGTTCAATACCCTCAAGCACCTCTGCATCGATTTCGTGAAGGTAGATGGCTCCTTCACCCAGGACCTCAGCCGCGCAGAGAACCAGGACGCCCTCAAGACCTTGCTGGCCAGCCTGCACGCCCAGGCCAAGCTGACCATCGTGCCCTTCGTCGAAACCGCCAGCGTGCTGGCAACCCTCTGGCAGGCTGGCGTCAACTACATCCAGGGCTACTACCTGCAAGGCCCCAGCCAGGCCATGGATTACGATTTCTCCTCCGGGGACGAGTAGAACGATCCCGCTCGAACCTCCACAAAAAAGCCGCCAGAAGGCGGCTTTTTCGTGGGGGCGGCGATCAGTCCTGGCCGTCGCGATCACGGAAACCGAGCAGGTACAGAATGCCATCGAGCCCCAGGGTAGAGATCGCCTGCTTGGCCGACTGCTTGACCAGCGGCTTGGCCCGGAAGGCCACGCCCAGGCCAGCCAGGCCGAGCATTGGCAGGTCATTGGCGCCATCACCCACGGCGATGGTCTGATCCAGACGCAAACCTTCCTTCTCCGCCAGTTCGCGCAGCAAGTCGGCCTTGCGCTGAGCGTCGACGATGGGCTCGATCGCCACGCCAGTCAGCTTGCCGTCGACTATCTGCAGCTCGTTGGCGAACACATAGTCGATGCCCAGCCTGGCCTGCAGTTGCTTGGCGAAGTAGGTGAAACCGCCAGAGAGGATGGCGGTCTTGTAGCCCAGACGCTTGAGTTCGGCGAACAGGGTTTCCGCCCCTTCAGTGAGCCGCAGCGAAGCGCCGATTTCCTCCAGCACGTCTTCGGACAGGCCCTTGAGCAGGCCCAGGCGCTCCTTGAAGCTGGCACGGAAATCCAGCTCGCCGCGCATGGCGCGCTCGGTGATTTCGGCAACCTGATCACCCACGCCCGCGGCCTTGGCGAGCTCGTCGATGACCTCGGCCTCGATCAGGGTAGAGTCCATGTCGAACACCGCCAGACGACGGTTGCGACGGAACACCGAATCGCGCTGGAAGGCGAGGTCGACGTTGAGTTCCTGGGCCACGCTGAGGAACTCGGCGCGCAGGGCCACCGGGTCAGCCGGTTCGCCACGCACCGAAAACTCGATGCAGCCCTTGCCCTGGTCAGCCGGCGTGTCCAGCGGCATGCGTCCCGACAGGCGGTCGATATGATCGATATTGAGGCCGAACTTGGCGGTGATGGAGCTCACTCGCTGCAACTGTTCGGCGGTCACCTTGCGGGTCAGCAGGGTGACGATGTATCGGCTCTTGCCCTGGCCGGCGACCCACTGCTGGTAGTCAGCCTCGGACACCGGCGTGAAACGCACCTGCTGGTCCAGCTTGTAGGCCGTGAACAGCACGTCCTTGAGCACGGACGAGGCTTCGGCGTTGTCAGGAATTTCCACCAGGATGCCGAACGACAGCGTGTCATGAATGACCGCCTGGCCGATATCCAGAATATGTACGCCGCCCTGGGCCAGCGCGCCGGTAATGGCCGCCGTCAGGCCGGGGCGGTCCTCGCCCGTGATGTTGATCAGGACAATCTCGCGCAAGGCACACCTCGCTCAGCGCATGAAAAGGCGCACATTCTACCCACTTTCACGTCACTCGCGGCATGCCCGGCGCTTTGCCCTGCAAGGGGCGCTCGCTATACTGCGCCACAATTTCGTCCGAGAAGAGCCGCGCTCTGTGAACCGGCCCACGCCTGTCAAACCCGACAATTTCTTCCTTCTGATCTTCCACGCCCTACGCCAGCGGCGCATACCGATCGCTTTGCGCATCGCCAGCCACAGCCTGCTGTTGGTGGCCCTGGCGCTGGTGATCTACGCCTGGGTCATGGGCATGCAGTTCAAGCAGGCCATGCAGCAGCAGGCCGATGCCCTAGGCCAGAGCCTGACCGCGCAGACCGCCGCCTCGGCCACCGAGCTGCTGGTGTCCAACGACATCCTCAGCCTCAACGTGCTGCTCAACAACCTGGTGAAGAACCCGCTGGTGGCCCACGCGGCCATCTACAGCGTCGACAACCGCATCCTCGCCGAGGCGGGCTCGCGACCCAAGCAAGGCTTGCTGGGTGAAACCGAGGGTCTGTATTCCACCCCCATCACCTTCCAGGAAGTGATTGCCGGCCATCTGCGCCTGAGCCTGGACATGGAGCAGTTCCAGCAGCCCATGACCATCAGCCTGCAGAGCATGGGGCTGCTCAGCCTGATCCTGCTCGCCCTGACCCTGTCACTGAGTCTGCGCCTCGGCCGCCACATTTCCACGCCGCTGCTGCAACTGCGGGTCTGGCTGCGCGACCCGGACGACCCGGCCCCTGGCGCTGGCCGCCAAGATGAGATCGGCGACCTGGCTCGCCAACTGCAGGCCCGCCTGGTGCCGGAAAAGCCCGAACCCGAGCCGGAGCCCATTCCTGAAGAAGACTACGCCGAGGCCGACGAGGATTATCAGGACGAATTCGCCGAGGACGAGCAACCCGACGACGACAACTTCGAGATCCGCGACCTGCGCGACGACAGCTATGACGGCGACGACGAAGCCCCGAGCAAGCTGTTCACCCCCGATGAGGAAGACCCCTTCGCCGACGTGCGCGAGGAAATGGCTGAACCGACGCCGACTCCCGCACCTGTCGCGCTTGAGGAGCCGCAGAACAGTGCCGTACTGGCCATCCAGCTGGGCGCCCAGGACCAACTGCGCCGCCTGCCGCGCGCACGCCTGATGGACCTGCTGCAACGCTACCGCGACTGCCTGGACCAGGCCGCCCGCCTGTACCACGGCCAGCTACTGACCCTCAATGACGGCAGCAGCCTGATGCTCTTCCACAGCCAGGATAGTGGCGAAGACTATCTTACCCACGCCCTCTGCTGCGGTGAGCTGATGCGCGCCCTGGGCCACGCCCTGCAGATCGAAGTGGCCGACAGTGGCATTACCCTGCAACTGCAACTGGGCCTGACCCTGGGCGAAGACCTCTCCGGCCTTGGCCAGGGCGATCTGCTGCTCAACGACACGACCCAGAACGCCCTGGCGCTGAGCCAGCACAGCCGCAACCTGCTGCTGGTGGAGCGCGCCATCGCCGAGGACGAACTGCTGCGCCAGCGCGCCCGCATCCGCGCCATCACCAGCCCGGAAGGCGCCTGCTGCGTCGAACGCCTGCTGGAGCCCTACCCTTCGCTGCTGGAACGCCAACTGACAAGGATGCACGAAGCGCGGGCGCATTGAGGCCCTGACGAAAAAAAGCCCGCTGATGCGGGCTTTTTCTTGCCTCCGATACTCTCTGTAGCGAATTCATTCGCGAATGGGCATAGCAACTTCCCCGAGAATATCAAGGCGGCCCTACGGTCCGCATCGCGAATGAATTCGCGCCCACCGACAGCGGGGCGGCTTTTGTTGTGTCTGAGCTCCGCGAAACCCAACGTGCGAGGTCGATACATGGCTATGTTGGGCCTCGCTCCGCGAGGACCAGCCTACGGGACCGCTGCACGGCTGATTGACATGGAATCTCCTACAGGGCCGCGCTGCGATTGAGCGCCCTACGAAGAATGAGAGTTTCCGCCGAACAGGCATGAAAAAGCCCGCATCGAGCGTAATGCTGTTCACTTAGGTGTTGGCGGTAGCGCATATGAGGAGAGGCGTGACCGGCCTTCGGAGTAGTCTGCCACCAAGCTGAAGGCCCCGTAGGAGCGAGCTCTGCTCGCGAAGGCGGCGGGTTCGCGAGCAGAGCTCGCTCCTACGAGGGTTAGATGCCTCGGACAAACAGCTTTTGATGATGCAAAACCAAAAACGCCGCCCTCCTGCTGAAGGAAAGGCGGCGTTTTTTCTTATGTGAACAGCATTACGCATCGAGCGGGCTTTTTCACAATTCAGCGATCAGAAGCGGAACACTTCCACATCCGTGCGCACCGGCGCCGCCATGGGGATCTTCGGCGGTTGGGGCTCCTTGGCCTTGGCCGGAGCGGGCTGTGCAGGTTTGCGCGGCGCCTCGGTGGCGACTGGCGCCTGGCCTTCAAGGGGTTTAACCGCAGCGGCCAGTTGCTCGGCCAGTTGCTGCAACAGCTCGCTCTGCGCCCGAACCTGATCGGCGGCGGTACCGGCGTGAGCCTCTTCCAGGCGCACAATGCGACTGTCGCGCAGTTGGCCAGCACGGTCCAGCAGGCGCCACTGCGCCTCCAGTACGGCCGGACGCTGGGGACCCGAATCCAGGCGGCTGATGGTCAGCAGCACTTGTACTTCGGGGGTGAACCCCGGATTGCCGGGCGCCAGCACCAGGCGCTGGCTGTCCAGGCGCCAGGACAACTGGCGCAGCAGGACCTGGTCGATGTCGGCTGCCAGGCTACCCGCCCAACGGCCGTCCGGCGCGGCGGTCAGGCTACCGTCAGCCTGGCGCTGCAGAAGGGTTTCACGCTGCAGGTAGTCGGCCACGGTCACCGGGCCGAGCAGCACTTGCATCCCAGCCTTCTTTGACGGCACCTCCGGGGTACCGGCATCCAGCTGGAACATGGGAACAGGCGGGCTATGCACGCAGCCGGCAAGGCCAAGCAGGCCGGCCAGCATCAAAGCCAGGGGAAAACGCACCACGGTCATCAATCTCACCCACGGCCGCCTTGTGGGCAGCCTGCAGTCGAATTCGGTCATCCTCGCCGCAATCAGGGTACGGCGAGGTGACATATCATCCGTCAATGTGACGCTGGACTCCAGAGCCCCACGTCAATTCGCTGTCGCAACGGTCAGGCCAGCGGCTCCACCAGCAGCGCATCAACCCGCTGGAAGCCGCGCGGCAGCTTGTTGCCACGACGTCCACGCTCGCCTTTGTAGTGTTCCAGATCGTCGGCCTTGAGCGACAAGGTGCGCTTGCCTGCCTGGAGAACCAGCGTTGCACCGGCCGGCAATACTGCCAGATCGGTGAGGTACTCCTCGCGACTGGCGACGCGATCACCGGGGATACCGATGATCTTGTTGCCCTTGCCCTTGGCCAGCTGTGGCAGGTCGGCCACCTTGAACAGCAGCAGGCGGCCTTCTGTCGTCACTGCGGCCAACCAGTCTTCTTCGACGCTCTGCACCTGCCTCGGCGATACCACCCTGGCACCGTTGGGCAAGCTGAGCAGGGCCTTGCCGGCCTTGTTCTTGGCCTGCAGGTCAGCGCCCTTGACCACGAAACCATAGCCGGCGTCCGAGGCGATCACGTAGGTGGCTTCATCCTCTGGCAACAGGACGCACTCGAAATTGGCCCCCGGCGGCGGAGTCAACCGGCCAGTCAGCGGTTCGCCCTGGCCACGGGCCGAGGGCAGCGAATGGGCTGCCAGCGAGTAGCTGCGGCCGGTGGAGTCGATGAAGACCGCGTACTGGTTGGAACGGCCCGGCGCAGCCGCCTTGAAGACGTCACCGGCCTTGTAGGACAGGCCAGTGGCGTCGATGTCATGGCCCTTGGCGCAGCGCACCCAGCCCTTCTCGGACAGCACCACAGTCACCGGCTCGGTGGGCATCAGCTCGGTTTCCGACAAGGCGCGGGCTTCGGCGCGGGCGACGATGGGCGAGCGACGGGCGTCGCCGTAGGTCTCAGCGTCCTTGATCAGTTCGTCGCGGACCAGCTTCTTCAGCTTGGCATCGCTCCCCAGAAGGGCTTGCAGGCGCTTCTGCTCTTTCAGCAGTTCGTCCTGCTCGCCGCGGATCTTCATCTCTTCCAGGCGCGCCAGCTGACGCAGGCGGGTGTCGAGGATGTAGTCGGCCTGGATCTCGGTGAGATCGAAGCGCGCCATCAGCACCTGCTTCGGTTGGTCCTCGGTACGGATGATGTGGATCACCTCATCCAGGTTAAGGAAGGCGATCAGCAAGCCATCCAACAGGTGCAGGCGCTTCTCGACCTTGTCCAGGCGGAACTGCAGGCGGCGGCGAACGGTGCCGATGCGGTAGGTCAGCCACTCGCTGAGCAGGGTGCGCAGGTCCTTGACCTGCGGCTTGCCGTCCAGGCCGATGACGTTGGTGTTGACCCGGCAGCTGGATTCCAGATCGGTGGTGGCGAACAGGTGCTGCATCAGTTCGTCGGCATCCACGCGGTTGGAGCGCGGGATGATGACAATGCGGGTGGGGTTCTCGTGGTCCGACTCGTCACGCAAGTCGGCCACCATCGGCAGCTTCTTGGCCTGCATCTGGCCGGCGATCTGTTCCAGCACCTTGGACCCGGAGACCTGGTGCGGCAGCGCGGTGACCACGATGTCGCCGTCCTCGACACGGAACACGGCGCGCATGCGCACCGAGCCACGGCCGGTTTCGTAGATTTTCAGCAGCTCCGTCCGGGGCGTGATCACTTCTGCCTCGGTGGGGAAGTCCGGCCCGAGAATGTGCTCACAGAGCTGTTCCACCGTGGCGCTCGGCTCGTCCAGCAGGCGCACGCACGCGGCGGCGACTTCACGCAGGTTGTGCGGAGGGACGTCGGTGGCCATGCCCACGGCGATGCCGGTGGTGCCGTTGAGCAACAGGTTGGGCAGGCGTGCCGGCAGCGTTGCCGGCTCGTTCAGGGTGCCGTCGAAGTTCGGCACCCAATCCACGGTGCCTTGCCCCAGTTCGGAAAGCAGCACCTCGGAGTAACGCGACAAGCGCGCCTCGGTATAGCGCATGGCGGCGAAGGACTTGGGATCGTCAGGAGCACCCCAGTTGCCCTGGCCATCCACCAGCGTGTAGCGATAGCTGAAGGGCTGGGCCATCAGCACCATCGCCTCGTAGCAGGCGGAATCGCCGTGAGGATGGAACTTGCCGAGCACGTCGCCGACGGTGCGCGCCGATTTCTTGTGCTTGGAATCGGCATCCAGGCCCAGTTCGCTCATGGCGTAGATGATCCGCCGCTGTACGGGCTTCAGGCCGTCGCCGATATGCGGCAGCGCGCGGTCCATGATCACGTACATGGAGTAATTGAGGTAGGCCTGTTCGGTGAAGTCGGCCAGGGAGCGGCGCTCCACGCCTTCCAGGCTCAGATCGAGGGATTCGCTCATGCGTGCCTCACGGGGAAGTGACTTGGCGCAGCACCAAGGTGCCGTCGCGCTGGGTGAATTCGAGTTGTTTGAGGGCGCTCATGCCGAGCAGCACCTCGTCGCCGTCCATGCCCGGCACGATGATCGCCGGTACCTGGGTCAGGCGGATGTCACCCAGGCGCAGGTCCTGCAACTGAGTGCGATGGCCGGTGACTCGGCCGTTGGCGGTACTCAGGGTGACGGCGGCGCCGGGCTCGAGGCCCAGGCGCCTGGCCAGGGCGGCCGGCACCGCGACCTGCGTGGCACCGGTGTCGAGCAGGAAGGTCACACCCTGCCCGTCAATGCGACCGTCGAGCAGGTAGTGTCCCTGGCGACTGCTGGCCAGGCGCACTTCGACGTAGCCATCGCCGTGCACCGATTCGGGCTCGCGATTGGGGTTGTGCTGGCGGGTTTCCCAGACGCCGAAGAAATGCGTGGCCAGCAGCAGGCCGATGCCCCATGCGAGCACCAGCATGACCCTTCCCGCGCGTTTCCCCGGCGTCTGCGTGGTCATTTCGCGTTCCAGCCATCCCTGGGAGCGGAGAAGCGCCAGACGATCGGACGACGCTCACCATCGCCGCGGGCCTTGCCGCCGTTGTCGAGGCCGACCCAGGCCCCCTCGGCGTCTATCCACAGACCTTCGGCAACACCGAAGGGCACGCCGTAGCGGCGGGTGTCGGCCAAGGCTTCTTCGGCAAACGACCAGCAGCGCTCCACTTCACCGTTGCTCGGCTTGCGCCGACATACCTGGTGCGCAAGGCGTTCCAGGGTGAAGAGCTTTTCATCAAAGAAAGCGACGTCGGAGAAATCTCGCGGCATCAGTTGCTCGCTGCCGATGGCGGCGGGCGGTCGCTCGCTGCCGGCTTCGCTGAAAATCACGCAGCCGCCCGTGCAGCGCCAGGTGGACTGCTGCTTGTGCAGCACCATCAGACCCCGGCGTTCACGCTCGGCGGCGAGCCAGAGCCGTTCGCCCTTGGGATCGACAGCGATCCCCTCCAGCAACGCGTTGAAATGCAGCAGCATGCCGCTGGCGCGAGCCTGGCGAACCAGGTTGTCTGGCAGCAGCAGCCAGTTGGGCTCGCCGGAAACGGGCACCTGCAACACGGCCGCATTGGCTTCGCTGACCAGGTAGCGGTTGCCAACGGAATCGCAGCTGATGCCTTCGAAATCCAGCTCGTTGCCACGCAGCAGGCTGATGGCCCAACTGCGCGCACGCACCCCCCAGGGCAAGCCGCTGGGCGGCGGCGGCGGTGCCAGGAAACTCTCGGGCTCGGCCTGGAGCAGGCCACCGATCGGTTTGAGCCGGTAGAGCTGGTTGTCTACCCGGTCGGAAACCGCCAGCAGGTCCTTGCCACAGCGGGCCAGCCCGGAAAGGTTGCCGTGGGGCATGCCCTCCACCGGGTACTCGGCGGCAAGGCGCAGTTGCTCCGGATCGTCTGAGGCCCAGAGCGGCGCGATGAACAGCAGACCAAGGAGGGACAGGGCGACTCTCACACCATGACCTCGGCCAGGTTGCCTTTGGACTCCAGCCAGGACTTGCGGTCGCCGGCGCGCTTCTTGGCCAGCAGCATGTCCATGACTTCCACCGTACCTTCCGCGTCTTCGAGGGTCAGCTGGACCAGGCGGCGAGTGTTCGGGTCCATGGTGGTTTCGCGCAGCTGCGGCGGGTTCATCTCGCCCAGGCCCTTGAATCGGGTGACCTGCGGCTTGCCGCGTTTCTTCTCGGCCACCAGGCGATCGAGAATGCCGTCGCGCTCGGCTTCGTCCAGGGCGTAGTAGATCTCCTTGCCCAGGTCGATACGGAAAAGCGGCGGCATCGCCACATAGACATGCCCGGCTTCCACCAGCTGGCGGAAGTGACGCACGAACAGCGCGCACAGCAGCGTGGCGATGTGCAGGCCGTCGGAGTCGGCGTCGGCGAGGATGCAGACCTTGCCATAGCGCAGCTGGCTGAGATCGGTCGCGCCAGGATCGACGCCAATGGCGACGGCGATGTCATGCACTTCCTGGGAGGCCAGCACTTCGCCGCCGTCCACTTCCCAGGTGTTCAGGATCTTCCCGCGCAGCGGCATGATTGCCTGAAACTCCTTGTCCCGCGCCTGCTTGGCTGAACCACCGGCGGAGTCGCCTTCCACCAGGAAGAGCTCGGAGCGCATCGGGTCCTGGCCTGCACAGTCGGCCAGTTTGCCGGGCAGCGCCGGGCCTTGGGTGATCTTCTTGCGCTCCACTTTCTTGCCCGCCTTGAGGCGGCGGCCGGCGTTGCTGATGGCGAGCTCCGCCAGCTGCATGCCCATGTCCGGGTGAGCGTTGAGCCAGAGGCTGAAGGCATCCTTGACCACACCCGAAACGAAGGCCGCTGCCTCGCGGGAGGACAGGCGCTCCTTGGTCTGACCGGAGAACTGTGGCTCCTGCATCTTCATCGAGAGGACGAAAGCAATGCGCTCCCAGACGTCCTCGGGCGCCAGCTTGACGCCGCGCGGCAGCAGGTTGCGGAACTCGCAGAACTCGCGCATCGCGTCCAGCAGGCCCTGGCGCAGGCCGTTGACGTGCGTGCCACCCTGGGCGGTCGGAATCAGGTTGACGTAGCTTTCCTGGACGCTGTCGCCGCCCTCGGGAAGCCAGAGCAGCGCCCAGTCCACCGCCTCCTTGTTACCGGCCAGGCTGCCGCAGAAGGGCTCGCTCGGCAGCCGCTCGAATTCGCTGACAGCATCCACCAGGTAGGAGCGCAGGCCATCCTCGAAATGCCATTCGACGCGCTCGCCGCTGGCCTTGTCCTCGAAGGTGACGGACAGCCCTGGGCAAAGCACGGCCTTGGCCTTGAGCACATGCTTGAGGCGGCTGACGGAGAACTTGTGGGAGTCGAAGTACTTGGCATCCGGCCAGAAGTGCACGCTGGTGCCGGTGTTGCGCTTGCCCACCGTACCGATGGCTTCCAGCTCGCTGGCCTTGAAGCCGTCGGCGAAGGCCATCAGGTACTCGCTACCCTCGCGCTTGACCCGCACTTCGACGCGCGTGGAGAGAGCGTTCACCACCGAGATGCCCACACCGTGGAGGCCACCGGAGAACTGGTAGTTCTTGTTGGAGAACTTGCCGCCGGCGTGCAGCTTGGTAAGGATCAGCTCGACGCCGGGCACCCCTTCCTCTGGGTGGATATCCACCGGCATGCCGCGACCGTCGTCGATCACCTGCAGGGAGTTGTCCTCATGGAGGATCACCTGCACGCTCTTGGCGTGGCCGGCCAGCGCCTCGTCCACGCTGTTGTCGATGACTTCCTGGGCCAGGTGGTTTGGTCGGGTCGTGTCGGTATACATGCCCGGGCGCTTGCGCACCGGGTCGAGGCCGGAGAGGACTTCGATGGCATCCGCGTTGTAAGTAGCCATGGATTCCCTTTCAGTCAGAGGTCGGAAAAGTCGATGTCACGCCACAACTGCGCGGGAAAGCCGGCAAACGCCAGCAAGGCGGGCAGATGGGCAGGAAAATGCTGGAAACCGTGGTCGCCGCCAGCCTCGATGCGCAGGGCGCAGGCGCGGTAGTAGCGCTCCGCCTGGCGGTAATCGAGGGTTTCGTCGGCTGTCTGCAGCCAGACCTGGTAGCGGGCCGGATCCTTGGGTGGCGGCACTTCCAGTTCGGCCAGCGCCATCACGTGCTCCAGGGTCAGCTCCCAGGTTTCGTCGCTGTAGTAGTTCTTCTGCGGACCGAGCTGCCCGTCGAACAACCGGTGCGGGGCGACCGCGGGGTTGATCAGCACAGCCTTCAGGCTGTGGCGCTCGGCCAGGTGGGTCGCATAGTAGCCGCCCAGGGAGCTGCCGACCAGCATCGGGCTCCCCAGCTCGGCAATGGCCGCCTCGAGTTGTCCCAGGGCCTGACGCGGGTGATGGTGCAGGGCCGGCACCCGCAGTCGCTCGGAAAGATCCAGGCGCTGCATGAGGGCGCTGAGCTGGCGCGCCTTGAGCGACGCGGGCGAGCTGTTGAATCCGTGGATGTAGAGGATGCTGGGCTGGGGGCTGGACACGCGGCTTCCTGGCAGGTCGAGGGAGAGTTGTACTTCTTGCCGTGCCACGGCGCGAAGGTCAATAACCCTTGACGCTGTAATCCACTTCGAAGGTGATGCCGATCACTCGCGAAACGCCGGTGTCCAGGCTGCCGTCTCGCTGCAGACGCAGCCAGCGGTAGCCCGGCGCCTCGCTACCAACGCAGAAGTCCTCGCTGCCCGGCGCGAATTGCACACAGGTCGAGGGGGAAGCCAGCAGGCGTACGCCGTTGCGGAATTGGTCGAACTCCTGGTGGACATGACCCCAGAGCAGCGCGCGCACGTTCGGGTAACGGTCGAGCACGGCAAACAGCCCGTCGGCATTGCGCACGCCGATCGGGTCCATCCAGGTGCAGCCGATGGGCACCGGGTGGTGGTGGAAGCTGACCAGTACATGGCGATCGCCCGCCCCATCAAGCGCCTGCTCCAGCAACTCCAGCTGCTCGACGGGGAAATGCCCGGGCACGGCTCCGGCGATGGTGGAATCCAGCAGCACCAGCCGCCAATGGGGGAAGTCGACGATGGGTTCTAGTGCCGATGTGCCTGCACAGACTTCGCGCATCACCGGGACTTCATCGTGATTGCCCGGGAACCAGCGGGCCGGTGCGGGTATGCGTGCAACCAGCTCGCGGAAACAGTGGTAGGACTCGGCTGAACCGTCCTGGGACAGATCGCCGGTGGCCAGCACCAGGTCGACGCGCGGCTGCTCCTCGAGCACCCGGTCGATCACCCGCAGCAGGCTGTCGCGGGTATCCATGCCCAGCAGCTTGCCGTCCGCTTCGGCGAACAGGTGGCTGTCGGAGAGCTGTACCAGCAGCACCGACTCGTCAGCGGCAGGGGGGAGTGGACTGGGCAAGGTCTTCTCCTAGGGTGGAATGTTCCGATTATGGTTGCTGCGCGCGTAACGGGTAAACCCGCGAAGCGGGAATGGTTCACAGATAGAGGTTGCGGAATTGCCGGGCGCGACTAGAGGACAACCGGTTCCAGCTCGTGGCCACACGCCAGGCAGTGACTCAGCCATTCACCGAGGAACAGGTTGAGCTGGCTCTTCTCGTCAGGCTGATGCATGTCAGCGTTGGGATAGGGATACACGCTGCGAATGCGCCGTGCATTCTCGGCACCGACCACTTCCGCCATGCGCGCGTCATGGTAGACCCGCACCTCCAGCTGCGGTGACGGCAACCAGGGCAGGCTGAGCTCCTGGCGCACGTGCAAGGTGGTGGTGTAGGGGCAGGCCTCGACCACTTCCAGGGCCAGCACGCCGAGCAGGCGCTCGCCCTGGCTGAGCGCGACGCGGCGGGCACCAGGCACCTCGCGCATCTGCGGCAGCAGACGCATGAGGCGCGCGTAGTTTGCCTCACAGGCTGCTTGCAGCCCGACGAGGTCGACCCGGTAGCGATCGCGCAACAGATTCACGTCCACAACCCCCTGACTTCGGTACGGTTCAACGCCAGCCACTGCAGGGCCAGCATGCTGGCGGCATTGTCCAGCCGCCCTTCACGCATCAGGGCCAGGGCGTCCTCCAGCGGCAGCACGTGCACGCGGATGTCCTCGCCCTCCTCCGCCAGCCCGTGCACACCGCCCGCACCGCTGCTGTCGCAGCGCCCGAGGAACAGATGGACACGTTCGTTGGAGCCCCCTGGTGAAGGATAGTAGGTGGTGATCGGCCAGAGCGAAGTCAACTGCAGATCGGCTTCTTCGACGGCTTCCCGACGGGCGACCTCTTCCGGCTCCTCATCCTTGTCGATCAGCCCGGCCACCAGCTCCAGCAGCCAGGGACTCTCGCTCTTGCCGTACGCGCCAACGCGAAACTGTTCGATCAGCACCACCGCATCCCGCTGCGGATCATAGGGGAGAACGCAGACCGCATCATGGCGGACGAAGAGTTCCCGATGGATGACCGGCCCCATGTCGCCGGAGAACAACTGGTGGCGCAGGCTCAGGCGATCCAGGCGGTAGAAACCCTGGAAACAGGTTTCTCGTTCGATCAGATCGACGGCGTCCGGGGCCGGCTTGACGGTTTCGGTCATGGGAGACTCACTTGCAGAGGGCGGCTTCGATCCGCGCATCCTACGCCTTGGTCGCCCACCGCGCAGCCTCTTTGCAGATGGGCTCCAGGCTGGGAAGATGCACGGCAAACGGCTGCCCACCCCGCCCGAACTCATCGCCAAGATGGCAGTCGAAGCCTGCACTTTTTCCGGAATACGCCCCCGAAGATGAAGCCGCCATTTCTCGCCAGACTCCTCGCCGTCGCCAGCCTTGGCATCCTGCTCAGCGCCTGCCAGATGTTCCCCGGCAGTAGCGACAAGCTGGAGCCGCAGCGCCGCGCCTGGGAACACCTGAAACCCGGCTGCCAGGGCGAAACCTGCCCGCTGGTGAACATCGACACCATCAGCTTCGAAGGCGAACCGCAGCTCAACGCCCTGATCGACAAACGCCTGCGGCAGATGACCCAGGACGCCCCGGGCGCACCGCTACCGGCGTCACTGGAGTCCTACGAGCGGGACTTCCTCGCCAGCGCCGAACCCGGCTGGAGCAGCTACCTGCAGGCGAAGGTGCTGGAGCAGCACGACAAGCTGGTGCTGGTGGAGCTGTCCAGCTACCTCTTCACCGGTGGCGCCCACGGCATGCCGGGGCGCGGCTTCATCAATTACGACCGCAAGCTGGAGAAGCCGCTGAGCCTCGGCGACATGCTGCTGCCCGGCCAGGAGGACGCCTTCTGGAAGGTCGCCGAGCAGGCTCACCGTCGCTGGCTGGCAACCAACAAGCTCGACCAGGACCCCGACTTCATCAAGACCTGGCCGTTCGAGCGCACCGCCAACGTAGGCCTCGGCTACGGCGCCATGCTGCTCAAGTACGACGTCTACAGCATCGCGCCCTATTCCAGCGGCCACCCGGAGATTCGCATCCCCTACCCGCAACTCAACGGAATACTGAAGCCCCAGTATTTCCCTGGACGCGGATGAAGCGCCCCAGCAGGAACTGCAACCCGCCGGCCGCCAGCAACGCTGGCAGGGTTGCACCCAGCTCCGGCCAGCGGTTGGCCAACAGGTGGTAGATGGCCACACCGCAGGCCCAGGCCAGCAGGGTATCCCAGCGCAACGCCACACGCGGCGCCAGCTCGGCGCGGCGACGGCGAAGGACGAAGTGATCGACCAGCACCACACCGAACAGCGGTGCGAACACCGAACCGATCAGCAGCAGGAAGTTCTGATACTCGGCCAGCGGCGCGAACCAGGCGATCAGGGTGCAGAGCACGCCGATGGCCAGGGCCAGTTGCTCGACCTTCAGCGGCAGCAGAATGCCGCTGGACACCGCCGCCGAGTGGATATCGGCAAAGGCCTTTTCCGACTCGTCCAGCAGGATCAGCAGCAGCGGGATGCCCATGCCGGCACCCGCCAGCGCCAGCAGCAGCGCATTGACGTCGCTGCCCTCGGCAAAGGCCAGGGTGTAAGCCACGCCCAACCCCATCAGCCAAAGACAGCCGACAAAGAAGCCCAGCGCCGAGCCGATGAACACGCCGCCACCGCGACGGCCGAAACGTGAGTAGTCGGCGATCAACGGCAGCCAGGACAGCGGCATGGCAATGGCGATGTCGAAACCCAGCGCGAAGGACATCGAACCGTCGCCGGCGCGCGACATCAGGGCCGGCAGGTCGGCGCGACGCAGCAGGTCCCAGCTCAACCAGACGCAGGCGCCAAGCAACAGCCAGATGCCCCAGCGACGCAGGATACGGCGCACGAACGCCAGCGGACCGGCCACCGCCAGCAGCGTGGCCAAGGCGCCGAATACCAGAGTCCACAGTGTCGGCGAGGTCCACAGGCTGTCGCCGCCCAGGCCACGGGCGACCAGCAGACTGGCGGCGTCACGCATCACGATGATCTCGAAGGCGCCCCAACCCACCAGTTGCAGCAGGTTGAGGAAGGCCGGCAGGCTCGCGCCGGCCGAACCCAGGCTGAGCTTCATCGAGGCCATGGCGGCCAGCCCCGTGTCACTGCCGATCATCGCGGCAGAGCCCAGCAGCAGCACGCCGACGCCGGTGCCGAGCAGGATGGCCAGCAGCGCGTCGCTGGTGCCCAGCCCAGGTGCCAGCAAGGCGCCGGTCTGCAGGACCATCAGGCCGAGGCCGAGGGAGAACCAGAGGGAAAACAGGTCGCGCGTGCCGAGAACGCGTTGATCGAAGGCGACCGGGATGGACGGCGAATAACTGGACGGAGTGTTCACGTTGGCAGATGCCCTGATGGACTGTTGTTATCGAGTTATCCACAAACCGGAAAGCCGGGCACGAGGCCCGGCTTCCAGCGTGGGGATGACAGGTCAGTGCCTGTTCATAGTTCCAAAGCTGACGCTCACACTTGTTTGTAGATCACCGACCCCTCGTCCTTGAAACGCCCGGACTGCTCGGCGAAGCCGGCCTCGATGGCCTTCTGTTCGTCGGTCAGGCCGTTTTCCTTGGCGTAATCGCGCACTTCCTGGGTGATCTTCATCGAGCAGAACTTCGGCCCGCACATGGAGCAGAAGTGCGCCACCTTGGCCGAATCCTTCGGCAGGGTCTCGTCGTGGAAGGCACGCGCGGTGTCCGGGTCCAGGCCGAGGTTGAACTGGTCCTCCCAGCGGAACTCGAAGCGCGCCTTGGACAGGGCGTTGTCGCGGATCTGCGCGCCGGGATGGCCCTTGGCGAGGTCAGCCGCATGGGCGGCGATCTTGTAGGTGATGATGCCGGTCTTCACGTCATCCTTGTTCGGCAGGCCCAGGTGTTCCTTCGGCGTCACGTAGCAGAGCATGGCGCAACCGAACCAGCCGATCATCGCGGCACCGATGCCGGAGGTGATGTGGTCGTAACCCGGCGCGATGTCGGTGGTCAGCGGGCCGAGGGTGTAGAACGGCGCCTCGTCGCAGCACTCCAACTGCTTGTCCATGTTTTCCTTGATCAGGTGCATCGGCACGTGGCCAGGCCCCTCGATCATGGTCTGCACGTCATGCTTCCAGGCGATCTTGGTCAGCTCGCCGAGGGTTTCCAGCTCACCGAACTGCGCGGCGTCGTTGGCATCGGCGATGGAGCCAGGACGCAGGCCGTCGCCCAGCGAGAAGCTGACGTCGTAGGCCTTCATGATTTCGCAGATTTCCTCGAAGTGGGTGTAGAGGAAATTCTCCTTGTGATGCGCCAGGCACCACTTGGCCATGATCGAGCCGCCACGGGAGACGATGCCAGTGACGCGCTTGGCGGTCAGCGGTACGTAGCGCAGCAGCACGCCGGCGTGGATGGTGAAGTAGTCCACACCCTGTTCGGCCTGTTCGATCAGGGTGTCGCGGAACAGCTCCCAGGTCAGGTCTTCGGCGATGCCACCGACCTTTTCCAGGGCCTGGTAGACCGGCACGGTACCGATCGGTACCGGCGAGTTGCGGATGATCCACTCGCGGGTTTCATGGATGTGCTTGCCGGTGGACAGGTCCATCACGGTGTCCGAACCCCAGCGGATACCCCAGGTCAGCTTGGCCACTTCTTCTTCGATGGAGGAACCCAGGGCCGAGTTGCCGATGTTGCCGTTGATCTTCACCAGGAAGTTGCGGCCGATGATCATCGGCTCCAGCTCCACGTGGTTGATGTTGGCCGGGATGATGGCGCGGCCGCGAGCGATTTCCTCGCGGACGAACTCGGGGGTGATTTCTTTCGGGATGCTGGCGCCGAAGCTCTGGCCCGGGTGCTGCTCCTTCAGCAGGCCGGCGGCACGGGCCTCGGCCAGCTTCATGTTTTCGCGGATGGCAACGTATTCCATCTCGGGCGTGATGATGCCCTTCTTCGCGTAGTGCATCTGGGTGACATTCTGCCCAGCCTTGGCGCGGCGCGGGTTACGCACATGGGCAAAGCGCATGGCCGACAGTTCAGCATCCGCCAGGCGACGCTGGCCGAACTCGGAGCTCAGGCCGGGCAGGCGTTCGGTGTCGTTGCGGTCATCGATCCAGGGGGAGCGCACGTCGGCCAGGCCCTTGCGTACGTCGATGCTGACGTTCGGGTCGGTGTAGGGGCCGGAGGTGTCATAGACGGTGACCGGGGCATTGATCTCGCCACCGAAAGCGGTGGGGGTCACATCCAGGCTGATCTCGCGCATGGGCACGCGGATATCCGGGCGGGAGCCCTGCACATGGACTTTCTGCGAACGGGGGAAAGGCTGGATGGATTGCTGGTCAACCTGGGCGCTTTCGCTCAGGTTCTTTTGTTGTTTTGCGGTCATCGGCTGGCTCCTGGGGAAGATGTCGGAGCGAACCTGAAGCAGAGTGCACCGGGGGCTGGTGCCGAGAGGGGCCTCCCGGAATTCGGGCTGGGGAGGCACATCTTGTTCCCTACGCAGGCCTTAACCTGATCAGGTTCAACGGGATCCGGAACTCTCCGATCTCAGCCTCCGATTCGAGGCACCCCGACAAGAACTCGCGCAGTCTAAACAAGCTCGACGGAGAAAACCAACCCGGTGGTCAGAATAATGTGACCAACGCGTCGGCAAGTGACACACAACCTGCTGGAAATTTCGATTGTTGCAGGCAGGCAACATAGCTTGTCGCAAACTACACTCAGGCCGCCGGCGGGGCGTCTTGACCCGGCCCCCAGCGGCCCCGTAGCCTTGCCCGACCCCTCATGAATCCAGGATTGATCATGCTGCGCAGACTCTCGCTGGCCATCGCCGTGGCATCCGCCTTTGCCGGAAATGCCTGGGCCGAAGATGCCCCCCTGTCAGCCAAGACGGACCTCGTGACCGTCTACAAGGACGCCGTCGACAACAACGCCGACCTCGCCGCCGCCCGCGCCAATTATGAAGCGCAACGCGAAGCGGTACCCCAGGCCCGCTCCGGTCTGCTGCCGCAGATCAATGGCGGCGCCACGGCGAACGACACCCGCACAAAGCTGGACGAACCCTCCAGCACCTTCTCGCGCAGTGGCATCGCCTACCAGGCAACCCTGAGCCAACCGATCTTCCGCGCCGACCGCTGGTTCCAGCTCAAGGCCGCCGAGTCCACCACCGAGCAGGCTGCCCTGGACTTCTCGGCGACCCAGCAGAACCTGATCCTGCAGACCGCCGAAACCTATTTCGCCGTCCTGCGCGCCCAGGACAACCTGGCCTCGACCAAGGCCGAAGAAGCTGCGTTCAAACGCCAGCTGGACCAGGCCAATGAACGCTTCGATGTCGGCCTGTCGGACAAGACCGACGTGCTCGAAGCCCAGGCGGGCTACGACACCGCCCGCGCCAACCGGATGATCGCCGAGCGCAACGTCGAGGACGCCTTCCAGGCCATGGTGACCCTGACCAACCGCGAGTACGCCTCGATCGAAGGCATTCTTCACACCCTCCCGGTGGTGGTTCCGGCGCCCAACGACGCCAAGGCCTGGGTCGATACCGCCGCCCAGCAGAACCTGAACCTGCAGGCTGCCAACTACGCCGTCGATGCCGCCGAAGAGACCCTGCGCCAGCGCAAGGCCGGCCATGCGCCGACCCTGGACGCCGTGGCCAGCTACCAGAAGGGCGACAACGACAGCCTCGGCTTCAGCAACACCGGCAGCAGCACCCAGACCTTCGGCAGTGACGTGGAACAGCGCAGCATCGGCCTGCAGCTGAACATCCCGATCTACAGCGGCGGCCTGACCAGCTCCCAGGTACGCGAGTCCTACCAGCGCCTTTCCCAGACCGAGCAGCAGCGCGAAAGCCTGCGCCGCAATGTGGTGCAGAACACCCGTAACTTCCACCGCGCTGTGAACACCGACGTGGAACAGGTGAAGGCTCGCAAGCAGTCGATCATCTCCAACCAGAGCGCCCTGGAAGCCACCGAAATCGGCTACCAGGTGGGCACCCGCAACATCGTCGACGTGCTGGACGCCCAGCGCCAGCTGTACAGCTCGGTGCGTGACTACAACAACGCCCGCTACGACTACATCCTCGACAACCTGCGCCTGAAGCAGGCCGCCGGCACCCTGAGCCCGGGCGATCTCGAATCCCTCGCCGGCTTCCTCAAGCCTGACTACGACCCGGACAAGGACTTCCTTCCCCCGGATCTGGCCAAGGCGGCGGAAGCCGAATTGCGCGGCGACCCGGAGTACTGAGTCCGCCAGAAACGAAGAAGCCCGGCACGAATGCCGGGCTTTTTCGTTTGCGCCCCTACTTCTTCGCCGCCCAGGCGTTGAAGCGCTGCTCCAGGTCCTCGCCGTGGTCGGTCCAGAACTCCACATCCATGGCCAGCGCCTGCTCCATGTTCTCCGGCGCGCTGGGCAGCCAGCCGGTCAGCGCCGGGTCGAGGCGATCGAAGGTCTGCTGGTTGACCGGTCCGTAGGGGATTCGCTTGACGTAGTCGGCCTGGTTGTCGGCCTTGTTGATGAAGGCGATCAGTTGGTGGGCACGATCGACGTGTTTCGAGCCCTTGATGATCGCCCAGTAGTCCATGCCGTAGAGGCTATCCGGCCACACCACGGCAAAATTGTTGCCCTCCTGATGTGCCGCAGCGATGCGCCCGCTGTAGACCGAGGTCATGGTGACATCGCCTGCCGCCAGCCATTGCACGGGCTGTGCCCCTGCTTCCCACCACTGGATATGGGGCTTGAGCTGGTCCAGCTTGGCGAAGGCCCTCTCCACGCCTGCTGGCGTTGCCAGAACCTTGTAGACATCCTCGCGCCTGACGCCATCGGCCAGCAGGGCGAACTCCAGGTTGTAAACGGCGCGCTTGCGCAGCCCGCGCTTGCCGGGGAAACGCTGCACATCCCAGAAATCCGCCCAGGATTTCGGCGCTTCAGCCAGCTTTCCGGCGTCATAGGCCAGTGCCACGCTCCATACCATGGTGGCCGAACCGCACTCCTGGGCCGCATCGGCTATCAACTGGTCGGCGCCGTCTATGCGCTGCCAGTCCAGGCGCTCGAACATGCCTTCCTCGCAGCCGCGCACCAGGTCCGGCGCCTCGATCTCCACCAGGTCCCAGTCGACGCTGCCGGTATCGACCATCACCTTGATACGAGCCATCTCGCCGTTGTACTCGCCCTCCGTCAGTGGCGCTCCGCTGGCCTTGGCGAAGGGCTTGAAGAAGGCGTCGCTCAGGGCCTTCTGCCCTGCTCCGCCGTAGCCCACCACCACCATGCTGTCGTTCGCCTGGACGTTTCCCAGGCTGCAGGCAAGCGCCAGCCCTGCCAGCAGGCGGGCCGCGCAATTTGAGACTGGAGGGGAATCAGGGGGTGAACCGATCTTCAGGTGAGGGACGAAAGACTGCCGCATGGTGCTTCTCCTCTTGTTGTTGTCATGAAGCCTGCCCGAATCGGGCTGACTCGAAGCTAAGCCAGACCAAAGTAAAAAAACAAGTTGATTTTTTACTCAAGGTAAATTTCCATGACACAACAAGTACAAGCGGGACCGCCAGGTCCTCAGGAGCCTCCATGTCCAGCGCCACCTTCCCGCACCTCTTCGAGCCCCTTGAAATACGTGGCAAGCGTTTGAAGAACCGCATCATGTCCAGCGGGCACGACACCTCGATGCCCGCCGACAACCGGGTGAACGACCAGCTTATTGCCTACCACCGTGCCCGCGCCGAAGGCGGTGTGGGCCTGATCGTGTTACAGGTGGCCGGCGTGCATGACAGCGCGCGCTACACCTCCCATGTGCTGATGGCCACAGACGACGCCTGCATCGAAGGCTATCGGCGCCTCGCCGAGGCCTGCCATGCCGAGGGCACCGTGGTGCTGTCCCAGGTGTTTCACCCGGGCCGGGAAATCATGGAGTCCAGCGATGGGCTGTTGGCGGTGGCCTGGTCTGCCTCGGCCTCGCCGAACGAACGCTTCCGCGTCATGCCGCGCGCCCTCGACCAGGCGATGATCGACGAGATAGTCGCCGGCTATGGCGCCGCCGCCCGGCGCCTTTGCGAAGCCGGACTGGATGGCGTGGAAATCGTCGCCAGCCACGGCTACCTGCCAGCCCAGTTCATCAACCCGCGCGTGAACCGCCGCGACGACGGCTACAACGGCGACCTCGACGCGCGCCTGCGCTTCCTTCGCGAAGTGATCCAGGCCGTGCGCAGCCACTGTTCGGAGGACTTCATCGTCGGACTGCGCATCTCCGCCGACGAACGCGATCCGGAAGGCCTGACCGAAGACGAATCCCTGACTGCCGTCCTTGCCCTGCAAGAGCAGCTGGACTACGTGCACCTGGTCGCCGGTACATCAGCCTCCCTCGGCGGTGCCATTCATATCGTGCCGCCCATGGCCATCGAGGCCGCCTACCTGGCTCCCACCGCCGGCACCTTCAAGGCGCGCCTGGACATTCCGCTGTTCGTCACCGGCCGGATCAACCAGCCCCAGGAAGCCGAAGCCATACTTGCCCGCGGCCAGGCCGACGTCTGCGGCATGACCCGCGCGCTCATCTGCGACCCGCAGATGCCGAACAAGGCCGTCGGCGGCCGCAGCGACGACGTGCGCGCCTGCATCGCCTGCAACCAGGCCTGCATTGGTCACTTCCACCGGGGTTACCCCATTTCCTGTATCCAGCACCCGGAAACCGGTCGCGAATTGACCTATGGCCAGACCAGACCGGCTTCCCGTCGCAAACGAGTAATGGTGGTGGGCGGCGGCCCTGCCGGCATGAAAGCAGCAGCGGTCGCGGCTGGGCGTGGGCATGAGGTGACCCTCTACGAGGCTGGCAACCAGCTTGGCGGCCAGGTCCTGCTAGCGCAGTTGCTGCCTCGACGGGCAGAGTTCGGCGGCGCCTCCACCAACCTCCAGCGGGAGATGGAACTGGCCGGCGTGCGGGTCGTGCGCAATGTCCGCGTCGACCGCGCACGGGTGGAACAGGAACGCCCCGACCTGGTGATCATCGCCACCGGCGCCAAGCCCTACTGGCCGCCGTTCGAGCGCGGCGGCGAGCTGCAGGTGGTGGACGCCTGGCAGGTGCTGCGCGACGAGGTGAAACCGGGCCGTTCGGTGCTGGTGACCGACTGGCGTGGCGACTGGATCGCTCCCGGTATCGCCGAACGCCTGGCACGCAACGGCCATCAGGTGCGCCTGGCCGTGAATGGCACCCACTGCGGCGAGAGCCTCCCCCTGTATGTGCGCGACCAGATGGCCGGCGAGCTGCACAAGCTGGGGATTCCGGTGACGCCCTACGCGCGCCTCTATGGCTGCGACGACAGCACCGTGTACATGATGCACTCCGCTTGCAGCGAACCCATGTTGTTCGAGGACGTGGACACCCTGGTGCTCTGCCAGGGCCATGAACCGGTGGATGACCTGGGCCACGAGCTGGAAGGCTTGGTGGAATTCCACCGGATCGGCGACTGCCTGGCGCCGAGAACCGTCGAAGAGGCCATTTACGAAGGATTGAAGCTGGCCTGGGATATCTGAAAGCCTGACCACAATTCCGAGCGCTGCAGGCCCTGAGTGTCGCCGGTGATCGCGGCTGCAATACAATGCCGCGATCCTGTCCCTTGGAGGGAGCCATGAGCCCCAGCCTGCCATCGCCGAACGCCAACGCCGAGAGCCAGTTCCTCGGCACGCGCATCCGCGCACTGCGCAAACGCCGGGGCATGACCCTCAGCGAACTGGCCGAGCAGAGCAAGCTCACCGCCGGCTATATCAGCCAGTTGGAACGCAACCTGGCGTACCCCTCGATTCCGGCGCTGTTCAACATCGCCCGCAGCCTGGGCGTGACCATCCAGTGGTTCTTCGCCAGCGAGGCCCCCACCAGCGAAGCCGACCGGGGCTACGTGGTGCGGCGCAATGCCCGCACCAGCCTGCACTACGAAGACGGCATCACCGACGAACTGCTCAGCCCGCACCCCCTGCGCCAGCTGGAAATGCTCCACTCGCGCTTCCCACCGGGCACCTACAGCGAAGAGAGCTACAGCCACGAAGGCGAGGAAGCCGGCTATGTGCTCAGCGGCGAATTCGAACTCTGGGTCGGCGAGCGGCACTTCCGCCTGCAGGAAGGCGACAGTTTCAGCTTCTCCAGCCAGGAACCGCACCGCTACGGCAACCCCGGCGATAAGGACACGCTGGTGCTGTGGGTGATCACCCCGCCGACGTTCTAAGCCAACGCCCGGATTTCTTTGGGGAATATTCCTGTGGGAGCGAATTCATTCGCGATAGGGCTGCGCGGCAGGCCCCGATGAACCTCAGGGGCAGCCCTGCGGGCTGCATCGCGAATGAATTCGCTCCTACAGATCGCTCATCAGCGCTGTAGCAGCCGCGCAATCCCGCCCAACAACCGCTCCAGCGCCCCCTGGTTGGCCTTGAGCACGTCCAGGCCGGCATCGTGCATGGCCATAGAACGCTTCGGCTCGCTCCAGAGCCCCCCCACCTGGGTCGTCAACTCATGGGCATCGGCCACCTCGACCAAGGCGCCGGCGTCGCGCAGTTGCGCGGCGATTTCGAGGAAGTTGAACAGGTGCGCCCCCGAGAGTACCGGTTTGCCCAGGGCCGCCGGCTCCAGCAGGTTGTGGCCGCCATTGGCTACCAGGCTACCGCCGACAAAGGCGATATCGGCCAGGGCATAGAGAAAGAGCAGCTCGCCCATGGTGTCGCCCAACAGCACCGCGTCGCTCGCACTCACCGGCTCACCCGTGGAACGGCGCACGGTCGCCAGCCCTTCGCGGCGGCAGAGTTCGAACACCGGACCGAAGCGCTCCGGATGGCGCGGTACCAGGATCAGCAACGCGTCGGGCCGTTGCTTCAGCAGGGCCTTGTGGGCGGCAAGGATGATTTCGTCCTCCCCGGCATGGGTGCTGGCGGCAATCCACACTGGTCGGGCCTCGGCGCCCCACTGGCTGCGCAGCTCACTGGCGCCCTGCAGCAGGGCCGGGTCGATGCGCAGGTCGTACTTGATCGACCCGGTTACCGTCACGCATTCAGGGTGCGCACCGAGTCGACGGAAGCGCTCGGCTTCGGCCTCGGTCTGCACCGCAATCCAGCTCAGTTCGGCCAGCATGGGCGCCGTGAGCTTGCCGAAGCGCGCATAGCCACGAGCCGAGCGCTCGGACAGCCGGGCATTGGCCAGCACCACCGGAATACCACGCCGGGCGCACTGGTGGATGTGGTTCGGCCAGAGCTCGGTTTCCATGATCACCGCTAGCTTCGGCCGTACGTGTCCCAGAAAGCGCGCCGCAGCCCAGGGCAGGTCATACGGCAGGTAGCAATGCTGCACCCGGTCGCCGAACAGCGCACGGATACGCTCCGAGCCTGTGGGAGTCATGCAGGTGATGGTGATCGGCAGGCCCGGGTGACGCTCCAGCAGGGCGCGGACCATGGGCGCGGCGGCAATGCTCTCGCCTACCGACACGGCGTGGACCCAGATGCCTCCGGGCCGGATGTCAGGCAGGCCGAAAGCGAAGCGTTCGCCTACGCGCCGGGCATAGGCCGGCGCGCGCCAGGCTCGCCAGGCGAGGCGCAGGGCCACCAGCGGAAGACCAAGATGGAACAACAAGGTATAGAGGGTGCGATTCATGGGCGCGGAGCTTAGCGTGAGTCAGCGTCAATCGCACTAGCCCATGGCTTGCAGGTGCTCGGCGAGGCTGTCCGCCAGCCAGAGCGCCGCCGGTCCCAGGGCTTCGTCACGGCGGCAGACCAGTTCAACCACCAGCGAAGGCGGCGTCCAGTCGCTGCGCAATTCCACCAATTGCCCCTGGTATCCCGGGTACTGGGCCACATGGCGCGGCAGCCAGGCCCAGCCCAGTCCACGCATCAGCAGTTCGGCCATCACATAGAAGCTGTCGGCCCGCCAGACCTGCGGACCGAGTTGCTCACCGCCAGGGTAATGGCTGTCCTGGGGCGACATCAGGATCTGCCGGTGGCGCCCCAGTTCACGGCGGTCGGCGTACGTCCGCGTGGCCAGGGCGTGGCTGGCACCACAGACCGTGACCATTTCGATGGTGCCCAGGCGCTGGCGTTCCAGGGCGTCGGGCATCTGCTCATGGTGAAACAACAGCCCCAGATCGGCTCGGCGCTCCAGCAGCTTTCGCGCGACCTCCCCCTGGGCGCTGGCGGCAAGCTGCACTTCCAGCATCGGGAAGGCCGTGCCCAGCGCTTCCAGGCTGGCCAGCACCGGCTGATAGGGCATGGCCTCGTCCTGGGCCAGGCGCAACCGGGCCTCTTCGCCCTTCGCCAATCCCTGTGCCTTGCCTTCCAGGCGCTGGCACTGGCGAAGCACTTCGCGCGCTTCTTCCAGCAAGGCGGTGCCCGCCATCGTCAGGCGCGGCTGCCGTCCGCTGCTGCGCTCGAACAACTGCACCCCGAGATCATCCTCCAGCAGGGCGATGCCACTGCTGACGGCCGACTGGGCACGCCGCAACTTTCGCGCCACCGCTGAAAAGGACTGACTCTCCGCCACACCGACGAACAAACGGATCTGCTCCAGGTTCCATTGCATGGTCAATTGCCTATCTCTATTACAGATAGGTAATGACTTTATCCCATCATCAGGAAGCTTAGAATCCGCCCATCGCACAGGAGGACCGATCATGACCGGCTACATCTATCTCGCTATCGCCATTGCTGCCGAAGTGGTCGCCACCACCTCGATGAAGGCCATCGACGGTTTCAACAAGCCCTTGCCCCTGATTCTGGTGATCGGCGGCTACGCCATCGCCTTCTGGATGCTCACGATGGTGGTGCGCAGCATTCCCGTGGGCATCGCCTATGCCATCTGGGCGGGGCTCGGCATCGTGCTGGTGAGCGTCGCCGCCCTGGTGCTCTACCAGCAGCGGCTGGACACGCCGGCCGTGCTGGGCATGGGCCTGATCGTCTCCGGCGTGGTGGTGATCCAGCTGTTCTCGAACAGCACGGGGCATTGAACCGGCTCTTCCCGCTGCTTCACGAACAGGGGCGCTATACTGCGCCCCTGTTTTTTTCGAGGCGCCTTCCGCACATGGCCGAATCCCTCTCCACCGACGTTCTCATCCTGGGCGGCGGCATCGCCGGCCTCTGGCTCAACGCCCGCCTGCGCAAGCAAGGCTTCGCCACCCTGCTGGTAGAAAACGCCAGCCTCGGCGGCGGGCAGAGCGTGCGGTCCCAGGGGATCATCCACGGTGGCGCCAAGTACGCCCTGCACGGCGCCCTGACCGGCGCCTCCGAGGCCATCGCCGACATGCCCCGCCGCTGGCGCGAGGCACTGGCCGGTAACGGTGAGCTGGACCTCGCCGGCGTGCGCCTGCTTTCCGAGGCCCACTATCTCTGGTCGCCCGGCACCCTGGCCGGCAATCTCACCAGTTTCTTCGCCAGCAAGGCGGTGCGCGGCCGCGTCGACCAGGTCAAGGGCAGCGATCTGCCGCCAGCGCTGCAGCATCCCAGGTTCAAGGGCAAGGTCTATCGTCTGGCCGAACTGGTTCTGGATGTTCCCAGCCTGATCAGCCGTCTCGCGGAGCTGGCGGGCGACGGGCTGCTGGCCGCACGGACAATCGAACCCCTGTTGGAGGATGGCCAACTCACCGGCCTGCGCCTTGACGGCCGTGCAGTTCGCGCCCAGCGCATCGTCCTCAGCGCCGGCGCCGGCAACCAGGCGCTGCTCGAAGCCCTGGGGCTGAGCCAGCCCGCCATGCAGCTGCGCCCGCTGCATATGGTGATGGTCAAGGCGCCCAGCCTGAAACCCCTCTACGCCCACTGCCTGGGCGGCGGACCAAAACCCCGCATCACCGTCACCAGCCACCCGGCCGCCGACGGCCAGTGGGTCTGGTATCTGGGCGGCGACATCGCGGAAGCGGACGGCGTGGCACGCAACGAAGCGGAACAGATCGCCGCCGCCGAACAGGAACTGCGCCACCTGCTTCCCTGGGTCGACCTCTCCGCCGCCCAGTGGGCAACCCTGCGGGTGGACCGTGCCGAGCCGGCGCAGTCTGGCCTGGTGCGTCCAGACAACGCCTTCCTCAGCGATCAGGGCCGCCTGTTGGTGGGCTGGCCGACCAAACTCGCCCTGGCACCGGATTTCGCCGACCGCGTACTGGCCGCCTTCGAGCGTGATGGCGTGCGCCCGGGCGCGAACCCGCCGCTGCCCGCCCTGCCCCGTCCTCCGGTGGCTCAACCGGTTTGGGAGGAACTGCTCGGATGAACAGCCTGCACGATTGCCATCGCCCCTTGGGCGGTACCGGCCTGATAGTTTCCCCGCTGGGCCTGGGCACCGTGAAACTCGGACGTGACCAGGGCGTGAAGTACCCCAGCGGCTTCACCATCCCCGACGACGTCGAAGCCCGCCAGTTGCTGGCACTGGCCCGCGACCTCGGCATCAACCTGATCGACACCGCGCCCGCATACGGCCGCAGCGAGGAACGCCTGGGCCCGCTGCTGCGTGGCAAGCGCCAGGATTGGGTGATTGTCAGCAAGGTAGGCGAAGAGTTCGAGAATGGGCTGTCGCGCTTCGACTTCAGTCCCGATCACACGCGCTTCTCCGTCGAACGCAGCCTGAAACGCCTGGAAACCGACTACATCGATCTGGTACTGGTGCACTCCGACGGCAACGACCTGGCCATCCTGCGGGAGAGTGGCGTCTACGAGACGCTCGCCGAGCTGAAGCACGCCGGCAAGATCCGCGCCTTCGGCCTGTCCGGCAAAACCGTGGACGGCGGCCTGCTGGCCCTGGAGCAAGGCGACTGCGCTATGGTCACCTACAACCTCAATGAGCAGGGCGAAAAGCCGGTCATTGACCGTGCGTTGCAACAAAACAAAGGCATCCTGATCAAGAAAGGCCTGGCCAGCGGCCATGTCTGCCTGGACGCAGGCGTTGATCCGGTGCGCGCCAGCTTCGAACTGATCTTCGGTCACCCTGGGGTGACCAGCGCGATAATCGGGACCATCAATCCGCTGCATCTGTCCCATAATGTCGCGACGGCCGCCGCAGTGATCGGAGGCCGTTGCTAGCCGACCCCTACCCAGAAGGAGCCGACATGCCGCGAATCCTCGCCCGCAAGGACCCCAGCGCGTTCAAGACCCTTCCGCTGCATGTCGAAGCCAGCGCCGATGCCCTGAACTACCAGAGCCTGGGCCGACCGTTGAACTTCACCCAGATGCTGGAGCGGCGCCGCCCGGTCCAGGTGAACGACAGCCAGCGCTTTGCCGTGGAGCTGGCTAACCTGGGCGTGTCGGTGCGGCTGACACTGAATCTCCAGGGTCGTGACTACTGGCTGCTGGTGCGCCAGCGTCGGCAGGATCGCGGCGACACCGTGCTCAAGCTGATTTCCGGCTATGTCCCGGCCCACGAACTGAACCTGCCGCTGCTCACGGCCATCCAGGAAGTGGCCGAGGAGTGCCTGATCGAAACCCCGGAAGGCTGGCTGGCCGGGCGCTTCGCAGACACCTGGCTACCCACGCCCTACCAACGACAGCTGCATTACCGCGAGACCAACGACTTCCGCCTGAGCCCCCTGTCCGGCGCTGCGCGCCCCGTGCGCAATGGCAAGTTGACCCTTCTGGAGCGCCCCGACGCTTACGTCCATCTGCCGACCGCCTCCCTGCAACTGGTTTACGACCTGCGCCTGGACCTGCCACGGGACTGCCACCAGATCAGTCTGTTCCACGTGGACGAGGTGCTGCAGGACGGCGAACTGGTGGCCTGCCTGGAACGGCGCCGTCCGGATATCTATCTGCTGCCGCTGCATCAGGGGCAGCCGACGGGCGACCTGCTTACCGTACGCAATGGCGAGTTCAAGAGCGCCAGCACCCGCGGCGTCTGGCTCTCCGAAAGCTTCGCCGAGCAGGACGGCTGGCTCGTGCGTGATGAGCGCGTGCGCTGGCGGGACTGGCTGGCGCGGGTAGGGACGGCCCGCCCGCTGGGAAAAAAGATGGCCTGCTGAACGCCGGGGCGCACAGGGCGCCCCGGCGCCGATGAGTTGGCGCTGATTACTTCAGCTCGTTGGAGTTCTTGCCCAGCACGCGCCGTGCCACGATCAACAACTGGATCTGCTGGGTGCCTTCGAAGATGTCGAGGATCTTCGAGTCTCGCGCCCACTTTTCCAGCAGTTCATCCTCGCCATAGCCCAGGGCACCGACCAGTTCCGCGCACGTCAGGGTGACTTCGTTGGCCACTCGCCCGGCCTTGGCCTTGGCGATGGAGGCCTCCTTGGAGTTGGGCAGGCGGTTGTCGGCCATCCAGGCCGCCTTCAGGGTCAGCAGCCGCGCGGCTTCCCACTCGGCTTCCAGGCGATAGAGCGTCGCTTCGGCATGGCGCACGGCCAGCAGTGGCGTTCGATAGTCGAAGCGACATCCGGCCTTGCCCAGGAGTTCGCGCGTCCGGTCGAGCGCGGCCTTGGCCACGCCTACCGCCATCCCGGCCACCAGCGGACGGGTGTTGTCGAAGGTCTCCATCACCCCGGCAAAGCCCTTGTCCACATCGATCTCGGCGCTGCCCAGCAGGTTGGCGGCCGGTACCCGGCAGTCGCTGAAGCTGATGGACGCAGTGTCCGAGGCCTTGATGCCGAGCTTCTTCTCCAGGCGCGTCACCGTCATGCCCGGCGTGCCCTTTTCCACCACGAAGGATTTGATGGCGGCACGACCCAGGTTGCGGTCCAGGGTCGCCCAGACCACCACCGCATCGGCCCGCTCGCCGGAGGTGACGAAGATCTTCTCGCCGTTGAGCACGTAATGCTCGCCATCTTTGACCGCCGTGGTACGAATGGCCGCCGAGTCCGAACCGCAACCGGGCTCGGTGATCGCCATGGCTGCCCAGGTGCCCCGGAAGCGCTTGAGCTGTTCTTCGTTGGCTACCGCGGCAATCGCGGCGTTGCCCAGCCCCTGGCGCGGCATGGCCAGCAGCAGACCGACATCGCCCCAGCTCAGCTCCATCACACCCAGCAGCGCGGACAGGTTGCCGCCATTGCGCACACCCTCCTCTGCCCCGACGCCACGTTTGCTCGCCGAGCCGGCGCCCACGGCTTCCGGGGAGCCGGCGTTCATGCCGTCCAGCAGGGCGGCGAGCAGATCGAGCTCGCAGGGATAGGCATGTTCGGCCTTGTCGTACTTGCGCGAGAGCGGGCGGAAGTACTGCGCCGCCACCTGATGGGCCTGATTGCTCAGGCCGTGGAATTTCTTCGGGATTTCCAGGTTCATGCTGCCTTCCTCACAGGTGCAGGCCGCCACTCATCAGAGCGACGGCACGCAGGTCGCGGTACCAGCGTTCGGCCGGGTGCTCCTGGGTGAAACCATGACCACCGAGCAGTTGGACGGCGTCGGTGCCGATCTTCATGGCCTTCTCGGCGCAGAACAGGCGCGCCAGATACGCCTCGCGCTGGAACGCCTCGCCGCGGTCGACGCGGGCGCACGCTCGCCAGAGCATCAGGCGCATGGCGTCGAGTTCAATGGCGATGTCCGCGACGATGAACGCCACGCCCTGGCGGTGGCTGATGGGCTCGCCGAAGGCGGTGCGCTCGTTACAGTAGCCGACCACATAGTCCAACGCCGCCTGGGCAGCCCCCACCGCCAGCGCGCACCAGGCGAGATAACTGAGGTCGAGGAAGTCCTGGTAGACGAAGTCGTCCGCGGTCAGGCGGTTCTCCACAGGCACTTTCACGCCTTTCAGGCGGATCCGGGCCGTGCCGCAGGCTTTCAACCCCATGGCGGGTTCCTGCCGCAACTGCAGCCCCCGGCTACCGGCCTCGACCATGAACAGCGCCGGACCGCGATCTGTTTCGGCGGCCACGATCAGCCGGCTGGCTTCCAGCCCGTCCAGCACCAGGCACTTCTCGCCGCTCAGCACATAGTGCTTTCCCTTGCGCTGCGCGCGGGTGGACAGCTTGAGCGGGTCGAACAGCACGGTAGGCTCGCTCACCGCGAGGGCAATGCGCGGCGCCGGCTGCTCGGCGACGAAGGCAGGCAGCCAGGCGGCCTGTTGCTCTGGCGAGGCCCAACGGCGAATGCAGTTGGCCGCCGACAGGGGCCCCAGCAACGCGGCAGCAAGGCTCAGGTCCCCCTTGGCCAGGGACTCGGCCATCAGGGCATTGGTCAGGATAGTGCGCGCGCCGGCCAGGCCACCCAGGCTCTCACCCACGCCATAGTGGGCCAAACCCAGCGCATGGGCCTGATTGAGCAGCTTCGCTGGCACAGCCCCCCGGACGTCTGCCTCATGGGCAGCCGGGCGCAACGCCTCCAGGGCGAAGGCAGCCAGCATCTCGACCAGCATGCGCTGCTCATCGGATAGCGAGAGGTCGAACACATCATCGGCACCAGCCAGGCGACGAGGGGTCTTGCGCGCGCGTCGGGCGGCCAGCCGGAATCCCGCTCGGGTACCGCTGTAGAGGAGTTTCTCGAAAGCCTTGCGCAGGTTGAAACGGTCAGGCCAGTGAGCCTGGGCCACGCGATTCAGCACGGCCAGGGCGCGGCCCTGTGCGTCGGGGGACATCGGCATCGCACTCCATTCGGGATGAGGATGCCGCGATGATGGTCGGCGCCGGCCCGCAAGCCTATGACCGGGCCGACACCAACGACTGGCAGCGCTGCCAGTGACGAGGGATCAGAGCAGGGAGCGATCCCAGCAAATACCCTGCTTGACGATGCGTGCCGGCACTCCGGCGATCACGCAGTTGCCCTCGTCGAAGGCGCGACTGACCACCGAGCATGCGCCGACCACCGACTCGGGATGAAGGACTGTTCCCTTGAGGGCCTGGACGTCGCGACCGACCCACACTCGGTCTCCAATGCGGACATCGCGGGACGGATTCAAGCGCTGGCCGCTCTGTGCATGTCGAGGATCGAATGCTTGTCACCGGTGCGGATAAGGATATCGGTGGACAGCATGCAATCCCGTCCGATGTCGATGCTGGAAGCTTCATCGACCAGCAGGTAGGCGCCCTCGACCGTGGTGTCCTCGCCTATGCGGATGTGCTGGCCGCTGGTATTGCGCAAGTAGATCTTGCCGGAGCTGAAGCGTACCCGCGGCCCGATCTCGATCAGGTTGTCCTGTCCGTCGAGGCGGATCTCACAGTGGGTGAGCTGGACACCCTCGCCCACGATCAGGCGGTTGTTGTGCCCCCCAGCTTGACCGTGATCTTTTTCATCTGCCGCTGGGCGCTGACCGGAATCTCCAGCTTGTTGCCGGACTTGATCTTGAAGCGGTTCTTGTAGGCGAGGTTGCGCAAGCGCAAATAGAGCTGCTCTAGCATGGGGGGCTCAGGATTTATCCAGAATCTTGTTGACGATCGCCGTGGTGGAGCTGTTCTCCACCAGGCCTAGCACCCTCACTTCACCGCCGTAGGCACGGACGATATCGGCACCGACCACCTGGTCGATGCCATAGTCACCACCTTTGACCAGTACGTCCGGCTTGACCTGGGCCAGCAGGCGTTCGGGCGTGTCCTCGGAGAAACTGACAACCCAGTCCACCGCGCCCAGCCCTGCAAGCACTGCCATGCGGCGCTCGACGCTGTTGATGGGACGACCAGGGCCCTTGAGACGGCTGACCGAAGCGTCGTCATTGACCGCCAGCACCAGGCGATCCCCCTGGGCACGCGCCTGCTCCAGGTAGGTCACGTGACCGGCGTGGAGAATGTCGAAGCAGCCATTGGTGAATACGATCTTCTCGCCATGGGCGCGGGCGTCGTCAATGGCCAGCAACAGCTGGTCCAGGCTCAGCACACCACGCTCGGAACCTTGCTCGCGCTGCACGGCACGACGCAGTTCCGGGGCGCTGATAGCGGCAGTACCCAGCTTGCCGACAACGATACCGGCCGCCAGGTTGGCCAGGCCAACGGCCTGGGGCAGGTCTTCACCTGCGGACAGGGCAGCGGCCAGCGTGGAAATCACGGTGTCGCCAGCGCCGGTGACGTCGAACACCTCACGGGCACGGGCAGGAAGGTGCAGGGCGGAATGCCCGGGACGCAGCAGCGTCATGCCATGCTCGCCACGGGTGACCAGCAGCGCACCCAGCTCCAGCTCCTGCATCAGGGCGGCGCCTTTGGTAACCAGTTCGGCCTCATCGGTGCAGCGGCCAACGACGGCCTCGAATTCGCTGAGGTTCGGGGTAATCAAGCTGGCGCCCCGGTAGATGCTGAAATCCTTGCCCTTGGGGTCGGCTAGCACCGGCACGCCACGGCGGCGGGCCGCCTGGATCAGAACCTGGTGGTTCTTCAGTGCCCCCTTGCCGTAGTCGGACAGCACCAGCACCTTGGCCTCGGGCAGCAGGCGCTCGACTTCAGCAGCCAACGTTTCGGCATTGGTCGCGAAGGCTTCCTCGAAGTCCATGCGCAGCAGCTGCTGGTGCCGGCTCATGACCCGCAGCTTGACGATGGTCGGCTGCTCGGCGAGGCGCTGGAAATGCACCTCCACACCCGCGGCACCGAGGCTGTCTGTGAGGCTATCGGCTGCTTCATCGATACCGGTGATCCCCACCAGCATGGCCGGAGCGCCCAGCGCCGCGATGTTCAGCGCAACGTTGGCCGCGCCGCCAGGGCGGTCCTCGATCTGCTCCACCTTGACCACGGGCACCGGTGCCTCGGGCGAAATACGCGACGTGCCGCCATGCCAGTAGCGGTCAAGCATGACGTCGCCCACCACCAGAACGGGGGCTTGATCGAATCGGGGCATGGACAGCTTCATGGAGTCTCCGGACGTCAAAAACGGCGCGGATCATACCATAGCAGCTCAGTCGTCCCGAGGCCCCCGATCAGACGCCGGGCGCACCCAGAACAGCTCATGGCGACGCACCGCCTTGCGAAAGAAGTCGTCCCGACCGACCTCGGGCCAGCGCCGGCCAGCCAGCAGCCACTGAATGATGCGGCGCACACGCTTCTTGACCGACAAGGGCGTTTGCAAGTCATGCTGCATGGCCAGGGCCTGGGCCTTGTCCAGCCTGGCGGGTGCGTCCAGCAACGGGCTCCACAGCCCATCAGCGGGGAGGGGCGCCAGGCGCGGCGGCAAGGCCACGCCATTGCCCGCCGGCCCCATCGGCCAGCGGTCGTTGTCGTAGAGGTGATTGGCGTAGAGCAGCTGGACTTCAGGCCGCCAGCCGCTGAGTTCGATCGCCTCGGCCAACGCCCTGCCGGCCTGGACGTGGTCAGGATGCGGATCGAGCTCAGGGTGAGGCAGCACGACGACCTCGGGCCGGAAGCGTTTGAGCAGGGCCGCGAGGTCCCCCACCAGGTTGTTCCAGCTCGGGACGCCGTCCAGGTCTCCCGGCAATGCCAGTGGATTGAAGCGACGCACGCTGCGGATATCCGCCTCGCCGGACTCCAGCGAGGCGAAAGCTATATCCGGCTCGGCCGCCATGGCGCTCAGCCGCATGCAGTAGTAGCCAAGCTGCACGCAGCAAGTCGCTGGCACGCCACCCCAAAGTGGGACAGCCAGGCTGCTCCAGCTGCGCAGGCGCCCTTTCAGGCGCGCCGCCGCGGCGCTGTCGAGGCCTATCCGACGGTAGTTCTGCGCCTCGATTTCACCTTGGGTCAGGGTGACGATACTCGCCTCGGCACAACGTCTGTACAGCCCGAAGGCCGCCAGTTCGGCGTCATCCGCGTGGGGGGCGATCACCATGAGCCGCCGCGCCGTGTAGTCGGGGTTCTCGAAGGCGTGCAGTCGGACGTCCGGCATCAGCCGGCAGAAGCGGCCACGCAAGCGCAGCCGCCCGTCGCGCAAGGCCTGCGCCAGGCCGGACAAATTGAGGTAGCGGATGCCCCGTGCGCCCCGCTCGAAATCCTGGCGGTCGGCGGTCTGGCCATCTCCGATCAGGACGTGCGGGTCCAGCCAGCGCCCCAGCCAGGTACTACGGATTTCGACGGCAAGAATCAGGGTGTCGGCAGCGGCCGGCAGTTGGCCGGCATCGAGTTGAAGTCGCTCTTCGCAGAGGCGCCCTGGAATGGCGGGTGCGGAATCGGGGAAACGGTAGCGGTAGTCGGCTCGGGGCGAGTAGAAGAGATGGTCGGCGAACCAGGCCTCATGGGCTATCCAGGTCAGGACCAACAGGACGGGCAGGCTGTTCCAGTTGCCGAACCAGTCGAGCGCTGCCAGGACCAGCAGCGCCGCGACCATGAAGAGACGCTTGCCGCGCCGGTGCCGACGCAGCAATTGCTGTTTGCGTGTTTCCATTCACTCACACCCGAAATGCGGCAACCCTGTTGCACCAACGATCCTTGTATTCGCGATCGGCCCGACCGAATGAGTAGCGCAGGGCCTTGCCCTTGGTCCGGGCGTCTTCCCAGGCAGCCTGGGTATTGATGAAGCTGAGAACGCTGCCCGGGCTGAGATGATGTGCGCTGGGGTCTACGCCGCCGTTGATGTACTCGAAACTGATCCAGTCTGGCGACTCGACCCTGTACAGCACCTGAACGGCTACCGGGGCACCATTGAGCAGCAACAGCGAGCCACTGAGGAATTCGTGCAGCAACCCGAAGACGTCGGCGAGATTGGCCTTGCCCGGAACCTCGAAGCCCCAGCGGCGCTCGAACAACTCGGTATAGATAGCCGCCAGTTCGGCTGGCGCGAACTCGGATACAGGCCGGATCTGTCCGCCCGCTTCCTCGAACAGGCGCAGTTCACGGCGCTGGTTGTAGCGGAACTTCTTCGACAGTTCTTCTGGCGCCCGGGCGATGGCCAGCTGTTCTTTCTGCTGGCGCAGGCCGCTGAAGCCGGACAGATTCAGCTCGGACAGGTAAGCACCTTCATGCCGCAGAGGGATACCGGCGCCCGGAGCCGCCGGGAGAATCACTTCGGCGTTCCCCAGATCGAAGAGGTTGCGCATGCCCCGTTGCTTCAACACCCGCCGGGACAACGCCAGGCTGTTTCCCCAGGTCGGGATGGCGGCCTGTAGCTCACCATCCACCCTGTACCCCAGGTAACGCACCGGAATACCGGCCAGTGCGGACAAACGTTCGACGACCGACGGACAGGTGACGACGCTGCCACCGAAGCGTACCCAGACGCCGCGGTAGGAGGCCACGTCGATCGGCTCCCAACCACGTTCACGAAACAGCCTGAATCTGTTGAGCAAAACCTTACCTTGCCGAGCAAATGCCCGGCCCTTCCTTGAGATCCAATGTTTCCCGTCGTGCTCAGCTTGCTTGCGGCTGGGCCTCTTCCTCGAACTGGTTGGCATGGAGGCGGGCGTAATAGCCGTTCATGGCCAGGAGCTCGGCATGGTTGCCCCGCTCGACGATCCGCCCCTGATCCATGACCAGAATCAGGTCCGCCTTCTCGATGGTGGAAAGGCGGTGAGCGATGACCAGCGTGGTGCGGCCATCCATCACGCGATCCAGCGCGGCCTGGATATGCCGCTCGGATTCGGTATCGAGCGCCGACGTGGCCTCGTCCAGCACCAGCACCGGCGCGTTCTTCAGCAAGGCACGCGCAATTGCCAGTCGCTGGCGTTGCCCACCAGACAGCAGCACGCCGTTCTCGCCAACTTCGGTATCGAAGCCTTGCGGCAGCCTGTCGACGAACTCCTTGGCATACGCCGCCTCGGCCGCTCGCTCGACATCTTCCCGAGGTGCGTCGGCCAGATCGCCATAGGCGATGTTGTTGGCCACTGAGTCATTGAACAACGTCACCTGCTGGGTCACCAGGGCGATGTGGCGGCGCAGGTTGCGCAGTCGATACTCTTCGATATCGACACCATCCAGCAGGATCTGCCCCTGATCATGGTGGTAAAAACGGGGAATCAGGTTAGCCAGGGTGGATTTGCCGCTGCCGGAGCGCCCCACCAGGGCAATCATCTGGCCCGGCTCGGCGTCGAAATTGATGTCCAGCAGCACAGGCTTGTCGGTGCCGGGGTACTGGAAGCTAAGGTTGCGCACCTGCAGGTGGCCGCTGACGCGCTCCCGCTCGGTTGTCCCGCGATCCACCTCGGGCTCCTCGTCGAGCTGTTCGAAGATGCTCTCGGCGCCGGCCACGCCACGCTGCACCGTGGAGCTGACCTCGGACAATTGGCGGATCGGCTTCGGCAGCAGGCCGGCAGCCGTGATGTAGGCCACCAGGTCACCCGCGCTCGCATCGCCACGCAGGAACAGCACCAGGAACATCAGGGCGGCCATGCCGCTGTAGATCACCAGCTGCAGCATCGGGGTGTAGACGGCCGAGGTCTTGGTCATCTGCAGCTGCTTGCGGGTGTTGCTCTGACTGGCGGAATTGAAACGCCCGGACTCGTAGGGCTCGCCACCAAAGCTGCGCACCACGCGGTAACCCTGGATGGTTTCGGACGCCACATGGGTCACGTCGCCCATCGCCACCTGGATCTTCTTGCTCTGCTTGCGGAACTTGCGGCTGGCACTGCTGACCATCAGGGCGATCAGCGGCAGGATGGCCACCATCACCAGTGTCAGCTTCCAGTTCATCCACAGCAGGTAGCCGAACAGGAACACCACGGTCAACCCTTCGCGGATCACCACCTTGATGGCGTCCGTTGCGGCGCCCGTCACCATGGTCACGTTGAAGGTGATGCGTGAAATCAGGTGTCCGGAGTTGTGACGATCGAAATAGCGGTTTGGCAACGACAGCAGGCTGTCGAACAGCGCCAGCCGCAGGTCATGCACCAACCCCAGGGAAACCCGGGCCAGGAAGTAGTTGCCCAAGTAAGAACCCAGGCCCTGCCACGCGGCGATGAGGATGATGAGCAGCGGCACGGCCTGAAGCAGTTTCAGATCGCGCAGGTAAGGAACATCGGGGAACAGGACGGCATCCGGATTGCTCAGGCCATCCACGAAATACTTGAGAATGCCCGCCAGCATTGGCTGAGTGGAGGCGAAGATGATGTAGCCAATGATGCTGATCAGGAACATCCCGGTGTAGGGACGGACGTAGCCCAGCAGGCGGAAATAGATCTTCAGGCTGGACGCAGAGGAATGCGGCTCTGACATGCGCGTGCGCTTCAACAGGGGCGAAGGGGCGGAGAGCTTATCACAGGGGAGCTGCCTCCTCCCGGAGGATGCACTAAGATGCAGGCCTTTTCGAAGCATGACCGGGATTCCTGATGTATTCATCCCCCCTGGAAACAAGAACCACGCCACACTCCCTGACCCATCTTGTCTTGCACCGCTGGCTGGTGCTCGGATACCTGGCGCTGCTCACGGGAATGTTCTGGATACCAAGTGGCAGTCTCTATACCAAGGTCTTCTACGGGTTCATCGCCGCTCCCGCGCTGCTTGGCTTGGTCACAGCGCCCCGCCGGTTCATGGCCCTGATTCGCGAGCCCGTCATGCTCAGTTTTCTCGCCTTGACCGTTTGGCTGTTGCTGAGCCTGGCCTGGACCAGGGCCGACGAAGGCGCCTCCAGCCTGGCAAAACGCCCTCTGTACGTCTTCATGCTGTTCGCAGGATGCAGTTTCATTGCCCTGAGCAACCGGGACACACTCCTCAAGACCTTACGCATCGGCGCTGGGCTAGCGGCGATCGCCGCCCTGGTTAACCTCTACCTATTCTTCACGGTCCCACCGGAGGAAGGGCGCCTCATCGGCACCGGGGCGTTGCGCAATCCACTGCTGACCTCGCACATCCTGGGAGCGTTTTGCGCCTACTGGCTGGCCGCCTGGATCGTCCGTGACCTGCGCCAGGACTGGCTGCCGCTGCTACTGGTGCTGATCCTGACCGCCGCCCTGATCGCCACCGGCTCCCGCACACCACTGATGGCCCTGGGCCTGACCAGCGTCTGGATGCTGGCCATGAATCCCCGTCGAGCAACCTACGCGGTTGCAATTGGAGTGGTCGCCGCAATCCTCTGCCTGCTGTTCTATCCCGACATACTGCTGCAGCGCGGCGCGTCGTACCGCCCGCAAATCTGGTCCGACGCCCTGCACCAGGCCCGGGAACATCTCTGGCTCGGCCATGGCTTCAACAGCAGCTTCACCTTTACCGCCGAGGGGCTCCTGGACTTCACACTGAGCGATCCGCACAACATCGAACTCGCGGTGCTGCTGGAACTCGGCCTGGTCGGCCTGGCCATCTGGCTGCTGATGTTCGGCCTGGGCCTCTTGCGCTGCCTGAATCAACGCCGTGACAAGGGGTTCCAGATCGCCTCGGCCATGGTGGTCTACGGCCTGGGGGCGGGCCTTACCGAAGGGAGCAGCTTCCTTTCGCGACCCAATGAAAGCTGGTTCCTGATCTGGATTCCGCTGTCGCTGGTAGTTGCACTGTCCGTGAGTCAACGCTGCCAGGAAAGCCGATGAAGACACTGAGCGAACTCCAACTCGAGTCCACCCTCACCGGATCCCTGACCATCGAAGCCGATGGCCTTGGGCTCAAGGTGGCACGCCTGGCCGACGGTACCTTTCTCAAGCTCTACCGGCGCAAGCGCCTGCTGTCGTCCGCGCTCTGGCAACCACCGGCGGAGACCTTTGCCCGCAATGCCGCGCGCCTCAACGACCTGGGCATCAGCGCCCCGAAGGTCATCGACACGCTCAGCATCCCCGAGCGCCAGCTCAGCGGCGTGCTGTACGAACCCCTGCCCGGTGAAACCCTGCGCAATATCTGGCAGGAAACCTCCGAGCAGCAACTCGCACATTCGGTGGAAGACTTCGGCAGATTCCTGGGCGCACTGCACGACCAGGGCGTATATTTCCGATCGCTGCACTTGGGTAATGTCCTTCAGCTGCCAGACGGTCGATTCGGCTTGATCGACCTGTCCGACATGCAAATAAGCGATCGCCCACTGGCTCTCTGGAAACGCAAACGCAACGTGCGTCATATGCTCCGCTATCAGCAGGATGCCCATTGGCTGGCGGTCCGCCACGTGGACGACCTGCTCCGCGGCTATGCCGACCGCGCCGGTGCGGCTGCCGCGAAAGCCCTGAAACGTGCCATTGGCCTCAGACGCCACAATTTCCCTCGAGACTCATCGAAGACATCATGAGCCTGATCAAGCTGATCGACTTCCGTACTTTTTCCGACCCCAGAGGGACATTGGCGGTCGTCGAGGCCAGCTTGGACGTGTCTTTCGAGATACGCCGCGTCTATTACCTGTACGGCCTGAGCGGCGATCTCCACCGAGGCTTCCATGCGCACCGCGAACTGGAACAGATCGCCATCTGTCTCAGCGGAAGCTGCAGTTTCCTGCTCGATGACGGTCAACGGCGGGAAACACTGAGTCTCGGCTCCCCCCATCAAGGGCTGCGCATCGAGCGTATGGTCTGGCACGAGATGTTCGACTTTTCCCCCGATTGCGTGCTGATGGTGCTGGCAAGCGAGCACTACGACGAATCCGACTACATCCGCAACTACGAGCAATTCCTCACCGAGGTCAATCATGCCGCAAGTCCATGAACTGGCGGATGTGCAGAGCCCCCACATCGGCAACGGCACGCGAATCTGGCAGTACGCAGTGATCCTCCCAGGCGCTCGCATCGGCACCGATTGCAATGTCTGTGCACACACCCTCATCGAGAACGATGTCGAGGTCGGCGACAGGGTCACCATCAAATCGGGTGTTTTCCTGTGGGACGGCATACGCGTCGCGGACGATGTGTTCATCGGCCCCAACGCGACCTTCGCCAACGACCCCATGCCACGCTCGAAGGTCTACCCTGAACGATTCCTCGGCGTCCGCCTCGAACGCGGCGCCTCCATCGGCGCCAATGCAACACTGCTACCCGGCGTAACCATCGGCGAATACGCCATGGTCGGCGCCGGCGCAGTGGTCACCAAGGACGTCCCCCCCCGAGCGGTAGTTGTCGGCAACCCTGCGCGCATCCTGCGCTTCCTGGACGATCATGATTCCATTTCTCAACCTTAAGGACATCAACGCCAAGCTCCGCGACGAACTGCTGGAGGCCTGCGCGCGGGTCATCGACTCCGGTTGGTACATCGCCGGCAACGAGCTGCGCGCATTCGAGCAGGAGTACGCCGCGTACTGTGGCTCCCGCCATTGCATCGGCGTGGCCAACGGTCTCGACGCCCTGACCCTGACTCTGCGCGCCTGGATGGAGCTCGGACGGCTACGGGAAGGGGACGAAGTCATAGTGCCGGCCAATACCTACATCGCCACCCTGCTGGCAATTACCGAGAACGGCCTCGTCCCGGTGCTGGTGGAGCCTGACGACAGGAGCCTCAACCTGTCGCCCCGATCGGTCACTGCGGCGCTTGGCAAGCGTACCCGTGCGATTCTGCCGGTCCACCTCTACGGCCGCCTGGCCGACATGCCGGAACTGCTGGAAATATCCAACAGGCATGGGCTGCTGGTCCTGGAAGACGCGGCCCAGGGCCACGGCGCCAGCCTTGGCGGCCGCAAGGCGGGCAACTGGGGCGATGCCGCCGGTTTCAGCTTCTATCCCGGCAAGAACCTCGGCGCGCTCGGTGACGCGGGGGCCATCACTACCTCCGACGACGAACTGGCGGAAACCCTTCAGGCACTGCGCAACTACGGCTCCCATGTGAAGTACCGCAATCTCTACCAGGGCCTGAACAGCCGTCTGGACGAGATCCAGGCGGCCATGCTGCGGGTGAAGCTCAAGCACCTGGACGAGCAGACGGCCCAGCGCCGCCAGATCGCCCACCGCTACCTGAACGAGATCGACAACGCAGCGATCCGGCTGCCCACCTGGGAGCGCGAAGAGGAGCATGTCTGGCACCTGTTCGTGGTCCGCTGCCAACAGCGCGCACGCTTCCAGCAACTGCTGGACAAGGCCGGGGTACAGACCATGATCCATTACCCGATCGCACCCCATAAGCAGAAGGCCTACCCGGAGTACAACCACATCGAGCTGCCGATCACCGAGAGCATCCACGAGGAAGTCCTGAGCCTGCCCATGGACCCCAGCATGACGCCGGAACAGGTCGACCGCGTCATCGAGGCGGCCAACCAGGCACGGGTCTGATGAAGCAGATCCGCGAGCACGGCTGGCGCAAGGGACTCAGGCTCTACCTGTTCCGGGCCGTGCAACGAATGCGCGTCCTGCATTACCGCCTGTTGTCGGAGAACACGCCACGCGCGATGCAGGGACGCCTCAAGCAGCCGGCGCTGTTCAGCGGGCAGGGTGAAATCCACATCGGGAAGTCCAGCATCGGCGTCTGGCCTTCTCCCTTCTTCCTCAATGGCTATGCCCATATCGAGGCGCGGGAGCCCGGCTCATGCATCCGCATCGGCCAGGGCTGCCATATCAACAACAACGCCGTCCTGATCGCCGAACGCAACGCCATCACCATCGGCGACAACACCCTCATCGGCCATAGCTTCTCGGCATACGACTCCGACTTTCACCGCCTCGAACCCCATCTGCGCAGTTCCGGCCAGCACGAGGGCAAGGATGTGGTCATCGGCACCAATGTCTTCATCGGCGCGAACGTCACGGTGCTGAAGGGCGTGACCATTGGCGACAACAGTGTCATCGCCAATGGCTCGGTGGTGAACCGGGATGTACCGGCCAACGTGATCGCCGGCGGCGTTCCAGCGAAAGTACTGGGCCCGCTGCCCGCCTGATCAGCCGCGCGGCTTGCGGGCCGGAAGGAGATAGCGGCCGACGGCCCGCAGCGTCTTGCGATTCCAGTAGCGCCGGGGCAACCGGCCAAACAGTTCGCGGGCCAGCGGTTTGTCGTCCCGCGCGCACTTCATGAGCATGGAATTGATGAAGCGCGCACAGACTTCCTCGTAGGCCGGGTGGTCACGAAAGATGGCGTAGGTCTTCATCACGTTGTCGACCATGAAGCGCAGGTTCTTGTAGGTGTTGTGGCCGTGGGTCCGGTACTGCGCCAGCACCTCGTCCATGATGTCGATCATGTAACCCGCGCGGGTGATCTTCAGCTTCATCAGCAGGTCTTCGAGGCGAATCTCGGGATCGTAACCCCCGACCGCCTCGATGGCTTCGCGGCGGAACAGCATGGTCGGAGCGGGCGCCCCCGGCTGCTGGCCAAGGAAGATATCGTCGAACCCCAACCGGCGCGCAGGGCGCGGCTTCTGCTTGGCCCGTACACGCCCCTGCTCGTCGATGGTTTCGACATTGCCGGCGCAGATACCCACCTCCGGCTTGTCGCGCATATGCGCGACCTGCAGGGCCAGCCGCTCGGGAAGCATGATGTCGTCGGAGCCGAAGGGAGCGATAAGGCTGCCCTTCGAACGGACGATTGTCTCGTTGAGCGTACGGGAAAGCCCCTTGTTCTCCTGGGCGACGAAATCGAAGCCATGGATTTCCTGCAACCTGCGGATACGCGTGACGCTGTCGTCCCGAGAACCATCATCCACCACCAGCAACTCTACGTTCGGGTAGGTCTGGGCCATCACACTTGCGATGCAGGCTTCGATGTAATCCGCGTGGTTGTATGAGGAGATGATCACGCTGACCAGCGGTAGATCCTTCGAATCACTCATGGCGACTTCCTTCCAGCAACTCCACTAACAGGTCGCGGTACTGGCGACGAAAATCCTCGATCGAGTGGGCACGGCAGAGGTACTGGTAGGCACGCTCGCCTTCCGCGGCGCGCGCCTCGGGCGAGAGCGCCAGCACGTCGCTAAGGTGCCCGGCCAGTACCTCATGCTGGCCGACGGGGAAGATGCGGCCGCCGCAGTCTTCGAGTATCGGCTTGAGGCTGGGGATATCCGAGCCGATGACTGGCAAGTGGCCGCTCATGCCTTCCAGCAAAGCCAGTGGCAGGCCTTCGCTCAGGGATGGCATGACGAAAGCGTCGAAGGCACGCACGTACTGCAACGCATCATCCTTCGCCCCCAGCAGCAGCGCGCGACCTTGCAGGCCCAACTCGTCGATGGCGGCCTCCAGTTCGGGACGCGCTCGCCCCTCGCCGATGATCGCCAGCAGCACGCTGGGTTGCGCATCCTTGACACTGGCGAAGGCGCGCAGCAGGTGGATATGCCCCTTGACCGGAACCAGGCGGCCAATGGCGCCGAACACGAACGCATCAGCCGGCAGACCCAGCATGTCGCGCGCCTTGTCGCGCGAATGCTGAAGGCCTTCGGCGCGGGTGATATCAATGGCGTTGTTGATCTGCCGGGTATTGGCCGGCGTGAAGCCCGCACCGGCGCCGATCAGATAATCGCGCACCGCGCGGGAAACGCCCACCAGCCGCCATGCCGGAGTCAGCAACTGACGTGCGACCCAGCAACGGAAGGAACGATCGTATTCGCCGAAGCCGTGGGCGACGCCAACGCAGGCGCGGATACGCAGCCAGCGATTGAGCAGCATCAGCATGTTCACCGGTTTGAAGCGGTGGGTGATAACCGCATCGTAGCCTTCGTCACGGCAATGCCGGTAGAGCGCCCAAAGGGCGCGCAGGCGCAGGCCGCTGACGGCAGATTTGCTATAGCCGAAGTAGATCGAGCGCTCGGCCTTGCTCACCGGCTCGCCGGGGCCAGGGCGGCCACGCAGGAAGGCCGTGGTCACCTCGTAGCGGTCGGTCGGCAGAGCCTGGATGATCTGCTCGGCCAGGTCGGACGCATTGACGTTGTAGTAGTTCTGCAACTGCAGAACCTTGATACGGCGCTGGCTCATACCGGGTTCTTCTTGGGCTTCAGCCACAGGCGCAGTGCCTTACGGCTGTACGACAGTTTGAACAGCACCCGCCAATCGGTGCGCAGCGCCTCGCGATAGTAAGTGCGGGCACTGTCCCGCTCCCCGGCCAGAAGGCAGGTGCGGAACAACGACAGGCAACGCTGGGCGCGGTAGGCAGGCTTGAGTGACTGCAGGTTGGCCGGCAGCTTGAGGAAAACCTCATCCACCAGGTTCAGCCCCACCTTGCGCGCGGCCTCGGCGTTATGACGCAGGCTGCCGGGGTGCTTGTGGATGCGCGCCAGCATCAGGTCGAGGACTTGCACCTGGCGCTGGGTCAGGCAATACGCAAAGACCGGAATGTCCTCGCTGTGGCGCAGATGCTCAGGATAGGGCCGCTCGAGCAGCAGCTCGCGAAGGAACACGCAGGCGCCGTGGCTGAGGGCGATCTTCTTGCCCAGCAGGTAATCCTTCAGGCGCTTCAGCGGTTCGACCGGCACGGCACTGGCCGGGTGTTCGCGCTCGCGGCCATCGGGCTGGACCGCAACATGGCCGGCAAGCCAGAGCCCAACATCCGGCTGCTCACGCAGGCGCTCACAGAGGCCGGGCAATACACCGGGCGCCAGCTCATCGTCGGCATCCAGCAGCAGCACGTAGCGCCCCTGGGCCAGCTGTATGCCGTTGTTGCGAGCAGCCGAAGGGCCGGAATTGGCCTGGCGGACGCCCTGGAAGGACGCACCGTGGCGCTGGCTCAGGGCGGTGAAGACCGCCGGGGTGTCGTCGGTGGAACCATCGTCCACGACCCAGAGTTCGACCTCCGGGGTGGCCTGGGCCAGCACCGACTCCACGGCACGCGGGAGAACGCCCGCGTAGTTGTAGGTGGGAATGACGACACTAAGCAGTGGCTTAGCCGACATTGTCATACCAGTCCTTGCCTTCCTTGACGACGAGGATGTCTTCCATGATCAGGTACTGCAGGTCCGAGCCGTAGAACATGTTCAGCGCATCGGTCGGCGAACAGATCATTGGCTCACCGCGGCGATTGAGCGAGGTGTTCAGCGACACGCCGTTACCGGTGAGGACTTCCAGTTCCTTCATCAGGTCGTACCAGCGCGGGTTGTGGCGACGCTCGAGGACCTGGGCACGGGATGTACCATCTTCATGCACCACTTCGGCCACGCGGGTCTTCCATTCTTCATTGACCTCAAAGGTGAAGGTCATGAAAGGCGATGGGTGATCGACCTTGAGCATCTGCGGCGCGACGGTATCCAGCATCGACGGGCAGAAGGGGCGCCAGCGCTCGCGGAACTTGATCTGTTCGTTGATACGGTCAGCCACGCCGGCCGCACTCGGGCAGCCGATGATTGAACGGCCGCCGAGGGCACGAGGACCGAATTCCATACGGCCCTGGAACCAGGCGACGGGGTTGCCGTCGACCATGATCTTCGCGATGCGCTGCGGCGTGTTCTCGATACGCTTGAACACCGGTTTCTGTGGGTGCCTGGCACAGGCAGCGATCACGTCTTCATTGCTGAAGGACGGGCCGAGGTAGACGTGCTCCATCTTCTCCACCGGCACACCGCGCTTGACCGAGACATAGGCAGCAGCCCCCACGGAGGTACCGGCGTCACCGGAGGCCGGCTGGACGAACAGTTCCTTCACTTCCGAACGGGCGATGATCTTCTGGTTCAGCTTGACGTTCAGCGCGCAGCCGCCGGCGAAGGCGATCTTGCCGGTCTCGCGAAGGATGTCGCCGAGGTAGTAATCCATCATCTCCAGCGCCAGCTTCTCGAACAGGGCCTGCATGCTGGCGGCGTAGTGGATGTAGGGATCGTCAGCGATGTCGCCCTGGCGCTTCGGCCCCAGCCACTCGATCAGCTTGGGCGAGAAGTAGTAGCCCTTGCCGTTTTCCTTGTAGCGGCGGAAACCGATGACGTTGGCATAGTCGGTGTTGATAATCAGCTCGCCGTTCTCGAACTTGGCCAGACGCGAGAAGTCGTACTTGGCAGCGTCGCCGTAGGGCGCCATGCCCATGACCTTGAACTCGCCGTCGAGCATCTCGAAGCCGAGGTACTCGGTGATGGCGCCATAGAGGCCGCCCAGGGAGTCCGGGTCGAAGAATTCCTTGATCTTGTGGATCTTGCCGTTCTCGCCCCAGCCGAAGAAGGTGGTGGCGTACTCGCCCTTGCCGTCGATGCCGAGGATCGCGGTCTTTTCCTTGAAACCCGAGCAGTGGTAGGCGCTGGAAGCGTGGGCCAGGTGGTGCTCCACCGGCTCGATCTTCACCTTCTTGGCGTCGAAGCCCAGCTGCTCCAGGCACCAGACGATCTTCTTGCGGTAGCGCTTGTAGCGGCGATTGCCCATGAGGATGGCGTCGAGGGCGCGGTCCGGGGCGTACCAGTAGCGTTTGGCGTAGTGCCAGCGCGCCTTGCCGAACAGGCTGATGGGGGCGAACGGGATGGCCACCACGTCGACGTCGGAGGGCTTGATGCCAGCCTGCTCCAGGCAGAACTTGGCGGACTCGTAGGGCATGCGATTCTTCGCGTGCTTGTCGCGCACGAAGCGCTCTTCTTCGGCGGCGGCGATCAGCTTGCCGTCGATATAGAGCGCGGCGGAGGGATCATGGCTGAGGGCGCCGGAAAGGCCGAGAATCGTCAATGCCACGGGGGTTAGCCTCTTTCAGGGCAGGTGCCCGGCACCTGCGGTAAACGTTGATCCAGTAGCTGGTAAAGCGCCGACCCGGCCGGCCAGTTTCTCAGGAAGCGTGCGCGATCGCGGGCATAGGCCTGGGCGAAACTGCGCTGGCTGCGATGCTGGCAGACGGCATCGAGGTCGATCAGGGTCCAGCGGCCGTCCTGCCAGAACAGGTTGTAGCCCTTGAAGTCACCATGGCTGATGCGCTCGCGAATCAGCGCGGCAAACAGCTGGTCGAGGGCCTGCAGTTCTGCTTCGGGCGGAGCGCCAGCCCCGTCCGGGTCGTCCAGATAGGGTTGAAAACGGGCGATTATATCTTGCCCGGAGAGATATTCGGTAATCAGGTACGCGCGTCCGCGCAGCCAGAGAAAACGCCGCTCGAACACGGCCAGCGGCTGGGGCGTGGCAATGCCGAGGAAGTCCAGACGATTGCCCTCGCGCCAGCTGTGCCACGCACGGCTCGGGCGCCAGAAGCGCGTCAGCCAGTGCAACAGGCCCTTGATGTTGTAGCGCTTGACCAACAACCGACGGCCATCGACCGTGACTTCGGCCACTGTGGCGGTGGCGCCCTGCTTGAGTGAGCGCCCTTGCGCCAGGGCGGCGTCCGGCGCGTGCAACAGACCATCCAGCTCCGACTCGGCGTCCCGGCGGACGGCGCGCAAACCGAACGCACCGCGAACCACACTGAACAGACTGCAATCGCGGGCGATCTTCTTCATGTAGTCGCCAAGACGCCAGCGCCGCAGGCGGGCGATCTCCTTCTCCAGCGCTTCGAGCGGCAGAGCGTGCTCGCCGTTGACCAGCAGGTAGTGCACCAGCAGCTCTTCGATGTAAGAGTCCAGCTCCGCCGGCAGCTGGGCGAAGAAAACGCCTAGGTTGGCCATCGCCTTGTCCCGCGGCAGCGGCGCGCCGGGGCATTCGGCACGAATACCGCCGCCGTCGATCACGTGCAGTTTGCCACCGTGGCGCAGCAGGTTATCCAGGTGAAGGTCTTCCTGGGCAAGGCCCGCCAGATGCAGCCGGGCGATGGTCACCAGGGCCTCGCCCAGCACCGCCTGCTGGCCGTCGGACAGGGGCGCATCGCGCTCCACCTGGCGCCAGGCATCCCAGAGGCTTTCAGCAGCGTCCAGGTACTCGAACAGCAGCCAGCCCCCCTGCCCAGCCTGTTGCCCCTCGGCCAGCAGTGCCGGGGAGTCCAGCGCCTGGCCATGCAGCGCTTGGACGCCGGCCAGCTCGCGCTGGAAATGGCGCTCCGCCTTGCCGCCCACGAGCAGTTTGGCCAGCACCTTGCGGCCCTGCCAGAGCGCCACGCCGACGTAGCGCTGGCCAGGCAGCACCCGCAGCAGGCTTTGCAACTCGAGGCCGCCAGCGATATCCAGGCGGATGGGCAACTGCGGGGAGCGCCCCGCACGGGCCAGTTCGGCCAGAGTCATTGATTGCGTTCCTTATTGCGACGTCGGCTGGCGACGCGCGCCAGCCAGCCATTCACTTCAGCCGAATCACCAGGGCGCTGCAGATAACCGGCCAGCAGTTCGCGGACTTCCGCTTCGCCCCAGTCATCGGCACGGCGCACCAAAGTTTCCAGATCCTTGATCCGGTCGCGCCGGCCGAGAAGCAGGGGCCGGGTCTTTTCCAGGTCGATCAGGCAGGCCTCGAAGCCGGTTCCGGCCTCCCGCAGGAAGACATGCTTGGGATAGAAGCAACCATGCACCTGGCCGGCGTCATGCAGGCGTCGGGCAAGCCTGGCGACCGCCGCGATGATGTCCGAACACTGTTCGGTCGTCAGTGCGGGCCAGCGCTCCAGCCATCCCACCAGTTCGCGCCAGCCGTCCAGAGCCCGCGACACCAGGATGGCACGGCGCTCCCCCTCGACCAGGCGGGTACCGAAAAAGGCGGCCTGCAGGGCGGGAACCCCCAACGCCTGGTAGCGCTGGATGTTGCGGAACTCACGGGCGAAGGTGGGCTCCCCGAAGGGCCGCAGCAGGCTACGGCTCAGGAAGTTGCTCTGCCGCTTGAGGTAGTAGGCCGCATCACCCAGGTCCAGGCGGAACACGCTGCTCCAGCCACCGCGGCCGGTATTGGGTTCATCCACCGCCTCCAGGCGCAGGGCCCAGAGCGCGTCGAAGCTGTCCAGACCGTGGCGAACGAGGATGTCGCGATCCGCCGCGGCGATGTAGTCGTTCATTCGCGTCCCTCGAAGAACTTGAGGATCTGCCGCACCTGGCGCTTGTCGCTGCTGCGCAGGCCCGATTGATCCCGGTATTGCAGGTAGAAGCGCAGGCGCTGGCTGCGGCTGAGGTGGTACTTGGCCACCTTGTCCAGGCACGCCAGGTCCTTGATGACCCGGTAGTGCAGGAACGGCCCCCACCAAAAGGTGCCGGTCGGGCAGTCAATCAGGAACAGGTCGCCTGCCTCGTCCACCAGCAGATTGCGCCACTTGAGGTCGTTGTGGGCAAAACCGTGCTGGTGCAGGCTGCGGGTGGCCTTCGCCAGTTGCCGGCTGACGCGGTCTACCCAGCGCGGGTCGGCCAGGCGCGGATCGCCCTGCTTGGCCATCTCGGCCATATCGACCGTGCCCTTGAGTTCCCGGGTGATCAGTGCGCCACGGTGGAACGCGCCTGCGCGACGCTCCTGGCCCCAGCCCACCACGGGGGCGGTGGGAATGCCCCACTTGGTGAAGTACCTCAGGTTCTGCCATTCGGCCTTGACCCGCGACCGGCCCAGCCACCGGCGCAGCCCCTTGCCGGCAGCCCAGTAGCGCTTGACGTAGTAGCGCACGCCACGGTGTTCCACCCGCAATACTTCGGACAACGGGTCGCCGGTGATCCAGTCACCCTCCACAGCAAACACCTTGTCGAGGTCACCGAACAGCTCTGCGACCTCAGCCTCCAGCCCCTCGGCCAGTTTCCATTGGCTCACGCCTCTCCTCCCCCGGCGTACTTGCGCTCATAGCGCGAGAGCAGGCGCTCGGCCTTCTGCTCGAGCCAGGCCAACAGGCCGATCTCATCCTTCAGGATTTGACGCAGTGGCTGGCGGAAGTAGGCCCTGAGGAAGCGCAGCTTGTCGCGCCGGGTCAGGCCGATGTTCAGCGCCGAGAAGTAGAGTCCGGCCAGATCCTTGTCACGCCAGCGCCTGGGCGTGGCCATGCGGGTCTGCGCACGATGCAGGTCGATCAGCGACAGCTTGAAGTCGTCGGCAGTGACCGGCCGCGCGGTGTGCAGCAGGAAGTGACAGATGTAGCAGTCGCGGTGGTTGACGCCCGCACGGTGCATGGTGCCGGTCATCCGCGCCACTTCGTCGATCAGCGCCCACTTCAGCCGCACCGGTGGCGGGTTGCGCGGCCAGTCGACGCAGAAGTCCTCAAGGCTGACGGTGGGCGCCAGTTCTTCAGTGACGATGAAGGAATGCTGGCGCGCCGGGTTGCTGCCGCGCTCGCCGAAAGCCACGGCGGTCATAGTGGGCACACCCGCCTCATGCAGGCGCTGGATGGCCGCCCACTCCTGGCCGGCGCCCAGCACCGGCGCCTTGGCGGTGACCAGGTTCTTGACGATTTCGCCCCAGCCGATGCCGCGGTGGATCTTGACGAAATAACCCTCGCCCGCCACCTCGGTGCGCAGGGTACGGCGGCCCTCCAGCTCGCGGTAGACCTGCCCCTGGAGCGCCTCGACTTCGGCAAAGGCGTCGCGCCCGGCCCAGAGACGCTCGAAAGGTTCCTTGAGGACAAGCTTCATGGGCGCTCCGCGAGAATCACGTTGGCCGCATGCTGCGGCATGCTGTAGAGGTCGGAGCTGTCGGCGAAGGTCAGGCCGTTGACGCTCCAGCGCGCGCGACCTGCCGGGTCGGCGAGCATACCGGCGAGCAACTGGTTCAGCGCCTCCTGTTCGAAGGGGCCGGGCAGCACGCGGCCGGCGTCGGCTTCGGCGATGTAGTGGGCATAACCGCAGACGTCGGTGACCAGCACCGGCAGGCCGGCTACCAGCGCTTCCAGCAGCACGGTGCCGGTGTTCTCGTTGTAGGCCGGGTGGATCAGCAGGTCGGCGCCCAGCAGGAAGCGCGGGATATCACTGCGCCCCTTGAGGATATCCACCTGGTCCGAGATACCCAGGGCCTTCATCTGCAGCAGGAAGGGCTTGGGATCGTCCTGGCCGATGACGATCAACCGGGTACGTTTCTTCAGTTCGCGAGGCAGCGCGGCCACAGCCTTGAGGCTGCGGTCCAGGCCCTTGGTCTTGAAGCCGGAGCCGATCTGCACCAACAGCAGGTCGTTATCGCCCAGCTTGAACTCACGACGAAACTCTGCGCGGATAGCCGCCGCGTTGGCCGGAGCGCGGCGGTCAGCCGCAATGCCCGGTGGCAACAGGTGGAAGCGCGCGGCCGGCGTGGCGTAGTGCTTGACGAAGAGTGGCTGCTGCACCTCGGAGATCATCAGCACCTCGGTTTTCGACTCGGGGGCGAACACGGCGCGCTCGTACTCGGAAAAGTGCTTGTAGCGGCCCCAGCGGCGATAGAGCCCATTGCGCAAGGTCTGCGCCTTGTCCTCGAAGCAAGGGTCGGCGGCGTAGTAGACGTCCAGGCCCGGCATCTTGTTGAAGCCGATCACCCGGCCCACCGGGCGGCGCGACAGATCGGCCTCGACCCAGGCGGTGAATTTCTCGTTGCGCTTGTGGTTGAACAACGCCTTGACCGGCGCGACCAGCACTTCGAAGCCTTCCGGGATGTCGCCTTCCCAGATCATCGTGTAGACGCGAATGGCATGCCCACGGCGCTGGCACTCCAGGGCAATACGCATGAAATCGCGCTGCAGGCCGCCGAAGGGGAAGTACTTGTAGAGCACGAATGCCAATTGCATCAGTGGATATCCTCAGTCAGCAGCAGGGCTTCCAGTTGGGTCGCCACGCGCTGCGGATTCAGCCGCGTGAAACATAGCGGCTGTTCGCGCTCCAGGTCGAACAGGCGGATGTCCTCCGCCGTCGGCTTGTAGGCGCAGGTCTTCTTCAGGCAGGGCGCACAGGGGAAATCGCTCCCCAGATGAATTTGCGCCCGCCCGTACGCGCCGGTGAAGCCCGGATTGGTCGGGCCGTAGAGCGAAAGGGTCGGCACGTCCAGTGCGGCGGCCAGGTGACCAAGGCCGGTATCCACGGCCACGCAGGCACGGGCACCCGCCACGACCTTGGCCATGCCCGCCAGGGATAACCTGGGGAGCACCGCGGCATTTTCCAGGCCTTCGGCGATGCGTTCCGCGCGCGCCTTCTCCGTCGCACTGCCCCAGGGCAGGCGCACATGCCAGCCGTGGTCGCACGCCCGCTCGGTGAGTTCTCGCCAGTAATGTTCCGGCCAGTGCTTGGTGTCCCAGGTGGTGCCGTGGAGGAACAACAGGTAAGGCGCGCCGCCTGGAGCGTCAGCCAGCTGAGCGCGATTCAGGCCGTAGTTGCCCACGCCCTCAGGCACGCGGTAATCCAGCGCCTGGGCGAACAGTTGGCGCACACGTTCCACCGCGTGCTGTCCCCAGGCCACCGGGTAGCGGCGGTCATAGAAGCGGCTGGCCAGCGGCTCACGGGCAGAGTCACGATCGAGCCCCGCCACCGGCGCCTTGGCGTAACGGGTCAGCAACGCGCTTTTCAGCAGGCCCTGGGCATCGATCACCAGGTCGTAGCGGGTTTCCCGCAGCCGACGCTTGAAGCGGCGCCATTCACCGCTTCTGAGGGTCTGCCAGATGTTCTTGCGCCAGCGACGAATGGCCACCGGAATGACCTGCGCAACCGCCGGATGCCAGGCGGGAATCTCGGCAAAACCTTCTTCCACGACCCAGTCGAACTGGATGCCGGGAATCGCCCGCGCGGCATCGGTCAGCGCCGGCAAGGTGTGGATGACGTCGCCCAGGGAGGAAGTCTTGATCAGCAGTACCCGCACTCAGTGAATCTCCGCCAGTTCGAGCGGGTCCGGTACCAGACGGTCCAGGGCTTCGATCACTGGGCGCGGTTTCAGCTCGCGCAGGCAGTTGTAGTGGCCGAAGCGGCAAGTACGTTCAAAGCAGGGGCTGCACTCTAGACCCAGGCGGACGACTTCCACCTGTTCGGCCAGGGGCGGGGTGAACTGCGGCGACGTGGAGCCATAGACCGCCACCAGCGGACGCGCCAAAGCAGCGGCCACGTGCATCAGGCCGGAGTCGTTGGACACCACGGCGCTGGCACAGGACATGAGGTCGATGGCTTCGGCCAGACTGGTTTCCCCAGCCAGGTTCACCGCCTCCTCACGCAGGCCGGGAATCAGCCGCATACGGATGTCTTCGCCGCCCGGATGGTCATTCTTCGAGCCGAATAGCCAGACCTGCCAACCCGCACGGATTTTCACCTCGGCCACCTTGGCGTAGTGCTCGGCCGGCCAGCGCTTGGCTTCGCCAAACTCGGCACCCGGGCAGAGTGCCAGGACGGGGCGATCCAGACCGAGGCCGAACTTGGCCAGCGCCGCTTCACGGCTGGCCGGTTCGATCTGCAACGTGGGACGCGGGTAAGGCGTGGGCAGCTCGGCGCCGGGCTCGAAGGCCAGGGCCATGAAGCGCTCGATCATCAGCGGGTAGCGCTGCTTGTCGAGAACACGGATGTCATTCAGCAGGCCATAGCGCATCTCGCCTTTCCAGCCAGTGCGCTTGGGGATATCCGCAAACCAGGGCACCAGCGCCGACTTCAGCGAGTTGGGCAGGAGAATGGCCTGGTCGTACTGCCCCACCAGGGACTTGCCGATCTTGCGCCGGGAGGTGATATCCAGCACGCCGTGGCCGATGGGGAAGCTCAGCGCCAGGCGCACTTCCGGCATGCGCTCGAGGATCGGTCGGCTCCATTCGGGCGCCAGCACGTCGATCTCGCAGTCGGGATGGCGGGCTCTCAGGCACTGGAAGAGTGTCTGCGCCATCACCATGTCGCCAACCCAGGAGGGTCCTACGATCAGAATTTTCATAAGGGCAGCTTCAAGTCTCAAGCGACTAACCTCAAGCGACAAGCCGCAAGCTCCAAGCGGCGGGTACCACTTGCAGCTTGCGGCTTGCGGCGTGCAGCTCAGTCGGTTTACTTGACCAGGGTGCGCCACTCGGCGTGCGCCGAGGTCTTGCCGGTCACCAGGTCGAAGTAGGCTTTCTGCAGCTTCTCGGTCACCGGGCCACGGTGGCCGATGCCGATCTTGCGGCCATCCACTTCGCGGATCGGGGTGACTTCAGCGGCGGTACCGGTGAAGAATGCCTCGTCGGCGATGTACACCTCGTCACGGGTGATGCGCTTCTCGACCACCTTGATGCCCAGCTCGCCGGCCAGGGTCAGGATGGTGCTACGGGTGATGCCGTTGAGGCAGGAGGTCACTTCCGGGGTGTACACCACGCCGTCCTTGACCAGGAAGATGTTCTCGCCCGAACCCTCGGCCACATAGCCTTCCGGGTCCAGCAGCATGGCCTCGTCGGCGCCGCCGGAGATGGCTTCCTGCAGGGCCAGCATCGAGTTGATGTAGTTGCCGTTGGCCTTGGCGCGGGTCATCGAGATGTTGACGTGGTGACGGGTGTAGGAGCTGGTGCGCACCTTGATGCCGTTTTCCAGCGCTTCTTCGCCCATGTAGGCGCCCCAATGCCAGGCGGCGACGATCACATGGACCTTCAGGCCGGTCGCGCGCAGGCCCATGCCTTCACTGCCGAAGAACACCATCGGGCGCAGGTAGGCGCTTTCCAGGCCGTTTTCACGGACGGCGGCGCGCTGCGCTTCGTTGATCTCTTCCTTGGAGAAGGGGATCTCCATGTTGAAGATGTGAGCAGAGTCGAACAGGCGATCGGTGTGCGCCTGCAGGCGGAAGATGGCGGTGCCGTCCGGGGTGTTGTAGGCGCGCACGCCTTCGAACACGCCCATGCCGTAATGCAGGGTGTGCGTCAGGACGTGGGTGTTCGCTTCGCGCCACGGCACCAGTTCGCCGTCATACCAGATCACGCCATCACGATCGGCCATCGACATATTGCCAACTCCTCAAGAATTCGATTGGTTCAGCCAGCCGGGTCAGTTCAGACCCAGCTCTCGCCAGATACGCATCACGCCTCGGCGCTCCGCTTGGAACTGGTCCCCGCCCACCACCCCGGGCTGCTTCTGCAAGGCCTGGCGGTGAGCCGCTGAACGGTAGGCTTTGTAAGCTTCCTGCAGCAGGCGCACTTCGTCGCCGGCCAGCAGGCTTGCCTGCTCCAGGCCATCCAGGATGCGGATGTTATCGGTGTAACGAACCAGCTCGGGGTGCTGTCGTGACCAGGCCAGGGCCGCATATTGCACCATAAATTCGATATCGACGATACCGCCGGCATCCTGCTTCAGATCGAAGGCCGCTGCGGCCTCGAAGGCATTCGGCCCGGTTCCGGCGACGGTTTCGCGGGTGCCGAGGTTGTCGCGCATCTTGGTACGCATCTCACTGACCTCGGCGCGCAGCTTGGGCAAATCACGCTCGCGGCCGAGTACTGCCAGACGCACGTGCTCGAAGGCGGCGGCGACTCGCGGCGAGCCCACCAGTACCCGCGCACGCACCAGCGCCTGGTGCTCCCAGGTCCAGGCTTCGCTTTCCTGGTAGCGCTGGAACGCGCCCAGGGAGCTGACCAGCAATCCCGCAGCGCCCGAGGGGCGCAAGCGCATGTCCACCTCGTAGAGCGCGCCGGACGTGGTCTGGGTGGTCAGCAGGTGGATGATCCGCTGCCCCAGGCGCGTGAAGAACTGGGCGCCATCGATGGGCTTGGCGCCGTCGGTCTCAGCCTGGGGGTCGCCATCGTGGATGAACACCAAGTCCAGGTCCGAGCCGTGGCCGAACTCCAGGCCTCCTACCTTGCCATAGCCGACGATGATGAAGTCGGGGTCGCAGAGGCTGCCGTCGGCGCGTTTCGGCGTGCCGTACTTGGCAACCGTCTGGCGCCAGGACAGTGCCAGCACCTGGTCGAGAATGGCCTCGGCCAGCCAGGTCAGGTAGTCGCTGACCTTCATCAGCGGCAGGGTTCCGGCGATTTCCGAAGCGGCCACCCGCAGGCTGTGCGCCAGTTTGAAGTGGCGCAGAGCCTCCATCTGCTGTTCAAGGTCGTCTTCGGGTATCCGCGTCAGACGCTCGCGCAGCTCGGCCGCCAACTCCGGCGCCAGCGGCGGTCGATAGAGACGGCCCTCGTTGAGCAATTCGTCCAGCAATAGCGGGAAACGGGTGATCTGTTCGGCAATCCAGGGGCTGGCGGCACAGAGCTGGACCAGGCGCTGCAAGGCGCCCGGGTTCTCGGTCAGCAGCACCAGATAGGCCGATCGACGCGCCACCTTCTCCACCATGGGCAGCACCCGCTCCAGCACCAGGTCGGGATTGCCATGTTCCACAGTGAGGTTCAACAGACGCGGGATGAAGGCATCCAGACGCTCCCGACCAAGGCGCTGCATGGCACGCACCTGCGGGCCGTTGCGCAGGTCGGTGAGCCGGCGCCAGGCCGTGGCGGGCTCGGCGAAGCCGGCCTCACCCAGTTGGCGGCAGGCACTTTCTTCGTCGAGAGCCTCCTCCCAGAGCGGCAGCCACTCACCGCCGATACAGCTTTCGCCAGTGCCGCCCTCTTCTTCATCCGGGTCGGCGATCACCTGCTGGAAGTGCCATTCGACGCGCCCGCGCCAGGCCATCAGGCCGTCATGGAAGGCCTGCCAATCGTCGAACCCCATGATGAACGCCACCCGGGCACGGTCCAGATCGCCATCCGGCAGCATCTGGGTCTGCCGGTCAGCGATGGCCTGCAGGGCATGCTCGGTGTACCGGAGGAACTCATAGCCTTCCTTCAATTCCGCCACGACCGGCGGCGGCAGATAGCCCTGACCTTCCAGGGTCTCCAGCACGGTCAGCAGCGGCCGCTGTTGCAGGCTGAGGTCGCGTCCCCCGTGAATCAGCTGGAAGGCCTGGGCGATGAACTCCACTTCGCGGATGCCGCCGGAGCCGAGTTTGACGTTCTCGGTCATGCCCTTGCGGCGCACTTCCTGCTGGATCAGTTGCTTCATGGAGCGCAGCGCTTCAATGGCGGAGAAGTCCAGGTAGCGGCGATAGACGAAGGGTCGCAGCATTTGCAGCAACTGGGCGCCAGCGGCCTGGTCGCCGCCCACCACCCGCGCCTTGATCATTGCGTAGCGCTCCCAATCGCGCCCCTGGTCCTGGTAGTACTGCTCCAGGGCATTGAAGCTGAACACCAATGGCCCGGAGGAGCCGTAAGGGCGCAGGCGCATATCCACGCGGAAGACGAAACCGTCCACGGTAATGACGTCCAGGGCCTTGATCAGCCGCTGGCCGAGCCGGGTAAAGAACTCCTGGTTATCCAGCGCGCGCTTGGCGCCCTTGGTCTCGCCGCCTTCGGGGTAGCCGAAGATCAGATCGATGTCCGAGGACAGGTTCAACTCATGGGCGCCCAGCTTGCCCATGCCCAGCACGACAAGATGCTGCGGCTGGCCGGAGCGGCGGCCGATGGGGGTGCCGAACTGGGCGCAGTGGCGGCTGTAGAGCCAGTGATAGGCGAGGTCGATGCAGGCATCCGCGAGGTCGGACAGGTCGCGGCAGGTTTCCGCAAGATCGGCCTGGCGCGTCAGGTCGCGCCAGATGATGCGCAGTTGCTGGCGATTGCGATAGCGCCGCAGGCGTCGGCCGAGCTCATCTTCTTCCGCGCAGTCTTTCAGCAGTTCCGCCACCTGGGCGCGCAACTCGTCCGGCGCCAAGGGGCGTTCCAGCTCACCGGAAGCAGCCAGCGCCAGCAACATGGGCGGATCACGCTGGGCCTGCTCGGCCACGAAGTCGCTGGCAGCCACGACGCGGGTAAATGCTCGCCGCCGTTCGTCGGGCCAGCCGGTGAAGTCAGATGTCTGTTCTGCGACGACAGCGCAGAAGGTCGCCAGCGCCCGATCGGCACTGGGCTGGAGGTTGGCCGGCAGGGCGGCCAGCGGCGGCAGGCTCATGGTCTATCCTTTATGGGCTGCGGGCCGAGGCTGGACCCGAAGCTGGCGCAGCGGTGGCGGAGCAGCTCTAGCTCGGGGCTTTCAGCCGACCGCGCCGCGCAGTCTGTAGTTTTACTACGAAAGATTGTATCCAGAGTGCTGAAACCTTCGTCGATTTGTAGTAAAACTACACGAGCCCGGTTCTACCCCCGGTAACAAGAATTTCGCCGCGACCGCCCCACAAGGCCGGCCGTGACCACTGGCATCCGATTCTGGAAGCCTTTCCGCCCTGGAGCAAGCCATGCAAGACCTCGATCCCGTCGAAACCCAGGAATGGCTGGACGCCCTGGAGTCCGTTCTCGACAAAGAAGGCGAAGACCGCGCGCATTACCTGCTGACCCGCATGGGTGAGCTGGCCACCCGCAGCGGCACCCAACTGCCTTACGCCATCACCACGCCGTATCGCAACAGCATTCCCGTCACCCACGAAGCACGCATGCCTGGCGACCTGTTCATGGAACGCCGCATTCGCTCGATGGTGCGCTGGAACGCCCTGGCCATGGTGATGCGCACCAACCTGAACGACCCGGATCTGGGCGGCCACATCTCCAGCTTCGCGTCCTCGGCCACCCTCTACGACATCGGCTTCAACTACTTCTTCCAGGCACCCACCGATGAGCATGGCGGCGACCTGATCTTCTACCAGGGCCATGCCTCCCCCGGCATCTACGCCCGCGCCTTCCTCGAAGGCCGCATCACCGAAGACCAGATGACCAACTTCCGCCAGGAAGTGGACGGCAAGGGCCTGTCTTCCTACCCGCACCCGTGGCTGATGCCGGACTTCTGGCAGTTCCCCACCGTATCCATGGGCCTCGGCCCGATCCAGGCCATCTACCAGGCACGCTTCATGAAGTACCTGGAAAGCCGCGGCTTCATCCCCGCCGGCAAGCAGAAGGTCTGGTGCTTCATGGGCGACGGCGAGTGCGACGAGCCGGAATCCCTGGGCGCGATTTCCCTGGCCGGCCGCGAGAAGCTGGACAACCTGATCTTCGTCATCAACTGCAACCTGCAGCGCCTCGACGGCCCGGTTCGCGGCAACGGCAAGATCATCCAGGAACTGGAAGGCGTCTTCCGTGGTGCCCAGTGGAACGTCAACAAGGTCGTCTGGGGCCGCTTCTGGGACCCGCTGTTCGCCAAGGACACCGACGGCGCCCTGCAGCGTCGCATGGACGAAGTCGTCGACGGCGAGTACCAGAACTACAAGGCGAAGGACGGCGCGTACGTCCGCGAGAACTTCTTCAATTCCCCGAAACTCAAGGAAATGGTCAAAGACCTTTCCGATGACGAGATCTGGAAGCTCAACCGTGGCGGCCACGACCCCTACAAGGTCTATGCGGCCTACCACCAGGCGGTCAACCACAAGGGCCAGCCGACCGTTATCCTGGCCAAGACCATCAAAGGCTATGGCACAGGTGCAGGCGAAGCGCAGAACACCGCCCACAACACCAAGAAGGTCGACGTCGAGAGCCTGAAGCAGTTCCGCGACCGTTTCGACATCCCGGTCAACGATGCCGACCTGGAAAAACTGCCCTTCTACCGTCCGCAGGAAGGCAGCGCCGAGCACAAGTACCTGCACGAGCGCCGCGCCGCGCTGGGTGGCTACGTGCCGCAGCGTCGCGTCAACAGCTTCAGCATCCCGACCCCGCCGCTGGAAACCCTCAAGGCCATCCTCGACGGTTCGGGCGATCGTGAAATTTCGACCACCATGTCCTTCGTGCGCATCCTGGCGCAGCTGGTCAAGGATAAGGAACTCGGCCAGCGCATCGTCCCGATCATCCCGGACGAAGCCCGCACCTTCGGCATGGAAGGCATGTTCCGCCAGTTGGGCATCTACTCCTCGGTCGGCCAGCTCTACGAGCCGGTGGATAAGGACCAGGTGATGTTCTACAAGGAGGACAAGAAGGGCCAGATCCTCGAGGAAGGCATCAACGAAGCGGGCGCCATGAGCTCCTTCATCGCTGCCGGCACCTCCTACAGCAACCACAACCAGCCGATGCTGCCGTTCTACATCTTCTATTCGATGTTCGGCTTCCAGCGTATCGGCGACCTGGCCTGGGCAGCCGGCGACAGCCGCACCCGCGGCTTCCTGATCGGCGGCACCTCCGGCCGGACCACCCTGAACGGCGAAGGCCTGCAGCACGAGGACGGCCACAGCCACATCATGGCGGCCACCATCCCGAACTGCCGAACCTACGACCCCACCTACGGCTACGAGCTGGCGGTGATCGTGCGTGAAGGCATCCGCCAGATGACCGAAGAACAGCAGAACGTTTTCTACTACATCACCGTGATGAACGAGGCCTATCAGCAACCAGCCCTGCCGGCTGGCGCCGAGGAAGGCATCATCAAGGGCATGTACCTGCTGGAAGAAGACAAGAAAGACGCCGCACACCATGTGCAGCTGCTGGGCTCCGGCACCATCCTGCGCGAAGTTCGCGAAGCGGCGAAGATCCTCCGCGAAGAGTTCAATGTCGGCGCCGACATCTGGAGCGTCACCAGCTTCAACGAGCTGCGTCGCGACGCCCTCGCGGTGGAGCGTCACAACCGCCTGCACCCGGAACAGAAACCCCAGCAGTCCTTCGTCGAGCAGTGCCTGTCCGGCCGCAAGGGCCCGGTCGTGGCGTCCACCGACTACATGAAGCTGTTTGCCGACCAGATTCGCCAGTGGGTTCCGAGCAAGGAATACAAGGTACTTGGCACCGACGGCTTCGGCCGCAGCGACACCCGCAAGAAACTGCGTCACTTCTTCGAAGTGGACCGTTACTGGGTAGTGCTGGCGACCCTGGAAGCCCTGGCGGATCGCGGCGAGATCGAACCAAAGGTCGTGGCCGAGGCCATCGCCAAATTCGGTATCGATCCTGAAAAACGCAACCCGCTGGACTGTTAAGAATCGGTTTAAGAGCGTCGTGAGCACAGCTCAGACAAGGAGGGAACGGGGGCAGACGCGGAGTTTACTCCAGTAAATGAGCAGTCTGAGCCCGTTTCCGACGCAGTATGAGCAAGCGCAACAGCTATTAAACAGGTTCTCTGAGGAGACGCATTGTGAGTGAAATGATTCGCGTACCCGACATCGGCAGCGGCGAAGGTGAAGTAATCGAGCTGTTCGTCAAAGTTGGCGACCGCATCGAAGCCGATCAGAGCCTGCTGACCCTGGAGTCGGACAAGGCCAGCATGGAAATCCCCGCGCCCAAGGCCGGTGTGATCAAGAGCCTGAAGGTCAAGCTGGGTGATCGCCTGAAGGAAGGCGATGAACTGCTGGAGTTGGAAGTCGAGGGCACCGCCGCTGCGGCGCCTGCGCAGGCAGCCACTCCCACCCCCAAGGCCGAAGAGAAACCCGCTGCCGCCCCTGCGGCCGCCAGCTCCAGCGTGCAGGACATCTTCGTTCCGGACATCGGTTCGGGTGGCACTGCCAAGGTCATCGAGGTGCTGGTCAAGGCCGGTGACACCGTCGAAGCCGAGCAGTCTCTGATCACCCTGGAATCCGACAAGGCCAGCATGGAGATCCCCTCCCCCGCCGCCGGCGTGGTGGAGAGCGTAGAAGTCAAGCTGGATGCCGACGTCGGCACCGGCGACCTGATCCTCAAGCTGCGCGTCGCTGGCGTCGCTCCCGCTGCTGCCCAGACTCCGGTCCAGGCCGCTGCGCCTACGGCCGCCCCGGCACCGGCTGCTGCTCCTGCCCCCGCGGCTGCCGCCTCGGTGCAGGACATCAAGGTTCCGGACATCGGTTCGGCCGGCAAGGCCAAGGTCATCGAAGTCCTGGTCAAGGCCGGCGACACCGTCGAAGCCGACCAGTCGCTGATCACCCTGGAATCCGACAAGGCCAGCATGGAAATCCCCTCGCCGGCTGCCGGCGTAGTGGAAAGCGTCGAGGTCAAGCTGGACGCCGAAGTCGGCACCGGTGACCTGATCCTCAAGCTCAAGGTCGCAGGCGCCGCACCTGCTGCGGAACAACCGGTGCATCGCGTACCGGAAGGCGCTCACCCGGTCGCCGCCGCCGAGGTCACCGCCATCGCGGCCCTGGCCGCAGCCGCCGCGAACACCACCGGCGTACCGGCGCGCTCCAGTGGCGCCAAGGTCCACGCAGGCCCGGCAGTTCGCCAACTGGCCCGCGAGTTTGGCGTCGACCTGGCCGTCGTGCCGGCCACCGGCCCACATGGCCGCGTGCTGAAGGAAGACGTGCAGACCTACGTCAAGGCCATGATGCAGAAGGCCAAGGAAGCCCCGGCCGCAGCTGCTGGCGCAACCGGCGGAGCCGGAATCCCGCCGATCCCGGCAGTGGACTTCAGCAAGTTCGGTGAAATCGAAGAAGTGGCGATGACCCGCCTGATGCAGGTCGGCGCCGCCAACCTGCATCGCAGCTGGCTCAACGTCCCACACGTGACCCAGTTCGATTCGGCCGACATCACCGAACTGGAAGCCTTCCGTGTGGCCCAGAAGGCTGTGGCGGAAAAGGCCGGCGTGAAACTGACCGTGCTGCCGCTGCTGCTCAAGGCCTGCGCCTACCTGCTCAAGGAACTGCCGGACTTCAACAGCTCCCTGGCGCCCAGTGGCAAGGCACTGATCCGCAAGAAGTACGTGCACATCGGCTTTGCCGTGGACACCCCGGACGGCCTGCTGGTGCCGGTGATCCGCGACGTAGACCAGAAGAGCCTGCTGCAACTGGCTGCCGAAGCCGCTGCCCTGGCTGAGAAAGCCCGGACCAAGAAGCTCTCGGCAGACGACATGCAGGGCGCCTGCTTCACCATCTCCAGCCTTGGCCACATTGGCGGCACCGGCTTCACGCCGATCGTCAACGCGCCTGAGGTGGCGATCCTGGGCGTGTCCAAGGCCGCAATGCAGCCGGTATGGGATGGCAAGGCCTTCCAGCCTCGCCTGATGTTGCCGCTGTCGCTGTCGTACGACCACCGCGTGATCAACGGCGCCGCCGCCGCGCGCTTCACCAAGCGCCTTGGCGACGTGCTGGCAGATATTCGCACCATGCTGCTGTAACCCGCTGTTATTCGCGAGCACGCCACGCTCGTACCTCAACCCCGTCCCCTGAGGCGGGGTTTTTTTTGGCTGTTCGATAGCCCCTGCCCGGCAACGCGACTGTGTATTCACGCACAGTTCCCGCCACGGGTTTTCCACTTGCGAAAAGCACGGCGCAGCACGCTTGCCAGTGCCATCATCATGATGCACCCTTGCCCGATGCTTTGAGGAAGTAGGCCGGACCCTCTCCCGGCCAGAGAAGTGGAAGCCCAGCGCCCGATGAAGAGCCATCCCGATGCCGCCAGCCGTACGGTGGCCGAGATAGTGACGCAGTTGCCCGTCCCTTCGCGGCTGGGCCTGATGCGTTTCGAGCGGCTCAATGAAGCCAGCTGGGCGATGCTTTTCCTCGATCCGGCCTGCGAGCGCCAGTTCGGCCTGCCAGCCAGCGAACTCTGCGCCCTGATCGACTCCCCCTACGCCAGCCTGATGGAGCCCGAAAGCCGCTACCGGCTGCACGACGAGGTGCAGCTGCAGCTGGCCGAGTCCCCCCACTACTCCATCCACTACACCTTGCATACGCCCAACGGTCCGCTGCGCATGCTGGAAGTGGGCGAAGCATTCCAGCAGCACGGGCGCCATTTGCTGCGTGGCTATCTGTTGGTGGCGGGCGAAGCGACAGAACCGAAGGACCGGCTGGTCAACCTCGACCTGGAAGCCCAGAACAACCGGTTACGCACCTCGCTGGAGCTCTACCAGCGTTCCCAGGATGACCATCTGCAGCACCTGATCCGCTCCCGTGCGCAGCAAAGCTTGATCGTTCGCCTGGCGCGCCACCGCTATACCTCCAGCGACCCGGCCGAGGAGGCTGCGCAGCTCATCACCCAGGCGGCCTGCGAAGCCTACGACGTGGCCCGTACCGGCATCTGGGTGTTCGAAGGCAACCAACTGGTGGCGGTCAGCCTCTTCCGCCGCGACCAGGATCACCACGAGCACCCGCGCTCGATCGACATGAGCCAGTTCCCGCACTACCTGGAAGCCCTTCACAGCGGCCGCGCCATCGACGCGCACAAGGCCCAGAGCGACCCCCGCACCAGCGAGCTGACCAAAGGCTACCTCCACCCCCAGGGCATCACCGCCATGCTCGATGCCAGCATCCGCATCGGCGGCGAAGTGGTGGGCGTGCTCTGCCTGGAGCACATCGGTGCGCCACGGGTCTGGCAGAGCGATGAAATCGCCTTCGCCGGCGAACTGGCCGACCAGTTCGCCCAAGTCATGGTCAACCAGCAGCGGCGCCACGCCACCAGCGCCTTGCACCTGTTCCAGCGCGCCGTGGAACAGAGCGCCAGCGCCTTCCTGCTGGTGGACCGCGACGGCCTGGTGGAGTACGTCAACCCCAGCTTCACCGCCATCACCCAGTACAGCGCCGACGAAGTACACGGCCGCCGGCTGTCGGACCTGCCGGCGCTGGAGAATCTCAGCGAGCTCTTGTTCGACACCCGTTCGGGGCTGGCCGCCTGCAACAGCTGGCAGGGCGAGTTCCGCAGCCGGCGCAAGAACCTCGAGCCCTATTGGGGGCAGCTGTCGATCTCCAAGGTGTTCGGCGAGGACGGCGAGCTCACCCACTACATCGGCATCTACGAGGACGTCACCCAGAGCAAGCTGGCCCAGCAGCGCATCGAGAAGCTGGCCTACACCGACAATCTCACCGGCCTCGGCAATCGCCCCTACTTCATCCGCACCCTCGAAGAGCGATTCCGCAGCGACCACGACACCCCGCTCTGCCTGCTGCTGGTGGACATCGACAACTTCAAGCGAATCAACGACAGCCTGGGCCACCAGACCGGCGACAAGCTGCTGGTGAGCCTGGCCCGGCGCCTGCGCAACAGCCTGAGCCCAAACGGCATCCTGGCGCGCTTCGCCAGCAACGAGTTTGCGGTCCTGCTCGACGGCTCCGACCTGGAAAGTGGTCGCCGCATTGCCGCCCAGGTCCTGCAGACCCTGGACAAACCGCTGTTCGTCGACAACCAGTTGATCAGCGTCACCGGATCCCTGGGCCTGGCGTGCGCCCCCGTGCATGGGCGTGACCCGCAAACACTGATGAAACATGCCGGTCTTGCGCTGCACAAGGCCAAGGCCAACGGTAAACACCAGTTGCAGCTGTTCACCGAAGCGCTGAACGCCGAGGCCAGTTACAAGCTGTTCGTCGAGAACAACCTGCGCCGCGCCCTGGCGCAGAACGAGCTGGAAGTCTTCTACCAGCCCAAGCTGTGCCTCAAGAGTGGCCAGTTGCTGGGCATGGAAGCACTGCTGCGCTGGCACCATCCGGAAAAGGGCATGATCAGCCCGGACCAGTTCATCAGCGTGGCGGAAGAGACCGGCATGATCATCCCCATCGGCAAATGGGTGATCCGCGAAGCCTGCCGCATGAGCAAGCGCATCGCCACCGCCGGGCTGGGCGAGCTGCAGGTGGCAATCAACCTGTCGCCCAAGCAGTTCAGCGACCCCGACCTGGTAGGCTCCATCGCCGCCATCCTCCATGAGGAACAACTGCCGCCCAGGCAATTGGAACTGGAGCTCACCGAAGGCCTGCTGCTGGAAGCCACCGACGATACCCGCCAACAGCTCAACCACTTGAAGAGCCTGGGCCTGACCCTGGCCATGGACGACTTTGGCACCGGCTACTCGTCGCTCAGCTACCTGAAGAAATTCCCCATCGACGTGATCAAGATCGATCGCAGCTTCATCAAGGACATTCCCGAAAACCAGGACGACAAGGAGATCACCTCCGCCGTGATCGCCATGGCCCACAAGCTCAAGCTCAAAGTGGTCGCCGAGGGGATCGAGACCGCGGCCCAGTTGGGCTTCCTGCGTCGCCAGCATTGCGACGTCGGCCAGGGTTACCTGTTCGACAAGCCGATTTCCGGCGAGCACCTGTTCGAGAACCTGGGCCGTTATCCCCGCCGCAAAGGTACGTGAGACGCGGTAACATCGACCAACGCCGTATTCAGGAAACGAGGAGAAGGCCGATGGTCCTGCGTTCACAAATACTCGCCCACAGACTCGAGCTGCCCAGCGCCGCCCAGGCCCTTCCCGGCCGCGAAGCGCCGATGCCGGTGCCCGCCAGCCATTACGTCAACGGCTGTCCGCTGCAGGGGCCCTTCCCCGCCGGCCTGCAAGTAGCACAGTTCGGCCTGGGTTGTTTCTGGGGCGCGGAGCGACGCTTCTGGCAACAGCCTGGGGTCTGGACCACCGCCGTGGGCTACGCCGGCGGCTTCACACCGAACCCGACCTACGACGAAGTCTGCTCCGGCCTGACCGGCCACACTGAAGTGGTGCTGGTGGTGTTCGATCCGCGAGAAACCAGTTTCGACGATCTGCTGAAAGTGTTCTGGGAAGCGCACAACCCGACCCAGGGCATGCGTCAGGGCAATGACGTCGGCACCCAGTACCGTTCGGCCATCTACATCTACGACGCAGACCAACTCGCCGCCGCCCGTGCCAGCCTGGAAATCTTCCAGGCCGAACTGGAAAAAGCCGGTTTTGGCGCCATCACCACCGAAATCGGTGAGGCTCCCACCTTCTATTACGCCGAGGCCTATCACCAGCAATACCTGGCGAAGAATCCCGGCGGTTACTGCGGCCTGGGCGGCACCGGGGTGTGCCTGCCCGCCGGAAGAAGGGCAGGCGGGGTGGGTGCCGAAGGATTAGACTGACGTGGCCAATCGCCACCTGATCGCCCGATATGCCGCCCCAAGCCCACTACATCCAACCCGAACAGCTCTGCATCGGCCTCTACATCCAACTGGAACTGGGCTGGTGGGAGCACGACTTCGCCTTCAGCAATTTCAAGGTCAAGGACGAGGCCCAGATCAGGTCGCTGCAAGCCCTCGGCCTGCAGCGACTGCGCTACGACCCGTCCCGCAGCGACTGCGAGCCGCTGCCATTGCCCTCCACAGCCGACGAGCAACCCGAAGCGCCAGCAGTAGAAGATCCCCAGGTCCGGGCGCGACAAGTACGCGTCGAGAAGCTCCGCCATCTTCGCCAGCGCGTGGCCGAAGTGGATCGCCGCTTCATCCAGGCCAGCCAGCAGGTCAAGACACTGAACCAGACCTTGCGCAGCCGCCCGGAAGAAGCGGTCAAGCAGGCCGGGGCCATCGTCGTCGAACTGGTCGAAACCCTGCTCGGTGGAACAGGCGCAGTGCTTCACAGCATCACCGGCAAGGCAGCTGAAGACAGCTATTTCCACGCCCTTAACGTGACCGTTCTGGCCCTGCTGCTGGGCCGCCAGTTGGGCCTGGATACCGAGGCCTGCCACAGCCTTGGCCTGGGCGCCCTCTTGCATGACATAGGCAAGCTGGAGGTCCCCAGCAAGGTGCTGCTGAAAAGTGAGCCCCTGACCAAGCCCGAGCAGCAGTTCCTGCAGCTGCATACCGATTTCGGCCTGAAGATGGGACAACGCCTGATGCTCGACGACGAGGTGCTGCGCATCATTCACGAGCACCACGAACACTGTGATGGAAGCGGTTACCCGCGTGGCCTGCGGGAAGCAGGAATTGATCGCCTGAGCAAACTGGTGACGATCACCAACCAGTTCGACAACCTCTGCAACCCCCTGGACCCACGCAGCGCGCTCAGCCCCCACGAGGCCCTGGCGCTGATGTTCAAGCAGCAGCGCTCGCGCTTCGACGAGGTGGCCCTGAAGGCCTTCATACGCGCCATGGGGATCTACCCGCCCGGCAGCCTGGTGCAGCTGGAGGACGAACGCTACGCCCTGGTGCTGGGAGGAAACCCGACCCAGCCACTGAAGCCGACGCTGATCCTCCACGACCCGGCCGTGCCCAAGCAGGAAGCACTGATCCTGGACCTGGAGCAGGAACCGGGCCTGGCCATCACCCGCAGCTTGCGCCCGGCACAGCTACCGCTGGAGGTGCTGGAATATCTCAGCCCCCGTCGGCAACTGAGCTACTTCATCGAGCCGCAACCGGGACGCGGCTGATCCCGGCGCAGCACGGCCGGATCACTCCTCGATCAGCCAGTCCAGCTGCCAGCCACCCTTGCTCTGGGCGAGGCGCTCAGCGAGCCAGGGCAGGACCTGGCGCAGTTCATCCTCGATGCCCCACGGCGGGTTGACGATCGCCAGCCCGGAGCCGTTCAGCCCGGAGTCTGCCGAGTCAGTCGCGTGCACCCGCAGCTCTGCACGCAGCAGCTTGGGCGCACCACTGGCTTGCAGGCCTTGGTAGAAACGCTTGAGCTGGCGCTGATCCTTGATCGGGTACCAGATGACGACTACCACCTGACGCATGCGTCCAATGGCTTCCTTCAACGCCGTGACGCAACGCTCAAGCTCGTCGGCTTGCTCGAAGGGCGGGTCGATCAGCATCAGCGCGCGCTTTTCCGGCGCCGGCAGCATTGCTCGGGGCAGGTGCCAACCCTCGCCCAGATGAACGGCAACACGGCGATCACCGGCCATGTTGTCTTTCAGCAGCAGTCCGTCTTGCGGGTGCTTCTCGTTGAGCTGGACGCGGTCCTGGGGACGCGTGAGGCGCCGCGCCAGCTCCGGCGAACCGGGGTAGTAGCGCAGACTGCCGTCCGGGTTCAGGTCATGGATTACCCGCAGGTAATCGTCCATCGGTGCCGGCAGGTCAGGCAGGTCCCAGAGGCGGCCGATGCCTTCGCGCCATTCGTCGGTGCGACTGGCCTGATCGCCCAGGAGGTCATACAGGCCGACGCCAGCGTGGCTATCGAGGTAGGCGAAAGGTGCGTCCTTGCGCGACAACAGGGCGATCAGGCGGGCCAGGGTGAAATGTTTGAGCACGTCGGCGTGGTTGCCGGCGTGAAAGGCGTGGCGGTAGTTCATGGGGAATCCTCGCAAGGCGCGCATTCTACCAGTCAGCGCCCCATCACGGCTTCACCCCCTTTATCACGGTCATGGATGTTACTAGGCGCTCTTCATTCACCGATCTAGACTCCGCTGATCCCACCGGAGAGCGACCATGTCCGAGACCCTGCTCAGTTCCCGCAACCTGGCCTTCGAACTCTACGAAGTCCTGGACGCCGAAGCCCTGACCCAGCGCGAGCCCTTCGCCGAACACAATCGCGAAACCTTCGATGCCGCCCTCGGCACCGCCCGCAGCATCGCCGAGAAGTTCTTCTCCCCCCACAACCGCAAGGGCGACGAGCATGAGCCGGAGTACGTGGACGGCGCCGCCACCCTGATCCCGGAAGTGAAACCAGCTGTCGACGCCTTCCTCGAAGCCGGCTTCCTCAACGCCACTCGCAGTTTCGAACAAGGCGGCATGCAACTGCCGACCCTGCTCTCCCAGGCCTGCTTCGCCCACTTCCAGGCTGCCAACGTCGGCAGTTCGGCGTACCCCTTCCTGACCATGGGCGCTGCCAACCTGATCGAAAGCTTCGGCAACGACGAACAGAAGCAGCGCTTCCTCCAGCCCATGATCGAAGGCCGCTTCTTCGGCACCATGGCGCTGACTGAGCCGCATGCCGGCTCCTCCCTGTCGGACATCCGCACCCGCGCCGAGCCGGCCGCCGACGGCACCTACCGCATCAAGGGCAACAAGATCTTCATCTCCGGCGGCGACCACCCGCTTTCGGACAACATCGTGCACATGGTCCTGGCCAAGCTGCCGGACGCGCCGCCCGGCGTGAAGGGCATTTCGCTGTTCATCGTGCCCAAGTTCCTGGTCAACGACGACGGCTCCCTCGGCAAACGCAACGACGTGATCCTGGCGGGCCTGTTCCACAAGATGGGCTACCGCGGCACCACCTCCACCGCACTGAATTTCGGCGATAAGGGCGACTGCGTCGGCTATCTGGTAGGCAAGCCCCACGCTGGCCTGTCGTACATGTTCCAGATGATGAACGAAGCCCGCATCGGCGTCGGCATGGGCGCGGTGATGCTTGGCTACGCCGGCTACCTCTATTCCCTGGAGTACGCCCGCGAGCGTCCCCAGGGCCGCCTGCCGGACGGCAAGGACCCGACCTCGCCCCAGGTCTCGATCATCCAGCACGCCGACGTACGTCGCATGCTGCTGACCCAGAAGGCTTACGTGGAAGGCGCCTTCGACCTCGGCCTGTACTCGGCACGCCTGTTCGACGACACCCAGACCCTGGCTACCGAACAAGAGCGCCAGCAGGCCCATGAGCTGCTCGACCTGCTCACCCCGATCGTCAAGTCCTGGCCTTCCGAGTTCTGCCTCAAGGCCAACGAGTTGGCCATCCAGATCCTCGGCGGCCACGGCTATACCCGCGAATACCCGGTGGAACAGTACTACCGCGACAATCGCCTGAACCCCATCCATGAAGGCACCCACGGCATCCAGTCCCTCGACCTGCTCGGACGCAAGCTGGCGCAGAACAAGGGCGCCGGCCTCAAGCAACTGACCCGGCTGATCCAGGACTGCTGCGAACGCGCCGCCGCCTACGAGTCGCTAAACACCCTGCGCCAGCCGCTGGAGCAGCTGCTGGCGCGCCTGTCCAACGTCACCCTGGCACTGCTCGGCGACCTGATGCAGGGCAAGGTCAACCAGGCCCTGGCCAACTCGGCGCTGTACCTGAAGGCCTTCGGCCACACGGTGATCGGCTGGCGCTGGCTGGAACAGGCTATCCGCGCCGAACAGGGCCTGGCCCGTGGCAACGCCGCAGACGTCGACTTCTATAAGGGCAAGCTGCAGGCGGCGCGTTACTTCCTGACCTGGGAAGTGCCCGGATGCCACCACGACCTGGCCCTGCTCGAAACCCGCGACGACACCTGCCTGGCGATGCAGGACAACTGGTTCTGACCCTTTTCCAGGGTTCTTCACGCCCCGCGCACATGCGGGGCTTTTTTATGCCTGCCACCCGGCGCTGCCGATCCGGCCCTACCCGTCCGGACAGCCTAACCACCCGACGCGGAGTTTCCTCGGAATTTGTGCCGATCAGTGCTTGCGGCCCTTTGCGGGTCGCAGGTTAGAATCCGGCTGGCATGCACGCTGCATGCACCCTCCCCGTTTCATCGAATATCACGCCAGGAGCTTCATTACGTGGACGCAGCAGCCATCAATAGCCTGTTCCTGATCGGCGCATTGCTGGTCGGCGCAAGCATTCTGGTGAGCTCGTTCTCCTCGCGTCTTGGCATCCCGATCCTGGTTATCATCCTCGCTGTCGGCATGATCGCCGGCGTCGACGGGCCAGGCGGCATCGGTTTCAGCAACTACCCACTGGCCTATCTGGTGGGCAACCTGGCACTGGCGATCATCCTGCTCGACGGTGGTCTGCGAACGCGGGTTTCCAGCTTCCGTGTGGCCCTCTGGCCGGCCCTGTCGCTGGCCACGGTCGGCGTGCTGATCACCACCGGCCTGACCGGCGTGGCCGCCGCCTGGCTGTTCAACCTCGACCTCATGCAGGGCCTTCTGATCGGCGCCATCGTCGGCTCCACGGACGCCGCTGCGGTGTTCTCGCTGCTCGGCGGCAAGGGCCTCAACGAGCGGGTCACCGCCACCCTGGAGATCGAATCCGGCAGCAACGACCCGATGGCGGTGTTCCTCACCGTCACCCTGATCGACATGCTGGCCAAGGGGCAGACCGATATCAGCCTCAGCTTCCTCGCCCACCTGCTCAGGGAATTCGGCATCGGCTCCCTGCTCGGCCTCACCGGTGGCTGGCTGCTGCTGCAGATGATCAATCGCATCAACCTGCCGAACGGGCTCTACCCGCTGCTGGTGGTCAGTGGGGGCCTGCTGACCTTCGCCCTGACCAACACCCTGCACGGCAGCGGCATCCTCGCCGCCTACCTCTGCGGCCTGGTGCTGGGCAACCGTCCGATCCGCAGCCGCCACAGCATCCTGCACATGCTCGATGGCATGACCTGGCTGGCACAGATCGGCATGTTCCTCGTCCTCGGCCTGCTGGTAACGCCCCACGACATGCTGCCCATCGCCATCCCGGCCCTGGGCTTGGCACTGTGGATGATCCTCTTCGCACGCCCGCTCTCGGTACTGGTCGGCCTGGCGCCCTTCCGCGCCTTCCATACCCGCGAAAAGGCGTTCATCGCCTGGGTGGGCCTGCGCGGTGCGGTTCCCATCATCCTCGCGGTGTTCCCGTTGATGGCCGGACTGCCCAACGCCCAGCTGTTCTTCAACCTGGCTTTCTTCATCGTGCTGGTCTCCCTGGTGCTGCAAGGCACCAGTCTGCCCTGGGCCGCGAAGCTGCTGCGGGTGACCGTACCGCCGGAGCCGGCCCCCATTTCCCGCACCGGCCTGGAAGTCCACCCCACCAGCGAGTGGGAGCTGTTCGTCTATCGCCTGGGTGCCGAAAAATGGTGCATCGGCGCGGCCCTTCGCGAACTGAAGATGCCCGAAGGCACCCGTATCGCGGCACTGTTCCGTGGCAAGGAACTGTTGCACCCCTCGGGCAGTACCACCCTGGACGCCGGCGACATCCTTTGCGTGGTCGGCCATGAACACGACCTGCCCGCCCTCGGCAAATTGTTCAGCCAGGCGCCGCAACGCGGCCTGGACCTGCGCTTCTTCGGTGACTTCGTGCTGGAGGGCGATGCCCAGCTCTCGGCCGTGGCCTCGCTCTACGGTCTCAAGCTTGGCGAACAGGACGGCCAGATGCCGCTGGGCCGCTTCATCTCCCACGAGATCGGCGGCGAGCCGGTCGTGGGCGACCAGGTGGAGTGGAACGGCCTGACCTGGACGGTCGCGCTGATGGAAGGGAACAAGGTGCGCAAAGTAGGCGTCAAATTTCCCGAAGGGCAGTCCCGCCCCGGCCTGTTCCTCTGAAGGAGCCCATCCGGGACGGCCCTTTTCGTAACCTTCAGGAATCCGTGGGTTCGCCGCGATGCGAACCCGGATAACAACCGCTCGTGCCAGCCGGCCCCGTCATGCCCGCCCTGGCATATCATTAGCCGCATTCGAACCCGAGCTGCCCCATCGCGATGATTGCTTCCTTGCGCACCCTTTTCGCTGCCGCCCTGCTGGGCCTCTACCTTTCCCCGGCCTACCTGCATGCTGCCCCCACGGCGGGCGCCATCATGCCCAAACCGGCCGCCGCACCGGCCGACAGCAGGGCCGCGGGCGAGGCACCGGCCAAACCCACTGCCGAAGAACAGACCCAGGCGTTCGTGGCCAGCGCGGAGGAAAGCCAGAAGAACCTGGCGACCCTCAAGCGCCAACTGAGCGACGCCCCCCGGTTGATCGCCGAATCTCAACGCGAACTCACCCGACTCATGGGCGCCGCGCCGGTGCCCATGAAAGAGCGCCACGGCAAGTCCGAACTCACGCAGCTGGAGAAGCTGCTGGACCAGCGCAGCAATGAGCAGGCCGAGCTGCAGAAATCGCTCGCCGAAGCCAACAGCCTGATCATCACCTCCCAGACCCGTCCGGAGCGCGCCCAGGCCGAGATCAGTACCAACCAGACGCGCACCCAGCAGATCAACAACATCCTCAAGACAGGCAAGGACGGCGGTAAGACCATCGGCGACAACCAACGCCAACTGCTCGGCGCCGAACTAGCCGCCCTCGCCGCGCAGACCGAACTGCGCCGCGAAGAGCTGGCCGGCAACAGCCTGCTGCAGGACCTGGGCAACGCCCGCCGCGACCTGCTCATGGAGCGCATCCGCCGCCTGGAACAGGAAACCCTGGACCTGCAATCGCTGATCAACGAAATGCGCCGGGAAAGCTCGGAGCAGACGGTGGCCGAGCTCTCCCGCGATGCCGACAAGGCGACTCCGGACAGCCTCGTGGCAAAGGAAAGTGGCATCAACCTGAAGATGTCCGACTACCTGCTGCGCGCGACCGACCGCCTCAACGAACTAACCCGGCAGAACCTGCAGACCCGCCAGCAACTGGACAACCTCAGCCAGGCCGACCAGGCCCTGGAAGAGCAGATCAGCGTGCTCAAGGGCAGCCTCCTGCTGGCCAAGATCCTCTATCAGCAGAAGCAGGCCCTGCCGCAACTGGACCTGGACAACAACCTGGCTGACGAAATCGCCGACATCCGCCTCTACCAGTTCGAACTGAACCAGCAGCGCGACCACCTGACCAACCCGCAGGCCTACGTCGACACCCTGCTGGCCGAGCAGCCTCCGGAACAGGTCACTCCGGAGCTGAAGACCACCCTGATGGATCTCATCTCCACCCGTAGCGAGCTCCTGGATCGCCTGAGCCGCGAACTCAATACCCTGCTCAACGAGTCCATCACCCTGCAGCTCAACCAGAAGCAGCTGCAGGAGACCTCGCTGACCCTGCGCAACACCCTCGACGAGCAGATGTTCTGGATTCCCAGCAACAAGCCGCTGGATCTCAACTGGCTGAAATCCACCCCGCACCTGCTCGAGCGCCAGCTGGTGGAGATGCCCTGGGGCTCGGGCGTGCGCGAACTGGGTGAAGGCCTGGTGGACCGTCCCTGGCTGTTCCTGCCGCTGCTGCTGGTGATCGGCGGCCTGCTGTGGAAGCGCCGCTACCTGTACGGCAAGCTCAACGAGATCAACCAGGACGTCGGCCACTTCAAGCGTGACAGCCAGTTGCACACGCCTATGGCCCTGTTCCTCACCGTACTGCTGGCCCTGCCGGTCAGCCTGTTCCTCGCCCTCTGCGGTTTCGCCCTGCAGATCGACGCCCGAGGCCAGAACGCCACCCTGGGCGCCGCCCTGATGGAGATGGCACAAGCCTGGATGGTGTTCTACACGCTCTATCGGATTCTCGCCCCGGGCGGCGTCGCCGAGCTGCACTTCCACTGGGATCGCCCGCAAGTGGCCTTCCTGCGCAGCCAGATTCGCCGCCTCGGCGGCGTGGTCATGGCACTGGTGGCGATCGTCACGGTGGCTGAACACCAGCCGGCAGCGCTGGCCGACGACATCATCGGCGTGCTCGTGGTGCTGAGCTGCTATGCCCTGATGACCCTGGTGCTGAGCAACCTGCTGCTGGCCGAACCCATGCGCGAGCAGACCTCGCCCTTCCGCCTGCTGATCGGCGTCGCCTTCACGCTGCTGCCACTGGCGCTCATAGTCGCCGTGGGCTTCGGCTACTACTACACCTCACTCAAGCTCACCGACCGGCTGATCAACACCCTTTACCTGCTGATCCTCCTGCTCCTGGTCGAGGCCACCTTCGTCCGCGGCCTGTCCGTGGCGGCGCGGCGACTGGCCTACCAGCGCGTACTCGCCAAGCGCCAGACGCAGACCAAGGAAAACGCCGAGGGCGAGGAAGTGGTGGTGGAAGAGCCGACCCTCGACATCGAGAAGGTCAACCTGCAATCGCTGCGCCTGATCCGCCTGGCCCTGCTGGGCGTATTCATCACCTGCCTGTACCTGGTCTGGGCCGATCTGATCAGCGTGTTCGCCTACCTTGACCAGGTCACCCTCTACCAGTACTCCAGCGGGACCGGCGACGCCGCCACCCAGGTCCCCATCAGCCTGCTGGACGTGGTCGGCGCGCTGATCATCGCCGGCATCACCACGGCGCTCGCGCGCAACCTGCCAGGCCTTCTCGAAGTGCTGGTGCTGTCGCGACTGAAGCTGGCCCAGGGCAGCTCCTATGCCACCACCACCTTGCTGTCCTATGCGATCGCTGGCATCGGTTTCGTCAGCGCGCTGTCCACCCTCGGGGTCAGCTGGGACAAGCTGCAGTGGCTGGTGGCGGCCCTCTCGGTGGGCATCGGCTTCGGCATGCAGGCGATCTTCGCCAACTTCATCTCCGGCCTGATCCTGCTGTTCGAGCGCCCCGTGCGAATCGGCGACCTGGTCACCATCGGCACCGTCACCGGCACGGTGAACCGCATCCGCATCCGCGCCACGCACATCACCGACAGCGACCGCAAGGAAGTGATCGTGCCAAACCAGACCTTCCTCACCAGCCAGTTGATCAACTGGACCTTGACCGACACCGTCACCCGCATCGTGCTGGTGTACAACGTCAATCGCGGCGCCGACCTGGAACTGGTGCGCAAGTTGCTGCTGCAGGCCACCCAGGAGAACTCGCGCGTCCTGCGCGACCCGGCCCCCACCGTGCAGCTGAAGACCTACGGCGCCAGCACCCTGGAGCACGAGCTGAAAATCTACGTGCGCGAACTGGGCGACCGCGGCCTGGCCACCGACGAGCTGAACCGGCGCGTCGACCAGCTGTTCCAGGAGCACGACATCAACATTTCCAGCGTGCCAAAGATGGACGTCACCCTCAGCCGTCGGGTCGAGAAGCACGCCGAGGACGAAGTCGACGCCGTATCGATACCGATCAAGGACAAGGCACCGGTTCCGGAGACGCGCTGAACCGCGCATCTCCCGCGCTTCCGAACACACTGGCGGCATGACAAGCTGAGCCCATGAAGACACTCGACGAACTGCAGTTCGACAACCGCTTCGCCCGCCTGGGCGACGCCTTTTCCACCGAGGTGCTGCCCGAGCCCATCGCCGAGCCCCGCCTGGTGGTGGTGAGCCCAGCGGCCATGGCGCTGCTCGACCTGGACCCGGCCGAGGCTGAAACCCAGCTCTTCGCCGAGATTTTCTCCGGACATAAGCTGTGGTCCGAGGCCGAACCCCGGGCGATGGTCTATTCCGGCCACCAATTCGGCGCCTACAACCCGCGCCTGGGTGACGGCCGTGGCCTGCTGCTGGGCGAGGTCCTGAACGATGCCGGCGAGCACTGGGACCTGCACCTCAAGGGCGCCGGACAAACGCCCTACTCACGCATGGGCGATGGCCGCGCGGTGCTGCGCAGTTCGATCCGCGAATTCCTCGCCAGTGAATACCTGCACGCCCTGGGCATCGCCACCAGCCGCGCGCTGTGCGTGACCGGTTCCTCGACCCCCGTCTATCGGGAGTCCCGCGAAACCGGCGCCATGCTGCTGCGCCTGTCGCCCAGCCATGTGCGCTTCGGCCACTTCGAGTACTTCTATTACACGCGCCAGCACGAACAGCTCGAAGTCCTGGGCCGGTACGTTCTCGAGTGTCACTTCCCGCAGTGCCTGGAACAGGAGCAGCCCTGGTCGGCCTTCTTCCGCGAAGTGCTGGAACGCAATGCCGATCTGATCGCACGGTGGCAGGCCTACGGCTTCTGTCACGGCGTAATGAACACGGACAACATGTCCATCCTCGGCATCACCTTCGACTATGGGCCCTACGCCTTCCTCGACGACTTCGATGCCAATCACATCTGCAACCACTCCGACGACAGCGGCCGCTACAGCTTCAGCAACCAGGTGCCCATCGCCCACTGGAACCTGGCGGCGCTGGCCCAGGCGCTGACGCCCTTCGTCGAGGTGGAGCAGCTGAGGGAAACCCTGAACCTCTTCCTGCCGCTTTATCAGACCCACTACCTGGACCTGATGCGCCGTCGCCTGGGTTTCACCTCCGCCGCTGATTCGGACGAGGCGCTGGTGCAGCGCCTGCTGCAACTGATGCAAGGCAGCGCGGTGGACTACAACCAGTTCTTCCGCCGCCTGGGCAGTGAGGCGCCGGAACAGGCGATGCGCAAACTGCGGGAAGACTTCATCGACCTGGCCGGCTTCGATGCCTGGGCCACCGACTACCAGGCCCGCGCGGCGGTGGATGGCGACGACCAAGAGGCGCGCCAGGCGCGGATGCACGCGGTGAACCCCAAGTACGTGTTGCGCAACTACCTGGCTCAGCACGCCATCGAGGCCGCCCAGCAGGGCGACTACACCGAGGTTCGCCAGCTGCATGCCGTGCTCTCACGCCCGTTCGACGAGCAGCCGGGCATGGAGCGCTACGCCGAACGCCCGCCCGAATGGGGCAAGCATCTGGAAATCAGCTGCTCGTCGTAAGGCAAGTCGTCCGTAGGTTGGGCTGAGGCCACGAAGCCCAACACGCTGGCCCGCACCGCGCGTTCGTTGGGCCTCGCGGAGCGCGGCGTCAAACTAGAAGTCAGCCAGCATCCACTCCAGCCCCATCGCCACATGCCGCTCGGCGCTGTCCACCAGGGGCAGCGGCGATTCACACCCCTCCAGCAGCAGGCCGATTTCGGTACAGCTGAGAATGGCCGCCTGGGCACCCCCAGCCTTCAATTGCGCCAGCTGGTCGAGATAGAACGCCCGCGCCTCCGACTGGAAGCGTCCGACGCAGAGCTCCTGAAAGATCACCCGGTCAATCTCCACCATGGCCTCGGCGTCAGGCACCCGCACCTGGATGCCGAATCGTCGATCCAGACGTTCGCGGTAGAAGTCTTCCTGCATGATGAAACGCGTGCCGAGCAGGGCGGCGTGCTTGATGCCGCGCGCCTGCAGCGCCTGGCCAACGGCATCGCCTATATGGAGAAGCGGGATGTCCACAGCCTGCTCGATGGCCGCGGCGACTTTGTGCATGGTGTTGGTGGCCAGCAGCAACGCTGTCGCACCGGCGCCCTCCAGGCCACGCGCGGCTTCGGCCAGCACACGGCCGGCAGCGTCCCATTCCCCCGCCTTCTGCTGCGCCGCGATCTGCGCGAAATCCACCGAGTGCAACAGCAGGGGCGCCGAATGCAGCCCACCCAGGCGGTCACGCACACCCCGATTGAGCAACTGGTAATAAGTGACGGTGGATTCCCAGCTCATCCCTCCCAACACGCCCAGCGTCCTCATCACCCTGACCTCCCGAATGGAAAGTCTCCAGCCTAGTCGAGGCCGGGCACAGGTCGGGAATACAGTTGAGGAGCAAGCAGGGCGTACAGCCAAGCCATCCGCCCCCTGGACCCTCGACCGATACGACGAACGAAATGGAATATAAACCTTCGTAAATCTTCTTAGACTCTCTAAGCAAACCCGATTATCTTCGCCCCCCTGCTTATTCCAGCCTGTTCTACCACCCACTGTCAGGCGCTGTGCCCGCATGAAGATTCGCGACCTCGACCTCAGCCAGAGTTCGATCAACACCGAACACGAAGCGCTGGGGATCCCGCCAGTCGAAGATTTCGTTTCCCACCCCGACGACCACCCGGTCCTGCGGGCTGCCATGTGGGCGGCGATCCTCATTCTGGTCAGCCTCCTCGGCTTCCTTGCCTGGCGCCTGTTCTTCGATAACGGCGGCAGCAGTGGCCTCGAAATCATCGAGAACGCCCTGACCAGCAAAGGCTTCTGGAGCGCGGTGGCGGTGGGCTTCTTCGCCCAGGTCATCGACGGCGCCCTGGGCATGGCCTATGGCATCACCGCCACGACCTTCCTGCTCACCACTGGCGCCTCTCCAGCAGCGGCCAGCGCTAGCGTCCACATTGCCGAAGTCTTCACCACCGGCCTGTCGGGCATTTCCCATGTGAAGCTGGGCAACGTCAACAAATCCCTGTTCCTGCGCCTGCTGTTGCCGGGCATCATCGGCGCCGTGCTTGGCGCGGTACTGATCACCCAGTTCGACGGCGACGTGCTCAAGCCCTTCATCTCCGCCTACCTGCTGCTGATGGGCCTGTACATCCTGAGCAAGGCCTATCACCATGTCGCCAAACGCAGGGCGCCCAAGCACGTCGCCAAGCTGGCCCTGTTCGGCGGTTTCGTCGACGCCGCCGGCGGCGGCGGTTGGGGCCCGGTGGTCACCAGCAGCCTGATCGGCTCCGGCACAGACCCGCGCACCACCATCGGTTCGGTGAACTTCGCGGAGTTCTTCCTGACCATTTCCAGCGCCACCTCCTTCATCCTCCTGGCCGGCGAGCCGGACACCTGGAAGATGGTGGCCGGCCTGGTCTTCGGCGGTCTGTTCGCCGCGCCCCTGGCCGCACTGCTGTGCAAGAAACTATCGCCACGCACCCTGCTGATCATCGTCGGCACCCTGATCACACTGATCAGCGCCTTCAACATCTACAAAGCCCTGTCCTGATCGCCCGGACTTGATTTCTGCCCGTTCAGGCTCCAGATCAGGGACGTTCCCCGATCTGGAGCCAACCATGGCTGACCCGCTGTTGATCCCCTGCGCCCAATGCGCCGGACTGAACCGTATCCCTGCCGACCGCCTGGGCGATTCGCCCCGCTGCGGTCACTGCAAGTCCGCCGTACTGCCTGCCGCGCCCTTCGACCTGAGCGAAACCAGTTTCACCCAGCAACTGCGCGGCGACCTGCCACTGCTGGTGGACGTCTGGGCCGACTGGTGCGGCCCCTGCAAGGCCTTCGCGCCGATCTACCAACAAGCTGCCAGCCAACTCCAGGGCCGCTGCCGCCTGGGCAAGCTGGATAGCGAAGCCAACCGCAACCTGGCCGGCCAACTGGGCATCCGCTCGATTCCCACGCTGATCCTGTTCAAGGATGGCCGCGAGGTGGCCCGCCAGAGCGGCGCGCTGCCGCTCCCACAGCTGCTCGGCTGGCTCAGCGCCCAGGGCATCTGATCGCTTCGGTCAATCACGCTGGCCATCCCGGTCATTGCCGGGTTGGCGATGGCCGCTAGTCTCTGGACATCGCCAAGCCGGAGCTCGCCATGTCCATGCCCATCGAACTGGTTCGCCAACTGACCGAGGAACAGATCGGTTTCGTCAAACGCAGTGGCCTCAAGGCCGAGGTGCTGGAGCCCGGCCACGTGCGCCTGCGCATGCCGCTGGAGGGCAATCAGAACCACATCGGCACCCTCTATGCCGGCGCTCTCTTCACCCTGGCGGAAATCCCCGGCGGCGCGCTCTTTCTCACCAGCTTCGACAGCCGTCGCTTCTACCCGGTGATCAAGGAAATGAACCTGCGTTTCAGGCGCCCGGCCAAAGGCGACATCACGGTGGATGCGCACCTCTGCGCCGAGGAAGTCGTCCGCATCCAGCAGGAGGCCGAAACCAACGGCAAGGCCGATTACCTGCTGGAACTACAGCTGATGGACGCGAACGGTGAAGTGGTGGCCGAAAGCCGGGGCCTCTACCAGATGAGGGCACACTGAGCGGCCTTGCCCTGGATCAAACCGCCAGGTCACCAGAAGCCGCAGAGTGTGGACTCCCTAGGAGGCCCACATCATGTTCACGCACATCCTGGTCGCCCATGACCTGAGCCGCGAGGCAGATACCGCCCTGCGCCGCGCCATCCAGCTCGCTCATCAGCACGGCGCTCGCCTTTCCCTGCTGCATGTGCTCGAAGACCACCTGCACAATGCCGTGCAGGACAACCTGCGCGATGCGGCCCAGCAGCACTTTGGTGAACGCCTGGCGCAATTGGGCGCCAAGGATCGCCCGGTGCTCCTGCGCAAGGGCCGCCCGGCCCAGCAGATCCTCGAAGAGATGAACGACAGCCAGGCCGACCTGCTGGTGATCGGCCGGCACCACCACAATGCGCCGGAGCTGTTCATCGGCACCACCCTGGAGCGTGTCGCACGCCACCTGGCGGCGCCGTTGCTGCTGGTGGCGGGCGAGCAGCCGGACCAACCCTATCAACACGCCGCCGTGGCGCTGGATTTCTCCCTGTGCGCCTGTGACGCCCTGCGCAAGTGCTGCGCGCTGCTACCGTCCGAGGCGCGGCTGACGGCACTCAACGTCATGGAACTGGGCAGCCGCCTCCTGTCGAAAAGCGGCAACTCGACCGACTTCCTCGCAACGCAGAAAGAACTGCTGGGGAAACTGCTGGAAGATGAACTGATGGGCCAGAACGCCCCGCTGCCCAGCGTCGCGCTGGACGTCGTGCGTGGCGCCCTGCCCAAGGCGCTGGACGACGCCATCGCTGAACACCAGCCACAACTTCTGGCCCTCGGCAGCCATGGCCGCAGCCTGATCTCCCAAGCCCTGCTGGGCAGCCTGCCCCTGCGCTACCTGCAAAACCCGCCCGGCGACCTGTTACTGGTCAAATAACGCATTCGCCCCGGCAAGCCGGGGCGAAAAAGGGCATCACAACACCCACCGGAATCAGCTTTCCAGCAGATCGTGCAGCTCGACGAACTGCTGGGTGAGCTTGTGCCGAGGCTCCAGGTAGATCAGCGGTTTGCAGGCCTGATGCGACTCGCGCATCTTCACCGACATCATCAGGTTCACCGGTAGCACCGGCAGCCCTTCCTCCACCAACTCATCCAGCAGCTGCTGCGGCAACGATGCGCGCGGCTGGAACTGGTTGACCACGATGCCTTCCACCTCCAGGCCCTCGTTGTGGTCCTCCTTCAACTCTTCGATTTCCGCCAGCAGGCCGTAGAGCGCATTGCGGGAGAAACTGTCGCAGTCAAAGGGAATCAGGCAGCGATCGGCAGCGATAAGCGCTGAAACCGTATAGAAATTCAACGCCGGCGGTGTGTCCAGATAGATCCGATCGTAGTCCTCGCTCAACTCCTCCAGCAACTTACGCAGCTTGTTGATCTTGTGCTTGGCCTCCAGCTTGGGCTGCAGGTCGGCCAGTTCCGCCGTGGCGGTGACCACATGGAGGTTGTCGTAGGGCGTCTCGTAGATATCCACCTTGCCCTTGCGGAAGGCGGTAGCCGACAGCGTCTGCTTGAAGAAATCGGCGATCCCCATGGGAATATCGTCGCCGGTAAGGCCCGTCAGGTAGTGCGTGGAGTTGGCCTGGGCATCCAGGTCGATCAGCAGGGTGCGATACCCCTGCGAAGCGCTCACCGCCGCCAGGTTGCAGGCAATGCTGGATTTGCCCACTCCGCCCTTCTGATTGAAAACCACGCGCCGCATCCCACACCTCCCTGAGCCTGATTAGTAGCCGATTCTATGCAATGCCCGTGACAAGGGCGAGGTCGGCCCCAAACAACAAGGGTCGCTTTCGCGACCCTTATTAGTTACTGATGGTACTGTGCCGACAGCTCATGCACGGCCTCGAAGAAGGCGCCGGCGTGGGCCGGGTCGACTTCCGGGGTGATGCCGTGGCCGAGGTTGAAGACATGGCCGGAGCCCTTGCCGTAGGCGGCGAGGATGCGGCCCACCTCGGCGCGGATGGCGGCCGGGTTGGCGTAGAGCACGGACGGGTCCATGTTGCCCTGCAGGGCGACCTTGTCGCCGACGCGGGTGCGCGCGCTGCCGATGTCGCTGGTCCAGTCCAGGCCCAGGGCTTCGGCGCCGGTATCAGCCATGGACTCCAGCCAGAGGCCGCCGCCCTTGGTGAAGAGGATCACCGGCACGCGACGGCCGTCGTGTTCGCGGATCAGGCCGTCGACGATCTTCTTCATGTAGGCCAGGGAGAATTCCTGATAGGCCGCCGCCGAGAGACTACCGCCCCAGGAGTCGAAGATTTGCACCGCCTGGGCGCCAGCGCGGATCTGGCCATTGAGGTAGGCGGTCACCGCCTGGGCCAGCTTGTCCAGCAGGGCATGCATGGCCTGGGGGTTGTCGTAGAGCATCGCCTTGGACTTGCGGAAGTCACGGCTGGAACCGCCTTCGACCATGTAGGTGGCAAGCGTCCAGGGGCTGCCGGAGAAGCCGATCAGCGGCACGCGGCCATTCAGCTCGCGGCGAATGTTGCGGACGGCGTCCATCACGTAGCCCAGGTCCCGCTCCGGGTCGGGGATCGGCAGGGCTTCGATGTCGGCCAGGTTGCTCAGCACTTTCTTGAAGCGCGGACCTTCGCCTGTCTCGAAGAACAACCCCTGGCCCATGGCGTCGGGGATGGTGAGGATGTCGGAGAAGAGGATCGCCGCGTCCAGTTGGGGGTAACGATCCAACGGCTGGACGGTGACTTCGCAGGCCAGCTCGGGGTTCTTCATCAGGCTGACGAAATCGCCGGCCTTGGCGCGGGTGGCACGGTATTCCGGCAGGTAACGACCGGCCTGGCGCATCATCCAGACGGGAGTGACATCAACGGGCTGCTTGAGCAGGGCGCGGAGGAAACGGTCGTTCTTCAAGACGGTCATGGCAGTGTCCAACGAAAAAGTGCGGGCATTTTCGCAAAGCCCGATGCAAAAGGCACGGCGAGTGCCGTGCCTTTTGTCCATCGCGACGAAATGCCGCGAACTTCAAGCCATCCAGGCAGCGCAGCTTAGACGCCGAGGTAGTCGAGGATGCCTTCGGCGGCGGTCCTCCCCTCGAAGATCGCCGTCACCACCAGGTCGGAACCACGGACCATATCGCCGCCGGCAAAGACCTTCGGGTTGCTGGTCTGGTGCTTGAACTGCGACTGCGCGGGGGCGACCACGCGGCCCTGGTTGTCAATGCTGATTTCGAACTGCTCGAACCAAGGCGCCGGACTCGGGCGAAAACCGAAGGCGATCAGCACGGCCTCGGCCGGGATGATCTCCTCGGAGCCTGGGATCGGCTCGGGGCTGCGACGGCCACGGGCATCCGGCTCGCCGAGACGGGTCTCGACCACCTTCACGCCTTCCACCTTGTCTTCGCCGACGATGGCGATGGGCTGGCGGTTGAAGAGGAATTTCACGCCCTCTTCCTTGGCGTTCTTCACCTCTTTGCGCGAGCCCGGCATGTTCTCTTCGTCACGGCGATAGGCACAGGTCACGGCCTTGGCGCCCTGGCGAATGGAGGTGCGGTTGCAGTCCATCGCGGTGTCACCACCGCCGAGAACCACGACGCGCTTGCCCTTCATATCGACGAAGTCCTCGGGGGACTTCTCGAAGCCGAGGTTGCGGTTGACGTTGGCGATCAGGAAGTCCAGTGCGTCGTGCACACCCGGCAGGTCCTCGCCCGGGAAACCGCCCTTCATGTAGGTGTAGGTGCCCATGCCCATGAAGACTGCATCGAACTCCTCGAGCAGCTGCTCCATGGTCACGTCCGTGCCCACGTCAGTGTTCAGGCGGAACTCGATGCCCATGCCGGTGAAGACTTCGCGGCGACGGCTCAGTACCTGCTTCTCGAGCTTGAACTCGGGGATACCGAAGGTCAGCAGACCGCCGATTTCCGGGTTCTTGTCGAAGACCACCGGGGTCACGCCGTTGCGCACCAAGACATCGGCGCAGCCCAGGCCCGCCGGGCCGGCACCGATCACGGCGACGCGCTTGCCGGTGGGCTTGACCCTGGACATGTCAGGACGCCAGCCCATGGCGAACGCGGTGTCGGTGATGTACTTCTCCACCGAGCCGATGGTCACGGCACCGAAGCCATCGTTCAGGGTGCAGGCGCCTTCGCAAAGGCGATCCTGCGGGCATACGCGACCGCAGACCTCCGGCAGGGTGTTGGTCTGGTGCGACAGTTCGGCGGCAGCCAGGATGTTGCCTTCCGAGACCAGCTTCAGCCAGTTCGGAATGAAGTTGTGCACCGGGCACTTCCACTCGCAATACGGGTTACCGCAGCCGAGGCAGCGGTGAGCCTGGTCAGCCGCTTGCTGCGGCTTGAACAGGTCATAGATCTCGACGAATTCCTTCTTGCGCTGGCGCAGCAGTTTCTTCTTCGGATCCTTGCGCCCGACCTCGATGAACTGGAAGTCGTTGTTCAGACGTTCAGTCATTAAAAAAACCTCATCAAACCACTTCAGGCGCTGTTGTTATTGCGGATTGGCACGGGTGCTGGAGAGCAGCGAAGCGAGGCTCGCGGCCTTCGGCTTGACCAGCCAGAACTTGCGCAGGTAATCGTCCAGGTTTTCCAGCAGGTGGGCACCCCAGTCGCTGGAAGTCTCCTTCACGTATTCAACCAGCACGCTGTGCAGGTGGCTACGGTAGGCCTCCATGGACTCGTTGCTGATGCGCTGAATCTCTACCAGTTCGTGGTTGACCCGGTCGACGAAGCTGTTGTCCCGGTCGAGCACATAGGCGAAGCCGCCGGTCATGCCGGAACCGAAGTTGTAGCCGGTCTTGCCGAGAACGCAGACGAAACCGCCGGTCATGTACTCGCAGCAGTGGTCGCCAGTGCCTTCCACCACGGTATGGGCGCCGGAGTTACGCACTGCGAAACGCTCGCCTGCGGTACCCGCAGCGAACAGCTTGCCGCCGGTGGCACCGTAGAGGCAGGTGTTGCCGACGATGGCCGACTCCTGGCTCTTGAACGGGCTGCCCTTGGGCGGGGTGATGACCACTTTGCCGCCGGTCATGCCCTTGCCCACGTAGTCGTTGGCATCACCTTCAAGGTACAGGTTCAGGCCACCGGCGTTCCACACGCCGAAACTCTGGCCGGCAGTGCCGCGGAAGCGGAAGGTCACCGGGGTGTCTTTCATGCCCTGGTTACCGTGGCGACGAGCGATTTCACCGGAGATCCGCGCACCAATGGAACGGTCGCAGTTGCAGATCTCCAGGTCGTAGACGCCGCCGGTCTTGCCTTCGACAGCCGCCTTGGAGATGTCCCACATCTTCTCGGCCAGCAGGCCCGGATCGAAGGGCGGGTTCTTCTCCACCTCGCAGAACTGCGGCTTTTCGGCCGGAATGTGGTCGCTGCCCAGCAGCGGGCTGAGGTCCAGGTAACCCTGTTTCTCGGTGTCGCCCGGCAGCATTTCCAGCAGGTCGGTACGGCCGATCAGCTCGCTCAGGCTGCGCACGCCCAGCCTGGCCAGCCACTCACGGGTTTCTTCGGCGATGTAGGTGAAGAAGTTCATCACCATTTCGACGGTGCCGATGAAGTGATCCTTGCGCAGCTTGTCGTTCTGGGTAGCGACGCCGGTGGCACAGTTGTTCAGGTGGCAGATGCGCAGGTACTTGCAACCCAGGGCGATCATCGGTGCAGTGCCGAAGCCGAAGCTTTCGGCGCCGAGGATGGCCGCCTTGATCACGTCAAGGCCGGTCTTCAGGCCGCCGTCGGTCTGCACCCGTACCTTGCCGCGCAGGTCGTTGCCGCGCAGGGTCTGGTGAGTTTCAGCCAGGCCCAGCTCCCACGGGCTGCCGGCGTACTTGATGGAGGTCAGCGGGGATGCGCCGGTACCGCCGTCGTAGCCGGAGATGGTGATCAGGTCAGCATAGGCCTTGGCCACGCCAGCGGCGATGGTGCCGACGCCGGCTTCAGCCACCAGCTTCACCGAGACCAGCGCCTGCGGGTTGACCTGCTTGAGGTCATAGATCAGTTGGGCAAGGTCTTCGATGGAGTAGATGTCGTGGTGCGGCGGCGGCGAAATCAGGGTCACACCGGGCACTGCGTAGCGCAGACGGGCGATCAGGCCGTTGACCTTGCCACCGGGCAGCTGGCCGCCTTCACCGGGCTTGGCGCCCTGGGCAACCTTGATCTGCAGCACTTCGGCGTTGACCAGATACTCCGGGGTAACGCCGAAGCGGCCGGTCGCCACCTGCTTGATCTTGGAGCTCTTCACCGTGCCATAGCGCGCCGGGTCTTCGCCACCCTCACCGGAGTTAGAGCGGCCGCCCAGGCGGTTCATGGCCTCGGCCAGGGCTTCGTGGGCCTCGGGAGACAGTGCACCCAGGGAGATACCCGCAGCGTCGAAGCGCTTGAAGATGGACTCCAGCGGCTCGATCTCATCCAGCGGCAGCGGCTGGTCGAGGGTCTTGACCTTGAGCAGGTCGCGCAGCATCGACACCGGACGGTTGTCCACCAGTGCGGTGTATTCCTTGAACTTCTCGTAGTTGCCCTGCTGCACGGCGGCTTGCAAGGTGTTCACCACGTCCGGGTTGTAGGCGTGGTACTCGCCGCCGTAGACGAACTTCAGCAGGCCGCCTTGCTGGATGGCCTTGCGATTGTTCCAGGCCTCGAAGGCCAGCAGCTTCTGCTCGGACTCGATGTCGACGAAGCGCGCGCCCTTGATGCGGCTGGCAACGCCACGGAAGCTGAGGTCCACCACTTCCTCGGAGAGGCCCACGGCTTCGAACAGCTGGGCGCCACGGTAGGAGGCGATGGTGGAGATGCCCATCTTCGACAGGATCTTCAGCAGGCCCTTGGAGATGCCTTTGCGGTAGTGCTTGAAGACCTCGTACAGGTCGCCCAGCACTTCGCCGGTGCGGATCAGGTCAGCCAGCACTTCATAGGCGAGGAACGGGTAGACGGCGGACGCGCCGAAGCCCACCAGCACGGCGAAATGGTGCGGGTCGCGGGCGGTGGCGGTCTCGACCAGGATGTTGCAGTCGCAACGCAGGCCTTTCTCCACCAGGCGATGGTGCACGGCACCAACAGCCAGGGAGGCGTGGGCCGGCAGCTTGCCGGGGGCGATGTGGCGGTCGGTCAGCACCAGCAGGGACTTGCCGGAACGCACGGCTTCTTCGGCCTGGTCGGCGAAGTTGCGCACGGCCGCTTCGAGACCGAGGCTCTCGTCGTAGTTCAGGTCGATGATCTGCCGCTCGAAGCCCGGACGATCCAGGCTCATCAGCGCGCTCCACTTGGCCGGGGAGATCACCGGGCTGCTGAGGATCACACGGGTGGCGTGGTCAGGCGACTCGCTGAAGATGTTGCGCTCGGCACCGAGGCAGATCTCCAGGGACATGACGATGGCTTCACGCAGCGGGTCGATCGGCGGGTTGGTGACCTGCGCGAACTGCTGGCGGAAATAGTCGAACGGCGAACGCACACGTCGGGACAGCACGGCCATGGGCGTGTCGTCACCCATCGAGCCGACCGCTTCCTGGCCTTGTTCGGCCAGCGGGCGCAGCACTTGGTCACGTTCTTCGAAAGTGACCTGGAACATCTTCATGTACTGCTTGAGCTGGTCGCTGTCGTAGCTGGCCACACCGTGGTCGTCATCGAGCTTGGCCTGGATGCGCACGGCGCTCTGGCGCAGCCACTGCTTGTAGGGGTGGCGCGACTTCAGGCGGTTGTCGATGTCTGCGGTGTTGAGGACCTGGCCGGTTTCGGTGTCCACCGCGAGGATCTGGCCCGGGCCGACACGGCCCTTGGCGAGCACGTCTTCCGGCTTGTAGTCCCACACACCGATTTCCGAGGCGAGGGTGATGTAGCCGTTCTTGGTGGTGACCCAGCGGGCCGGACGCAGGCCGTTACGGTCGAGCAGGCAGACGGCGTAGCGGCCATCGGTGAGCACGACGCCGGCAGGGCCGTCCCAGGGCTCCATGTGCATGGAGTTGTATTCGTAGAAGGCACGCAGGTCGGCATCCATGGTTTCCATGTTCTGCCAGGCCGGCGGGATGATCATGCGCACGCCACGGAACAGGTCAATGCCGCCGGTGACCATCAGCTCGAGCATGTTGTCCATGCTGGAGGAGTCGGAGCCCACGCGGTTGACCAGCGGGCCCAGTTCGTCGATATCGGGCAACTGTTCGTTGGCGAACTTGGTGCGACGGGCCACCGCCCAGTTGCGGTTGCCGGTGATGGTGTTGATTTCGCCGTTGTGGGCGAGGAAGCGGAAGGGCTGCGCCAGCGGCCACTTCGGCAGGGTGTTGGTGGAGAAACGCTGGTGGAAGACGCAGATGGCGGTCTGCAGGCGTTCGTCACCCAGGTCCGGGTAGAACTGCTGCAGGTCGGCCGGCATCATCAGGCCTTTGTAGATGATGGTCTTGTTGGAGAAGCTGCAGATGTAGTGGTCGGCGTCCGCGGCATTGGCCACGGAGGAGCGGCGACGGGCACTGAACAGCTTGACTGCCATTTCCTGGTCGTTCAGGCCTTCACCGCCGATGAACACCTGCTCGATCTGCGGCAGGCGCTCCAGCGCCAGGCGGCCGAGGACACTGGTGTCCACCGGGACTTTGCGCCAGCCAACCAGTTGCAGGCCGGCGGCCAGGATCTCGCGATTCATGTTCTCGCGAGCCGCTTCGGCGCGGACCGGGTCCTGGTTGAAGAAGACCATGCCGACTGCGTACTGGGCAGGCAGCTCGACCGCGAAGGTTTCCTTGGCAATGGCACGCAGGAAAAGGTCGGGCTTCTGGATCAACAGACCACAACCGTCGCCGGTCTTGCCGTCGGCGTTGATGCCGCCGCGGTGCGTCATGCAGGTCAGGGCTTCGATGGCGGTTTTCAGAAGATGGTGGCTCGCCTCGCCCTGCATATGGGCGATCAAGCCAAAACCGCAGTTATCCTTGAATTCATCAGGATGGTACAGACCTGCTTTCATAGAGGAACTCTCACCAGGGTTGCCTTCAGAAAAAGGCAGAATTGCTTTGTAATTCAACTCCTTACCATACGCGCCGGACTTGATGCCAGCTTTTGCGTAGGGCAAAGGGAGGTCATTGTACATAGCCCCTTGGTCGACCACAAATCTTAGCGGCCAACTAGTGAAAGTCGATGTCGCAAAAATGAATGAATGAACCAGGAGGTCGTGCTAGCGACCGCCTGGTCAGAAGGCGGGGGATCAGGCTCGCGAAGAACTAGCGAGCCATCTCCTGCTGAATGCTGGCGAAGGTCTTGGGCCAGGGTTTGCCAGCCTGGACCTTGGCCGGCAAGGCCTTGATCGCGGCCTGTGCGGCGGCACGATTGGCAAAGCTGCCGTAGGTCACCACATAGAGTGCCTTGCCCTGGTGCTGCTTCTTGAAGTAGCGGTACTGGCCGCCGTTCTGCTGCACGAAGGACTTGGCGCTGCTCTCCGAGCTCGTACCAAGCACCTGCAGGGCAAAGTGGCTGCTTGCCTGGCTTCGGTACCAGCCGTTACCCGCCGCACCGCCGGTAGCGGCGGCAGGCGCTGGTGCAGGCTTCTCGGCCGGTTTGGCTACAGCCTGAGCCGGGACTGGGGCTGGGGCTGGGGCTGGGGCAGGCTTGGTAACCGGCGCTGCAGTCGGAGCCGGAACAGCCGGCTTAGGTGCAGCTACCGGCGTAGCTGGCGCAGCAGCAATGGGCTGCACAGGTGCAGGCAGCGGCTTCGCCGAAGCAATGGGCTCGACGGGCGCGGTAGGCGCCGGGCCGGCCTGTACACCTTGCGGCGGTGCGGTACTGGTTACGGTAGGCGGCACTGCTGCGCCACCTTCAGGTGCAGGGCCATCTTCCGGCTCACCCTGACCCGCCGCTTGAGCCAGGGGCTCACGGATCACTGGCTGAGCCTCACCGACCAGGGGCAACGGCAGCGGCTGGGAAGACCCCGCAAACTCGACAGCAGGCGAGCCCGAGTCACCCTGACCGGGCGCCTGGGCCTGGTCCAGCGGCAACTGCGCCGCCGTGGGGGCAGCCTCACCGGCGCTGTCGTTGCGCCCCTGCATCATCCAGGCCGCGACAACACCGACCCCGACCACAGCCAGCGCCAGCAAGTGTTTCCTGGGCAGACTGAAGCCCGCAGTCGCCTTCCGGATGGAGCCGCGCTGGGCAAGCATGGTTTCGATCAGAAGGTCGCGAGTCACCTGGTTGATCGACCCCGGCCAACCACCGGACTGTAGGTAGATATCTTCCACCTGCTCGTCGCTCAGCAGCTCAACGCCACGCCCTGCCCCTTCGAGGCGCTGGGCGAGATACTCGCGCGTCTCTTCCTGGCTATAGGGCTGCAGTTCGATGACATGGAAGCGTTCCTCACCTTCCACCAACGCGTCCAAGCGCGCCAGCAGGGAGTCCTCACCAAACAGGAACACATGGGCGCGCGCCTCGACATTGCCTTCGGCCAGGGCCAGCAGGCTGCCGAGCGATGCATCATCCAGTTCCTCGGCATCGTCCACCAGGAGGTAAACCTCCTGGCCAGTCAGCGCCAACTGGGCAACCTGAGCGAGGATGGAGCGCACATCCGCCTGGGTAATATTCAACCCCTGGGCGATCTGACGCAGCAAACCGCCCGCCTCGACCGAGGCACGCGCGGAAACCACCAGACTCTGCACGGACTGCTTGTTGGTACTGGCCACCAGCGCCTGGCGCAGCAGGGTCTTGCCACTGCCGTGCGGGCCACTCACCACCAGCATCAGCTGGCTGTAACGTGCCAGGTGATGCAGCTGGCCGAGCACGGGCTTGCGCTGGGCCGGGAAGAACTTGAAGCCAGGAACCCGCGCCGCGAAGGGATCGTGGGTGAACTGGTAGTGACCGAGATAGGCCTCGTCGGCGTGCAGGCTGCTCATGGGAATCCTTTAGTCTCCAAGCTGGTCGGCCAGGGCGCGATAGTCAGTGGCCAGCGTAGCCTCCAGCACTTCACGCGAATATTCGGCAGTCACGGCGGCCTCCCCGATCCGGCGCAACAGCACCAGACGCAATTGGCCATCGAGCACCTTCTTGTCTACGGCCATGTGCTGGAGGAATTGCTCCGGCGTCATGTCCGTTGGCGGCACGACCGGCAAGCCGGCGTTGCGCAGCAGGCGGATTGCCGCATCGCGCTCATCCAGGGAAATCCAGCCCAGGCGAGTGGACATCTCCAGCGCCATGACGGTCCCCGCCGAGACCGCCTCGCCATGCAGCCAGACACCGTAGCCCATCTGGGTCTCGATGGCATGGCCGAAGGTGTGCCCCAGATTGAGGATGGCGCGCAGGCCGGACTCGCGCTCATCCACACCGACCACTCGCGCTTTGGCAGCGCAAGAGCGCTCGATGGCTTCGGTCAGGGCGCCAGCGTCGAGGCCGCGCAGAGCCGGCATCTTCTCGGCCAGCCAGGGCAGGAAGTGCTCATCACAGATCAGCCCGTACTTGATCACTTCAGCCAGACCTGCAGACAGCTCGCGCGCCGGCAGAGTAATCAGGCTGTCGGTATCGATGATCACCGCCTTGGGCTGGTAAAAGGCACCCACCATGTTCTTGCCCAGCGGGTGGTTGATCCCGGTCTTGCCCCCGACCGAAGAGTCCACCTGGGATAACAGGGTCGTAGGCACCTGGATGAAGTCCACGCCACGCTGGTAGCACGCAGCGGCAAAGCCGGCCATGTCGCCGATGACCCCGCCGCCCAGGGCGATGACTGTCGTGCGGCGATCATGACGCGCACCCAGCAAGGCGTCGAAGATCAGTTGCAGCGTTTCCCAGTTCTTGCGGGCCTCGCCATCGGGCAGGACGACGGGCAGGACGGAATAGCCCTGCAACGTCTCGGTCAGCCTTTGCAGATAAAGGGGAGCCACGGTCTCGTTGGTGACGATAGCTACCTGACGGCCGGCGATGTGCGGCGTGAAGAGTTCCGGCCGCGACAGCAACCCGGAACCGATATGAATGGGATAGCTACGCTCGCCAAGATCGACTTGAAGTGTCCGCATGGGGCCCCCGGTATAAAAAAGGGCTAAAGGATAGCGCAGTTCCGCCTGCGCTTTAACGGGGCGGCAATTCCTGCAGGCGCGCCAGTATTTCTTGCACCACCAGGCGCGGCGGCCGTTCGTCGGTTTCGATGATGATGTCGGCGATCTCCCGGTAGAGAGGATCGCGAATCGCCATCAGGTCGCGCAGGACCTTTCCCGGGTCAGCCGAACGCAACAGCGGCCGATTGCGATCCCGAGCGGTTCGCTCGATCTGCTGCTCGACTGAGGTATGCAAATAGACGACTCGCCCACCGGAACGCAGGGCCTGGCGATTGGCCGGACGCAGGACTGCGCCCCCGCCGGTCGCCAGGACGACGCCGTCTTGCTCACAGAGTTCTTCGATCATCGCCTGTTCGCGATCACGAAAACCCTGCTCACCCTCGACGTCGAAGATCCATGGGATATCCGCTCCGGTACGCTGTTCGATTTCCTTATCGGAGTCCTTGAAGGGAAGTCGCAGTTCTTTAGCAAGCAAACGCCCGATGGTGCTTTTTCCTGCTCCCATCGGGCCGATCAGAATCAAATTTCGCACCGATATCAGCGACTCACCGCAATGGCCTGGTTGTTCATGATGCGGGGAGTGAGGAATACCAGGAGCTCGGATTTCTTGTCCTGAACCACGTCGCGACGGAACATGCGGCCGAGGAAGGGCAGGTCGCCGAGGAAGGGCACCTTGTCCACCGCCTTGGTTTGGGTGTTGGAGAATACCCCACCTATGACAATGGTTTCACCATCGCTGACCAGTACCTTGGCATTGACCTCGTTTTTCTTGATCGGCGGTACACCGTTCAGCGCGTTGGCGAAGTCCGGCTCATCCTTGGTGACCTTGACCTCCATGATGATGCGGTTGTCCGGCGTGATCTGCGGAGTCACTTCCAGGGACAGGGCCGCTTCCTTGAAGGAGGTGCTGGTGGCGCCGCTGGAGCTGGCTTCCTGGTAAGGCACTTCGGCACCCTTCAGGATCTTGGCGGTTTCCTTGTCCGAGGTAACCACCTTCGGCTGCGACACGATCTCGCCATTGCCAGTCTTCTCCATCGCCGACAGTTCGAGGTCGAGAATGGTGTTATCGGTGATGAAACCGATACCGATGCTGGAGGTGGCCCCCGTGGCACCCAGATCGACGAAGGGCGCGCTGGCGAGGTTCACGTTGCCGGCCTGGTTAGCAGCCGGACGACCAGTACCACCGCCGCCGATGACGAAGTTGTTGTCGCCGATGCTCGCGCCGCGCCAGTTGACGCCCAGGGCCTTGTCATAATCGACGTTGGCTTCGACGATGCGTGCTTCGATCATCACCTGGCGAACCGGAATATCCAGTTGGGTGACGATACGACGCAGCTCGTCCAGCTTGTCCTGGGTCTGATAGGCAATGATGCTGTTGGTACGGTCATCCACCGTGATGGAGCCGCGCTCGTCAGTGCCGGCAGCACTCGGATCACCGCTGGTGACGGACTGGAACAGCTTGGCAATATCCGCAGCCTTGGCGTAGTTCACCTGGATCAGCTCGCGACGCAGGGGCGCCAGCTCGGCGATCTGCTTCTGCGATTCCAGCTCCTGCCGCTCGCGCGCGGCGATCTCGTCAGCCGGCGCAACCAGCAGCACGTTACCGACCTTGCGCTTGTCCAGACCCTTGGTCTTCAGCACCAGATCCAGCGCCTGATCCCAGGGCACATTCTGCAGGCGCAGGGTGATGTTGCCCTGCACAGTGTCCGAAGCCACCAGGTTCAGGTCCGTGAAGTCGGCAATCAGCTGCAACACCGAACGCACGTCGATGTCCTGGAAGTTCAGCGACAGCTTCTCGCCGGAGTAGGCGAAACGCTCAGCCTTGCGCTTTTCAACATCATCCTGGGTCAGCGGCTTGATGCTGACGGTCAGTTTGTTGTCGGTCTGGTACGCCAGGTAATCATAGAAACCGGTTGGCTCGATGCTAATGCTGGCATTGTTGCCAGAGCCGGACGCGCTGACGAACTGCACCGGTGTGGCGAAGTCCTTGACGTCCAGACGCACGCGCAGGGGCTCAGGGAGCTGGGTCTTGGAGAAGTCCAGGCGAATCTTGCCACCTTGTTCCTGAATGTCCGGGCTGACGCTAGGGTCGGACAGCGTAATGACCACATTGCCTTCACCCTGGTCGCCACGCTGGAAATCGATGTTCTCGATTGCGCGGCCGGCACGAGCGTAGCTCTTGACCGGCTGCGATGCGGCCAGCGGAGCAGCCGTGGGCGCCGGGGCTGCGTTGGCGGCGCGGGACGCGGCCGGTGCGGAACCGGCATCACCCACCAGCACGTAGAGATTTCGACCATCCACACGGGTGCTGTAAGGCGCCAGGGTAGACAGGTTGATGATCAGGCGGGTGCGATCCTTGGCTTCGACCACGGTCACGCTGCGGGCATTGCCCACGCCCAGCTCGCGGTTCTTCGTACCCAGCTTGTTGGATACACCCGGCAGGTCCAGGGCAATACGAGCGGGCTGCTCGATGGTGTAGCCGCGCGGAGCGGCCACCGGCTCGTCGAATGCCAGCTTGAGTTCAACCCTGTCGCCCGGCAGGGCCGCAACATCCAGTGCCTGCAGGTTCGCAGCCAGCAGCGCTGGCGACAGCAGGGCGGCCAATAGCGTGATACCTAGGCGCGATAGCGAGCTTTTCATCATCTGGTTCCGTTGTGCAGACCGGTAGTTATTCTTCATCGGTTCACCTCGCCCTCAAGAGCGCTCCCTTAGCGCGAGACTCCGCGGACGCTCCAGCCATCCGCCCTCCCCGTCCGGGACGATTTCGACCACATCGACCTTGGCTTCGTCGATGGAGACGATGCGGCCGTGGTTGCGCCCCAGGTAATCCCCAACCTTGACCCGGTGCACCCCTCCTGCACCACTGACCAGGGCGAAAGTTCCCGACGTATTGGCCAAGGTGCCCACCATCTCGAAGGACTCGATATTGAAGCCCTCGAGGAACTGCTTGACCCGGGTTTCATCCGGATGAATGTCCTTGGAGCCTTTCTGCTGCTTGGCCAGATCGATCTTGATCGGCGGCTGGAAGGGGCTACGCAAGGCCGCAGCACTGTAGGTGAACGCCTCATAGGGCTGGAATTTCGGCAAAGGCTCGATATTGCCCTTGGGACGAGCGCGTACCTCGTCCATGTAGCTTTGCAGATCGCTGAAGTCGTTGCCGACGCCGCAACCGGAAAGGCTGGACAGCATCAGGGCGCAGAGCGCCAGGCGGGCGCGGGCACTACTCATTTCTGCAGCCCCTTGTCGTTGTAACGATAGGTCTTGGCCAGGATCGACATGCGCAGCTTGGAGTTGCTGTCTTCAGCAACCGGCTTGATCTCGAAATCATGCAGCGTAACGATTCGCGGCAGGCTGGCGACACCACTGACGAAGGTAGCCAGATCGTGGTAACCACCCACCACAGATATCTGGATCGGCAACTCGATGTAGAACTGCTGGGTGGCTTCGGGCAGGAGCTTGATCTCTTCGAACTCCAGACCGCTGCCCAGGCCGGTGCGGGTAATGTCTTCCAGCAGGCCGGGCACTTCGGTATCACTGGGAAGCTGGCGCAACAGCGCGCCGAAGGAGGTTTCCATCTCCTTCATCTGCTCTTTGTAGGCTTCCAGGTTTGCCGCCTGGAAGGCCTTGGTCGCGAACTGCTGCTTCAGGGATTCCTGCTCGGCACGCTTGGAGTCCAGCTGAGTCTCAAGATCCTTGAGATGGAAGTTGTAACCCAGCACCAGAACCAGGATCAGCAACAGAATGCAGGTAATGACCTTTACGGCGATGGGCCAGGAGCCCAGGTTGTTGACGTCCAGGTCGGCCAGATCGATCTTGCGCAGGCTATCGAGGGAGTCGGAGAAACTCATTTCGCGGCTCCTGTGGTAGCAGCGCTTTGCTTGGCAGCGCCGTTCTTGTCCTGCTCGTCTTCGGCGCCCGGCTGGGTCTGCTGCACGGTGAGCTGGAAGACGTTGGCCTGATCGACCGCACCTGCGGTGACTGCCTTGACCTCGGTGAGGTTCGGCGACGTCAGCCACTCGGACGCGTCCAGGTTGCGCATCAGGTTGGAAACCCGATTGTTGGATTCTGCGGCACCGACAATGGCGATGCTCTTTCCGGACATTTTCAGACCGGTAAAGAAAACGCCGTCCGGCAAGGTGCGAACCAGTTGGTCGAACACGCGACCGATGATCGGCCGGTTGCCCTGGAGGTCCTGAATGATTTTCATACGCTCGAGGAGTTGCTGGCGGCGCGTCTTCAGCTCGCTGATCTCCTTGATCCTGGCGTCTAGGACAGCGATTTCCTTGCGAACGAAGTCGTTGCGCGCCTGCTGATTCTCGATTGCATTGTTCAGATACTGGTCACCCAGGAACACCGCGCCAGCGCCCAGCGCCAGAACAGCTCCCAATGCCACCAGGAAACGCTGCTTGCGCTCCTCGCGTAGCTGCTCGCGCCAGGGGAGTAGGTTGATGCGCGCCATCAGTCGAAACTCCTCATCGCCAAGCCGCAAGCAATCATCAGCGCCGGTGCATCGCTGGCCAGTGCGCCAGCATTGACCTTGCTACTCAGTGCCATGTCGGCGAAGGGGTTGGCAACCAGGGTCGGGGTGCCGATCTTCTGCTGGATCAGGCGATCCAGATCAGGGATGGACGCAGTACCACCCGCCAGGAGAATGTAGTCCACATCGTTGAACTGCCCTGCAGCGAAGAAGAACTGCAGCGAACGGGAAACCTGCTGAACAACGGCATCCTTGAACGGTTGCAGAACCTCGCTGTCGTAGTCGTCCGGAAGACCGCCCTGCTTCTTGGCAAGACCGGCCTCTTCGACCGAGAGGCCGTAGCGGCGCTGAATCTCCTCGGTCAACTGGCGACCGCCGAAGAGCTGTTCGCGGGTATAAATGGTGCGGCCATTGTGCAGCACGCTGAGGGTTGTCATGGTGGCACCGACATCGACGACCGCGACCGTCAGCTCATCATGGCCCTCGCCAAGCTGGGCGGAGAGCAGCGAGTAGGCCCGTTCAAGCGCGTAAGCCTCGACATCGACCACCTTCGCAGTGAGTCCGGCCAGGGCCAGTGCGGCCTCGCGAACTTCCACGTTTTCCTTTCGGCAAGCGGCCAGCAGCACGTCGACGCGTTCCGAGTTGCGCGCAGAGGCGCCTTGCACCTCGAAGTCGATGGCCACTTCTTCCAGCGGATAGGGGATGTACTGGTCAGCCTCGATCTTCAGCTGGTTCTCCAGGTCATCATCGGAGAGCCCGGCTTCCATCTCGATGGTCTTGGTGATCACAGCCGAACCCGCCACGGCCACTGCAGCGGCCTTGACCCCGGTACGCGCCTTGGTGACCACGCGAGCAAGCGCCTGGCCGACGCCCTCCAGCTCCGCGATGTTCTTTTCGACCACCGCGTTTGGCGGGAGCGGCTCGACGGCGTAGGACTCCACTTTGAAGCGGCTTCCCGAGCGACTCAATTCAAGGAGCTTGACTGAGGTCGAGCTGATGTCGATCCCCAACAGCGAATTCGCTTTCTTATTGAAGAGCCCTAGCACGACCGATTTCCTATCAGCGTCCGAGACTTACGGACGATTTATGTTTTTCCACATTAAATAGCAGTCTTGACAGAAGCGCAAATGGCTCCCCCGGAAAAAAAACGCTTATAATGTGATCGGCTTTTGCCTTTTATCATCGTCTACCGCTTAACCCATTCTTTTACCTGGAAATCCACACGCCTTGATGCGCCTGCTGAAGTTTTTCTGGTGGTCTTTCGTTGCCGTTTTCTGTGGCTTGTTGCTCAGTTTCAGCGGCGCCTACCTCTATCTTAGCCCCAGCCTTCCGTCCGTCGATGCGCTGCGCCGAATCCAGCTGCAGATTCCCCTGCGCGTGTACAGCAGCGACGGCAAGCTGATCGCCGAATTCGGCGAAATGCGCCGCTCCCCGGTGCGTTTCGCCGACATCCCGCCGGACTTCATCCAGGCCTTGCTTGCCGCGGAGGATGACAATTTCGCGAACCATTATGGCGTCGACCTCACGAGTCTGATGCGCGCTGCCACGCAATTATTGAAGACCGGACACATCCAGACGGGCGGCAGTACCATCACCATGCAGGTGGCGAAGAACTACTTCCTCACCAGCGAAAGAAGTTTCTCCCGAAAGATCAATGAAATATTGCTGGCCCTTCAAATTGAACGGGAACTCAGCAAAGACGAAATTCTTGAACTTTATGTGAACAAGATCTACCTCGGTAACCGCGCGTACGGTATCGAAGCGGCGGCCCAGGTGTATTACGGCAAGTCCATTCGTGAAATCAGCCTGGCGCAGATGGCCATGATCGCCGGCCTGCCCAAGGCGCCCTCGCGCTTCAACCCGCTGGTCAACCCGACACGCAGCAAGGAGCGCCGCGACTGGATTCTCGGTCGCATGTACAAGCTCGGACGCATTGACGAAGCCCGCTACCAGCAGGCGATCAACGAGCCGATCGACGCCAGCTACCACGTCCCCACGCCGGAATTGGCGGCACCGTACATCGCCGAGATGGCCCGCGCCGAAATGGTCGGCCGTTATGGCAGCGACGCCTACACCGAAGGCTTCCGCGTTACCACGACCGTGCCCAGCGATCTGCAACAAGCCGCCAGTACCTCCCTGCGCGAAGGCCTGATCGACTACGACCAGCGCCACGGCTACCGCGGCCCGGAAACCCGCCTGCCCGGAATGACCAAGGAAACCTGGCTCCAGGAACTGACCAAGCAGAAGTCCCTGGGCGGTCTGGAACCGGCCATCGTTACCCAGGTAGAGAAGAGCGGCATCCTCGTCCTGACCCGCAGCGGCCAGGAAGAAGCCGTGAGCTGGGACAGCATGAAATGGGCGCGCCCGTTCCTCAACACCAACAGCCTTGGCGCCCGCCCGCAGCAGCCGGCCGATGTCGCGCAGGTCGGCGACCTGATCCGCGTGCAACGCCAGGCCGATGGCAGCCTCCGCTTCGTCCAGTTGCCTGCCGCCCAAAGCGCCCTGGTTTCCCTGGACCCGAATGACGGCGCCATCCGCGCGCTGGTCGGTGGTTTCTCCTTCGAGCAGAGCAACTACAACCGTGCAGCCCAGGCCAAGCGTCAGCCCGGCTCGAGCTTCAAGCCCTTCCTTTATTCCGCAGCCCTGGACAACGGCTTCACCGCCGCCAGCCTGGTGAATGACGCACCGATCGTCTTCCAGGAAGCCGGCATGGAAGAAGCCTGGCGACCAAAGAACGACAACAACACCTTTCTCGGGCCGATCCGCCTGCGTGAAGCCCTGTACAAGTCGCGCAACCTGGTGTCGATCCGGGTCCTGCAAGCCATTGGCATCGACTACGCGCTCAACTATGTCAGCCGCTTTGGCTTCAATAAGGACGACCTGCCTCGCAACCTGTCGCTGGCCCTTGGCACCGCCAACCTCACCCCGCTGGAAATCGCCGGTGGCTGGAGCACCTTCGCCAACGGCGGCTACAAGGTGCAGCCGTACCTGATCGAACGCATCGAGAGCCGCGACGGCAAGACACTGTTCGTCGCCAACCCTCCGCGCGTCCCTCAGGGCGAAGCCCAATCCAACGAGACCGCAGAGAGCAGCGCGGCGCCGGACACCCTGCTGGCCTCGACCGACGCCTCGGCACCGCAGACACAGCCCCCTGCCGTTGCCGAACGCATCATCGACCCGCGCACCACCTACATCCTCAACAGCATGCTGCAGGATGTGATCAAGCGCGGTACTGGCCGGCGCGCCCTGTCCATGGGCCGCGGCGACATCGCGGGCAAGACCGGCACCACCAACGAGTCGAAAGACAGCTGGTTCTCAGGCTACAACGCCGACTACGTGACGACGGTCTGGGTTGGATTCGACCAACCCGAGAGCCTCGGTCGCCACGAGTACGGCGGTACCGTTGCCCTGCCGATCTGGATGAACTACATGAGCGCTGCCCTGAAGGACAAGCCCGCCCATGTCCAGCCAGAACCCGCAGGCCTGCTGACTCTGCGCATCGACCCCCTCAGCGGTCGCGCCGCCAGCCCCGGTACGCCAGACGCGTTCTTCGAACTGTTCAAGAGCGAAGACACGCCGCCCCCCATGAGCGAACTGGAGCCCGGCCTGGCCATACCCGGCAGCCCGCTGCCCGCAGACGAAGCCGCACCCATCGACCTGTTCTGACGAACAGGTGCCCAATAAAAAGCCCCGCAAGTCAGACTGTGTGAAAACCTAGCAGTCCGCTGTCGAGATGAAGACAATGCCCGTATCGATCGATACGGGCATTGTCGTTTATGGGCTACATCCAGGGCGAGGGGCGCCAGCAGAGCAGCCTGTTTCCACCGACGCTGGACGAACTGGTTCCCGAGGACCATCTGGTGCGGGTGATCGAGGCCTATGTGGCCCGATTGGATTTGCAGACCTTGGGCTTCAGCAAGGCGCAACCGCAGAAGACCGGTCGTCCGCCCTACGACCCGGCGGACCTGCTCAAGCTCTACCGACTGGAGGCCGAGTGCCAGCGCAATGTCGAGGTCATGTGGCTGTTGGGCCGGTTGGCGCCGGACTTCAAGACCATCGCCGATTTTCACAAGGACAATGGCGCGGCCTTCCAGGCGTGTGACGACGCGGGCATCACTGCGTTTGTGCCGCCGAATCGGGGCGTCAACAACCAGGGCGGCGACACGCCGCTGTTTGACCGCGAGGCCTTTACCTGCGACGCGGCAAGCGACCGGTACCAGTGCCCGGCGGGCCAGTGGCTGCCGCTCAAGCAGGTGAGCGGTACGCAGCGCATCTACGCGGCCCGAACCGATTGCAGCGCCTGCCCGTTGCAGCCGCAGTGCACGAAAGCCAAGCGCCGGTACCTGAAACGGCTTTTGCGCGCATGCAGCAGCGGATGCAGGTGCGGCCGGAGATGATGGTCAGGCGCCGAGCCATCGTCGAACACCCCTTCGGCAACCTGAAGCAGTGGATCCTGGGCAATGGCCGCTTCCTGCTGCGCCAGTTGCACGGTGCCAGCACGGAAATGGCCTTGGCGGTGCAAGCCTATAACCTGAAACGAGCCATTCAGGTACTCGGTGCTGGTCGGTTGATCGAGTTGATGGACTGAGCCCGCGTTGCGCTTTCCTTTACCCCTGAAACGGCAACGCCCCGAACCAGTCGGGGCGTTGCGCTGGCCTCACATCAGGGCGTTTTCACACGACCTGATGTGCGCGGCTTTTTATTGGGACTCGGCTTAGCCGTTGAACACGTCATCCACCGACTTCAGCGGATAGTGCTTCGGATAGGGCAGGGTCGCCACGCCGGACTCGATGGCAGCCTTGGCCACAGCATCGGACACGACGGTGATCAGGCGCTTGTCCATGGGCTTCGGAATGATGTACTCGCGGCCGAATTCCAGGGAAGCTACGCCGTAGGCATCGCAGACGTCCTTCGGCACCGGCTCTTTGGCCAGGTCACGCAGGGCGTTGGCTGCGGCGATTTTCATTTCTTCGTTGATGCGGGTGGCGCGTACGTCCAGGGCACCGCGGAAGATGAAGGGGAAGCCCAGCACGTTGTTGACCTGGTTCGGGTAGTCCGAGCGACCGGTGGCCATGATCACGTCGCTGCGGGTCTCGTGGGCCAGTTCCGGCTTGATTTCCGGGTCCGGGTTGGAGCAGGCGAAGACGATCGGGTTGGCCGCCATGCGCTTGAGATCTTCCGGGCTCAGCAGGTTGGCACCGGACAGGCCAACGAACACGTCTGCGCCATCCAGAGCCTCGGACAGGGTGCGCTTGTCGGTCTCGTGGGCGAACACGGCCTTGTACTGGTTCAGGTCGTCACGACCGGCGTGGATCACGCCCTTGCGGTCGATCATGAAGATGTTCTCGACCTTCGCACCCATGCTCACCAGCAGCTTCATGCAGGAGATGGCAGCGGCGCCTGCACCCAGGCAGACGATCTTGGCTTCGCCCAGGCTCTTGCCAGCGATTTCCAAGGCGTTGAGCATGCCGGCGGCGGTCACGATGGCGGTGCCGTGCTGGTCATCGTGGAATACCGGAATGTCGCACTGCTCGATCAGGGTGCGCTCGATTTCGAAGCACTCGGGCGCCTTGATGTCTTCGAGGTTGATACCGCCGAAGGTGATGGAAATTCGCTTGACGGTGTCGATGAAGGCCTGCGGGCTTTCAGCGTCGACCTCGATGTCGAAGACGTCGATGCCCGCGAAACGCTTGAACAGAACGCCTTTGCCTTCCATCACCGGCTTGGAGGCCAGCGGGCCAAGGTTGCCCAGACCGAGAATTGCGGTGCCGTCGGAAATTACCGCTACCAGGTTACCCTTGCCGGTGTACTTGAAGGCCAGTTCAGGATCACGCGCGATTTCGCGTACCGGCTCGGCGACGCCCGGGCTGTAGGCCAGCGACAGGTCGCGGGCGGTGGCGGTCGGCTTGGTCAGCTCGACACTCAGTTTCCCGGGGCGGGGTTGGGCATGGTATTCGAGAGCGGCCGTTTTCAGATCAGACATTTTGGCATTTCCGCTTTTGCTTGTGACAGACGTAACGGGCGAGGATACGCAAGATGCAGGGGGCTAACAAGACCGTCCAGTCACCCGACGTCAACCCCTCTAACGTACGACTTTAAGCCAATCTCCTGGTTTCGGCTCGCCGATTGGATACAAATTATTAAGTAATCGAATACGATTTTCCAGATCCGTCTGCGTCCCTGGCAGCTTGCTGTCACGGGCCAGGCTGGCAATGGTCTGCCCGGACTTCACCTGGATCATATGCAGACGCAATGGTTGGGCCAGGGCCATCTCTTCCTTCTTCAGCGGACGGAAGCTCCTGATGACCGAGAGGAAGTGGTCGTCCTGGCTCTCCAGCGATGCCCGATTGCGAATGGCGCCGACGAACAGATACGCCTTGGCGTCCTTGTAGATTACCGCCACCCGGCGCGCCGGATTACCTGGCAACACAGCGGTAGCACCCGGCAGCCCGGCCTGCTGCAGCGGCTCCTCCATGGCCAGGCGCTGTCTGCCTGCCTTCTGTCGCAGGTAATCGGTCGGTGTCAGGCCGGGCTGTTTTCCATCCAGCGTCATAGCAATGAACGCCTGCTGGTCGGCGCTGTGGGTGATCACGGCGTCAGGACGGTTCACCAACCCCCAGCCCTCGGGAAATTGAAAGGTGAAGTTCAATTCGGTGTGGTAGAAGCCCTGACCCCGGCGCACACCGGTTTCCGCCGAGTCGCCGAACGGCAGCCCCTCCAGGTGCTTGAGAAAGACCTCTCGATTCACCACCTGATTCCCACCCGCCAGGGCACCGGCCGGCCCCACCACCTGTTTCAGCCGGGTGTCGTTGTCCGGGTGGGTATCGAACAGGCCGTGATATCCCGACGGCGGCGCGTCCTGCCCCTTGCGCCGGGCCTGGTCACGGGCGAAGTCCTCCTGGTTCTTCAGCACCTTCACCACTTCGATCATGGCCTGCGGGTCGTAGCCACTGCGCGCGAGGTACTGGGCGCCAAGGCCATCGGCCTCCAGCTCCATGTCACGGCCGTAGCCACGCACGAACGCGGAACCCAGCGCATTGGTCAGGTCGCCCGCCGCGCCAACGCCAGTACCAATAGCGACCGCCTGCCCAAGTACGTTCCAGGCGGTGGACTGGCTTTGCTGCTGCACGCTGTGCCGCGCAGTAACGTGCCCCACCTCATGCCCCAGGACGGCCGCGAGCTCGGCTTCCGAATTCAGATAGGCCAACAGACCACGGTGGATATAGATGTAGCCACCAGGAAGGGCGAACGCGTTGATGTCCGGTGAATCCACCACCGTGAACTGATAAGGGATATTGCTGCGGTGGCTATGGGTGGAAACTCGTTGCCCCACCTGCTGCACATAGGCCTGGAGCTTTTCATCGGCATAACGCGGATTCTGCCTGGCGATTTCCTGGTTATAGCGACGACCGAGGTCCAGCTCCTGCTGCTCGCTCATCATCACGAAGTTGGTTCGTCCGGTCGCCGGGTTGACCGCGCAGCCTGCCAGGAGGAAGGAAGCCAGGAGCAGCGCCAGTCCGAGCGCAGGCCATTTCATCGAAGCACCTCAAGCATGGAGTGATGGGTAAGCGGGAGCATCCAGCGGGAGTCCTTCGTATTTACGCCGCCCCTTCGCGCACGGTCAATGACCCACCCCCGCGCTTCGATTCGCCGTCCCGCCAAACGCTGCAATGCACTGGCATCGAACTGGCGCAGTTGCTTCAGCTCGACTCGCAGCACGACCGGCCCATCCAGCTGCAACCAGACTCCGCCGCGATTCCGGTCGACCCTCGTCACCCATCCCCGCACCAGGGCAAATCCACCCTGGCGTAGCTGCCAAGGCGTCTGCTGTGGCGGGCGCTGCCAGATGCCGCGCCCAGCCTGGCGCGCCGTCCGCTCAGCTGCGGCGTGGCACTCGCTGAGCGCCGCATTGGGCGCAATGGCCACGTGGAACGCCAGGCCCTCCACGAGCAGGCGCTCTTCCAGGTTTCGCCCTCGACTGTCATAGAGATGTGCGAGAGTCCGGCCATATCGGTCCTTCGGCTCACGCCCGACGCGCATTTGCACCCGCCCGCCACTGACCCTTACCAGTTCATCCAGACGCTTGCGAGCCGCTTCTGCGTAGGGCTCGGCCTTCCGCCCCTTGCGAGCCAATTCAGGCGCATTCAGACCAATCAGACGGACGCTTCGGCCATCAATCAGGCGCAGGGTGTCGCCATCGACGACTTTTCTGACTTTATAGGTAGGGAGATTGCCCGGAACCGGGCAGACGGCCTGAAGGGGGAAACTCAGGACCGCAAAAAAGAAAAAGGCGCCTGCTAGAGGCGCCTTTCTTGTCAGCGGGGACTTGGCCACTTGGCCTTCCCGGGCTGTTTCGGCCCTTACTTGGCGCCGAACACGCCGAAACGCTGCTTGAAGCGATCGATACGGCCGCCGGTGTCCAGAACCTTCTGCTTACCGGTGTAGAACGGGTGGCACTCGGAGCATACGTCGAGGCTGATGTTCTTACCCAGGGTGGAGCGGGTCTTGATGACGTTACCGCAGCTGCAGGTAGCTTCGATCGCTACGTACTCGGGATGGATTTCCGGTTTCATTGCTTGATCCTCAGGTCTGGCGTGCCGCCACCCGACCCTATGTCGAGCACCGCACGGAAACAGGCGGGGGATGATACCAGAGTGATGGGGTGTTGCAACCTGCCGGCCGCACCGGCTGTCGTGCGGCACCATGCTAAGATCGCGCCTTTTCGAAGGGACCGCCCGCTTGCCCGACGCCCCCATTCTGCGCCTCGCCCTGCCCTCGCCCCTGCGCCGGCTGTTCGATTACCGGGCACCGGCCGGGGTACCTCGCGCCGCCTTGCAACCGGGCGTGCGCCTGCGCGTGCCCTTCGGACGCCGCGAGATCATCGGCGTACTGATTGAACTGGCAGAGAACAGCGACGTTCCGGCGGACAAGCTCAAGCCGGCCCTGGAGTTGCTGGACAGCAATCCGCCCCTGCCACCATCACTGTTCAAGCTCTGCCTGTGGACAGCCCAGTACTACCAGCACAGCCTCGGCGACACCCTGAGTTGGGCCTTGCCGGTATTGCTGCGCCAGGGCGAACCCGCCGAAGCCCGGCAAGAGCGCTTCTGGCACGCGGCTCCCGGCGCCAGCCTCGATGACCCTCGCCTGGCCCGTGCACCGCGCCAGCGCCAGGCCCTGAGCACCCTCGCACAACATCCCCACGGCGTCGCCCATCAGTTACTCAGCCAGTTGCAGCTGAACAAGGACAGCCTGGACATCCTGCTGGAGAAAGGGCTGGCCCGGGTCGAAGTGCGCCGCCATGCACCCAGCGAACGCCACGGCCCACTGCTGGCCCAGCCGGAGTTGCCGCTCAACCCCGAACAACGCGCCGCATTCGATGCGGTGCATGCGTCCTTCGGTGGTTTCAACGCCCTGCTCCTGGCTGGCGTCACCGGCAGCGGCAAGACCGAGGTCTACCTGCAACTCATTCGCCAGACCCTCGAAGCCGGCAAGCAAGCCCTGGTACTGATCCCGGAGATCAACCTCGGCCCCCAGACACTCGAGCGTTTCTCGCGTCGCTTCAACGCACGGATCGCGCTGCTCCATTCTGCAGTGAACGACCGAGAACGTCTGGATGCCTGGTTGGCGGCTCGCGACGGCGAAGCCGACATCGTCATCGGCACACGCTCGGCACTGTTCACGCCACTGAAAAACCCCGGCCTGATCATCATCGACGAGGAGCACGACGCGTCCTATAAGCAACAGGAAGGCCTGCGCTACCACGCCCGCGACCTGGCACTGGTACGCGCCCGCCAGGAGAACATTCCGATCCTGCTGGGCTCGGCCACCCCCTCACTGGAGAGCCTGCAGAACGCCCACGCCGGTCGCTACGGCCTGCTGCGCCTGACCCAGCGCGCCGGCGGTGCCAAGCAGCCGCGCTTCCTGCGCCTGGATGTGAAAAGCCTGCCGCTGGATTCCGGCATCTCCATGCCACTGCAGCAAGCCATCACCCAGACCCTGGCCGCCGGGCAGCAGGTGCTGGTATTCCTCAACCGTCGCGGTTTCGCCCCCACCCTGCTGTGCCACGACTGCGGCTGGATCAGCCAATGCCCGCGCTGCGACGCCCGCATGACGCTGCACCAGCGCTTCAACGAGATGCGCTGTCACCATTGCGGCCACACGCAGCGCCAGCCCGCCAGTTGCCCCGACTGCGGCCGGGTCGACCTGCGCCCGGTGGGCGCCGGCACCGAGCGTGCCGAAGAACGCCTGTCGATCCTCTTCCCGAAGACGCCCGTGCTGCGCATCGACCGCGACAGCACGTCTCGCAAGGACGCCATGGACAAGCTGTTCGCCACCATCCAGCGCGGCGAACCCTGCATCCTCGTTGGCACCCAGATGCTCGCCAAGGGGCACCACTTCCCACGAGTGACCCTGGTCGCCATTCTCGATGCCGATGGCGGCCTGTTCTCCGCCGATTTCCGTGCCAGCGAGCGCATGGCCCAGCTCATCGTCCAGGTTGCCGGCCGTGCTGGGCGCGCCGAGGAGCCGGGGCGCGTGATCATCCAGACTCACCTGGCCGAGCATCCCTTGCTCGTGCAACTCACCGAGCAGGGCTATTTCGCCTTCGCCGAGCAAGCCCTGAGCGAACGGCGTGGCGCCGGCCTGCCACCTTTCGCCCACCTCACCCTGCTCCGTGCCGAAGCCCACAAACCCGGCCAGGCGGAGGAGTTTCTCGACAACGCCTGCGCCGAGGCCGAGCACATGCTGACGGAGCTGGGCCTGAGCGGCGTCGAACTGCTGGGGCCGGTTCCCGCGCCCATGGAGCGCCGTGCCGGCCGCTACCGGGCGCAGCTGCTACTGCAGGCCAACGCCCGCGCCCCGCTGCACCGCCTGCTGACGCCCTGGAGCCAGGCACTGGAACAACTACCTGGTGGCCGCGCGGTACGTTGGTCGCTGGACGTCGACCCCATCGACCTGTTCTAGCGCGGACCACCCGGCCGATATCACCGATTGGCCCTTGCAGCTCGCCGCTTAAAACTTGAAGCTGCGGCCGCAGGCCGCCGATAATGCACAGTTTTCAACCAGCGCCAGCCCTCCCCAGGGCGGCCGGAAGAGCAGAAGATGAAAGACACCATTCGCCAGCTGATCCAGCAAGCCCTGACCCGTCTCACCAACGAGGGCGTGCTGCCCGAGGGCCTCAGCCCGGTCATCCAGGTGGAAAACACCAAGGACAAGACCCACGGCGACTTCGCCAGCAACATCGCCATGATGCTGGCCAAACCCGCCAGCATGAAGCCGCGCGACCTGGCGGAGAAGCTCATCGCCGCCCTGCCCCAGGACGACCAGGTGTCCAAGGTGGAGATCGCCGGCCCCGGCTTCCTGAACTTCTTCCAGAACTCCCAGGCCCTGGCCCAGCGCCTCGAAGCGGCCCTGGCCGACGACCGCCTCGGCGTACGCAAGAACGGCCCGCAACAGCGCGTCGTCGTCGACTTGTCGGCGCCGAACCTGGCCAAGGAGATGCACGTCGGCCACCTGCGCTCCACCATCATCGGTGACGGCGTGGCCCGCGTCCTGGAGTTCCTCGGTGACACCGTGATCCGCCAGAACCACGTGGGCGACTGGGGCACCCAGTTCGGCATGCTGCTGGCCTACATGCAGGAACAGCCGGTAGGCAGCGATGCCGAACTCTCCGACCTGGAATCCTTCTACCGCGCCGCCAAGAAGCGCTTCGACGAATCCCCCGAATTCGCCGACCGCGCCCGCGAGCTGGTGGTCAAGCTGCAAGCCGGCGACCCCGACTGCCTGAGCCTGTGGACCCGCTTCAACGATATCTCCCTGAGCCACTGCCAGGCTGTTTACGACCGCCTCGGCGTGAAGCTCACCATGGCCGACGTGAAGGGCGAAAGCGCCTACAACGACGACCTGCCCAATGTGGTTGCCGACCTGCGCACCAAGGGGCTGCTCACCGAGAGCGACGGTGCCCTGTGCGTATTCATGGACGAGTTCAAGAACGCCGAAGGCAACCCGCTGCCGCTGATCGTGCAGAAAGCCGGCGGCGGCTATCTCTATGCCACCACCGACCTGGCTGCCACCCGCTACCGCAGCGGCGTGCTCAAGGCCGACCGCGCGCTGTACTTCGTCGACCAGCGCCAGGCCCTGCACTTCCAGATGGTCTTCGCCGCTGCTCGCCTGGCGGGCTTCGTGCCGACGAGCTTCGAGATGGAACACATGGGTTTCGGCACCATGAACGGCGCCGATGGCCGCCCCTTCAAGACCCGCGACGGCGGCACCGTGAAGCTGATCGACCTGCTGGACGAAGCCGAACAGCGCGCCTACGACCTCGTGAAGGCCAAGAACCCCGAGCTGGACGAAGCCGAGTTGCGTCAGATCGCCCGCGCAGTGGGCATCGGTGCCGTGAAGTACGCCGACCTGTCAAAACACCGCACCAGCGACTACAGCTTCAACTTCGAAATGATGCTGAGCTTCGAGGGCAACACCGCGCCCTACCTGCTCTACGCCTACACCCGTGTGGCCAGTGTGTTCCGCAAGCGGGGCTTGGACTTCAACGAAGTGGACGGCCAGATCGTCCTCGCTGCCGAACAGGAGCAAGCCCTGGCCGCCAAGCTGGCGCAGTTTACCGACACCCTGAACAACGTCGCTGCGAAAGGCGTGCCGCACATCCTCTGTGCCTACCTCTACGACCTGGCCGGCCTGTTCTCCAGTTTCTACGAGAACTGCCCGATCCTCACCGCGGAAGACCAGGCGACCCAGCAGAGCCGCCTGCGCCTTGCCGCACTGACCGGCCGCACCCTCAAGCAAGGTCTCGAACTGCTGGGCCTGCAAACCCTGGAACGCATGTAACGGACTATGGCGAAGAAAAAACCTGCACCCAAGCGCGGAGCCAGCCGCTACCAGGCGCCGGCCAAGAAACCGGTGCCCGGCTGGGTCTGGCTGGTCATGGGCCTGGTCATCGGCGCCTTCGTGGTGTTCCTGAGCCAGCTCGAGCCGGGCCGCGACGAAGTGCGCCGGGCCAAGCCCGAGCAAGCAGCCTCTGGCAGCGCCAGTGGTGGCAGCAATGGCAACGGCAAGGCCAAGCCAACGCCAGCGCCAGCGCCAGCGCCCCAGGAACCGGTGAAGCCCAAGTACGACTTCTACACGCTGCTGCCGGAGTCGGAAGTCATAGTTCCGCCGGAGGCGGTGCAGAAGGAGACGCCGCCCGCGCAGCCGGAGCAGAAGCCGGTCACCCCGGAAGAAGCCGCCAAGATCGACGCCGCGCGCGCCCAGGCCGCCCTCAATGGCGAGACCCCGCCTCCGCCGCCGGTGGTGGCCAAGGCACCGGTCACCAACCAGTTCTTCCTCCAGGCCGGTTCGTTCCGCAAGCGCGATGACGCCGACCGGGTACGTGCGCAGATCATCCTGCTCGGGCAGAACGTGCAGGTGGAATCCGGTACCGTCCGCGAGGAAACCTGGTACCGCGTACTGGTCGGTCCCTACGCCAACCGCGAGCAACTCGCCTCGGCGCAGAAGCAACTGGCGGGAAGCGGCTTCAGCAACCTGCTGTTACAGCAGCGCCAGAGCCGTTGAGCTGCTGGCGGCTCGTTGAAAAACGTCGGCGAGGCAGCCGATGCGAGGCAGAAACAGGCGAAAAAGCGGAGTTTACGAGTTGTAAATGAGCATTTTGAGCCTGTTTCTAACGAAGCACCGGCAACGCAGGTAGTTTTTCAACAGTCTGCCAATCGTCCGTGCCCGGTTGAAAAGCCGGGCAAGGCCCCCCATCTGAGTTTCCATTCGGGCATTTCGCCCCGCTGCGTGGAGACTCTCCCCTTGACCACCATCGTTTCAGTCCGCCGCAATGGCAAAGTCGTCATGGGCGGCGACGGCCAGGTTTCCCTCGGCAACACCGTCATGAAGAGCAATGCCCGCAAGGTCCGCCGTCTCTACCACGGCCAGGTCCTGGCCGGCTTCGCCGGTGCCACCGCCGACGCCTTCACCCTGTTCGAACGCTTCGAAGGGCAGCTGGAAAAACACCAGGGCCATCTGGTCCGCGCGGCCGTCGAACTGGCCAAGGACTGGCGTACCGACCGTTCCCTGAGCCGCCTGGAAGCCATGCTCGCTGTGGCGAACAAGGACGCCTCGCTGATCATCACCGGCAACGGTGACGTGGTCGAACCCGAGCAGGGCCTTATCGCCATGGGCTCCGGCGGCGGTTTCGCCCAGGCCGCTGCTCTGGCCCTGTTGCAACACACCGAATTGTCCGCCCGTGAAGTCACCGAGACCGCGTTGAACATCGCCGGCTCCATTTGCGTCTTCACTAACCAGAACCTGACCATCGAGGAGCTGGACAGCGCCGAATAAGGCTGCCGTCCCGCATTGGAGCCATTTTCATGTCCATGACGCCCCGCGAAATCGTCCACGAACTCAATCGCCACATCGTTGGCCAGGACGACGCCAAGCGCGCCGTCGCCATTGCCCTGCGCAACCGCTGGCGGCGCATGCAGCTGCCGGCCGAGCTGCGCGCCGAGGTCACGCCGAAGAACATCCTGATGATCGGCCCGACCGGCGTCGGCAAGACCGAGATCGCCCGCCGCTTGGCCAAGCTGGCCAACGCCCCCTTCCTCAAGGTCGAGGCGACCAAGTTCACCGAAGTGGGCTACGTCGGCCGGGACGTCGAATCGATCATCCGCGACCTCGCCGACGCGGCGATCAAGATGATGCGCGAGCAGGAGATGCACAAGGTCCGTTACCGTGCCGAAGACGCCGCCGAAGAGCGCGTCCTCGACGCCCTGCTGCCCCCGGCCCGCACCGGCTTCGGCGATGAGCAGCCGCGCGAAGACTCGAACACGCGTCAGCTGTTCCGCAAGCGCCTGCGCGAAGGCCAGCTGGACGACAAGGAAATCGATATCGACGTGGCCGAGTCCCCGGCCGGCGTGGAAATCATGGCCCCGCCCGGCATGGAGGAAATGACCAACCAGCTGCAGAACCTCTTCTCCAACCTTGGCAAGGGCAAGCACAAGACCCGCAAGCTGAAGGTCAAGGAAGCCATGAAGCTGGTACGCGACGAAGAAGCCGCGCGCCTGGTCAACGAGGAAGAGCTGAAAGCCGCTGCCCTGGAAGCCGTGGAGCAGAACGGCATCGTCTTCATCGACGAGATCGACAAGGTCGCCAAGCGCGGCAATGTCGGCGGCGCTGATGTCTCCCGCGAAGGCGTGCAACGCGACCTGCTGCCGCTGATCGAAGGCTGCACCGTGAACACCAAGCTGGGCATGGTCAAGACTGACCACATCCTGTTCATCGCGTCCGGCGCCTTCCACCTGTCCAAGCCCAGCGATCTGGTGCCGGAGCTTCAGGGCCGCCTGCCGATCCGCGTCGAGCTCAAAGCCCTCTCGCCGGAAGATTTCGAGCGCATTCTCACCGAGCCCCACGCGTCGCTGACCGAGCAGTACAGCGCGCTGCTGAAGACCGAAGGCCTGAACGTCGAGTTCCTGCAGGACGGCATCAAGCGCCTGGCCGAGATCGCCTGGCAGGTCAACGAGAAGACCGAGAACATCGGTGCTCGCCGCCTGCACACCCTGCTCGAACGCCTGCTGGAAGAAGTCTCCTTCAGCGCTGGCGACCTCGCCGCGCAGCATGACGAGACGCCGATTCGCATCGACGCGGCCTACGTCAACGGCCACCTCGGCGAACTGGCCCAGGACGAAGACCTTTCGCGCTACATTCTCTGACAGACGCGGATCACGGACAGCCGGCACTCGCCGGCTTTCTGTTATTGGAGACCCCGAAATGCGAATCCCCAGCGGTATCGAACTGCACAAGGCGTCCAGAACCCTGACCCTCAAGTACGGGCCAGGGGAAAGCTACACGCTCAGCGCCGAGTTCCTGCGCGTGCATTCTCCTTCTGCCGAGGTACAGGGCCACGGCAAACCGATCCTCCAGTACGGCAAGATCAATGTCGGCCTGAGCAAGCTGGAACCGGCCGGCAACTATGCCCTGAAATTGACCTTCGACGATGGCCACGACAGCGGCCTGTTCACCTGGGACTACCTCTACCAGCTCGCCACCCGCCAGGAAGCGCTGTGGAACGACTATCTGCAGGAGCTTGCAGCGGCCGGCCGCTCCCGCGACCCCGACGAATCGGTGGTCAAGCTCATGCTCTGATGCAGTGCATTCCGCGCCCCATTCCAGCCCTTGCCGCCCAAGGTTAGGGCGTATTTTCTAATCGCTCGCGACATACTCCCGCTGCAGCGAACTCTCTGCGGTCAGCTTGCGCAAACTGACAAACTCGGGTAACCAAGATCTGGCAGGGTCCATGCATTTGGCATCGCCAGATACAGAGAAATACGCGAAGTTCGCTTCGCCTTCCCGGTAACCCGAGCGACTCAGCGCGCTGTACCGCCAGGCGCTGTTCGACTCAGGACAATGGAGCGTCGTAGATGAGCAACAAGAACAATGAAGACCTGCAACGCCAAGCCTCGGACAACACCCTGAACCTCAATCCGGTGATAGGGATCCGCGGCAAGGACTTGCTGTCTTCAGCTCGGATGGTGCTGTTGCAAGCCATCAAGCAACCTTTCCACAGTGCAAAACATGTCGCTCATTTCGGCCTGGAACTGAAGAACGTGCTGCTCGGCCAATCCGGCCTGCAACCGGAAGCCGACGACCGCCGTTTCAACGATCCGGCCTGGAGCCAGAATCCGCTCTACAAGCGCTACCTGCAGACCTACCTCGCCTGGCGCAAGGAGCTGCACAGCTGGATCGACGAAAGCAACCTCTCTGCCCAGGACACCAGCCGCGGCCACTTCGTCATCAACCTGATGACCGAAGCCATGGCCCCCACCAACACCATGGCCAACCCGGCAGCGGTCAAGCGCTTCTTCGAAACCGGCGGCAAGAGCCTGCTGGATGGCCTCTCCCACCTGGCCAAGGACATGGTGAACAACGGCGGCATGCCCAGCCAGGTGAACATGGACGCCTTCGAGGTCGGCCAGAACGTCGCCACCACCGAAGGCGCCGTGGTCTATCGCAACGACGTCCTCGAGCTGATCCAGTACAAGCCCATTACCGAAAGCGTGCATGAGCGCCCCCTGCTGGTGGTGCCGCCGCAGATCAACAAGTTCTACGTCTTCGACCTGTCGCCGGAGAAAAGCCTCGCGCGCTTCTGCCTGCGCAACGGCCTGCAAACCTTCATCATCAGTTGGCGCAACCCGACCAAGGCCCAGCGCGAATGGGGCCTGTCCACCTACATCGAGGCCCTCAAGGAAACCATCGATGTGGTGCTGAAGATCACCGGGAGCAAGGACCTCAACATGCTTGGGGCCTGTTCCGGCGGCATCACCACGGTCGCCCTGCTCGGTCACTACCAGGCCATCGGCGAGAACAAGGTCAATGCCTTCACCCAGATGGTCAGCGTGCTCGACTTCAATCTCGACACCCAGGTCGCCCTGTTCGCCGACGAAATGACCCTCGAAGCCGCCAAACGCCGCTCTTACCAAGCCGGCGTGCTGGAGGGCAAGGACATGGCCAAGGTCTTCGCCTGGATGCGCCCCAACGACCTGATCTGGAATTACTGGGTCAACAACTACCTGCTCGGCAACGAGCCACCGGCCTTCGACATCCTCTACTGGAACAACGACACCACGCGCCTGCCCGCGGCCTTCCACGGCGAGCTGGTGGAGATGTTCAAGACCAACCCGCTGACCCGCGCCAACGCGCTGGAGGTCTGCGGCACCCCCATCGACCTCAAGCAGGTCACCTGCGACTTCTACTGCCTCGCCGGCACCTCGGACCATATCACCCCGTGGGAGGCCTGCTATCGCTCAGCGCGACTGCTGGGTGGCAAGTGCGAGTTCGTGCTGTCCAACAGCGGCCACATCCAGAGCATTCTCAACCCGCCGGGCAACCCCAAGGCGCGCTTCTCCACCAGCAGCGACATGCCGGCCGATCCCAAGGTCTGGCTGGAGAACGCCACCAAACACGCCGACTCCTGGTGGCTGCACTGGCAACAGTGGATCAGCGAGCGCTCCGGCAAGACCAAGAAAGCCAACTTCACCCTGGGCAACAAGGCCTTCCCGGCCGGTGAAGCGGCGCCCGGCACCTACGTGCACGAGCGATGACAGACTGCGCCCTGCGCACCACTGCCCCTGGCACCGGGATGTGCCTTGCGCGCCGTCGGCACTTGCCGACGGCGCTGCCCAGGCACCGCCTGGCAGATTCGGGAAAGGCGCCTGGCGGCCTTGCCCGACTTTCCAATCAATAGGGCTCCGCGCATGCCGCTACCTTTCGTATTCCGCACCATCGAGCTGGACGGACAGACCATCCGAACCGCCGTCCGCCCCGGCAAGTCGCACATGACACCGCTGCTGATCTTCAACGGCATCGGCGCCAACCTCGAACTGGTGTTCCCCTTCGTCCAGGCCCTGGACCCGGACCTGGAGGTGATTGCCTTCGATGTGCCAGGCGTCGGTGGCTCGTCCACGCCGAGCCGACCCTACCGCTTCTGCGGCTTGGCCAAGCTGGCCGCGCGCATGCTGGATTACCTGGACTACGGGCAGGTCAGCGCCATCGGCGTGTCATGGGGAGGCGCCCTGGCCCAGCAGTTCGCCCACGACTATCCCGAGCGCTGCAAGAAACTGATCCTCGCCGCCACCTCGGCCGGCGCCGTGATGGTGCCAGGCAAGCCCAAGGTCCTCTGGCGCATGGCCAGCCCTCGGCGCTACATCCAGCCGTCCTACGGCGTGCACATTGCCCCGGATATCTACGGCGGTGCATTCCGCCGCGACCCGGGCCTGGCCATGGCCCACGCCAGCAAGGTGCGCTCCTCCGGCAAGATGGGCTACTACTGGCAACTGTTCGCCGGGCTTGGCTGGACCAGCATCCATTGGCTGCACCGCATTCGCCAGCCAACCCTGGTGCTGGCCGGCGACGATGATCCGATCATCCCGCTGGTGAACATGCGCTTGCTGGCCTGGCGCATCCCCAACGCGGAACTTCACGTGATCGACGACGGTCACCTGTTCCTCGTGACCCGTGCCGAAACCGTGGCACCGATCATCATGAAATTCCTCGCCGAGGAACGTCAGCGGGCGGTGATCCACCCCCAGGCAGTGCCGCTGCGAAGCGGTTGAAACCGCTACCGCTCCCTTGTGGGGCGGTGGTTTGGCGCCCGAACCAGAGCGGTGCGCATTGTCATCAACTTGAATTCTGCCCGCGATAGTCTGGAATGCACTTCGGGCTCCTGATGGTACAACCCTTGCTGTAGACCTCCTGAACCACGGACCGAATACGGAGCGTTGCCCCATGCGAGAAAAACAAATCCCGGGCACCTTGCCGGTACCTGCCGCCTTCATGAACGCCCAGAACGCCATAGTCGGTCTGCGCGGCAAGGATCTGTTTTCCACAGTGCGCAATCTGGCGCTGCAAGGACTGCGGCATCCGGTGCACAGCGCGCGGCACGCGCTCGCCTTCGGCGGCCAGGTCGGCCGTGCGCTGCTCGGCGATACGCTGCATCAGCCCAATCCGCAGGACAGCCGCTTCGCCGACCCGTCCTGGCAGCATAATCCCTTCTATCGGCGCGGCCTGCAGGTCTACTTGGCCTGGCAGAAACAACTGAGCGCATGGATCGACGAGAGCGACCTCAAGGACGACGACCGAGCGCGTGCCCGGTTCGTCCTCGCCCAACTGAGCGACGCCTTTTCGCCCACCAACAGCTTGCTTAACCCGCTGGCGGTGAAGGAGCTCTTCAACACCGGCGGCCTCAGCCTGGTCAAGGGACTCGGCCATCTGGTGGACGACCTGCTGCACAACGACGGCATGCCCAGCCAGGTCAGCAAGCACGCCTTCGAAATCGGTCGCAACCTTGCCACCACCACCGGCGCCGTGGTCTTCCGCAACGAGTTGCTGGAACTGATCCAGTACAAACCCATGAGCGAGAAGCAGTACCTGCGCCCGCTGCTGGTGGTGCCGCCGCAGATCAACAAGTACTACATCTTCGACCTCAGCCCGGAGAAGAGCTTTGTCCAATACGCGCTGAAGAATGGCCTGCAAGTGTTCATGGTCAGCTGGCGCAACCCCGACGCGCGACACCGCGAATGGGGCCTGTCGACCTATGTACAAGCCCTGGAAGAAGCCTTTGAAGCCTGCCGCGCCATTACTGGCAGCAAGGAAGTGAACCTGGTGGGAGCATGTGCCGGCGGTCTCACCATCGCCGCACTGCAAGGGCACCTGCAGGCGCGCCGACAACTGCGCAAGGTCACCAGCTCCACCTACCTGGTCAGCCTGCTGGACAGCCAGGTGGAAAGCCCCGCGATGCTCTTCGCCGATGAACAGACCCTGGAAGCGGCCAAGCGCCGCTCCTACCAGGCTGGCGTACTGGACGGGAAGGACATGGCCAAGGTCTTCGCCTGGATGCGCCCCAACGACCTGGTGTGGAACTACTTCGTCAACAACTACCTGCTGGGTCGCCAGCCGCCGGCCTTCGACATCCTTTACTGGAACAACGACAACACCCGCCTTCCCGCCGCGTTGCACGGCGACATGCTGGACTTCTTCAAGCACAACCCACTGGCCCGCAGCGGCGGCCTGGAAATCTGCGGCACCCCCATCGACCTGCAGAAGGTCACGGTGGACAGTTTCAATGTCGCCGGCATCAACGACCACATCACGCCGTGGGACGCGGTCTACCGCTCGGCACTGCTGCTGGGAGGCGACAGCCGCTTCGTGCTGTCCAGCAGCGGCCATATCCAGAGCATCCTCAACCCGCCGGGCAATCCCAAGGCCAACTTCTACGAGAATGGCAAGCTCAGCTCCGATCCGCGCGCCTGGTATTACGACGCCAAGCACGTGCAGGGCAGTTGGTGGCCGCAGTGGCTGGGCTGGATCCAGGAGCGCTCAGGCGAACAGCGGGAAACCATCATGGCCCTGGGCAACCAGGACTATCCGCCCATGGAAGCCGCGCCTGGAACCTACGTGCACGTACGCTGACACCCTTGCGGGCCGGCCGGGCACGCCCCGGCCAGCCCATCACCCTCTACGAAAGCCTGGCAAGAACCCTGGATGAAGACCCGCGACCGCATCCTCGAATGCGCCCTCGAACTGTTCAACCGTAACGGCGAGCCCAACGTCACCACCCTGGAAATCGCCACCGAACTGGGCATCAGTCCCGGCAACCTCTACTACCACTTCCACGGCAAGGAGCCGCTGGTGATGGCGCTGTTCGAGCGCTTCCGGGAGGAGCTGGCGCCGTTGCTCGACCCCCCGGACGACGCTCAACTGGATGAAGAGGATTACTGGCTGTTCCTGCACCTGATCGTCGAGCGCCTGGCACAGTACCGCTTCCTCTTCCAGGACCTCTCCAACCTCGCCGGGCGCCTGCCAAAGCTGGCCCGTGGCATGCGCAACTGGCTGAATCACCTCAAGCGCACCCTGGCCGCCCTGCTCGCCCGACTCAAGGCCGAACGGCAGTTGGTCAGCGATACGGAGGCCCTGGGACAACTGGTGGAGCAGATCACCCTCACACTGCTGTTTTCGCTCGATTACCAGCGCGTGCTGGGCAGCGGCGGCGAAATACGCCTGGTCGTCTACCAGGTGATGATGCTGGTCGCCCCGCACCTGCGCCCCGGTCCCCGGCACGCCGCCGAAAGCCTGGCCCGGCGTTACCTGGAGGCCTGAAACGCAAACGCCCGGACAAGCCGGGCGTTTGCGTCATACCGATAAAGCTCAGGACTGGCTGGACGGCGGAGTCGCTGCCGGGGCCGGTGCGGCCGGAACTACGCTGGGAGCCGGAGCAGCAGCGGCGGCCGGAGCTGCCGGTGCCGGGCTCGCGGCCGGTGCAGCAGGCTTGGCGGCTTTGGGCGCGGAGGGCTTTTTCACTGCAGGTTTCTTCGCGGCAGCGGGTTTCGCTGCCGCGGGCTTGGCAGCGACGGCCGGTTTGGCAGCGGGCTTCGCGGCCGCAGGCTTCGCCGCAGCAGCTTTCGGTGCAGCCGGTTTCGCGGCTGGCTTGGCAGCAGCAGCCTTAGCCTTGGGCGCAGGCTTGGCAGCAGCGACCTTGGCAGCCGGTTTCGCGACGGACTTGGCAGCGGGCTTCACAGCAGCCTTGGTGGCCGGCTTGGCGGCTACTTTGGCTGCAGGCTTGGCCACCGATTTGGCCGACACACCAGTGAGTTTTTCGAGCTGCTTGGTCAGGGCGTCCACCTTGCCTTGCAGGTCCTTCACTTCAGTGCGGCTGGGCACGCCGAGGCGGGAAATGGCGCTGTTCAGTCGCTTGTCGAAAGCTTCTTCCAGCTCACTCCACTTGCCGATCGCCTTGCCCTTGACCTCTTCGACCTTGGACTTGGCCGAACCCACACGGGTACCGACCTTGGACTTGACCGCGTCTACCTGCTTGTCCACCTCGGTCTTGGCCTGCTTTTCAGCCTTCTCACCATCCTTGACCAGCGTATCGAACAGCTTGGAGCCGTCGTTGCTGACCTTCGAGTAGGCCCCCAAGCCAGCCAGCCAGATCTGGCGCGAGTATTTCTCGATCTCGCCGATCCAGGAGTTGGTGTCTTTATCGGTTTTCTTCTTGCCAGCCATCCTGCTCTCCTTATTTGGTTCGCGCGACGTGCTCGAGCAACGCGCTCAGCTCATCAAGCTTAGCAGAGAGTGCCTCAACGTCCTGCCGGGAGGGAATACCTATGCGGTTCAGGGCACTGGCCACCCGGTTGTCGAATGCCTTCTCGATCTTGTCGAGCTGCACTTCGACCTTTTCCTTCACGCCCGTGACGCTGTGCTTCACGCTGTCGAACTGGCTGTTGGCCGCCTCGACCTGCTCATCGACGAGTTTCTTGCCCTGCTTCTCGACGCCTTCGCCGGCCTTCACCAGTTCCTTGAAGTAGTCGACGCCTTCGGCGCCGGCCTTGGCGTAGGCACCCAGGCCAGCCAGCCAGATCTTGCGGGCGTAGAGCTTCACGTCGGTCAGGACGGTGGATTTGCTTTCTACTTTCTCGACTTTCTTTTTGACGGCTACTTTGGCCATGGTGCACCTCACGCTGAAAGGTAGATGACTCGCCCTTTTTCAGGACTTGAGCGCAAGGTAGCGAGGAAAATTAGAAACCGCATACTAGCCACGGGTTGGGCAGTTTCGGTGGGAGCGGATTCATTTGAACTGATGCCGGTCCCGTAGGGTGCGCCGCGCGCACCGGGAGACGGACTCGGAGTCGCCACCATCGCCGCGGTGCGCATGGCGCACCCTACTGCTGGGCACGGTGGCGGAGATCAGCCGAGTGCTGCGTGTGAGGATTGCCCCCTTACAGGGGGCAAACACACGTCCACGTTCTACGAACGTGGATCTTTACTCGCGAAGGGCCGCAAAGCGGCCCCGGAAAGGTCCCGGATCAGACCAGATACTCGTCAAGCGCCTTCTCGATCTCGCGTTTGATGCTGCCGCTCATGGCCGACAGCAACAGGCCCAGCTTGACCTCCACGCGTACCCTGGCGTCGCTCACCTCGATCTGTCCGTCAGCACCGCTGCGCTTGAACTCCAGGGTGTCGCCGCGCCACTGGTAACGCACGTCGTACTCGCGCGCCAGGCGCTCGGCCAACTTTTCGGCTTTCTCCCGGACAGCCTCGCGACCGAGGGCATGGGAACGTTCGACATGAATGCGGGCCACGGGGGACTCCTGACTGCGACCTTAAGTCGCGCGACTATACCAGCCGCCAGAGACCCTGGCCGCCCCTGCAACGCCCGGTTGCCAAGACAAAGACCGGCGTCGGCATTAGAATGGCCGCCATTCAATTCCGGTGGCATTGACATGAACGACCCGCGCAAAGGCAACGACGCCGAACCCACGACCCATTTCGGCTACCAGCAGGTCCCCGAAAGCCAGAAGGCCGACAAGGTCGCCGAGGTGTTCCACTCGGTGGCAGCCAAGTACGACCTGATGAACGACCTGATGTCCGGCGGCGTCCACCGCCTGTGGAAGCGTTTCACCATCGAACTGTCCGGCGTACGCCCGGGCAACCGGGTACTGGACATCGCGGGCGGCACCGGCGACCTCACCCGCCAGTTCTCGCGCCTGGTGGGTGTTAACGGCGAAGTGGTGCTGGCCGACATCAACGCCTCGATGCTCAAGGTGGGCCGCGACAAGCTGCTGGACAGCGGCGTCGCCGGCAATGTCAGCTTCGTCCAGGCCGACGCCGAGAAGCTGCCCTTCCCCGACAACCACTTCGATGTGGTCACCATCGCCTTCGGCCTGCGCAACGTCACCCACAAGGACGAAGCCATTCGTTCCATGCTGCGCGTGCTCAAGCCGGGTGGTCGCCTGCTGGTCCTGGAGTTCTCCAAGCCCACCAGCGGCCTGCTGTCCAAGGCCTATGACGCCTACTCCTTCAGCCTCCTGCCGCTGATGGGCAAGCTGATCACCAATGACTCCGAGAGCTATCGCTACCTCGCCGAGTCGATCCGCATGCACCCGGACCAGGAAACCCTCAAGGCAATGATGTCCGAGGCCGGCTTCGAACGCGTCACCTACCACAACATGACTGGCGGCATCGTCGCCCTGCACCGCGGCATCAAGCCCTGATGTTGACCCAGGCGCTGCTGGCCGGTATCGAGCTCGGCCTCAACCGGATGCTGGCCCTGGACAGCACCGCGTTGCCGCGTATGTCCGCGCTGGAAGGTAGCGTCATCGAAGTCGACTGCCAGAACCCGGCGCTGACCCTGTTCCTGCTCCCCGGCGGCGACGGCCTGAAGCTTTCCGCACATTGGTCCGCCCCCGCCGATTGCCGCCTGCGCGCGCCGGCCAGTAACCTGCTGAAGCTGGCCACCTCGAGGGAGAAGACCGCCGTCCTGCACAGCCCGGAAGTGACCCTTGAAGGCGACAGCGCCGTGCTGCTGGAACTGGCCGCCATCCTCCAAGACCTCGAACTGGACTGGGAATACGAACTGTCGCGCTGGTTGGGCCCGGTGGGTACCCAGTTGCTCGCCGGCCACCTGCGTAGCCGCGCCAACTGGGCCGGACAGGGGCTGGACAACCTGCGCCAGAACCTCGCCGACTACCTGGCCGAAGAGTCACGCACCCTGGTCGGTCGCCGTGAAGCCGATGCGCGCTTCGCCGAACTGGACCGCCTCAAGCTCGCCCTCGATCGCCTCGATGCCCGCGTCGAACACCTGAACCAGAGAACCAAGCCCAACGCATGAAGCTGCTCGCCGCCCGTCGCCTGTTGCGCATCCAGCAAGTCGTCATCCGCTACCAACTGGATGACCTGCTGCTCGAACTGCCACTGCCCTGGTGGCTGCGCACGTTGAGCTACGCCCTGCCGTGGCGCTGGTTGCCGCGCAAACCGTTGACGCTGACCCGCGGCGAGCGCCTGCGCCTGGCCCTGGAAGACCTCGGCCCGATCTTCATCAAGTTCGGCCAGTTGCTTTCCACCCGCCGTGACCTGATGCCGCCGGATATCGCCGATGAACTGGCGCGCCTGCAGGACCAGGTGCCACCTTTCGCCCCAGAGAAAGCCGTGGCACGCATTGAGGAACAGCTCGGCGCCAAGGTCAGCCAGGTCTTCGCGCGCTTCGATTTCGAGCCTTTGGCCTCGGCCTCGGTGGCTCAGGTCCACGCCGCGCAGTTGAAGTCTGGCGAAGAAGTGGTGGTGAAGGTGATCCGCCCCAACCTGCGGCCGATCATCCGCCAGGACCTCGCCTGGCTGTTCATCCTCGCCCGCCTCGCTGAGCGCGTGTCCGCCGACGCCCGCCGCCTGCGCCCGGTGGAAGTGGTGGATGACTACGAAAAGACCATCTACGACGAGCTCGACCTGCTCCGCGAGGCAGCCAACGCCAGCCAGCTGCGGCGCAATTTCGACGGCTCGCCGCTGCTCTATGTGCCCCAGGTCTACTGGGACTGGTGCCGCCCGAAAGTGCTGGTGATGGAGCGCATCTACGGCATTCCGGTGACCGATCTCGCCACCCTGGCCGATCAGCGCACCGACATGAAACTGCTGGCAGAGCGCGGCGTGGAGATCTTCTTCACCCAGGTCTTCCGCGACAGCTTCTTCCACGCCGACATGCACCCCGGCAACATCTTCGTCGCCACCCGCCAGCCCTGGAACCCGCAGTACATTGCCATCGACTGCGGGATCATCGGCAGCCTCACACCCGAGGACCAGGACTACCTGGCGCGCAACCTGATCGCCTTCTTCAAGCGCGACTACCGCCGTGTGGCGCAGCTGCACATCGATTCCGGCTGGGTTCCGGCGGAAACCAAGGTCAACGATTTCGAGGCCGCTATTCGTACGGTCTGCGAGCCGATCTTCGAGAAGCCGCTCAAGGACATCTCCTTCGGCCAGCTGTTGCTGCGCCTGTTCCAGACCGCCCGCCGCTTCAACATGGAAGTGCAGCCGCAGCTGGTGCTGCTGCAGAAGACCCTGCTGAACATCGAAGGCCTGGGTCGCCAGCTCTATCCGGATCTGGACCTCTGGAGCACCGCCCAGCCGTTCCTCGAGCGCTGGATGCGCGAACGTGTCAGCCCCCTGCACCTGCTGCGCAACCTGCAGCAGCAGGCCGAGCAGGTACCGCACCTGTCACAGATCGCCCGCGATACCCTGGAGCGCCTGGCCTTGCCGGCCAGCGCCCCGCAGAAGGCCGAACAACCGTCCAGCGCCCATTGGCCTGCGCGGTTGCTGGGTGCCCTGCTGATCGCCGGCGCGGCAACCCAGGGCCTCGCACTCACGGTCGGAACCTGGCCGAGCTGGCTGATGCTGGCCGGTGGTCTATATCTGGTGCTGCGCCGATAGCCAGCCCCGAGTGGCACTGGCACACTATTTCGATCCGAGCGCCGGCCCCGTGAGGCCGGCCCAGTTGTGGAAGACACGATGAAAGACTGGCTGGAAGAGATTCAATGGAACGCCGAAGGCCTGGTCCCGGCGATCGCCCAGGACCACAAGACGGGCCGCGTGCTGATGATGGCCTGGATGAACCGCGAAGCCCTTGCCCTTACCGTTGCCGAGAACCGCGCCATCTACTGGTCACGCTCGCGTGGCAAGCTCTGGCGCAAGGGCGAAGAGTCCGGCCATGTGCAGCACCTCCACGAGCTGCGCCTGGACTGCGACGCCGACGTCGTCATCCTGATGGTCGAGCAGTTGGGCGGCATCGCCTGCCATACTGGTCGCGAAAGCTGCTTCTACCGCGTATTCGAGAACGGCGGCTGGAAGACGGTCGATCCCGTGCTCAAGGACCCGCATGTCATCTATGCCGCAGGACACAGCCATGAGTGATACCCTCGCCCGCCTGGCCGAAGTGCTGGAAGAGCGCAAGAATGCCGCGCCCGACAGCTCCTACGTCGCCAGCCTGTACCACAAGGGCCTGAACAAGATTCTGGAAAAGCTCGGCGAAGAAGCGGTGGAAACCATACTCGCCGCCAAAGACGCCGCTGCCAGCGGTGACCATAGCGACCTGATCTACGAAACCGCCGATCTCTGGTTCCACAGCCTGGTCATGCTCGCCGCCCTCGGCCAGCACCCCCAGGCCGTACTCGATGAACTGGACCGTCGCTTTGGCCTGTCCGGGCACGCCGAGAAGGCCGCCCGCCAGCCATCCGCCTGACAAAGACAATCAAGAGGAACACACCATGGGTATTTTCGACTGGAAACACTGGCTGGTCATTCTCATCGTCGTCGTGCTGGTATTCGGCACCAAGCGCCTGAAGACCCTCGGCTCCGACGTCGGCGACGCCATCAAGGGCTTCCGCAAGGCCATGAACACCGAAGAAGGCGACAAGGCCCCCGAGCAGACCACTGCCCACCAATCCGGCACCCCGCTGAACGAGCCGCACACCATCGACGGCCAGGCGCAGAAGGTGCAGGATCCGGTGACCCGCAAGGACTGATGACCCATGTTCGGTATCAGCTTCGGTGAACTGCTGCTGATCGGCCTGATCGCCCTGCTGGTGCTCGGGCCCGAGCGGCTGCCCGGCGCAGCACGCACCGCAGGCCTGTGGATCGGCCGCCTCAAGCGCAGCTTCAATGCGATCAAGACCGAGGTCGAGCGCGAGATCGGCGCTGACGAGATCCGTCGCCAGCTACATAACGAACACATCATGGCGCTGGAGAAGCAGATCAAGGAAAGCATCGTGCCTCCGACAGTCGAGTCCCTGCTTTCCGACCCCGAGCCTGAACGCGACACGGCGGCCACACCGCCGGCTGCCCAAGTGGCACCGGCAGCACCCGCCACGGCTACGCAGAACCAGTCCGGCCAAAGCGCACCCGCCCAGTCGCCCACCGCTGCGCCGGCCAACCCGGCAACGCCCGCTGCGCCCCAGCCTCCCCTCGAACCGCAACAGCCGTCCCGCATCCCATGAGCGAACAGAAGCCGGAACAAGACCAGGAAATGCCCCTGGTCTCGCACCTCACTGAACTGCGCACGCGCCTGTTGCGCTGCGTAGTGGCGATCTTCCTGATCTTCGCCGGCCTGTTCTACTTCGCCCAGAAGATCTACACCCTGGTCTCGGCGCCGCTGCGCCAGTACCTGCCGGAAGGCGCCACCATGATCGCCACCGACGTGGCCTCGCCCTTCCTCACGCCGTTCAAGCTGACCATGGTGGTGGCGCTGTTCCTCGCCATGCCGGTGATCCTGCACCAGGTCTGGGGCTTCATCGCGCCTGGTCTCTACAAGCACGAGAAACGCATCGCCCTGCCGTTGCTGGTCTCCAGCATCGTGCTGTTCTACGGCGGCATGGCCTTCGCCTATTTCCTGGTGTTCCCGCTGATCTTCCACTTCTTCGCCAGCGTGACGCCCGAAGGCGTGTCGATGATGACCGACATCAGCAGTTACCTCGACTTCGTGATGACGCTGTTCTTCGCCTTCGGCGTGGCCTTCGAGATCCCCGTGGCCGTGGTGCTGCTGATCTGGATCGGCGTGGTCGACGTGGCCTACCTCAAGCGCATCCGCCCCTACGTGATCATCGGCTGCTTCGTGGTGGGCATGATCCTCACCCCGCCGGACATTTTCTCCCAGACCCTGCTGGCCGTGCCCATGTGGCTGTTGTTCGAAGTCGGCGTATTCTTCGGCGGCCTGATCCGCAAGCGCGGCGATCACCCGGAAGACGACGCCGAAGAGCCCGGCGACCAGCCGCCCGCCACCCGCCCGTGAACCTGCTCCTCCTCGAAGACGCCGACTTCATCGCGGCGGACCGGGTACGCCTGGAAGGCCGCCGCCTGAAGCACCTGCATGAGGTCCACCGCGCCGAGGCTGGCGATAGCCTGCGGGTGGGCCGCCTCGGTGGCCAGATGGGCCAGGGGCGCTTGCTGAGCCTGGAGGCCAGTTGCGCAGAGCTGGAAGTCAACTTCGACCAGACACCGCCCGCCAAGCTGCCCATCACCCTGCTGCTCGCGCTGCCACGGCCAAAGATGCTCCGCCGTCTATTCCAGACTGTCGCCGCCATGGGCGTGCCGCGCCTGGTGCTGCTGAACAGCTACCGGGTGGAAAAAAGCTTCTGGCAAACCCCCTTCCTCGAACCGGCGGCCATCCGCGAGCAACTGATCCTCGGCCTGGAACAGGCACGGGACACCGTGCTTCCCGAGGTGATCATCGAGAAGCGCTTCAAGCCCTTCGTCGAAGACCGCCTGCCGCAACTGGCGGCCGGCACACTGGGCCTGGTCGGCCACCCCGGTAACTACCCACCCTGCCCGCGGGCGGTGGATGAGCCCATCACCCTGGCCATTGGCCCGGAAGGTGGCTGGATTCCCTACGAAGTCGAGAAACTGCACGAGGCCGGCCTGCAACCCGTCCAGCTCGGCGAACGCATCCTGCGCGTGGAAACGGCCGTCACGGCACTGCTCGCCCGGCTGTTCTGAAACATCTTGCTGGCGTAGGCTGGCGGCATTCTCCCGAAATCGAGATTGAGCCATGCGACCGCTGACCATCGACCTCGACCAGATCGCCTTCGCCCTCAACACCGTGGGGCTGGACCACTACCTGGACCTGCTGAGCGGCAAGGTCCTGCTGATTCCTGAAGAAGACGCCGACCCCGAGCTCGAAGCCCTGTTGCGCGAAGAACCTGAGCGATTCCTGCTGGTGGAGCCGCTAGGCCAGGGCGACGAACTGGCGTTGATGCAGGAGTTCCTCCACGAAGTGGTCCACCCTCACGCCTACGCGGCCCTCGAGCAAGCCCTGGCCAGCCGCAAGCCCGCGCGCACATTCCGCCATGTACTGATGGAATACCCAGTGCTGCTGGAGGCCTGGCACGCCTACGAGGCCGCCCGACTGCGTGAACTGGCCCAGGACTGGCTGGAAGAGAACGAGCTGCAGCCGGCGATGCCGCTGCACTGAGCCCCCCTTTGTGGGAGCGAATTCATTCGCGACAGCGATTGGCACCGAGCCGGCCTTCAACCACCCGGCCCCTCTCCCAAAGGGCGAGGGGTGACCAGCCTTGTAAGTCGCCCGGGTCGAGCCCCGTTGGTGGATCGGTGAAGCGTGATCCCCCTACCGATGCCGGCTTCTAGGTTGAGCCTCAGAGCACTTGCCGCAGGAAGCTCTGCGCGCGCGGGTCCTGGGGTTGGGCGAAGAACTGCGCGGGGGGCGCGTCTTCCAGCAACTTGCCGTGGTCGAAGAACAGCACCCGGTCAGCCACTTCGCGGGCAAAACCCATCTCGTGGGTCACGCAGACCATGGTCATGCCTTCCTGGGCGAGCTGCTTCATCACGTCCAGCACCTCGCCGACCATTTCCGGGTCCAGCGCCGAGGTGGGCTCGTCGAACAGCATGACCTTGGGTTCCATGCACAGGGCACGGGCGATGGCCACGCGCTGCTGCTGGCCACCCGACAGGCGCGACGGGTATTCGTTGGCCTTTTGCGCGATACCCACCTTGGCCAGCAGCGCCTGGGCCTTGGCCTCGCGCTCGGCCTTGCCGCGCTTGCGCACCACCTTCTGCGCCAGGCAGAGGTTTTCCAGCACGGTCATGTGCGGGAACAGGTTGAAGTGCTGGAACACCATGCCGACTTCGCGGCGGTAGGCGTTCACATCGGTCTTCGGGTTGGCGAGGTCGACGCCGTCGATGCTCACCGAGCCGGAATCCAGCTCTTCCAGGCCGTTCAGGCAGCGCAGGAAGGTGGATTTGCCCGAGCCCGAAGGGCCGATCACCACCACCACTTCGCCACGCTTGACCTGCGTGCTGACGTTATCCACCGCCCGCACTTCGTGGCCGCGGGCATCGAAGACTTTCACCAGGTTACGGACTTCAATCACTTTTCCCGAGCCTCCGCTCCAGACGGCTGGCGATTTGCGACAGCGGCAGGTTGATGACGAGGTAAAGCGCCGCGACGCAGAACCAGATTTCGAAGGTGGAGAAGGACGTGGTGATGGCTTCGCGCCCGCTCTTGGTCAGTTCGGTAATGGCGATCACCGAGACCAGCGAGGTGTCCTTGACCAGGCTGATGAACTGCCCGGCCAGCGGCGGCAGCACGCGCTTGAACGCCTGCGGCAGGATCACGTGGCGCATGGACTGGCTGGCAGTCAGGCCCAGGGAGCGCGCCGCCTCGTTCTGCCCACGGGCAACGGACTGCACGCCGGCACGGACGATCTCGCCGACGTAGGCGCCGGTGAACAGCGCCAGCGCCGCCACCCCGGCAAACTCGCGGGAGAGGTTCAGCACGGTGCCGATGAAGAAGTAGAAGATGAAGATCTGCACCAGCAGCGGCGTACCGCGTACCAGCTCCACATAGACGGTGGACAGGTCGCGCAGGGTGGGGTTGCTCGACAGTCGGCAGAGGCCGGTGATCAGGCCGATCACCAGACCGAATGCGCTGGCAGCCACGGATATCCACAGGGTGGTCCAGAGGCCCCAGAGCAGCGGACCGGCGGCCCAGTGGCGGGTCACACCGACCAGGTCGCCCTCGGAAACGTCATCACCCTGGCTCACCTGCAAGCTGTCGCGGGCCACTTCCAGCACCTGTTCCCCACCGCCCTCGGAGGTCAGGGTCACGCGTGCTTTGTCGCCAGCGTCGGCAATGCTGGTAACGGTGCCGTAATCGGCGGCGCGCAAGCCTTCTTCCGCCTGGTAGGCGAAGTACTGGGGCACGCGGTTCCAGCGCCATTCGTAGGAAATCAGCGATGTGGAGTACCAGAGACCCCAGCCCACCACGACCAGGATAAGACTGGTCAGGATGTGCCAGGGCCAGGTGCGGCGATGTTTGCTAGTCACGGGAAATCTCGCTCATGACGGGGAAAAAGGCAGGCCCGGCCTTGTGGGTCGGGCCTGTCAAAGCCAGCGTCAGCTGACTTATTCCATCTCTTTCAGCCACTCGGTCTTCTTGAACCACTTGGCATGGATGCGATCGTAGGTGCCGTCGTTGCGGATCTGACGCATCCAGTTGTTGATCCAGTTCAGGCTGTCGTAGTCGTTCTTCTTCAGGCCGAAGGCCAGGGGTTCGAAGGTGAAGGGCTCTTCCAGGAACACCAGTTTGCCGGCACCGGCCTTGTTCACCGCCACCACGTTGTAGGGCGCGTCGTAGATGAAGGCGTCGGCCTTGCCGTTGACCACGTCCATCAGCGCTTCCTGCTCGTTGTCGAAGCCGTGGTACTGGGCCTTGGCAATCAGCTTCTTGGCAACCATCTCGCCGGTGGTGCCGATCTTCGAGGTGATGCGGTACTTGGCATCGTTCAGGTCCTTGTAGGACTTGATGTCGCCTTGCAGCTCCTTGCGGATCAGCAGGGTCTGGCCGACCACGATGAAGGGCTCGGAGAAGTTGATGCGCAGGTTGCGCTCCTGGGTCAGGGTCATGCCGGAACCGATCATGTCGAACTTGTCGGTCAGCAGGGCCGGGATGATGCCGTCATAGCTGGTGGACACCAGTTCCAGCTTCACGCCCATGGCCTTGGACATGGCTTTGAGCAGGTCGACTTCGAAGCCAATGATCTCACCGCGCTTGTTGGTCATCTCGAAGGGCATGTAGGTCGGGTCCATGCCGACGCGCAGGGTGCCGCGCTTGACTGCATCATCGACCATGCCAGCGTGGGCCAGGCCGGTCAGGGCGCTGGCAGCAAACAGCAGTGACGCGAGAAACTTTTTCATTCTTTCTCCTAATGGGGCAGCTCGTTATTCTTGTGCAGCCCACGGACGACGGGGCATGGCGCGCATGCTAAACCTCATCTCCGTGGATGGCGAGTCGCAAGAAGCAGATATCGGGCCAGCTCAGCTTTCGAGCAGAAAGGTGACTGGCCCGTCGTTGACCAGGTGGACCTGCATGTTGGCGCCGAAGCGGCCGGTGGCGACCTGTGGATGCTTGAGGCGGGCCTGGCGCACCAGGTAGTCGAACAGCTCCTCGCCGCGCGCAGGAGCGGCAGCGGTGGAAAAGCTGGGGCGCAGGCCGCTCTTCGTATCCGCCGCCAGGGTGAACTGGGAAACCAGCAGCAGGCCGCCACCGGCCGCGCCCAGGGACAGGTTCATCTTGCCCTCGGCGTCGGCGAAAACCCGGTAATTGACCAGCTTGTGCAGCAGCTTGTCGGCGCTGGCCTCGGTGTCCTGGGGCTCGACACCCACCAGCACCAGCAAGCCCTGATCGATGGCGCCAACCACCTCGCCTTCCACCTCGACTCGCGCGGCGCTGACCCGCTGCAGCAGTGCCTTCATCAGGCGTCTTCCTCCGGGGGAAGATCCAGCAGGCGCCGGGCCATCTGGCTGGATGCACGCACCAGGGCATCGGTGATGCCTGCCTCGGAGGCGGCATGGCCAGCGTCGCGCACGATCTGCAGCTCGCTGTTGGGCCAGGCCTTGTGCAGCGCCCAGGCGTTGTCCAGCGGGCAGATGGCGTCGTAGCGGCCATGCACGATCACGCCCGGCAGATGGGCGATGCGCGGCATGTCGCGAAGCAACTGGTTGGGTTCGAGGAACGCGTTGTTGACGAAGTAATGGCACTCGATGCGGGCGATGGACAGGGCGCGCATCGGCTCGCTGAAGCGTTCCACCACCGGCGCGCTGGGGCGCAGGGTGGCGGTGCGGCCTTCCCAGGTGGACCAGGCCTTGGCGGCGTGCATCTGGGCGATCTGGTCCTGGCCGGTCAGACGCTTGTAGAAAGCCTGCATCAGGTCGCCGTGTTCCTCGGCCGGAATCGGCGCCAGGTAGTCCTCCCAGTAGTCCGGGAACATCCGGCTGCAGCCTTCCTGGTAGAACCAGTGGAAGTCCTCCGGGCGGCACAGGAAGATGCCCCGCAGGATCAGGCCGAGCACGCGCTCCGGGTGCACCTGGGCATAGGCCAGGGACAGGGTGGAACCCCAGGAGCCGCCGAACAGCACCCACTTGTCTACCCCTAAGTGCTGGCGGATGCGCTCGAGGTCGGCGACCAGGTCCCAGGTGGTGTTCTTTTCCAGGCTCGCGTGGGGCGTGGAGCGGCCACAGCCGCGCTGGTCGAAGGTGACGATGCGGTACAGATTCGGATCGAAGAAGCGCCGGCTCATGGCGTCGCAGCCAGCACCCGGCCCCCCGTGGATGAACACTACCGGCAGGCCTTCCGGCGTGCCGCTTTCGTCCACGTAGAGCACGTGCGGCGCATCCACCGCCAGCTCGTGCCGGGCGTAGGGTTTTATCTCCGGATACAAAGTCTGCATGCTGGGCTCCCGAAACTGTGCGTAAGGTCGACCCCTGGACGAGTCCGGCCTTCTAATCTGCCGGGCATCATAACGAGGAAAAAGGAGTTCAGCATGCTACTCAGGAAGTTCGCGCTGCCGACGCTCTGCGTTCTGGCAATCCTAGCCGGTTGTGGGCGTAACGACCCGGCGGCGGAGCTGGATGCAGCGGTGCAGCAGCTACAGGACAACCTCGAAGCGAAGAAGACCAGCGCGGTGCTGGAGCAGTTGCACCCGCAATTCATCGCCCAGCAGCAGAACGACCAGGACTGGGCGAAACGCACCATGACACTGATGTTCCTGCGCCACAAGAATGTCAGCGTGATCGCCCTCAGCAAGGCCAATACCCTCGACCCGACCTATCGCGAAAAGGGCTACACAGATGCCCAGGTGGCCCTTGCCGGCGCCGAGGGGCTGATCCCCGACAGTGCGCGCCATTACGGCGTGAAACTGGAGTGGTGGCTGGATGACGGCGAGTGGCAGCTCGCCCGGCTGGACTGGCAATGAGCGCACCGCTCACCCATCGCATCCGTGCCGCCGGCCTGCTGGTAAGGGATGGCCGTATCCTGCTGGTCAAGCACGTGGTGGGCGACGACACCTACTGGATTCCTCCCGGCGGCGGCTTCGAATCCCCAAGCGACGAATCCACCCGCGACACGGTGCGCCGCGAGTTCATGGAAGAAACCGGCCTGAACGTGGACGTCGGCCCGCTGGTCTACGTCCGCGAGTTCGCCGAGCCGGCCATGGGACGTTTCCATTTGGAGCTGTTCTACCGGATCGACGCGTGGCGCGGCGAACTCAGCCTGGCCAACCTGAAGGGCCTGGGTGGCGATGAATTCGAAATCCGTGAACTGGGCTGGGTCAGCCGCGAGGAACTGGCCACACTGCCCTTCTATCCGGCGGAGCTGCTGGATGACATGTGGGAGCGGGTGGCCGGAGAGGTCGTGGTGATCCGTCACCTGGGGTTGCAGCGGTAGGATCGATCGCTGCATGTCCTTGTAGGGGCGAATTCATTCGCCAAGGGTCGCGAAGCGGCCCCCGATTGCTCCAGAGGGCAGGCCTTTGACCTGCTTGGCGAATGAATTCGCCCCTACACAAAAGCAGCGCATGTCCAGGCTCAACGCCCGTAGGCTTCCCGTCCCCAGTCCAGCATCGCCTGCAGCACGTTGCGCAGCACCGCCTGGGTCGGCACCGCCAGATCCTCGCGGTAGTCGAAGGGCACCTGCTCGTCCATGTAGGTGCACTGCGCCAGTTCCAGTTGCACGGCGTGGATGTGCTGTTCAGGCTGGCCGTAGTGGCGGGTGATATGACCGCCCTTGAAGCGGCCATTGAGCACATGGCTGTAGTCCTGCGCACCGGCGCAGACCGCCACCAGAGCGTCGGCCAGGCTCGGGTCACAGCTGGCACCGGCGTTGGTGCCAAGGTTGAAGTCCGGCAGTCGGCCGTCGAACAGGCGTGGGACGAAGGAGCGGATGGAGTGCGCGTCGAACAGCAGCGCGTAGCCGAACTCGGCCTTCATCCGCGCCAGCTCATCGCGGAGGGTCTGGTGGTAAGGGGTCCAGATTTCCGCCAGGTAACGCGCGCGTTCCGCCGGCGAAGGTTCCTCGCCCTCGTGATAGAGCGGCTCTCCGTCGAACAGGGTGGCCGGGTAGAGGCCGGTGGTGGCGGTGGCGTAGAGCGGCGTGTCGTCGGCGGGCCGGTTCAGGTCGATGACGTAGCGCGAATATTGCGCCGCCAGTGTGCTTGCGCCCAGCTCGGCGGCGAAGTCGTAGAGACGCGGGATGTGCCAGTCGGTGTCGGTGAGGTCCCAGCCGGCCTCGACCATGCCGGCCTCCACCGCCGGGGTCAGATGGATGCCGGGGTGCGGCATGCTGATCAACAGCGGTGCGCTGCCGCGGCTGAAACTCAGAACGTTATCCACAGTCGATCTCCTGTCCGTGTCGAATCACCCGCTTGGGCAGGTCACCGCCCAGCCAGTAGGCAAGTTCCGCCGGGCGCTGGATGTCCCAGACGACGAAGTCAGCCATCTTGCCCACTTCCAGGCTGCCGTGGCTGTCGGCCAGCCCCAGGGCCTTGGCCGCATGCAGGGTGGCACCGGCAAGCGCCTCTTCCGGGGTCAGGCGGAACGAGGTGCAGGCCATATTCAGCATCATCCGCAGCGATAGCGCCGGGGATGTGCCAGGGTTGAGGTCGGTGGACACCGCCATGGCGACACCGTGCTTGCGCAGCACATCGATGGGCGGCAGCTGGGTTTCGCGCAGCAGGTAGAAGGCACCGGGCAGCAGCACGGCGACCGTTCCGGCCGCCGCCATGGCAATGGCGTCATCCTCGGTCATGTACTCCAGATGGTCCGCCGACAGCGCCTGGTAACGCGCCGCCAGGGTAGAACCGTGCAGGGAGGACAGTTGTTCGGCGTGCAGTTTCACCGGAAGCCCCAGGCGCTGGGCCACCTTGAACACCCGCTCCACCTGCTCGGGGGAGAACGCCAGGTACTCGCAGAAGGCATCCACCGCATCGACCAAGCCTTCATCGGCCAGTGCCGGCAGTATCTCGCTGCAGATGTGCTCGATGTAGTCGTCGGCACGACCCGCATATTCCGGCGGCAGGGCGTGGGCGGCCAGGCAGGTGGCACGCACGGTAATGGGCAAGGTCTCACCGAGGCGACGGGCGACCCGCAGCATCTTGCGCTCGCTGGCCAGGTCCAGGCCGTAGCCGGACTTCACTTCCAGGGTGGTGACGCCGTCGCGCAGCAACTGGCGCGCGCGCCGGGTAGCGCTATCCAGAAGCTCGTCCTCGCTGGCCTCGCGGGTGGCGCGCACGGTGCTGGCGATGCCGCCGCCCTGGGCGGCGATCTCGGCGTAACTGACGCCTTCCAGGCGCTGCTCGAACTCGCGACTGCGGTCGCCGCCGAACACCAGGTGGGTATGGCAGTCGATCAGCCCCGGGGTTACCCAGGCGCCGCCTAGATCGACTTCGACGTCGTAGGGAATGGCGGGCAGTTCAGTGCGCGGGCCGATCCACTCGATGCGCCCGGCATAGGTCACCAGCACGGCGTCTTCGATGATCGAGTACTTGCCGCCCTGCATCGTGGCGACGTGGCAGTTGTCCCAGAGGTGTTTCATTGCAGTCCTCCCATGCGCGCCGCGATGGCGTCCAGCACGGTGTGGTCGCGCAGCAGTTCGGTGGCACGGGCGATGTCCGGTGCCAGCCAGCGGTCCTGGTCATAAGCCGGCACCCGCTCGCGCAGGGCCTCCCAGGCCACCCCGGTGCCCGCGCCGAATCCCGTGGGCGCGTGGAACTCGAACGCCTGGGCAGCCAACAGGTATTCGATCGCGAGAATGCGTCTGCAGTTCTCCACGGCCTTGCCCAGCTTGAGGGCGGCGCTGGTACCCAGGCTCAGGTGATCCTCCTGCAGGCCGGAGGTGACGAAGTTATCCACAACGGCCGGTTGCGCCAGTTGGCGGTTCTCGCCGGCAAGCGCGGCGGCAACGTATTGGGCAATCATCATCCCCGAGTTGACGCCGGGCCGGCTCACCAGGAATGCGGGCAATCCGCTGACCAGTGGATTGACCAGGCGATCCAGGCGCCGTTCGGCAATGCCGCCGAGTTCAGCGACGGCGATCGCCAGCAGGTCAGCCGCCATGGCCACCGATTCGCCATGGGGGTTGGCCTGGGAGACGATCTTGTAACTGTCCGGCGTCCCCAGCAGTAGCGGGTTGTCGTTGGCCGATGCCAGTTCGGTATCTACCTGCTTCGCGGCATGGGCCAGCTGATCACGGCAGGCGCCGTGCACCTGCGGGATGGAGCGAATGCTCAGAGCGTCCTGGGTGCGGATGCCCTTGCTTGCAGCGACCACTTCGCTACCGGCCAGCAGCGCCAGCAGGTTGGCCCCTACCGCCTGCATGCCGGGGTGCGGCTTGAGGGCGATGATGTCCGGGTCGAACGCGGCGATCTGCCCGCGCAGAGCCTCGAAGCTCATGGCACCGATCACATCGGCCCAGCGCATCAGGCGTTCGGCGTCATCCAGGGCGAGGCAGGTCAGGCCAGTCATGCAGGGCAGGCCGTTGACCAGGCAGAGCCCGTCCTTGGCACCCAGGCGCACGGGTTCGAGGCCTTCGGCCGCCAGCGCTTCGGCAGCGGGCACCACGCGGCCGCGATAGCTCACTTCGCCGACACCGAGCAGAGCGATGCCGACATGGGCCATGTGGGTGAGATAGCCCACCGACCCCTGGGAAGGCACCTGTGGGGTGATGCCGCGCTCCAGCAGCGCCAGCAGCGCTTCCACCACAGCCCGTTGCAGACCCGAGCGGCCATGGCTGTAGTTGACGATGGCGCAGCAGATGATGGCGCGGGTCTGCTCATCGGCCAGCACCGGACCGACGCCGCAGGCGTGGCTGAGCAGGGTGTTGCGTGACATCGTCGCAAACTGTTCAGCTGTCAGTACGACTTCACTGAGCGCGCCGAGACCGGTGCTGATCCCGTAGGCGCGCTCGCCCCGCTCGACGATGCGCTCGACGATGCCACGAGCATTCTCGATACGAGCCCAAGCTGCCGGGGTCAGCTCCAGGCGCGCGCCGTGGCGGGCCACCGCCACCACCTGGCGCCAGTTCAACGGCGAATCACCTAGCAGCACTCTCTCGGGTAACGACATTCAGCTGTTCCTTACAGATTGGCCACGCGGCGCTGAACGAAGCGGTCGACGTAGTCGTCCGCCGGCTGGTGGAGGATTTCCCTCGGCGTACCGACCTGTATCAGTTGGCCGTCCTTGAGGATGGCGATGCGATTGCCGATGCGCACAGCCTCATCCAGGTCGTGAGTGATGAAAACGATGGTCTTCTGCAGGGTCTTCTGCAGCTCCAGCAGTTGCTCCTGCATATCGGCGCGGATCAGAGGGTCGAGGGCGCTGAAGGCCTCGTCCATGAGGATGATGTCGGTGTCGGAGGCCAATGCACGGGCCAGGCCCACGCGCTGGCGCATGCCGCCGGAGAGTTGGTGCGGGTAGGACTTCTCATAGCCCTTCAGGCCCACGGTGGTGATCCAGTGCTGGGCACGCTCCAAGCAGTAGTCCTTGGTCTCGCCGCGCACCTTGAGGCCGTAGGCAACGTTCTCCATCACCGTCTTGTGCGGCAGCAGGCCGAAGCTCTGGAACACCATGCTGATCTTCTTGCGGCGGAATTGGCGGAGCTCTTCCATGTCGTAGCGCAGGATGTCCTCGCCATCGACCAGGATCTGCCCGCTGGTGGGGTCGATCAGGCGGTTGAAGTGGCGCACCAGGGTGGATTTGCCGGAACCGGACAGACCCATGATCACGAAGATCTCACCGGCGCCGATGGATAGCGACAGGTCGTTGACCCCGACCACGCAACCGGTATTGGACAGGACATCAGCCTTGCTCTTCCCCTGCTGGATCAGTGCCAGGGCCTCGTCGGCACGCTGGCCGAAGATCTTGAATACGTTCTTGACGACAATCTTGCTCATGTTCTCGCCACTCATTTGCTGGCTGCGTGCCGCGAACGGCCGTATGCCTGGGTGATGCGGTCGAAGACCACGGCCAGGATGACGATGGCCAGGCCTGCTTCAAGGCCCTTGCCCACATTGAGCGTCTGGATGCCCACCAGCACGTCCTCGCCGAGGCCACGGGCGCCGATCATGGAGGCGATCACCACCATCGACAGGGCCATCATGGTGGTCTGGTTGATACCGGCCATGATGCTCGGCATGGCCAGCGGCAACTGCACGCCGAACAGTTGCTGCCAACGGTTGGCGCCGAAGGCGTTTACCGCCTCCATCACCTCATGATCCACCTGGCGGATACCGAGGTCGGTCAGGCGGATCAACGGCGGGGCGGCGTAGATCACGGTGGCGAAAATGGCCGGCACCTTGCCCAGACCGAAGAGCATCAGCACCGGGATCAGGTACACGAAGCTGGGCATGGTCTGCATGATGTCCAGCAGCGGCATCAGCACCGCGCGCAAGCGGTTGCTGCGGGCCGCGAGGATGCCCAGGGGAATGCCGATCAGCACCGAGATGAAAGTGGCCACCAGCATCAGCGCCACGGTTTGCATCAACTTGTCCCAGAGCCCCACGGCGCCCACCAGGAACAGCAGGCCGGTGATCACCACCGTCGGCAGGATGCGCCGGGTGGCGTGCCAGGAAATCCCGGCGACCACGATCAGTACCAGCCACCAGGGCGTGGCGCGCAGGATGCCTTCCAGATAGACGATGGCCCAGAGCAGGGTGTCGGAGATGTGGCGGAATACATCGCCGTAGTTGGTCACCAGGCTGTCTACCCAGCCATTGACCCAGTCAGCGATGGAGAAGGTGAAGCGTTCGGGGAACATAGCTCGCTCCGGTCAGGTAGGAAGCCTTCCCCCGCAAAGGGGAAGGCTGGTATCAGGGTTCGCTGGCGGCCTCAGAGCGCGGCCTGGATCTTCTTCGCCGCGTCCTCGCTGACCCAGGCGTGCCAAACCTCCGGGTGCTCCTTGAGGAAGGCCTTGGCCAGGTCCGCCGAGTCCATCTTCTCCTTGGCCATCTTCGCCAGGTTCTGGTTCAGCAGGTCGATTGGCAGGTTGACCTTCTCCAGCACCGCCACCAGTTCCGGGGCCTCGTCATGGAAGATCTTGGACAGGCCGACCTGGATGGTCACGCGCTTGTCCACGCCGGGCTTCTCGTCCAACTTGACCAAGTCGGCCTGGCCCATCAGCGGCGTCGGCGACCAGTAATAGAAAAGGATAGGCTCGCCACGGCGATAGCTCGACAGCACGGCCGCATCCAGGGCCGGGCCGGTGCCAGGGCGGAAGTTGGTGAACTTCTCTTCCAGGCCGTAGCTCTTGAGCATCTCGCTGTTGTCAAGCTCGCAGGTCCAGCCAGCCGGGCAGTTGTAGAAGCGGCCTTTGCCCGGCTCTTCCGGGTCGCGGAACAGTTCAGCGTACTGGCCGAGGTCAGCGATGGCTTTCAGCTGTGGCGCCTTGGCCTCGATGCCCCGTTTGGCGTCGCCCTCGACCACGTAGCGCGGCACATACCAGCCTTCGGTGGCGCCGACGATCGGCGCGCCGACACCCACTACCTTGCCGGCGGCGGCAGCCTTGTTCCAGGCATCGCTGCGGCCGATCCACTCTTCCGCGAAGATCTGGATATCGTTGTTGCCCAGCGCCTGTTCCATAGTGATGGAGTTGCCCGGCAGGCTGTCGGTCTCGCAACCGTAGCCGTTCTTGAGCACGAACTGCAGGAGGTCGGTGAGCAACATGCCGCTCTCCCAATTGAGCCCGGCAAATTTCACCGACTTGCCGGACTCGCACCAGCCCGCCGCTTGGGCGGAAGCCGCCCCTGCCAGCAGACCCGCCGCACACATGAGGCTCAACACTCGCTTCTTGAATTGCATGTTCCGACGCTCCTGAAACTTGGTAAGGGGTTAAGGCAGTTCGTTCATCGGCAGAAGCCGGTTGTGCCGGCTTCCGGTGCCAGTGACTGGCAATTGTTGTTTTTGACGACCGGTGACGACTCGTGATCGTCCCGGGCACCTCAAGCAGTTGCGGTCTTCCCGACCCCGGGCGGGACGTTCGCGCCCCGCCTTACCGCTCCCTACTTCAGGTTCACAGGCTTGGCAGCAGCTTCGCCGGCATCAGGCGGTTCAGGCAGCCGCTGGCCAGCAGCGTGCTGGCGGTTTCGATGTCCGGGGCGAAGAAACGGTCTTCCTGGTAGTAGGACACCTGTGCGCGCAGCAGGCCGCGAGCCTCTTCAAGCTTCGGCGAGCTCTTCAGGCCTTCGCGGAAGTCCAGGCCCTGACAGGCGCCGAGCCATTCGATGGCGAGGATGCCGCGCACGTTCTCGGCCATGGCCCAAAGGCGCTTGCCGGCGTTCGGGGCCATCGACACATGGTCTTCCTGGTTGGCCGAGGTGGGCAGGCTGTCGACGCTGGCCGGGTGGGCCAGGGCCTTGTTGTCGCTGGCCAGCGCAGCCGCAGTGACCTGGGCGATCATGAAGCCGGAGTTGACCCCGCCGTTCTCCACCAGGAAGGGCGGCAGCTGGGACATGTGCATGTCCATCATCAGCGAGATGCGGCGTTCGGACAGCGAGCCGATCTCGGCGATGGCCAGGGCCAGGTTGTCGGCGGCCATGGCCACCGGCTCGGCGTGGAAGTTGCCGCCGGAAATCACATCGCCCTCTTCGGCGAACACCAGCGGGTTGTCGGAGACGGCGTTGGACTCGATCTCCAGCACTTCAGCGGCCTGGCGCAGCTGGGTGAGGCAGGCGCCCATGACTTGCGGCTGGCAACGCAGGGAGTACGGGTCCTGCACCTTGTCGCACTTCTCGTGGGAGCGGGCGATCTCGGTGCTGGCGGTGAGCAGGTCACGGTAGGCGGCGGCCACATCGATCTGGCCGCGCTGGCCGCGGGCGGCGTGAATACGCGCATCGAAAGGAGCACGGGAACCTAACATGGCCTCGACGCTCAGGCCACCGCACACGGCGGCGCCGGCGAACAGGTCTTCGGCCTCGAACAGGCCGCGCAGGGCGTAGGCGGTGGAGACCTGGGTGCCGTTGAGCAGGGCCAGGCCCTCCTTCGCGGCCAGGGTCAGCGGCTCCAGGCCGGCAACCGCCAGGGCCTCGGTAGCCGGCAGCCATTGGCCCTTGTAGCGCGCCTTGCTCTCGCCAAGCAGGATCAGGGACATATGCGCCAGGGGCGCCAGGTCGCCAGAAGCGCCCACCGAGCCCTTCAGCGGAATGTGCGGGTAGACCTCGGCATTGATCAGCGCGACAAGGGCATCGATCACCTTGCGGCGGATACCGGAGAAACCGCGCGCCAGGCTGTTCACCTTGAGCAGCATGATCAGGCGCACCATGGCGTCGTCCAGCGGCTCGCCGACGCCGGCGGCGTGGGACAGCACCAGCGAACGCTGCAGCTTTTCCAGATCGGCCGGGGCGATGCGGGTTGAAGCCAACAGGCCGAAGCCGGTGTTGATGCCGTAGGCGGTGCGGCCTTCAGCGACAATGCTCTCGACGCAGGCAACACTGGCGTCGATGGCCTTGCCGGCACTGGCGTCCAGGGTCACTTGCACGGGGGCGAGGAAGGCCTGGCGCAGTTGCGCCAGGGTCAGGGTTCCGGGTTTCAGGTTCAGCACGTTCACACTTAAGCTCCTTTGCCAATCATCGGCAGGTTCAGGCCCTGCTCGCGGGCGCAATCAATGGCGATCTGGTATCCGGCATCGGCATGGCGCATCACGCCGGTGCCTGGGTCGTTGGTCAGTACGCGGGCGATCCGAGCCGCAGCCTCGTCGGTGCCATCGCAGACGATGACCATGCCCGAATGCTGGGAGAAGCCCATGCCCACGCCGCCGCCGTGGTGCAGCGACACCCAGGTGGCGCCGCTGGCGGTGTTCAGCAGGGCGTTGAGCAGCGGCCAGTCGGAAACGGCATCTGAACCGTCCTGCATGGCTTCGGTTTCGCGGTTCGGGCTGGAGACCGAGCCGGAGTCCAGGTGGTCGCGACCGATGACGATGGGGGCAGACAGTTCACCGCTACGCACCATCTCGTTGAAGGCCAGGCCGAGCTTGGCGCGCAGGCCCAGGCCGACCCAGCAGATACGCGCCGGCAGACCCTGGAAGCTGATGCGCTCGCGGGCCATGTCCAGCCAACGATGCAGGTGGGCGTCGTCCGGGATCAGCTCCTTCACCTTGGCGTCGGTCTTGTAGATGTCCTGCGGGTCGCCCGACAGCGCGGCCCAGCGGAACGGGCCGATGCCACGGCAGAACAGCGGACGGATATAGGCCGGGACGAAGCCGGGGAAGTCGAAGGCATTGGCCACGCCCTCTTCCTTGGCCATCTGGCGGATATTGTTGCCGTAATCGAAGGTCGGCACGCCCATCTTCTGGAAGTCGAGCATGGCTTGTACATGTACGGCCATGGACTGCTTGGCGGCCTTGACCACGGCGGCCGGCTCGGTCTGTGCGCGGTCGCGGTACTGTTCCCAGGTCCAGCCGATCGGCAGGTAACCGTTCAACGGGTCGTGGGCGCTGGTCTGGTCGGTGACCATGTCCGGACGTACACCACGACGCACGAGCTCAGGCAGGATCTCGGCGGCGTTGCCCAGCAGGGCGATGGAGATGGCCTTGCCTTCGGCGGTGTACTTGGCGATGCGCGCCAGGGCGTCGTCCAGGTCGGCGGCCTGCTCGTCGACGTAGCGGCTGCGCAGGCGGAAATCGATGCTGGTCTGCTGGCATTCGATGTTCAACGAGCAAGCGCCGGCCAGGGTCGCGGCCAGGGGCTGGGCGCCGCCCATGCCGCCGAGGCCGGCGGTGAGTACCCAGCGACCGGCGAGGTTGCCGTTGTAGTGCTGGCGGCCAGCCTCGACGAAGGTTTCATAGGTACCCTGGACGATGCCCTGGCTGCCGATGTAGATCCAGCTGCCGGCAGTCATCTGGCCGTACATGGCCAGACCTTTGGCATCCAGCTCGTTGAAGTGTTCCCAGGTCGCCCAGTGCGGCACCAGGTTGGAGTTGGCGATCAGCACGCGCGGCGCATTGGCGTGAGTCTTGAACACACCGACCGGCTTGCCGGACTGCACCAGCAGGGTTTCGTCTTCGTTCAGTTCCTTGAGAGTCTCGACGATCTTGTCGTAGCACTCCCAGTTACGCGCGGCGCGGCCGATGCCGCCGTAGACCACCAGTTCCTTCGGGTTTTCCGCCACCTCGGGGTCGAGGTTGTTCATCAGCATGCGCAGCGGCGCTTCGGTCAGCCAGCTTTTGGCGTTCAGCTTGTTGCCACGCGGGGCGCGGATTTCGGTGTCACGGAATTTGGTCATGCCTGGCTCCTCGTAGGGTGGTAGCGGTGGGCAGCGTCTCTGCCTATCGGCAGGGGAAGCAGAAGATATCTGCACACATATGAACTTGTACATACAAGCATATGCAAGCCAAGGGCCAAAATCCGGCAGACAACCAGGGAGGACAGCTGGAGGCCTTACCGAGCAAGGGCGCCAGCCTATTATCCTGTATAGACAAGTATAGAAAAGAAAGGTGAGAAAACTGTTACCGACCGGGTGACATGCCCGATTTCGAAGCAGCCACGTACCCAGGTGAGTATTCAGGTAACAGTCATTTCAAGGACGCATCCACTCGCTGGGCCACGTCCGCCGGCACCCAGTGCGACCAGATATTCCGGTGCTCGCGGAAGAACGCATCAGCCATGGGGCCAGCCTCGATGCGTTCTTCGGCCATGCGCGCGAGGATGCGGTTGAACAACGGCAAGGGGATTTCCACCTTCTCCAGCACCTGCACTAGCGCCGGCGCTTTCTCGTGCAGGTCGCGGGATACGCCGATGGAGATCTTCGCCGGCAGCGAGCGGGTGCCGATCGGCTTGGGGTTGCTTGGGTCGATCAGGGTTTCCCAGGCTTTCTGGTCGAAGGGCGGCTCTTCCAGCTGCACCAACGGGTAACGGCCCATCAAGGGTGTTGGCGACCAGTAATAGAAGAGGATCGGCTGGCGCTGGCGAATGGCCGAGCTGATGGCCGCATCCAGCGCAGGGCCGGTGCCGGTGCGGAAGTTCACGTAGCTGTCTTCCAGGCCATAAGCCTTGAGCTTCTGGCTGTTGACGCCCTCGCAGGTCCAGCCGGTGGGGCAGTTGTAGAAACGACCTTTAGTGCGATCCTCCGGGTCCTTGAACAGCGCCTTGAAACGCGGCAGGTCGCTGACCGAGCGCAATCCCGCAGCGGGCGCGCCCTCCCCTTTCACCAGGTATTCGGGCACCCACCAGCCCTCGGTAGCGCCCTTGACCGGCTCGCCAACGGCGAAGACCTCACCCGCCGCCTCGGCCTTGCGCCACAGCTCGCTGCGTCCGGCCCACTGCTCGGCGATCACCTGGATGTCGTTCTGCCGCAGGGCGTTTTCCATGGTCAGCGTGTTACCGGGCAGGACGTCGGTCTTGCAGCCAAAGCCCTTCTCCAGCAGCACCCGCAGGACTTCGGTGGTGAACATGCCGCTTTCCCAGTTCAGCCCGGCCAGCACCACGGGCTTGGGATAAGGGCATTCGGCGGCTTCGGCCTCCAGCGAGGCAGGCAGGGCAAGGGACAGGGCGATGGCGGCGAGAACACTGTGGCGGGGCATGGACGGCTCCGGCAGGCATGGCGAGCGACAGGGTTAGGTGTAGACCCTGTAGCGGCATCGTGCCCGGTCCTGTAGATCCTATGCAAAGGCCGCCCGCACGCCGATTCTTAATCCGGGGGATAGAAGGTTTGGCCCAGAGGAGGAATCGACATGCGAACGGCCTACGTTGAACAGCATAGTGCGAACGAACCGGTCTTGGCAGTGGCGCTGGAGTTGGCCAGGGCCAGTTGGAAAGTGGCGCTGAGTGATGCCCGGCGCGCCCCCCGGCTGAAGACAGTCGACGCACCGCAACCCCTGGCGCGCCTGGAGCAGGTGGTGCAAACGATCGCGGAGACGCGCGCGCTCTGGGCGTTGCCAGCGTCCGCCAGAGTGGTCGTGGTGTATGAAGCGGGCCAGGATGGCTTCTGGCTACAGCGCGCCTTGCAGGCGCGTGCGCTGGAGGTCCTGGTGATCGATCCAGCGAGCCTGCTGATGGCGCGGCGGAGGCGTCTGGCCAAGACTGACCGGCTGGACGCCTTGCGCCTGGTGGAGGCCCTGCTGGCCTGGCTGCGTGGCGAGCAGCGGCGTTTTCAGGTGGTGTGCCCGCCCAGCGTCGAGGACGAGGATCGCCGGCACTGGGGGCGCGAGCGCCAGCAGTTGCAGCGCGAGCTGCAGCAGCACCGCAACCGGATCGAGAAGCTGCTGGCGACGGTGGGCTGCTGGACCCGGCTGGATCGTGCCGGCCGCCAACAACTGGCCGAGGGCACGCTGCAGGACTGGGCTGGCCAGGCGCTGGGGGCGGCGCTGCAGGCCCGCCTGCAGCGGGAGCTGCAACGCTGGCAGGAGGCCCGGACCCAGCTGCGGCGGCTGGAGCACGAACACGCGCAGCGCTTCGGCACCCGCCAGGCCGAACAAGTGGCGCGACTGAGCCAGTTGCGCGGCATCGGCACCGTCGGCGCCCGGCAACTGGTACTCGAGCTGTTCTGGCGGCAGTTTCGCAACCGCCGTCAGTTGGGGGCCTGCGTTGGCCTGGTGCCCTCGCCCTACGACAGCGGCACGCTGCGGGTCGACCAGGGCATCAGCAAGCAGGGTAATCCCCGGGTCCGCGCGCTGCTGGTCGAACAGGCCTGGCTATGGCTGCACTACCAGCCGAACAGCGCCCTCAGCCACTGGTTCGCCAAGAAGGCCGGCGGTGATTGCCGTCGCAGTCGACGGGTAGCGATCGTGGCCCTGGCGCGACGCCTGGTGATCGCCTTGTGGCGCTACCTGGAGCGCGGTGAGCTGCCGGCGGGTGCAACACTGAAAGCCGTGCCCTGACACCACCACTCAGCCAGCGAGCCGCGACGAAAGAGTTACGCAGTCAACACGCCCGTAATTCGCCCGGGTCATCAGCGCGATGACCGATCTTGTAGAAAGGGTGTGGTGCAAAGGGGTATGCCTGAGCGCAACGCGCAAGCAGGATCGTGTTGGTCCTCGTGACCAGCGGATAGAAGGTGGTGAGACGCTAGGTCTCACGAGCAGCATGCCCCGCTGCCTTGATGCGTGCCCCAAGTCATGAATCGGAGGAACAGGCCTTGACACCGAGATCTTCATAGAAGGGGCGAATTCATTCGCCGAGGGCAGCGCAGCTGCCCTCTTTCGGGCCTTGTAAGGCAGACCTCCGGCCTGCTTGGCGAATGAATTCGCCCCTACAAGATGAATTGGCCGTGCGCCTTAGCGCGGCGTCAGCTCGATCAGGCAGCAGGCGGAGCCGTTGCCGTTCAGCGTTACCTGGGCGAGAGCGCCGGGGTTTTCGAGGTGCAGGCAATCATGCCGACCCAGCACGTCGGAACGCTTGCCGTCGAGATCGAGGGTCACACCGTCGTCGGCAGCAAACAGCAGCAGGGTGCTCGCGGACGAGAAGAACCTGACCTCACCCTCGACCCGCAGCCATTGCAGGCGCGCGGCGCAGCGCTGCGGCGAGTAGATGAGGTTGAAGTCGCGGATCGGCCCGTCGATCAGCTCGCACTGCACCACGCTGCCGCCATCGAAGGCGAAGGCATCCAGGGCAGTGAGATCGCGGGAGCGCTGGCCATCCACCTCCAGGTGCATGCCGGCGCCTTCCAGCACGGTGATGACGCGCTGGTAGCCGGTGAACGCGGAAAAGCCGCCGGACTCACTGACATCGGCAATGGACAACCGCCAGCCGAAGCCGTCGAGACCGTCACCTGCATCGCGGGCGATTTCCAGGGTGGAACCGGCGCCGTTCTTCCACGGCATGCGGGGGTAATCGGCGGCGCGTAGCAGGCGGGATGGGGTCATGAACCGAAACGTCCTTCGAGGCGGTAGCGGGAGCCGGGGTAGAGAAGGCGCGCGCTGGTCACGGTATTACGCCCGGACCAGGTGCGCCGGCGAATCAGCAGGCAGGGCTCGCCGCGCTCGATCTGCAGCAGCTTGCATTCATCAGCGTCGGCCAGGATGGCCTCGACCACGTGCTCACCCTCAGTCAGCGGGGCCACGCTGGACAGGTAGGCGTAGGGCGTCTGGCGAGTGAAGTCCTGCTTCAGGTAATCCGGGGCGACGGACGGGTTCACGAAGCGGTCTTCGATCTGCACCGGCACATCGTTCTCGAAATGCACGATGCGCGAGTGGAACACCCGCTGCCCCTCACGCAAGTCCAGCGCCAGCGCACGCTCGGGGCCGGCCACTTCATCCACCAGGCTGACCACCACGCAATGATGGCGATGGCCGCGTGCGGCGATCTCTTCGGCGATGTTGTGCACTTCGAACAGCGCCGACTGGCCCTTGGGCTCGGCGACGAAGGTGCCCACGCCCTGCATGCGCACCAGCAGCCCTTCGGCGGTCAGCTCGCGCAACGCGCGGTTGATGGTCATGCGGCTGAACCCCAGTTCGTTGACCAGCTCGCTCTCGGACGGCACGCGATAGTGTGGCGGCCAGGCTCCGCTCTGGATCTGCTGGCTGATCATCTGCTTGACGCGCGCATAAAGCGGTGCGGGAGCGTCGCCGATCTGGGCGGAGAGTGAAGATGGCGCGGCGGGCGAACTGGGCACGGGAAACTCCTTGTCGGCGAAGAGGCAGGGCCCTGGGAAGTAGACAGGCGGAGACCGGAGCCGGTTATCCGCTTCCGGCATGTACCGGATTCGACAACTCCAGACAAGTGCGCGACTGACGTGAGTTTACGTTACCCACAAACATCTGTATATGTATATACAAATAAAACAACCCATCTCCGGGGCCTTACCATGTCCGCTTTCTTCGCAGAACGCGCCCTGCTGCCGCAGGGCTGGGCACGCAACGTCCGCTTCGAAGTTTCCTCCCTGGGCCTGATCGAACAGGTCGTTGCCGATGCCAATCCGCAAGGCGCCGAACAGCTCGCGGGACCGGTACTGGCGGGTATGCCGAACCTGCACTCCCATGCATTCCAGCGCGCCATGGCCGGGCTCGCCGAAGTGGCGGGCAACCCCAATGACAGCTTCTGGACCTGGCGCGACCTGATGTACCGGCTGGTGGGCCGGCTCGACCCGGAGCAGGTGGAGGTCATCGCCCGCCAGCTCTATATCGAGATGCTCAAGGCCGGCTATACCAGCGTCGCCGAGTTCCATTACGTGCACCACGATGTCGATGGCCGCCGCTACGCCGACCCTGCAGAACTGTCCCTGCGCGTCAGCCAGGCTGCCCGCGATGCCGGCATCGGCCTGACCCTGCTACCGGTGCTCTACAGCCACGCCGGTTTCGGCGGACAGGCGCCCAACGACGGGCAACGCCGCTTCATCAACAGCACCGACAGCTACCTGACCCTGCAGGAACGCCTGCGCGGCGAGATCGCCCGCCAGCCCAACCAGCAACTGGGCCTGTGCTTCCACTCCCTGCGCGCGGTGACTCCCGAACAGATCAACGCGGTGCTGGCAGCGGAGCACGACAAGCGCCCCATCCATATCCATATCGCCGAGCAGCAGAAAGAAGTGGACGACTGCCTGGCCTGGAGCGGCCGCCGGCCGTTGCAATGGCTGTATGAAAACGCTCCGGTGGATGAGCGCTGGTGCCTGGTCCATGCCACCCATGCCGAGCCGGACGAAGTGGCCGCCATGGCGTCCAGCGGCGCAGTGGCGGGCCTCTGCCTGACCACCGAAGCCAACCTGGGCGACGGCATCTTCCCGGCGGTGGACTTCCTCGCCCGAGGCGGTCGCCTGGGCATAGGCTCCGACAGCCATGTATCGGTCAGCGTGGTGGAGGAACTGCGCTGGCTGGAATACGGCCAGCGCCTGCGCGATCAGCGCCGCAATCGCCTCTACCGCGCCAACCAGCCCCAGGTCGGACGCACCCTGTTCGACGCCGCCCTGGCCGGCGGAGCCCAAGCCCTCGGCCAACCCATAGGCGCCCTGGACGTCGGCAAGCGGGCTGACTGGATTGTGCTGGATGGTAACGACCCTTACCTCGCCACGGTCGAAGGCGATGCCCTGCTCAACCGCTGGCTGTTTGCCGGCGGCGATCGCCAGGTGCGCGATGTGATGGTAGGGGGTAAGTGGGTGGTACGGGACGGCAGGCATGCGGCCGAAGTGGAAACGGCAAAGGCGTTTGCGGGGGTGTTGAAGGAAGTCCTGCGCTGACACGGATAACCCTCTCCCCCGCCCCTCTCCCTGAAGGGCGAGGGGGGCTTGTCCGTGCCGGTGGCAGGTTCAATGCCTGGAAGGACTCGGAGTCGCCGATGGTCTTCGCGGTGCCAGGCGCGAGTCACCCCTCTCCTCTTCAGGGGCGAAGAGGCACGCTTTTGGAAGCACTGCTTCCGGTGCCGATAAGCGCCCTGACGCGCAGCGTCAGGGCTGGGGCGCAGAGCGGGGGCTGGGGGTGAGGGCATTGTCCGGCACGCGCCAGATCAGCAGGTCGGTGTCGTATCCCTGTTCTTCCGCCACTTCCAGCAGTTGCTCGCGGGTCTTCGCCGATACCACCGGCGTGCGCGAGAGCAGCCAGAGGTACTTGCGATCCGGGTTGCCAACCACGGCGGTGCGGTAGTCGTCGTCCAGGTAGAGCACCCAGTAATCGCCTTTCGCAACACCCGGGAAGAGTCGGGAAAACCAGTTGTCGAAACGCACCCAGAGTTTGTCGGTATGGCCTTTCACCTGGGGCACGGCGTTGCCACGGGCTTCCTTCCAGTCGCCGTCCAGGGTGCGGCAGCGGTTCAGCACACCCACGCTACCGTCACCCTGCAGGCTGTAATGGGCCTCGGACTGAGCGCATCCGCGCTGGAAGAACATCGGCAACCGCGCCAACTCGTACCAGGTGCCCTGGTAACGCTCCAGATCCACCGCCGCCACCGTGCGCGGCGGCTGCGAGTCCTCGCCATGACTGGCGCAGCCTGCCAGCAGCAGCGCCGCCAGCAATGCGCCCAGGCGTTTCACTTGAGTCCCTTGCCGGAGAACATCAGCACCTTGTCTCCGGCGTACTGCACGCTGACGAACGCCTTCTCATCTCCCCAGGTGCAGCTGGTGAAGCCGACCGCGCCTGCGCATTCGGTGGGGTTGCCCAGCAGCTGCTCCACCTCGGCCTTGGTCATGCCGGACTTGAGCTTGGAATAGTTCTCTTGACTGAGTTTGTTGCAGGCCGCCAGCACCAGGCAGCAGGACAAGAGGGCGAGGGTACGCAGGGACATGGAGCACTCCTTGGTGGATAGGACGCGACAAGCTTGGCACAGCGGTCGCGAGAGTGCCCCATTTGAACCTAGAAGCGTGAGCCGGGTTCCAGCAGGAAAGCGGATTCTTCGGCGCTGGAGGGGCGGCCAAGAACGGCATTGCGATGCGGAAAGCGACCGAAGCGGGCGATGACGACGCGATGGCGCTCGGAGAAATCGAGAAAGCCTTCGAACAGCTCCCGTTCCGACGCAGCGGCGCCGTCCAGCAGCAGGCGATAGCAATAGAGGGCGCGCTCCTGGCTGGCCAGGTCCTCGGCGTGCTCCAGCACCAGATAGATGAACACCTGGCGAATGGGGGGTAGCTTCCGCTCCAGGCCACGGGCCAGGCCGTCAGCCACCAGCGCCTGGGCTCGGGCGTCGCCGGCGAAACCGCGCGGGGTGTTGCGGAAGATCATGCGCGGCAGCTGGTCCAGTAGGAGGACCAGCGCCAGCCAGCCATCGGGCTGCCCGGCCCAGTCGCCGAGCCCACCGGCCAGGGCCTGCTCGACGAGGTCACCGAAGCGCTCGCGCGCCTCGATGTCCTGGCTGTCTTTCTTGCCGAACCAGAGCTTCTGGCGCGCCGCTGCGGTCTCGCTGGCGATGGCCTCGGGGCCGAACCACCAGTCGAGCAGCGGCTGCCAGGGCGTCACGGCTTACTCCTGGTGGTAGCCAGTAACGCGGGCGACTTCTTCCTTGGAGCCCAGGAACACCGGCACGCGCTGGTGCAGGGAGGTCGGCTGGATATCGAGGATGCGCTGGCGACCATCGGTCGAGGCGCCGCCGGCCTGCTCGATGATGAACGACATCGGATTAGCTTCGTACATCAGGCGCAGCTTGCCGGGCTTCTCCGGCTCGCGGGCGTCCCATGGGTACATGAAGATGCCACCGCGGGTGAGGATGCGGTGCACGTCGGCCACCATGGAGGCGATCCAGCGCATGTTGTAGTTCTTGCTCAACGGGCCTTCCTTGCCGGCCAGCATCTCGCTGACGTAGCGCTTCACCGGGGCTTCCCAGTGACGCTCGTTGGACATGTTGATGGCGAACTCGGCGGTGGTTTCCGGCACGCGGATGTTGTCGTGGGTGAGCACGAAGCTGCCCAGCTCGCGGTCAAGGGTGAAGCCCTTCACGCCGTCGCCCAGGGTCAGCAGCAGCATGGTCTGCGGGCCATAGATGGCATAACCGGCAGCGACCTGCCTGGAGCCCGGCTGAAGGAAGGCCTGCTCGTTGAGGCTGTCATTCTGGGAGAGGTGCTGCTCGGGGCAACGCAGCACCGAGAAGATGGTGCCTACCGACACGTTCACGTCGATGTTGGAGGAGCCGTCCAGCGGGTCGAATACCAGCAGGTAGGCACCTTTCGGGTACTTGCCGGGAATCTGGTAGGCATTGTCCATCTCCTCGGACGCCATGCCGGCCAGGTGGCCACCCCACTCGTTGGCTTCCAGCAGGATTTCGTTGGACATCACGTCCAGCTTCTTCTGCACTTCGCCCTGCACGTTCTCGGTGCCCATGCTGCCGAGTACGCCACCCAGGGCACCCTTGGACACCGCATGGCTGATTTCCTTGCAGGCGCGCGCGACGACCTCGATGAGGAAGCGCAGATCGGCAGGGGTGTTGTGGCTTCTGGTCTGCTCGATCAGGTAGCGACTCAGGGTAACGCGGGACATGGAATGGCTCCGGAGGGTGGAAAAATGCGCGCAGTTTAGCGCGAGTCGATTCGCAATGCCTCTCAGCGGGATGGAAGGTGCTGAAACGGCCACGGTTGCAGCCGGTAAAGGCTACGAATTCATCTGACGCCGACGTCAGCCGGGGGTTCAGCCGGCAGCGGACTCCGCCAGCCATCGCACCTGGTTGCGGCCGTTGCGCTTGGCCTCATAAAGCGCGGCATCCGCCACCTGCATCAATTCTTCCAGCGTCTGCCCCTGCGCGGGCCAGACCGCCAGCCCCGCCGACAGGGTGACCGACAGCAGCCCCTCGCGCGTGGGCAATGGCTGACCGGCCAGCTCCTGGCAAAGCACATTCAGGCGCAGGCAGGCCTCTTCGGCCGTGGCGCCGGGCAACAGCAGCAGGAACTCCTCGCCGCCGATGCGGAACACGGCATCGCTGCCACGCAGGTTGCCCGTGAGGTGAATAGCCACTGCACGCAACACGTCGTCACCGACCAGGTGACCGTGGCGGTCATTGAGCTGCTTGAAATGGTCGAGGTCGATCAGCGCCAGGGCGATGGGCGTGCGCTCACGCTGGCTGCGCGCCAGTTCACGGGCGAACAGCTCGCCGAGGTGACGGCGGTTGTAGAGGCCGGTCAGCGGGTCACGCAGGGCCTGCTCCTGCAGCTGCTCGTGCAGGCGAGTAATGGTGCGCAGGCGTTCTTCGCTGGTGGCCAGGGCTTCGGCCAGCTTGAGCTCGCTGCAATGGCGCTCGGTGATGTCGCGCAGGTAGAGCATCTGCCCGAGGATGAAAGTGCCGCCACGGGTGACCCGTTCGATATCGCGCGAGCGCACCTCGAAATAGCGCGAGGAACTGGCCGGAATCAGCAACATCTCCCGCCCGCCCGCCGCCAGCATCGCCTCCAGCTCGACGCCATAGATCGGCCAGCGCGCCAGCGGCATGCCCTGCCAGGCACCGGGTTGCTCCGCCAGCGCCAGGGCTGCGGGGTTGGCGTCGATCACCCGACGCCGGGGGTCGACCACCAGCACCGGGTCGGGCAGCTCCTCCAGCAGCAGGTGACGGGCCACCGGCAACAGGTCGAACAGACGGACGCCGAGGATCAGGCAGGTGAAAGCCACCAGGGTGAAGGCGAAGCTGAACGGCGTGGGGTCGAAGCCGAACAACGTCCAGCCAAAGGCCACGTAACTCAGGTTGGCGCCCCAGGGCACACAGGTGACCAACACGAAGGCCAGGTAATGCCGCCGGTGCAGGCCCTGGCTCGCCAGGGCGGCGCGGGTTACCACGGCCAGGCAGAAAATCATGAAGACGTAGACGTAGACGGCCACCACATCGAAGAGCGGACCGTGGTCATAGCGGATCGCCGCGCCGGGCGTGTCGTCCATCGGCAGGCTGCCGGGGCCGTAGAACAGCTGGTGCCAGGGATTGCTGAGCGCCATGCCGGACGCCACCAGCGGGCCGATGCCCAACAGCATGAAGCCACGCAGGCTCAAGGGTTCACGAATACTGTTGACGTATTGCCAGAGGAACACCGCCCAGAAGGTCGGCACGCCGACGATTCCCGGCCACGCCATGCTGGCCCAGAACACCTTGCATTGTGGCCCTTGCGCGGCGAGTTCCAGGGCGGCGGCGACCAGCCACCAGAAGATGCCGGCGTGCAGGACAAGAAAGCTTTCGCGCCCGGGGAAATGCCGCTGCCGGCCGACCCAGCGGGCCATGAGGATCACCCCCAGGCCGAGCACCAGCGCCACCGCTGTCGGCAGGTTCAGGCTCCAGTCGCTGCTCAGGCAAGCGTTCATCGCCAGGCTCCGGACTGAGTGGCCTGGCGTTTATGCGGGCGCGGGTAAAACTGCTGAAGGCTGGGCACTGGCCGTCCTGACCTGAGGTTGGGGCCACATGCCGGGGCCCGAGCAGAAACAGGGCAAAGATACATCAAAAAGCCAGTACTGCCGCCGTCACGAGCGTGCGGCCGGTCGGCGCAGCAGGCTGAAAGCCATAGCACCGAGCAGGCCAACACCCAGCAACAACACCGCCCAGAGCCCGATTCGCTTCCAGACGACCTGCTCGCGCGTCTGGCGTTCGGCAGCGTACTGCCCGGTCTGCGGCGGAATCGCCACGGCCTTAGCGCGGCCCATCTCTTCCAGGCTGGCGCTGCTGAAGCCGGGCACCAGGGTGGCCAGGGGCAGCTCCGTGCGGCTCGCGTCGAGGTTGCCCAGTGCCAGGGTGAACGGCGGGTTGCCACGGGCGAGGAACACCACCTGAGTGGCATGCATGCCCACCTCAAGGCTCGGCACCTGCTGGCCGAAACCGCCGGCGCGCTGGTCGACAGTCAGGCGCAGTTGCTTGACCGCCATCCAGCCGGGCAGGTCCAGTTCTTCCTGGGCCACTTCCTTGCCCTCTTGTGGTAGCCGATAAAGCAGACCAGAGGCCAGGGACTGCCACTGCGGCGTCCCGTCGCGGCGCGCCTCCACCTGCACCGGCAGCAGGCTGCCAGGCCGTTCGACGGCAATGCGCAGGCGCTCGACAGGCAGGCCCAGGGGCAGGTCCCAGAGATACTGCCCGTCCTTGGCGCTGGCCGGCTCCAGCGGCGCCGACCAGGCCATCGCGGCGGGCAGACTTTCGCGGCTGGAGCTCACCACCTTTACCGCGGTCAGGGCCGGCGCCTGTTGAGGGCTCAGCCAGAGCAGGCGCAGGTAACGCGCGCGGCGGCCCGGCAGGCTGACGTCGTGCTGGTCGATGCGCTGATCGGCGAACGACAGCCGCGCGACCTGCCCGTCGCCCCAGGACGTCCAGTGCTGGAGATCATCGCTGGCCTCGATCCTGAAGTGCTGGAAGCCTTCGCTATCGGAAGCCCAGTCAAGGCTGAGCTTCTCCAGGGGCGCCTGTACGCCGCTGGTATCCAGCAACCAGCCGCGCAATTGCTCACCCGCCGAGACTGGGCTTTCCGGCACTACCTGCACCACGGTGCCGGTGGTGCTGCGCTCCACCCGCACGCCGGGCAGCCCGGCGGCGCCTTCGGCGGGCCCGCGCAGGGGGAACCAGCGCACGGCATGCTCATGGCGGGCACGGCGCTCGCTGCTACTGCTGCGAGTCAGGGCGTAAGCCAGGGCCTCGCCTTCGGCATTGAACACCCGCAGGTCGCGCAGGTCGGCGTGGCGCGCGGCGAAGTGCAGGGCCATGGGCAGGTCCAGCCGGTACCAGGGCCCCTGGCCGTCCAGGCTCAATTCGACGCGCGTGGTGAAATCGTCCGGCTGCTCGGCAGCGAGCAACGGTTGGCAAAACAGCCCGAGGCTGGCCAGCAGGGCCAGGCAAGGGCGGCGCAGATAGGAAAGTCCGATCATGCGTTGACCCGCTCCTGTTCAGATTCCGCGCGCCTGGGCGGCAGGGGCGCGAAGTAGCCGACGACCAGCAACAGGACGCCGACCCCAATGAAAGACACGATGCGTTCCAGGCCGCCCCGGTTGCCTAGTTCGACGAAGAACAACTTGGCCACGACCATCGCGATCAACCCCGCCCCCACCAGCCAGAGTTCGCGGCGGGCACGCAGGTGCCCCCCGACCATCAGGCCAAGGGCGATGCTGGTCCAGACGATAGACAGCCCGGCCTGTACCAGCATGGAGTCCAGTTGAGCGTCCAGCTGATAGGGCACGCCGCCCCAATGGTGGGCGCAGCGGAACACGGCGGCGGTGGCCAGGGCGAACAACGAAACGCCCGCCACCGCCTGCGGCAGCCAGACCGGAAGCGCGGGCAGGCCGGACTGCGGCAGGCAATCCCGCAACCACAGGCATACCCCGAGCAGTGCGAAGAGCAGGCCCAGCTCCAGGGGGTTGAGCAGCGGCAGATACGGCAGCGGCTCTGCGGCGCCGTCGCTCCAGGCATTGGCTATCCAGAACCAGGCGAGCATCAGCACGGCCAGCGGCAGCGACGCCCAGAGGCGGTACTCACGCGGGTAGGTGGCGACCGGCCAGGGCAGCCGCGGGCGCAGCGCCACCACCAGCAGCCAGGCACTGGGCAACAGCGCCCAACCCAGCCAGCGCCAGGCGTTGTACTGCTCGGACAACAGCAACAGCAGGTAGCGCAGCTCCAGCGCCAGCACCCCGAGCACCAGCCAGCAGCCCAGCACGTGCGCCGCGCCCCGCGCACCGGCAGGCAGCAATCCATCAAGACGGCGCAAGGCCGACAGGTGAACGACGAACAGCGCGCCCCAGCCCGCCCAGCCCAGGTGGGCCGCCGGGTGATACTGCGGTTCCCAGGCGACCGCCAGTGCCACAACGCCCGCCGGAGCGAGTGACAGACAGAGCAGCGCCAGCGCGCGCCATTGCTCACGCCCAGCCAGCCAGGTCGAGAATGCGACGCTGGCCGCCGCCAGCAGCAAGGCCAGCGGCACTTGCCGCTCCAGCTGGGCGAAGCGACCGATTTCCGCCAGCCAGCTCAGGGCCCACCAGCCGGCGCTCCAGGCCAGCAGCAGCTGCGCCAGGTGGCCCAGGCTGAGCGTCCCCATGGATGCCTCGCCGAGCGCCGCTCGCTGCAGCCGCCAGGCGCCCACAAAGGCAGCCAGGGCCAGCACTGTCGGCGTCCAGAAACCGGCATGGGCCAGCGGGCGCAGGCCTTCGCCGCTCAGCTCACCCAGAAGCACCGGACTCACCGCAAGGAAGCTCATGCCTGCCAGCAGTTGCAGGAACAGCCCGAAATAAAAGCCGGCGCGCTGCTGCAAGTGCAGGCTGAGCCAGAGAATCAGCAGCCCGCTGCCTGCCCAGACTGCGCCCGCGGTTCGCCACGGCAAGACGAACAGCACCGCCAGATTGACGAAGGCCAGCCCCGCCAGCAGCACCAGCGAAAGGCCGCGCAGCAACCCAGCGTCCTCACGTACCCGTTCGTCGCGGGCGGCCAGCAGCATGCCGGCGATCAGCGCCAATCCAATCAGCGAAGCCACCATCAGCCCACGCCAGCCCGGCACACCGCCGGTACCCAGCCCGGAGCCATCCAGATCCAGCAGGAAGATCGCGCCGCCGAGCAATTGCACCGCAAAGGCACTGAACAGGAACGCGCGGGACTGCAGGCGCAGCCCCACGAACAGCGTCGCCAACCCGGCCAGAGCCCAGGCGATGGCCGTGCCTTCAGCCGCGAACAGCTGCGGCGCCATCACGTAGAGGAACGCCAGCCCCGTGCAGGCCAGCAACGACTGGCTCCGTTGCTCCAGCGAAGTGGCCGCCTCGGCAGGGGCCTGGCGCAACTGCCAGAACACGAACAACAGCGCTGCGCCGAGCATCAGGGCACCGAGCGGCGAGCCATCCAGCAGGGTACCGTCGCCAGCACTCAGCCTACCGAGGAAGGCCACTGCCGCGCCGAACTGCAACAACAGGGCGAAAGCCCGCGCCAGCGGGCGCCCCTGGCGCAAGCCCAGCCAATAGATGCCGGCGCCTTCCACGGCCCAGGCGGCGGAGGTCCAGCGCGCATCCAGCCCCAGCGGAATCGCCAGGCTGCCGAACACCACGCCCAGCGCCAGGCAGGTTTCCACCAACAGCAGCGCGCGGCCTGCGGTACGGCCCGCCAGAATGCGCGCCAGAACGATATAGAACAGCCCCAGGGCGAGGGCACTGAAGGCAGCACCGAACTCGAGATGGCGGATCAACGCCACCTGCAGGCCGAAGCCGATGATCGGCGGACCGAAGAGTACGGTGCCGTCTACCGTGTCGCCCTGGCGAGCGGACCAGCGCAGCAACTCGCCGCGCTCCTCGGGGGCATCCACCGCCTCCGCCAGCTTGCGCCGGGCGAACAGCAGGCCGATCCCCACGTACATCAGGAAGAACAGCACCAGGAACGGCTCGGTACTGGCGAAGAGTTCCGGCCGATAGGAACGCAGACCCCAGGCGAAGCCGATGCCGAAGGTGCCGACGAAACCGATCAGGTTGAGCAGCCGCCAGGCCTTGAACCAGGCGATCGCGAAGATGCCCGCATTGAGCAGGGCGAAGTAGCTGAACAGTGCCACGTGGTTGCCGCTGCCGCTGGAGGTGAGGATGGGCGCAGCAAAGCCGCCCAGCGCGGCGACGGCAGCCAGACCGAGGGCGTTCTGGGCCACGGCGAGAATGGCGGAAAACAGCGTCACCGCCACCAACAGCCCGAAGGCCATCGCCGGGTCCAGCAGGGGATGCAGGCGCATGGCGGCGAAGATCGTCAGATACAGCACGGCAATCCCGGCGCCCTGCAGCATCAGGCCGTAATTGGGATTGCGTCGGCGCAGCCACCAGCCCAGCCCGAGCAAGGCAGTGGCCGCCAGGGCGACCCCGGCATAGCGCACCTCGATGGGCACCACCATGCCTTCGGTGGCGTAACGCAGCAGGAACGCCAGGCCCAGGAACAGCAGCACGATGCCGATGCGCAGCACTGTATTGCCGCCGAACAGCCAGTCGCGGGCGGCAGCCAAGCCACGTTCGAGCAACGAGGGTTCACGGGGTTTGGGCGGGATCGGAGGTACGTTGCGCGGCGCGCTGGGGCGGGTCTCCTGGCCCCAGGCATCGGCGGCTACCGGAGCCGGAGCTGGCGTGGGCGCAGGTTCAGCGGCAGCCACAGGCTCGGCCAGCACATCCGCCGGCAATTCCCAGACGAGGTCGGAGTCGTCCTCGGCTTCGGCTACCGCCTCGACAGGGGTGGAGGCAGGCTGGGCAGCGGGCGGCATCTGCTCGGCCTGCTGCGCCCTGCCCTGCTCCACCTTGAGCAATCGCTCGTGAATGGCCTGGGTGCCCTTGTCGAACCGGGCGGAAAAACTGGCGAGCGACTTGCGCAGCTCGGCGTTCTCCCGCGCCAGCCCCTGGAGGCGAACGGCCTGGCCCAGCCCCAGGCCCATCAGGCCACCAATCAGGGCTCCCACGACGCTTTCATCAATCCCGACCCCGAAGGCCAGGCCAACCAGCATGAAGATCCATTGCATGCAGCGTTCACTCGGATGATTGAGCACTCTGGACCGCATCCATCGCAGCCACGACCGGCCGGAAGCTACAGGAGATCCGGCGCCTACCCAATACAGACGCCTGTCATCTGGCTCACAGATACAGAGATTCCTACAGCTCAGTACGCCATCGGTACAAATACGGCAAGACAAAGGGAAATTTCGCATTCCCCGACGGGAAACTGTTCACTTTTTCACCGACATCGCTATGATGCCCGCCCCTCTTTCCTAGCCTGCTCGCCGACCATGAAGACCATGATGATCGTCGGTGCCGACCTCGACCGGACGGACACCTGGATCAAATACGAAAAGACCATGTGCCACGCATGCGTCTCCAGCTGCTGCACCATGCCGGTCGAAGTGCGGCTGAGCGACCTGATCCGCCTGGAGCTGGTGGCCGAGTTCGAACGCGGCGAACCGCCGAAGAACATCGCGAAAAGGCTGATGAAAGACGGTGTGGTGGAGCGCTTCAACCAGAAGTCCGGCATCTTCACCCTCACCCGCATGGGCAACAATGACTGCTACTTCCTCGACCGCAGGAGCCGTCTGTGCACCGTGTACGACAAGCGCCCGGAAACCTGCCGCAACCACCCGAAAATCGGCCCGCGCCCCGGCTATTGCGCCTTCAAGCCGAAGGACTGAGATTCAGCGGGTCCCGCCATGGTGAAGCTGTCGGCTGTGTGAGCGATTTCAATCGCGATGCGGACCGCAGGTTCGCCCGGCCAGGTTCCTGGGGCAGCTGCGCTGCCCTCTCGCGAATGAGTTCGCCCCGACCGTCAGATGGCCGGTTCTTGAAGGTTGTGGCTGAGCTCTGCAAAGCCCAACGCGCAGCCCGACCGGGAATCGTTGGGTTTCGCTTCGCTCTACACCAACCTACAGGACCGGCATCATCCTGCTGGTTCGCTGACTCGTAGGGTGCGCCATGCGCACCGGGAAACCTGCACCTTGACCTCGGTGCGCACAGCACAGCCACAAAATCGCAGGATGCAGAGACAGGGATCAGCCCCGGACGGCACCTAGCACCTTTTTCACCAGGCTCACCCCAGCCAGCACCAGCGCGCCGGCGGCGATGCCCGCCAGGCCATCGACCAGGATCTGCACCAGCCAGGAGAAACCGCCGGACGCGGCCAGCACCGGTTCCAGCAGGTGGTGGGCCGCGGGAATGCCATGGAGGATGATGCTGCCACCCACCAGGAACATGGCCGCAGTGCCCAGCACCGACAGCCCCTTCATCATCCAGGGCGCGGTGGCCAGGATGGCGCGTCCAATGGCCTGGGCCACTGAACTGTTCTGACGTACCAGGTAGAAGCCGAGGTCATCCAGCTTGACGATGCCGGCCACCAGGCCATACACGCCCACCGTCATGATCAGCGCAATGCCCACGAGCACCGCCACCTGGTTGCCAAAGGTCGCCGCAGACACGGTGCCCAGGGTGATGACGATGATCTCGGCGGAAAGGATGAAGTCGGTGCGGATGGCGCCCTTGATCTTGTCCTTCTCCATGGCCACCAGATCTACCTCCGGGTTGGCCACGGCTTCGGTCAGCGCCGCATGGGCCTGCTCATCCTCTTCGTGGCTGTGCAGCCACTTGTGCGCCAGCTTCTCGAACCCTTCGAAACAGAGGAAGGCGCCACCCACCATCAGCAGCGGGATGACCGCCCAGGGCGCAAAGGCACTGATCAGCAGGGCCGCAGGGACCAATATGGCCTTGTTCACCAGCGACCCCTTGGCCACCGCCCAGACCACTGGCAGCTCGCGCTCGGCGCGTACGCCGCTGACCTGCTGGGCATTGAGCGCCAGGTCATCGCCCAGCACGCCTGCGGTCTTCTTCGCAGCGACTTTGGTCATTACCGAGACGTCATCGAGCAGGGTCGCGATGTCGTCGATCAGGGTCAGCAGGCTGGCTCCGGCCATGGTGTGTCCTTCAAAGGGAGTCGGGGCGCCGTAGGTCGGCGAAGACGAACTACAGACAAAAACGCCCCGCGGGTCAACCCGGCGGCGCCGTTCTGCCAGCCCCTTTACCGTCTTCGCTGACCACTTTCAGGTCCGCCGCCCTGGCTTTGGGCTTGATCAGGCTGAAATCGATCAGTGCCTTTGGCTGGTACGGATCGCCGATCAGCAACGGCCGGGCCTGGAAACCGGCGTTGACCAGGCTTCGACTCGGGTCGAAATCGTCGAAGCGGAGCCCGGCAAGGTCCGCCCAGGTGTGAATGAAACTGGAACTGCTGTAAGGCCGCCCGAGGTTGGCGCCGAGCTCCTGGGGGTGCTCGGCGCGCCACTGAGGCGAGCGCCAGAGCATGAACGGAATGGTGTACATGGGCGCGGTAGGTGCCGCCTCGTTGCGCCCCAGCACGTGCGGGTGTTCCTGGTCGAACACCGCCTCGCCGTGATCGGAGAGGTAGAGCAAAAAACCATTGGCGCGGCTGCCGGAGAACTTGTCGATCAGGCTCGACACCACGTGGTCGTTGAACAGCACGGCGTTGTCATAGCTGTTGTAGGTGGGCAACTGGTCGTCGGTGACGTTGGCCGGTACGCCCTGGCGGTCGGTGAAGCGCTCGTACTCCGGCGGATAGCGGTATTGGTAGCTCATATGAGTGCCCAGCAGGTGCACCACGATGAACTTGCGCGGCGCCGGGTCGGCCAGCACCTTCTCGAAGGGCGGCAGCACATCATCGTCGTACTGGCGCGCGTTCTGGTTACGGTTGTTGTTCAGGTAGACCTGCTCATCCGCCTGCCTGGAGAAGGTGGTGAGCATGGTGTTGCGCTTGGTCAGCGTCTGCTGGTTGGTGATCCAGTACGTCTTGTAGCCGGCCTGCTTCATCATGTTCAGCAGCGACGGCTTGGTCAGGTAGAGGTCGGGGTTGTTTTCATCAGCGAAGGTCAGCACCTGTTGCAGCGCTTCGATGGTGTAGGGGCGTGGCGTGATGACGTTATTGAAAACGTCGAGCTGATCGCGGAGGCGATCGAGGTTCGGCGTGGTCTGGCGCGGATAACCGTAGAGGCTCATGCGCTGGCGATTGGTGGATTCGCCGATCACCAGCACCAGGGTCGCCGGCAGGCCGGCATTGGCATCCTTGAAATGGGCCAGCGGTGCGATGCGAGCGTTGCCTTCCAGCAGGTCGTGCATGCTGTCCAACTGCTGGCGGTATTGCCGGTAACCCACCAGCAGTTGCCAGGGCACGGCCGGCTCCATGCGCTTCTCGAAGCTGTCGCGCGCCGCCTCGAAGGTCGCGTTGCCCAGCCCCTGCTTCACAGCCGGATACCCCACCAGCGCAGCCAGCAGCGCCACACTTGCAAGCATCGCCTTGCTGCGGGGTAGATGAACCGGGCGCAGGCGCATCCACAACAACACGGCCCCCAGGGCATAGCCGAGGAAAGCCGGCACCATCCACCAGGCAAAGTATTGGGTCAGGTATTCCGAGCCTTCCGCCACGTTCGATTCGAACATGATGAAGATGACACTCTGGGAAAACTCCTGGCCGTAGATCAGGAAGTAACCGAAGGCCGGCAGCGACGCGAGCCAGAGCAGCCCGCCGACGACCGCCGCGATGGCCCGCGTGCGCCCCGGGAACAACAACACCGGGATCAGCCACAGGCCACTGAGCAGGAACGCCTGGCGAAACCCGGTGAATCCACTGACGCCCGTTACCTGGATCAGCAGTTGGGTGACGCCCGAGAAGTACCAGAAAAAGAGGAAGAGCCAGCCAAGCCCAGCCCAGTCGAAACGCCGCTCCCCGGCCTTGTGTAAATCGAACTGCATAGACATCTGCCCTAGTCGAGCCCTGACCAGACCATCTGATCGAAAAGCAGGGAATATGACTGCGAATACGTGAAAAGTTCGTCAATAGTCCCTCAACCCGGCCGGGAACACCGTTCTCGAAATGGGCTCAGGAATATGAACCCGCCGCTGGTTTCCTGGGCTGGAAACTTCTTCGCTGCTTGTATGAACGCGAAACCCAGCGCCAAGAAAAAGCCCCCGCCGGATCGCTCCGACGGGGGCTTTTCATTCACTGGGACCGAAAGGGGACAGAAAAACAGGAAAAAAGAGAAAAAGGGGACGACTAAAAAGGGGACCGACTAAAAAGGACTAAAAAGGGGACAGATTTATTTAAGCACTCTAACCCTGACCTCAAAGACAGCTTTAGAGTAGGGGAAATAAATCTGTCCCCTTTTCGTTTCTTCGCTTTTCCTTTCGGAAAAATAAATCCGTCTACTTTTCTCTGCGCTCACTCATTCTTTATTATTCACACTCAAATAATCACTAGGAAGACGATAGTCCTCAGGAATTACGGGCCATCCATACTCTTCCGAAAAAGCAACACTCTCAATATCCTCAAAAATCCCCTCAAACTGATTAAGAAGCCTTAGAGCCACACCTCTTGCCACAACCAAAGCAGCAACCTGAACCAACTTATCATTTTTTTCCAGCGCCTTACTGAATATACAGATCTGTTCATTAAGCTTTCTTAGAGACCCACAGAATTCATCACTCCAGTCAATAGAGAAATCACTAGAAAAATCGTTAATGCGCTCTATCGGAAATCCTTTAGATTCAAATAAATTCAAAAGCGCGATCCTCACACAATTCAGTTCAATATCATTTTTCACTCTATTTTCCTCCCAACTGCAGCCTGTGTCTTTGACGCATTAATTTCACCATCTAAGTTTAGGACATACCTGAACCTTCCTTTACTATCAAACACCTCAAGGTGGTTCTTGTGCTGCGCAAAAAAGGGGACAGATTTATTTAAGCGCTCTAATCCTGACATCAAAGACAGTTTTAGAGTATGAAAAATAAATCTGTCCCCTTTTCCGGTCTTGACGCCAAAAGCATCTTTCAACTCACGCAGATCATCGACGTAGCGCAGAAAATCGCCGTCCTCTGCAAAAACGACTTGCCGGTTGTGGCCCCGCTGCACAATGTGATGCGGATAGTTTGGTAACAACACCCGCCCGACCCTAGGCATGTTCTCTCCCTCCGTAGCTAGCTTCAGTCGGAATTAGAGTAAGTAAAATAAATCCACCCCTTCTCTGCGCTTTATTTAATAACCTTTAAAGAAAAACAACATAACATACACAAACAATGCCACCACACCCATTAGCCCCCTAACGTATGGATTCGAGTCTTTACCAACCCCTCCTCCAGCGGAAAACACAATCTCCCGCCCACTAACAAACGAATAAAAGCATTGCCCAAACCATAACTGCCCCAACAAGACCCCCCAAAAAACATCACGCCCCCCCTGAAATAAAAATAAATTAACAAGCGAAGACACAACCATGACAACAAGGACAACATACCTAACACCATATAACAAACCAAGAAATTTACTCATCATTTGATAGAACCCTCTTTGCGTTTCGACGAAAAAAGGGGACAGATTTATTTAAGCACTCTAATCCTGACCTAAAAGACAGCTTTAGAGCAGGAAAAAATAAATCCGCCCCCTTTTCCACGCCTTTTCCAATCACCCCCCCCAAGCCTTGCCGTAACCATTAAATGCAAACATCCCCAAATAAACCAATAGCGCCCATCCACCAACTAAGAGCCTAACCCCCCAAGGATGATCAACCTTAACCCCGCCGGGCGCCAAGCGAATAGTTTTGTTTGCAATGTAACAATAAAACCCTTGACCAAAAAAAAGCTGCACAGAAATAACGCCCCAAAAATTACTCCACTCTCCGACAAACCTAATAGAGTTCAGCGCACTACCTAAAAACATCAAAAAAACCACAAAACCCTTGTACCGGCAGAGAAACTCAAGAAACTTCATTCAAATAATTCCCGTCCATTTTCGACCAATCGGAAAAAAGGGGACAGATTTATTTTCCCTACTCTAATTTCGGTCTGCCCTGCGTCCTTCGTTCAATCCGTACTCCAGCAATACGCTCAACCTCATCCGCGAAGCGATTGCTGCCTGTTAATTGCCCACGTTGTATTGCCTCCCGAATGAGGCTCAATTCCTCGGCGGGCACCACTTGCCTTATGAACTCGACATACCGGCGGCGGCGTTCTTCATCCGTAGCTCCAAGAGCTTCGAAGCACGGATCGATGTCCAGCCAGTTTTGGCTTGGCACTTCGCCCACACGACGGGCATAGCTCGACCAGGGATAGTCTCCCGCATCGGAAACCATACGAGCCCGAACCGGGTTCAGTTCGATATATCGGCTACAGGCCAACAGGTAACTATCAGACTGCACGATGCTTGACTTGTAGCGGCCTTCCCACAAGGTGCCCGATCGCCCTTCCAGACGATTTCGGTAACGCGTTGCGCGAGCCGCCAAGGTCTTCATCAACTGACTTAGCCCCGTCAGCGAATCGCCAGGGGCCAACAGTAGATGGACATGATTGGTCATCAGGCAGTACGCATATACCTTGACACCAAAAGCATCTTTCAACTCACGCAGATCATCGACGTAACGCTGAAAATCACAGTCCTCTGCAAAAACGACTTGCCGGTTGTGACCACGTTGCACAATGTGATGCGGATAGTTTGGTAACAACACCCGCCCAACCCTGGGCATGTTTTCTCCCTCCGTAGCTAGCTTCAGTCGGAATTAGAGCAAGGAAAATAAATCCGTCCCCTTTTCTTTTCATCCCAATCCTTCCCCTTTTCTGTGGAATCAACTTTTATACCTAGAATACATAACAAGATGTCTTATCAGCTGTTTCCCTCCGCCAAGACTTAATAAAACCGCCGGAAGAAACCAGTATTGAATAACTACAAATAGAAACCCCTCCACTAGACTGCAAGTAAATTATGTAATACCTAGTACTCCCGCCCTCCTTCACAGCCTTCTCGAATCCTCGCTTATCACTTCCAACCCCTCTCATATAGAGCCCTCTTTCCGGCCAAGCATATAGAGACACTGCAGGGTTGAATGTCTTACCTATAAGATCATCTCTACTGAGCTCCCAAGCTCTATAGGACAGGCACCCCGAAACGATCATTGCCAACCCCAAGACTCCTAGAAGCTCCACCGATTTAATTTTTATTTCTTTTTTTGGCATTCGCATCAAGCAAGCCTTCTATAACAGGTCGATATTTTTCATAAACAGCGCCGTAATTCACAAAAACCGCCGGAGGCATGCTGCCTATATTTTCAAGCACTGTCATATCCGCACCCTTTGACCTTTCAAGAGAAATCATCCACTGATCATGCAGGGTTGCAAATGCATTAAATCCTGGAATTTCATTCAGCACATTACTCATAGCGGCCCCATGACATATAGAATAGAACCCCGCACAAGCCGAATCATTCAAAGGCAAGTTAATACCTATATTCTTTCCTTCCTGTAAATATCCATTAATATTTACCTGAGGAACAACCCCAGAAGAATCATCGAAATTTGAACCACTAGGCCTGTCTACACCGGGCCTTACATCTGGCTCTCGTCCTACGGAATACTGATACAACTCCATCAAGGCTCCAGTTGCCGCCAGACTCAGCCAACTTTCTTTATCTTGGTTTAAAAAAGGGGACTAAAAAAGGGGACAGATTTATTTAAGCACTCTAATCCTGACCTCAAAGGCAGCTTTAGAGTAGGAAAAATAAATCAACCCCCTTTTCCAGTCGAATCAATACTCCCTAAAGAAAAACAAAAGAATATATAGAAATAGTGCAAACCCACCCACCGCCCCCCTCAAATAGACACTTGACTCCTTCCCAACCCTAGCCCCTGCCGAATAAATAATCTCTCGCCCACATATAAATGAATAAACGCACTGCCCAAACCATATCTGCCCCAAAAACACTCCCCAAAACACGCCCCACTCACCCAGCAACGACAACAAATTAACTAGCGAAGACACAACCATAAGCACCAAAATAGCTCTTCTCTTAAAATACAACCACCTCACAAACCTACTCATCACTTGAAAAGACCTCTCTCGCATTTTCCACTATGGCGTCCCACACTCCCATAGACGTAAGTGAGTTTGCTATTTTCCCCGCAACCTCTATAGGAACCCCTTTAGATGCAGCATAACTCTCAAACCCTGTACTTAACCCCACGGACGTGGCAGCACCTACAAAGTCTCCTTTCAGATAGCCCGCCATAAGCCCCACAGTTGTTGATGCCCCCGCCATAAAAGATGCAGCACCTCCACTACTAACCACAGCTCCTGCAGCCATCACCCTACTAAGGTCGCTCACCGCTTTAGCATCAGTGGCTCTAACCCATCGCAAAGTATTAACATCTGAGAAATCTATATTTACTCCACTTGCCAAGCACTCAACGGTGCCACATGAATGGAATCTTGGCGCATAAGTCGACCCATCAACAACAACTGGAATTCTATAGCCATTACGATCATCCAGAACATAACCAGTAAGACGGTCCCTAGAATCTCCTCCGGCACTAGCTGGCCACTCAGACTTAATTAGCCGTGAATACCCATATTCAACCTCAGACAACCACGTGTATTCGTCGGTGCTTTGTTTTATGTACGCAACAACATCCATATCTCCTTTAGATATCTTCTGAAGCTGATACCCTCCACCTAAATCCACCCAATTCCCATCAGGATCATAAATACCAAGACTATTTTCTACGACCATATCAGTAGACGGGGTAACTTCTGTCCCTTTTACAAAAGAGAGCCTCAACTGCTCTTCAATTTCATCAGCTGTAAATCGTCCATTGCTTTTATCTGCCAAATCTTTTGCTAGATCTTTTTCTTCCAAATGCAACTGCCGGTTATATTGCGTCGCGTTCTGCGCCACCCAAGCACCGGTCTGCACACTCTCCGCATCCGCATTGCTCTGGGTCGCCGCTGCCAGCAAGCCGATCAGCTGCGAGTTCATCACCAGCAGACCTTTCTTCTGATCCGGGTCCATGCCGGCGTATTGCTGCGCCAGGCTATCTACCAGCGCTTCGTTCACTCCAGCTGCTAGTGCGCCGGTGCGGAAGTCGCCGCCCGCCGCTTCAGCGGCGAGGCCGCCCATCACGGCGTGCAAGCCGATCTTGGCCAGGCCGCCTTCGCTCAGGTCGAACTTGTCCCCCAGGTCACCAACGAAGTTGAACCCCGCCGCCGCAAAGGTGTTCGCCAGGCTGGAGCGCAAGGCATCGCCGAGCTTGGAGTCGCCACCCAACGCACGGTCCAGCAGGGTGGAGGTGCCGTTCTGCAGCAACTGGTTGCCCGCAAAGCTGCCGATACCGTTCCAACTGCTCAGGCCACCTTCGGACAGCACCTTCACGCTGTCCTGGACGGCGTTGCCCGTGCTGGTCTGGGTGCTGGTCCAGTCGTTGAAGTAACCGGCGGTCAGGCCGGCGGTGGCACCGGCCACCACGTAACCCCGCAGCGCATCGCTGGAGGTGACATCGTCGACGACCGCCCCCAGGTTGCCGCGGTTGTTGATGGTGCTGATGGCGGTATTGCTGGCAGCCCCGGTCACGGCTGCGGTAGCGGCGGCATTGGCCCAGCCGATGCCCTGGAGCGAGGCGCCAGCCCCAGCGGCCCAGGCACTGCTGGCGGCAGTGGATGCCCCCGCTGCGGAAGCACCACTTGCGGCCAATCCGCTTGCCGCGCCCGCCGTGAAGTAGGCCACCAGAATGGCAATCGCCAACTGCGCCCCCGCCCCCAACCCGGAATGGCTGTACTTGAAGCTGTCGTGGACTTCCCTCACCCGCTGCCAGTCCACATCGCCGCGCTGTTCCAGCTCCTTGATCCAGGCCAGGCTCGGATCCGCCTGCACCATGGCATCAATGGTCTGGCTGACGCTCTGCTGGTCAATGTGCTTTAGATCCACCTTCAGGCCGTCCACGGCCTGGGTAATGCTCTCGTCCCGGTATCCAGCACCGAAGGCCTGGCCGACCCGTTCCTCGCGGGAGAGGATCTGCACGTCCCGACCGGCATTCAGGAAGAGGTCACCACCGGACTGCAACACGCTGCCGATGTTGGTGATATCGCGCCCGGCGATTCAAAAGCGCCCCCGGTCTGGGCGCCTTTGACGGTCAAATCGATTGGGTTGTTAATGAACGGAAACAGCCCAGCATGAAGCCAGACTTCGAACTACGTGTATGCACGAGCCAGGATGATTGGGCTAAAGAAATGTCCGCAACCACCGTCCGAAGCTGACGTGAAGCGATAGTCCACTGAAAGTTAGAGTAGGAAAAATAAATCTGTCCCCTTTACGGTCGGAAGCGATTTCGCGCATGTCGGAGGAAGAACAGGAATTGGTGCGCGGCCTGCTCGATGCGGTGATCGTGAAACATCAGGTCGCTGGGGCCATTGCCCGCGCGGCAACACCGGCAACGAAGGGAAAGGAGTAAACGAAGAAGCGCGGGCCAACGGTGCGCGAACACCGAAAGCCCGCTAACCACAAGCAGCTAAGAAGGAGCTGACCATGGCTAAGGCCGATCATAGGGCAGTCACGCCCAGAACTGAACGTTTCGCCACCATCGCCGCCGATTACTATCCGCCGCTCGGGGAACAAGTCCACGTCGGCGATAGGGCCATTCAGGGCTGTTTGGTGATTACGGCGGAGTGACACAAATAGCCCCGGCAGTGCCGGGGCTATTTTTATTCAAGGAAACTCAATCTTGCACTCTGACAAAGGAGGGGGATCACGACGCATTCATGCAATTAAACGTGAGCCAAAATCCGCTTACACAGAAACTCATAAAAGCTCCCCGCATAGTGCAAACTTTCCCCCGATGGAATTCTGACTTTTATTGAGCACTCCCCGTCCTTGTACGTGGAGAAATCAAAAAAGAATACTTCCCCGAAGTCTGTTTCACTCACCACAAGGCTCTGATCATCCACAAGACCATTTCTCAGCCCAACCAAGTGCTGATGGACAATATCCCCGCCATTAACGGTATCAAAGTCCATACCGTAGAGGCTGTATATCTCCTCACCACCAATTTCCCCTCCGGCATATCTCCTCAAGAACCATTTATATGAGGCCGGCAAGACCAGTCCCAATCTTTGCTCGGCTCTCTTGACCCACTCATCATCCACTGCGCCAGATTCATCGCCAAAATCAACAATCTCGCAGTGTGCCCCTACAAACTCTTCGACTTTTTCCGCACTATAAGAACTCATTGAGCACCACCATATCCGTAACCGCTCCATAAACCCCGTCTTCCTTTGACGGGGTATCGCGATCAGGATGTGCTAGTCGGCGGGCAGTTCCACGGCAGCAGGGCTTCGTAGTCTTCGACACTGTTGGCCGTTGGCAGGCGCTCCAGGACGTGGCGCAGCCAGGCATAGGGTTCTTGCCCGTTGGCTTTGGCCGTTTCGATCAGGCTGTAGAGCTGCGCGCTGGCCGTGGCGCCCTTGGGCGTGTCGCTGAACAGCCAGTTCTTGCGGCCGATCACGAAAGGACGGATGGCGTTCTCGGCACGGTTGTTGTCGATGGGCAGATGCCCGCCTTCGACATAGCGCACGAGCCGGCTCCAGTTGCTGGCCAGGTAGTTCACCGCCTTGCCCAGGGCATTCTGCGCGGCGACCTGTGGCTGGGTCTTGTCCAGCCAGGCCTTGAGCTGTTCCAGGAGGGGCCGGCTGCGCTGCTGTCGTGCGGCGTGACGTTCCAGGTTGCCGCTGTCCTTGTGATCGCGCTCGATGCCGTACAGCTGGTTGATCAGGTTCAAGGCCATGTCGGCGCGCCCGATCTTGCCCTTGGGCTGCACCGTCTGTGCCTCGATGAATTTGCGTCGAGCGTGAGCCCAGCAGGCCAGGCGCTCGATGCCGTCTTGCGCGGCCACGGCGTTGTAGCCGGCATAGTCGTCGGTCATCAGGTAGCCGCGATAGCCGGCGAGCAGGCGCAACGGCACCTCCTGCGCGCGGCTGGTGCTGTAGTCGAAGAGGACGACGGGTTTCTCCGGCGGGCCGCCGCTCTGTACCCACATCCAGGACTGCGCGGTGGGATCGCGCCCGGGTTCGTGCAGTACCTGCAGCCGGGTTTCGTCGCAGTGCAACACCGGGTAGCCCAGCAACTGGTCGCGCATGAGGTTGAGCAGGGGCTGCAACTGCTCGCCAGACTGGATCACCCAGCGCGCCAGGGTCTGGCGGGGGATGTCGAGGCCGTGGCGGCTGAGCATCCTCTCGAAGCGATACAGCGGGATGCCATCGGCGTACTTGGTGGTCAGCAGCATGGCCAGCACGCTAGGGCTGGCCACACTTTTCTCGATCAGTTGGGCCGGCTTGTCGGCCGTGACCGGAGCGCTTTCGCAGGCTTTGCAGGCGTAGGTTTTGCGGATATGGCGGATCACCCGTACCTGCATCGGGATGATCTCCAATTGCTCGCTGGTCTCCTCGCCGATCACCTGCTTGCAGGCGCCGCAGGCACAGGTCAACTCGTGCTCGGGCAGTTCATGGATGATTTCAACGCGCGGCAAGTCAGCCGGGAGGGGCTTGCGCTTGCCACGTCGCTTCACTGGGGCGACGACTTCTTCGGCTTCACCCGATCCGCCAGCAGGTTCTTCGAGCAACTCCTCAGCCTCGTTGAACATGGCCAACTGAGGGGAGTCGGCATCCTCGGGGCTACGCTCGGACTTTGGCGAGAACAGTTTGTGGCGCAGCAGAGCAACCTGTTCCTGCAATTGCAGAACCAAGGCCTTGAGCAGGACGGGATCGTCGGGAAGGGAGTCTGCGCCAGATTTCATGGCGCCGGATTATACCGACTCAGCTCACAAAACGCGGGGTCAGCACCTTGTGTGGCTGGTTCCCCCAGAGGTCGAATCCTGCCAGCAACTGATTCAGTTCCCGCACCGTCAACACGATGGGCTCTTCAGCATCAGGCTTGGTCTTGAAACGCTCGGCCTGCAGGCGCTTGAGCCACAGGCAAAAGCCATTGCGTTCCCAATAGAGGATCTTCACCCGGTTGCGTGTTTTGTTGAGGAAGACGAACAACACCGGGTCGAACACGGCCACCTTGATATCCAGCTCCACCAAGGCCGCCAGACCATCAATGGACTTCCGGAAGTCGACGGGTTTCGGATAGAGGTAGACGGCTTTGACCTTGGCGTCCGGACGCATCATGACGGGGCTCCACTGGGAAAACGGGAGCCCAGCATCCGCAAGCGGATCGTTCAGTTGAAGGTGGGGTTCATGGAGCGCTTACAATTGTCGAAGACAGACAATGCGATACTACTGGGTCGATACGAGAGTAATCATTAGCGTCATAGATATCTCTCCAGGCCTGAGGATAATCGCTGAATAGTGCTGCCTGTAAATTGTCGGCATTGCTGTTCGGTTTCAACGCAAATAGCAGGCCATCGCAACCCAAGGTGCGTGTGTTGGCCTTGAGCGCTTCAAACCAGCTCTTCCGACATGCAAGCCCAGACATGGCCAAGAGCTCATCCATTGAGATCATAAGTATTCCTTTTTCTGTCGCACACAATTAAAAAGAACACAGCACTGGCGGGGAGAAATACATCTTCAACCCATCAATAGGGAGATGAGGAGAAAACGAGAGCCGGACAAGACTGGCAATCCTCTGCATTCGGCTAAGCGAATAGAACCAGAGAGCCATTCAAAGGTATTTAGGAGGAGTCTGATGTTCCTCGAAGAACACTCCCAGCTGTGCGTAAGCGTCCGCCGCTAAGAAAGGTGGCAGTCTCTCTCCCCACGAATCAAATGCCGAAGACGCAGCGCACGGGGCTATAACGGATACTGACACCCGAGCAAGACTCCACGATTCTTGTACGTGGACTTGCTATTAGCCTCCCAGAAAAACGCGATGCACATCCGGACTGCGTAGTGGCTGATGCGGGCCGCGCTGGTCCGAGCGCAGCGAGGATCCAACAACCAACAACGTACGACAAACTGCATCAAGCAAGGGTTAATGTTGGTGGCGCGCCCTACCCAAGTTTGCCAGCAGGCCTCTACCGACTGGGCACCGCGAAGCCCTAAGCTCGGCCAGGCCTCGAACCGTTGGGTTTCGCTTCGCTCTACGCCAACCTACAGTTGTCGGCACAGTCGGAGACGCATCTCAAAGAAAAAGCCCCCGCCGGATCGCTCCGGCGGGGGCTTTTCATTCACTGCGCGAGGATCAGACCTTGGCGCGCTCGTAGCGCTTGCGGTCGTTCTCGTTCAGCAGCTTCTTGCGCAGGCGGATGGACTTCGGCGTCACTTCCACCAGCTCGTCGTCGGCGATGAATTCCAGCGCCTGTTCCAGGGTGAACTTGATCGGCGGAACCAGGGCGATGACTTCGTCCTTGCCGGAAGCACGCATGTTGTCGAGCTTCTTGCCTTTGGTGGGGTTGATCACCAGGTCGTTGTCACGGCTGTTGATGCCACTCAGCTGGCCTTCGTAGATCTCGTCGCCCGGGGCGAGGAACAGCTTGCCGCGGCTCTGCAGGGTTTCCAGCGAGTAGGTCAGCGCGGTGCCGGTGGCCATGGAGACCAGTACGCCGTTCTGACGGTTGCTGACTTCGCCGGCCTTGATCGGGCCGTAGTGGCTGAAGGTCGAGGTCAGGATGCCGGTACCCGAGGTCAGCGTCAGGAAGTTGTTACGGAAGCCGATCAGACCACGCGCCGGGATGGTGTATTCCAGGCGAACGCGGCCCTTGCCGTCGGGGATCATGTTGGTCAGATCGCCCTTGCGCAGGCCCATCTGCTCCATCACCGAGCCCTGGTGCTGCTCTTCGATGTCGATGGTGACGTTCTCGTAGGGCTCCTGCTTCTCGCCATCCTTCTCGATGATCACCACTTCCGGACGGCCGACAGCCATCTCGAAGCCTTCGCGGCGCATGGTTTCGATCAGTACGGAGAGGTGCAGCTCGCCACGGCCGGAGACCTTGAACTTCTCGGCGGATTCGCCCGCTTCAACGCGCAGGGCAACGTTGTGCAGCAGCTCCTTGTCCAGACGGTCCTTGATGTTGCGGCTGGTGACGAACTTGCCTTCCTTGCCGGCGAACGGCGAGTCGTTGACCTGGAAGGTCATGCTCACGGTGGGCTGGTCGACGGTCAGAGGCGGACGCGCCTCGACGTTCAGCGGGTCGCACAGGGTGTCGGAGATGAACAGCTCGTCCATGCCGCTGACGCAGACGATATCGCCGGCTTCGGCTTCAGCCACTTCCACGCGCTGCAGGCCGGAGTGGCCCATGATTTTCAGGATACGGCCGCTGCGCTTGGTGCCGTCGTCGCTGATGGCGACCACCTGGGTGTTGGACTTGACGCGGCCACGGGCGATGCGGCCGATGCCGATCACGCCGAGGAAGCTGTTGTAGTCGAGCTGGGAGATCTGCATCTGGAACGGGCCGTCGACGTCGACGTCCGGAACCGGCACGTGGTCGATGATGGCCTGGAACAGGGCGTCCATGTTGTCGTCCATCTTCTCGTGGTCCATGCCGGCGATGCCGTTCAGGGCACTGGCGTAGACGATCGGGAAGTCCAGCTGCTCGTCGGTGGCGCCGAGGTTGTCGAACAGGTCGAATATCTGGTCGATAACCCAGTCAGGACGCGCGCCCGGACGGTCGATCTTGTTCACCACCACGATCGGACGCAGACCGGCCTTGAAGGCCTTCTGGGTCACGAAGCGGGTCTGCGGCATGGGGCCGTCCTGGGCGTCGACCACCAGCAGTACGGAGTCGACCATGGACATTACGCGCTCAACCTCGCCACCGAAGTCGGCGTGGCCGGGGGTGTCGACGATGTTGATGTTGTAGCCGTTCCACTTGATGGCGGTGTTCTTCGCCAGAATGGTAATGCCGCGCTCTTTTTCCTGTTCGTTGGAGTCCATCACGCGCTCGCTTTCCGCTTCTTTGCGGTCGAGGGTGCCGGACAGCTTCAGGAGCTTGTCTACCAGGGTGGTCTTGCCATGGTCGACGTGGGCGATGATGGCGATGTTGCGGAGTTTTTCGATCACGTTTGTATCTCGATCAGAGGATTCGGTGTGCCGCGAAGTCTAAGCGGCTGATATGAACTAACTGCGTATCAGGCGGCCCGATGGTCGGGAGGGCGATGGCGGATACTGCCGCCAAACAGCCCTGGCTGTTTAAGCCGGACGATAAACGCGCACATTGGCGTGTCCCTCGCTGAGCAGGTGATGGGCATGCAGGCGGCTCATAACGCCTTTGTCGCAATACAGGAGGTACTGGCGGTTGGCGTCCAGTTCCTTGAAGCGGTTATTGACCGCATAGAACGGCAGGGCCTGGACTTCGATGCCAGGCAGCTCCAGGGGCTCGTCTTCCTGGGTATCGGGGTGGCGGATGTCGATGACGATCTGCCCCGGCAGGGCTTCGCTCACTTCTTCCACCTTGAGGTCCTGGCCCAGTTCGTCGATCACGCGATCGATGGGCACCAGGCGCGCACGTTCCAGGGCGCGCTCGAGGATGGCCATGTCGAATTGTGCTTCTTCGTACTCGATACGGCTGGGTTTGGCCTTGGTAGTCGGGTTCACCGAGATCACGCCGCAGTACTCGGGCATGTGCTTGGCGAACTCGGCAGTGCCGATGCGGGTGGCGGTGTCGATGATGTCCTGCTTGTGACTGGCGATCAGCGGGCGCAGCACTAGCATGTCGGTGGCCGAGTCGATCACCGAGAGGTTGGGCAGGGTCTGGCTGGACACCTGGGAGATGGCTTCGCCAGTCACCAGCGCATCCAGGGTCAGCTTGCGCGCCATGTGGGTGGAGGCGCGCAGCATCATGCGCTTGAGCACCACACCCATCTGGCTGTTGTCGACCTTGCTGAGGATTTCGCCGACCACTTCCTCGAAGGGCACGCTGATGAACAGCACGCGCTGGGAGCGGCCGAACTTTTCCCAGAGGTAGTGCGCCACTTCCATCACGCCCAGTTCGTGGGCACGGCCACCGAGGTTGAAGAAGCAGAAGTGGGTCATCAGGCCGCGACGCATCATCTGGTAGGCGGCCACGGTGGAGTCGAAGCCACCGGACATCAGTACCAGGGTCTGCTCCAGGGAGCCCAGCGGGTAGCCGCCGATGCCGTCGTGCTGGTGGTGGATGACGAACAGGCGCTGGTCGCGTACTTCCATCCGCACTTCCACTTCCGGGTTCTTCAGGGAGATGCCGGCCGCGTTGCACTCCTGGCGCAGGCGGCTGCCGACATGGCGCTCCAGCTCCATGGAGGTGAATTCATGCTTGCCCGCACGCTTGCAGCGCACGGCGAAGATCTTGCCGGGGATCTGGTCGGCGTAGTGCAGCTTGCACTTTTCCAGCACATCGTCGAAGTCGCCCAGCGGGTACTCATGCACTTCAAGGAAGTGGGTGATGCCCGGGGTGCAGGTCAGCCGCTCGATCATTTCGCGCAGGAGCTTCGGCTCGGTCTGGCGCGTCTGGACTTCAAGGTTGTCCCAGACGCCGGTCACCTCGAGCTCCGGGTCCAGGTCTTTCAGGACGGCGCGGATGTTCTTCGAGAGCTGGCGGATGAAATGCTTGCGCACCGGCCGGCTCTTGATGGTGATTTCCGGGAAGACTTTGACGATGAGTTTCATGAAAACGTCGCTTGCGACGGCGGCCGAAAAAGAGGGGCGCGGATTATAGCGGAAATTGTTCAAGCTTTGACCAAAATCATTCAGCAAAGCTTTCAGCGCACCAAAACGGATCACGCACACCATGACAAGCACGAAAACGGTGCGCAAAACTGTGCACAATCAGGGCGAAGCCCCCGCCAGGCGCGAGTTTTGGGGCTCCAGCCCATTCCGGGGCACTGGCACGCAATTTGCTCCCTTGTGAGGCAGGTCGCCCTGGCGGACTATCCCGCTCCGGCTTCACCCCGAATTTTTTTGGGAGGCAAGGTTTCCTGCCCCCATCCACCTGGAGGACAACATGTCGAAGTCGCTTCAACTGATTAAAGAACACGACGTGAAGTGGATTGATCTGCGCTTCACCGATACCAAAGGCAAGCAGCAGCACGTGACCATGCCGGCCCGTGATGCCGATGACGATTTCTTCGAGCACGGCAAGATGTTCGACGGCTCCTCCATCGAAGGTTGGAAAGGCATCGAAGCCTCCGACATGATCCTGCTGCCGGACGACAGCACTGCCGTTCTGGACCCGTTCACCGAAGAGCCGACCATCATCCTGGTCTGCGACATCATTGAGCCGAGCACCATGCAAGGCTACGACCGCGACCCGCGCGCCATCGCCCGTCGCGCCGAGGAATACCTGAAGACCACCGGTATCGGTGACACCGTATTCGTCGGCCCGGAGCCGGAGTTCTTCATCTTCGACGAAGTGAAGTTCAAGTCCGACATCTCCGGCTCCATGTTCAAGATCTTCTCCGAGCAGGCTTCCTGGAACACCGACGCCGACATCGAAGGCGGCAACAAGGGCCACCGTCCGGGCGTGAAGGGCGGCTACTTCCCGGTACCGCCGGTCGATCACGACCACGAAATCCGTACCGCCATGTGCAACGCCCTGGAAGAAATGGGCCTGGTCGTGGAAGTTCACCACCACGAAGTGGCGACTGCCGGCCAGAACGAAATCGGCGTGAAGTTCAACACCCTGGTTGCCAAGGCTGACGAAGTTCAGACCCTGAAGTACTGCGTGCACAACGTTGCCGACGCTTACGGCAAGACCGTGACCTTCATGCCGAAGCCCCTGTACGGCGACAACGGCTCGGGCATGCACGTTCACATGTCCATCTCCAAAGATGGCAAGAACACCTTCGCTGGCGAAGGCTATGCCGGTCTGTCCGATACCGCCCTGTACTTCATCGGCGGCATCATCAAGCACGGTAAGGCCCTGAACGGCTTCACCAACCCGGCTACCAACTCCTACAAGCGCCTGGTGCCTGGCTTCGAAGCTCCGGTAATGCTGGCCTACTCCGCCCGCAACCGTTCCGCCTCGATCCGCATCCCGTACGTGAACAGCCCGAAAGCCCGCCGTATCGAAGCGCGCTTCCCGGACCCGGCTGCCAACCCCTACCTGTGCTTCGCAGCTCTGCTGATGGCCGGTCTGGACGGCATCCAGAACAAGATTCACCCCGGCGATGCCGCTGACAAGAACCTGTATGACCTGCCGCCGGAAGAGGCGAAGGAAATCCCGCAGGTTTGCGGCAGCCTGAAAGAAGCGCTGGAAGAACTGGACAAGGGCCGCGCGTTCCTGACCAAGGGCGGCGTGTTCAGCGACGACTTCATCGATGCCTACATCGAGCTGAAGAGCGAAGAAGAAATCAAGGTGCGCACCTTCGTGCACCCGCTGGAATACGACCTGTACTACAGCGTCTGATCCAGTTGTGACCGCGCAAGCGGCATGATTGAGAGGCCTCCTTCGGGAGGCCTTTTTTATGGTTCCGTACCTGCCGTTCCCGGTGAGTGGCGAACGCCTTCGCCCTTCAGGCCGCAAGCCTTTGTTGCATCGCCGCACACCCGCGCCGCGCGTCGCTTGCCAGCCAGCCTCGCCAGTGCAAGTCTTAGCGGCATTGCATCTACGGAGATCACCCGATGCGTCCCTTGCTCGCCGGCCTGCTTCTGGTACTGGCCCTGCCTGCCATCGCACAGATCTACAAGTACACCGACGCCAACGGCAATACGGTGTTCACCAACCAGCCGCCGGACGGCGCCGCCATCGAAAAAGTGGAGCTGCCCCCCACCAATGCGGTGCAGGCGCAGCCACCGAGCGAACCCGTCAGCGCAGCGGACGATGCCACACAGCAAGCGACCTACCAGCTGCTTGAGCTGACCGATATTCCGGACGATGAAGCCTTGCGCGCCAACAACGGCACCTTCAGCGTCGGGGTCAAACTGGAGCCGCGCCTGCAGCCTGGCCATCAACTTCGCCTGCGCCTGGACGGCCAGCCCTATGGCACACCGAGCAATGTCCCGCGTCTGCAACTGACCAACATCGACCGTGGCGAGCACAGCCTGGTGGTGGATGTCCTGGCAGGCACCAGAGTGGTGCAGAGTAGCGCCGCCGTCTCCTTCACCATTCAGCGCGTGCACCTCGGCACGCCCTGATTACCTGATTGAACTCCATGCACCGCTTATTGATCTGCTTGCTGCTCTTCGCCCTGCCCGTGGCCGCCGAGGTCTATACCTACGTCGACGAGGAGGGCAACCGCGTCTTCACCGACCGCCCCAAGCCCGGCAACGCCAAACGCCTGGAGATGGCGCCCGCCAACGGCGCGACCCTGCCGGCGCCCATCCAGCCACCGCCGCTCTATGCCAAGCCCATTCCACGGGAGCAGGGTTACCAGGTCCTGCGCATCCTGGTGCCCGAGCCCGACGCCACTGTCCGTGATGGCGAAGGCAATCTGATCGTCAGCGCCGTGAGCGAGCCTGGACTGCGCGCCAACCACAGCTATCGCCTGCTGCTGGACGGCAATCCCGTGGGCGAGCCGGGCCGCAGCCCGGTCTTCCCGCTGCAGAACCTGGATCGGGGCACCCACCAGCTGGCGGTGGAAATCATCGACGAGCAAGGCCGCATGGTGGAGCGCACGCCCAGCCAACCCGTACACATCGTGCGGATGTCGCTGTCGCAGAAGCGCCTGGCCCGCCCCTGCAAGAAAGATGACTTCGGTGTGCGCCCGGAATGCCCGCTGAAGGACAAACCCGAGGAAGACGACGACATCGCCATCCTGCCGTTCATCTGAACGGCAACCATCCGGCGATACCCGGCAGCATCCGCCCGGGTATCGCCCTGCCCACTCAAGAAACCGTCCGCACCGCACCAATCCGGTGCAACACCCTGCACCGCTTTCTATACTCTCCCCATTTTGGTTCAGCCAAGTCCGTACGATCTGCTCTGAAAAGCGGCCTCGGCCAGCAGAAACCCTGTTTTCCCGCGTCTTTTCAGGGCTTTGGTTTGCTTCTTGCATTTTCCTGTCATCGCCACGAGCGCCGAAGCCATGACCATCAACGACGCCCTGCATCGCCTGTTGCTCGACAACCTGACCACTGCGGTGATCCTGCTCAACGCCGACCTGCGCCTCGAGTACATGAACCCGGCCGCCGAAATGCTCCTGGCCGTCAGCGGCCAGCGCAGCCATGGCCAGTTCATCAGCGAGCTGTTCACCGAGTCGCCCGAGGCCCTGGCCTCCCTGCGCCAGGCGGTGGAGCAGGCGCACCCCTTTACCAAGCGTGAGGCCATGCTGACCTCACTCTCCGGCCAGAGCCTGACCGTGGACTACGCGGTAACGCCCATCCTCAATCGCGGCGAAACCCTCCTGCTGCTGGAAGTCCATCCGCGTGACCGCCTGCTGCGAATCACCAAGGAAGAGGCCCAGCTGTCCAAGCAGGAAACCACCAAACTGCTGGTACGGGGCCTCGCCCACGAGATCAAGAACCCCCTGGGCGGCATCCGTGGTGCAGCCCAGCTGCTCTCCCGCGAACTGCCGGAAGAGCACCTGAAGGATTACACCAACGTCATCATTGAAGAGGCCGACCGCCTGCGGAACCTGGTGGACCGCATGCTCGGCTCGAACAAGCTGCCGTCACTGGCCATGACCAACGTCCACGAGGTGCTGGAGCGCGTCTGCAGCCTGGTGGACGCAGAAAGCCAGGGCGGCATCAATCTGGTGCGCGACTACGACCCGAGCATCCCCGATGTGTTCATCGACAAGGAACAGATGATCCAGGCGGTGCTCAACATCGTGCGTAATGCCATGCAGGCCCTCTCCGCGCAGAGCGACCTGCGCCTGGGCCGCATCACCCTGCGCACGCGCACCCTGCGCCAGTTCACCATCGGCCATACCCGCCATCGCCTGGTGACCAAGGTGGAAATCATCGACAACGGCCCGGGCATCCCGGCCGAGCTCCAGGAAACCATTTTCTATCCCATGGTCAGCGGTCGTCCGGACGGTACCGGACTGGGGCTGGCCATCGCCCAGAACATCATCAGTCAGCACCAGGGCCTGATCGAGTGCGAGAGCCATCCCGGCCACACCGTCTTCTCGATCTTCCTGCCGCTTGAACAAGGAGCTTCCTCGTCATGAGCCGTAGTGAAACCGTCTGGATCGTCGACGACGACCGTTCCATCCGCTGGGTGCTGGAAAAGGCGTTGCAGCAGGAAGGCATGAACACCCAGGCCTTCGAGAGCGCCGACAGCCTGCTCGGCCGCCTCACCCGGCAGCAACCGGACGTGATCATTTCCGACATTCGCATGCCCGGTGCCAGCGGCCTGGACCTGCTGGCACGCATCCGCGAGCTGCACCCGCGCCTGCCGGTGATCATCATGACCGCCCATTCCGACCTGGACAGCGCGGTGGCCTCCTACCAGGGCGGTGCCTTCGAGTACCTGCCCAAGCCATTCGACGTGGACGAAGCGGTCTCCCTGGTCAAGCGCGCCTTCCAGCACGCCCAGGAGCAGCAGGGCCTCGAAGCCCCGGCCGCCCAGGCGCGCACCCCGGAGATCATCGGCGAAGCACCGGCCATGCAGGAGGTGTTCCGCGCCATCGGCCGCCTCAGCCACTCCAACATCACCGTGCTGATCAACGGCGAGTCCGGTACCGGCAAGGAACTGGTGGCTCATGCCCTGCACCGCCACAGCCCGCGCGCCGCCTCGCCCTTCATCGCGCTGAACATGGCGGCGATTCCGAAGGACCTGATGGAGTCCGAGCTGTTCGGCCATGAAAAAGGCGCCTTCACCGGCGCAGCCAACCAGCGTCGCGGCCGCTTCGAGCAGGCCGACGGCGGCACCCTGTTCCTCGATGAGATCGGCGACATGCCGGCGGACACCCAGACCCGTCTGCTGCGGGTACTGGCCGACGGCGAGTTCTACCGCGTGGGCGGCCACACCCCGGTGAAGGTGGATGTGCGCATCATCGCCGCCACCCACCAGAACCTGGAAAACCTCGTGCAGGCGGGCAAGTTCCGCGAAGACCTGTTCCACCGCCTCAACGTCATCCGCATCCATATTCCGCGTCTGTCCGACCGCCGTGAGGACATCCCGGCCCTGGCCCGACATTTCCTCGCCCGCGCCGCCCAGGAGCTGGCGGTGGAGCCCAAGCTGCTGAAGAGCGAGACAGAGGACTACCTCAAGCACCTGCCTTGGCCGGGCAACGTGCGCCAGCTGGAGAACACCTGCCGCTGGATAACCGTGATGGCGTCGGGCCGCGAAGTGCACGTCGACGACCTGCCGCCGGAGCTGCTCACCCAGCCTCAGGACACCGCCCCGGTGACCAACTGGGAGCAGGCCCTGCGCCAGTGGGCCGACCAGGCCCTCGCCCGTGGCCAGTCCAGCCTGCTGGACAGCGCCGTGCCGGCCTTCGAGCGGATCATGATCGAGACTGCGCTCAAGCACACCGCCGGTCGCCGCCGCGATGCCGCCGTGCTCCTGGGCTGGGGCCGCAACACCCTGACTCGCAAGATCAAGGAGTTGGGCATGAAAGTGGATGGCGCTGACGACGACGACGGCGACGACGCCTGACCCTCACCAGGCGGGGCGCCCTCCCTGCGCCCCGTCGACCTCCCTCCTGCGGCGTCCGCCGCCAATCCCCTGTCGGCTGCCTGCGCCGTCATCGCCTCCAACTTCTCCCGTACGAATTTTCCGGTTTCTCCGGGGGCCGTGGACCGCCACGGAGCAGCGCGGGATGCTGTCCGGACCTGAACCAAAGACAGGATGAAAACCATGCAGTTACATATTGGAGTTCGAAAGGAAGGAGACGTACTCAGGCTCAAGGCAATGGATGGCTGCAGTGATGCCGAGCTGGCGCAGATGCTGCGAACGGCCGGTATCGAAATAGTGGTAGGGCCGATGGCAGGTGGCCGCTCACGAATTGGAGTCCGCGCACCAAGAAGCCTATCGCTCAAGGTGGAAAGGCTACGGAACTGCAAATCAACGGAGTCTTATCTATCTTCCACCAACCACTGACCCAGGACCCCGCTTCGGCGGGGTCTTCGTTTCCCGCCCCCTCGATCGGGAAAAGGACCATCCCTGGTGCCTGAACAGTGCTCACGCCTCAAAAAAGTGCCGCCCTTCAAGGCACAGCAGCCCTCGGATGACCGCTATAAAAGCTCGTCACCCCCTCCGCGCCAGATCGCCAAAGCCACGGATTACGTGGCCTCCAGGCAATCCTTGAAAAATCTCACCGTGGTTTTTGAAAAGCTGGCACGCCCCCTGCAATAGTCCAGATAACAGCGGTTTCGGGGGCCCTGGTACAGGCAGGCCAGGGATTCCCCTCTCTTATGACAGGCAGGCTGACCTCCAGCCGCCACGGTTCCAGAAGAGCCGAAAGCAAGACAGCGTCGCCCGAAGGCGACCAGGTTTCAGGGGGCCTTGGTACAGGCAGGCCGGGGAATCCCCTCTTTTATCCACAGGCGCGCTGGATTGCCAGCCGCCCGGGTTCTTCAGGAACCCACTGCGAGACAGCGTCATCCGCCAGCGCGGGCGACCACCCTTCAGGGGGCCCTGGTACAGGCAGGCCGGGGATTCCCCTCTCTTATTCGGCGCGCAAGCTGACTTCCAGCCGCCAGCGCCCATCCACCTCGGCCCCATGCCATTCCCCTTGCAGGGGCCGCGCCGCGACGAATCGCACCATCACCCCCTGGGTCGAACGCAGTACCTTCCAGCTCACTGGCGCCGTCCCCAGGGTAAGTTGCCCCTTGGCGGTCTGACCGTCCGCCCCCAGCACCAGCGCATAGGCACCCTCCAGTGCTTCGGCCCGCACCTCGGGTTCATGGTCGAACCAGAGCGCCAAGCCGTCCTGGCGTACTTCGATTTGTTCCAGGTGCACGGGTTCCGGCGCCGTCAGGCGGCCAAGCATCATTCCCACCAGCAGGCCGAGCAGGGCGAGGGCGAACAAAAAGCGCGGCCACAGGCTCGGTCGCGGATCATCATCAGGAGTAGAATGCCGCCCGTCTTCGGGCTCGGGGTCACCCATGTTTCACGTCATCCTGTTTCAACCGGAAATTCCGCCGAATACCGGCAACATTATCAGGCTGTGCGCCAATTCTGGCTGCCACCTTCATCTGATCGAACCGCTCGGCTTTGAACTGGACGACAAGCGTCTGCGCCGAGCCGGCCTGGACTACCACGAGTACGCCACCCTCAAGCGCTACAGCGACCTGGAAAGCTGCCTGGTAGCCCTGAGCCACCCCCGGGTGTTCGCCTTCACTACCAAGGGCACCAAGCTGTTCCACGAAGTGGCCTTCGAGAAGGGTGATGCCTTCCTCTTCGGCCCGGAAAGCCGCGGCCTGCCCCAGGAAGTGCGGGAAGGCCTGCCACCGGAACAGCGCCTGCGCCTGCCGATGCGCCCCAACTGCCGCAGCCTGAACCTGTCCAATACCGTCGCCGTGGCGGTGTACGAGGCCTGGCGGCAGCACGATTTCAGTTTGGATTGAATTGCGCAGAGCGTCTTCGGGCGCACTTTCCCTGTAGGGGCGAATTCATTCGCCAAGCAGGCCGAAGGCCTGCCTCCCGAGAGGCTCCAGGGGGGATGCTTCGCATCCCTTGGCGAATGAATTCGCCCCTACAAGGTTTTCCTCACTCCAAACAAAAAAGCGCCCCGAAGGGCGCTTTTTCGTGGAGCCGGATGACTCAGGCCTGGGCTTCGCCAGCGGCCTGCAGGCGCGCCAGTTCCTGCGCGTAGAGCGCATCGAAGTTCACCGGGGAGAGCATCAGCGCCGGGAAGGAACCACGGATAACCAGGCTATCCAGGGTTTCACGGGCGTAGGGGAAAAGGATGTTCGGGCAGAAGGCGCCCAGGGTGTGGCTCATGGACGCCGCATCCAGGCCCTTGATCAGGAAGATACCGGCCTGCTGCACTTCGGCGATGAAGGCAGTTTCTTCGCCGTTCTTCACGGTTACGGACAGGGTCAGCACGACTTCGTGGAAGTCGCCGTCCAGTTGCTTCTGACGGGTGTTCAGATCGAGGGAAACGTTCGGAGCCCATTCCTGACGGAAGATTTCCGGGCTCTTCGGCGCTTCGAAGGACAGGTCGCGCACGTAGATGCGCTGCAGGGAGAACTGGGGCTGGTTGGCGCCGTTGCTTGCTTGTTCGGTCATGGTTCTACCTTGTTCTAGTGCGTTTCCGTTTGCGGGCTGGCCTGGAGCAGCGCGTCGAGCCTGCCGGCGCGCTCCAGGGCGTACAGGTCGTCACAGCCGCCCACGTGGGTCTGGCCGATCCAGATCTGCGGTACCGAGGTGCGCCCGGCCTTGCGGGTCATCTCGGCACGAATTGCAGGATTTCCATCGACGCTGATTTCTTCGTACTTGACGCCCTTGCTGTCCAGCAGATGCTTGGCACGGATGCAGTAGGGGCACCAGGCGCTCGAATAGACGACGATCTCGGCCATGTCACTTCACCAGCGGCAGGTTGTCGCCACGCCAGGTGCCGATACCGCCGGACAGCTTGATCGCGTTGAAACCGGCCTTCTTCAGGTCACGGCAGACGGTGCCGGCGTGCTGGCCCATGGCATCGACCACGATGATGGCCTTGTCCTTGTGCTTTTCCAGCTCGGCGATGCGGGCGGCCAGCTTCTCGTAGGGAATATTCAGGGCATCGACGATGTGGCCGCCGGAGAAATCCTTGTTGGCGCGTACGTCCAGCACCACGGCCTGGCCGCCGTTGACCATCGCGGTCAGCTCGCGGGTGGAGATGGCGCGGCCACTGCGGCGCAGTTCATGGGCCAGCAGCAGGGCCAGCAGCACCACGAACGATCCACTCAGTACATAGTGGTTAGTGGCAAATTCAATCAGCTTAGCGAGCATCGTCGGCTTCCGGGACGGTAAAATGCCGGCCAGTATACACAGGCCCACAGGTCGGCCAAACCCCGTCCAGCGGTGACGCCGACGGAACCAGGCCGTAGAATGCCGCGTCTTTTTTCCGGGGCCTTGCCCGCCACTTTCCTCCCATTGCCGCAGACGAGTCGGACACTATGACAGCCACGCCCAAACCCCTGGTCCTGATCATCCTGGACGGTTTCGGTCACAGTGACAGCCCCGAATACAACGCCATCTACGCCGCCAGCACCCCGGTCTACGACCGCCTGCGCGCCACCCGGCCCCACGGCCTGATTTCCGGCAGCGGCATGGACGTTGGTCTGCCCGACGGCCAGATGGGCAACTCCGAAGTCGGCCACATGAACCTGGGCGCCGGCCGCGTGGTGTACCAGGACTTCACCCGCGTGACCAAGGCGATCCGCGACGGCGACTTCTTCCAGAACCCGGAAATCACCGAAGCCGTGGACAAGGCCGTGGCCGCCGGCAAGGCCGTGCACTTCATGGGCCTGCTGTCCGACGGCGGCGTACACAGCCACCAGGACCACCTGGTCGCCATGGCCGAACTGGCTTCCCAGCGTGGCGCCGAGAAGCTCTACCTGCACGCCTTCCTCGATGGCCGCGATACCCCGCCCAAGAGCGCCGAGCCCTCCATCAAGCTGCTGGACGAGGCATTCGCCCGCCTCGGCAAGGGCCGCACCGCCAGCCTGATCGGCCGCTACTTCGCCATGGACCGCGACAATCGCTGGGACCGTGTCGAGGCCGCCTACAACCTGATCACCGAAGGCCAGGCCGAATTCACCGCTGCCAGCGCGGTCGAAGGCCTCGCCGCTGCCTACGAGCGCGGTGAAAGCGACGAGTTCGTCAAGGCCACCCGCATCGGCGAGCCGGTGAAAGTGGAAGATGGCGACGCCGTGATCTTCATGAACTTCCGCGCCGACCGCGCCCGCGAACTGTCCCGCGCTTTCGTCGAGCCGGGCTTCAAGGAGTTCGCCCGCCAGCGCGAGCTGAACCTCGCCGGCTACGTGATGCTGACCCAGTACGCGGCGAGCATCCCCGCTCCCAGCGCCTTCAAGCCGGAGTCCCTGGACAATGTGCTGGGCGAGTACCTGGCCAAGAACGGCAAGACCCAGCTGCGCATCGCCGAGACCGAGAAATACGCCCACGTGACCTTCTTCTTCTCCGGCGGCCGCGAAGAGCCCTTCGAAGGCGAAGAGCGCATCCTGATCCCGTCGCCCAAGGTCGCCACCTATGACCTGCAGCCGGAAATGAGCGCGCCCGAAGTCACCGACAAGATCGTCGACGCCATCGAGAACCAGCGCTACGACGTGATCGTGGTGAACTACGCCAACGGCGACATGGTCGGCCATACCGGCGTGTTCGAAGCGGCGGTCAAGGCCGTGGAATGCCTGGACACTTGCGTCGGCCGCATCGTCGAAGCCCTGGACAAGGTGGGTGGCGAAGCGCTGATCACCGCCGACCATGGCAATGTCGAGCAGATGGAAGACGAAATGACCGGCCAGGCGCACACCGCCCACACCTGTGAGCCAGTGCCGTTCATCTATGTAGGCAAGCGCGCGGCGAAGATTCGCGAAGGCGGCGTGCTGGCCGACGTGGCCCCGACCCTGCTGACCCTCATGGGCCTGCCGGTACCGGCCGAGATGACCGGCAAGACCATCGTCGAGCTGCAGTGATCGGCGCGGGCCGCGCCAGCGCGGCCCCTTGCGTTGAAATTCTGCGCGCCTCATCAGGAAACGCCCGAACCTCTGGTTCCGGGCGTTTTTTTTGCCCGGAACCACGGGCATACTAGGCCGGTCATCTCCCCCCGGTGCCTCAAGCCCCATGTTTCGCGCCCTTGTCCTCGTTATCCTCGCCAGCCTGATCAATCCGGTCATGGCCGACCAGCGCGCCGAAACCCAGCAGCAGCTGGACCAGGCCGCCAAGGACGTCACCGAGCTGAAAAAGCTCCTGAAGCAATTGCAGCAGGAGAAATCCGGCGTCCAGTCCGACCTGAAGAAGACCGAATCCGAAATGGGCAACCTGGAGCAGCAGGTCAAGGATCTGCAACAGGAGCTCAAAAACAGCGAAGGGGAGATCCAGCGCCTGGACCAGGAGAAAAAAAAACTCCAGGACGCACGCGCTGAACAGCAACGGCTGATCGGCATCCAGGCCCGCGCCGCCTACCAGAGCGGCCAGCAGGAATACGTCAAGTTGCTGCTCAACCAGCAGCATCCCGAGAAATTCGCCCGCACCCTCACCTACTACGACTACCTCAGCAAGGCGCGTCTGGAACAGCTCAGCGCATTCAACGAGACCCTGCGCCAGCTGGCCAACGTCGAGCAGGAAATCACCGCCCAGCAGAACCAGCTCAACGAGCAGAAGGCCGCGCTGGATGGCCGTCGCGAACAGTTGGCCACCGCCCGCAAGGAGCGCCAGCTGGCCCTGGCCAAGCTGAATCAGGACGTCAGCGACCGCGACAAGAAGCTCAAGGCTCGCCAACTGGATCAAGCCGAGCTGGGCAAGGTGCTCAAGACCATCGAAGAAACCCTGGCCCGTCAGGCGCGCGAAGCCCGTGAAGCCGAGGAAGCACGCAAGCGAGCGCTGGCCGAACAGCAGCGCCAGCTGCGCGAACATCCGGCCGGCAGCCCCGCCAGGGCCGACAACGGCCCGATGGTGTCCAGTGCCGGCGGCAACTTCGGCGGCCCCTTCGCCAAGGCTCGCGGCCAACTGCCCTGGCCGGTGGACGGCCGCGTGGTCGCGCGCTTCGGCTCGGCCCGTGGTGGTGACTCCCGTGCCAAATGGGACGGCGTGCTGATCGGCGCCTCCGAGGGCAGCTCGGTTCGCGCCGTGCATGGCGGCCGCGTGGTCTTCGCAGACTGGTTGCGCGGCGCCGGGCTTCTGGTCATTCTCGACCATGGCAACGGCTACCTGAGCCTCTACGGGCACAACCAGCGCCTACTGAAAAATGCCGGCGATATCGTCAAAGCGGGCGAGTCGATCGCCACCGTCGGCACCAGCGGCGGGCAGGAGACGCCCGCCCTGTACTTCGCCATACGCCAGCAGGGCCGACCGACCGACCCGGCACAATGGTGCCGCGCGCAAGGATAGGCGCTACCCCATCTAGCAGGAGTTTCGCATGCCGCATCTGTCCCGCCTCACTTCCCTGGCCATGGCATTGGCGCTGCTCGGCAGCGCCCCGCAGCTACTGGCCGCCGAGGAGCCGGCAAACCTCCCCGCCACAGCGGTGAACGGCAAGGCACCGCTGCCGCTGGATGAGCTGCGCACCTTCGCCGAGGTGCTGGACCGGATCAAGTCCGCCTACGTTGAGCCGGTGGATGACAAGACCCTGCTGGAAAACGCCATCAAGGGCATGCTCAGCAACCTCGACCCACACTCGGCCTATCTGGAACCGGAAGACTTCCAGGAGCTGCAGGAAAGCACCAGCGGCGAGTTCGGCGGCCTCGGCATCGAAGTCGGCACCGAAGATGGCTTCGTCAAGGTCGTTTCCCCCATCGACGACACCCCGGCCTCCAAGGCCGGCATCCAGCCGGGCGACCTGATTGTCAAAATTGATGGCCAGCCGACCAAGGGCATCTCGTTGATGGAAGCGGTGGACAAGATGCGCGGCAAGGCCGGCAGCAAGATCACCCTGACCCTGGTACGTGAAGGCGGTCAACCCTTCGACGTGGAACTGGTCCGCGCGGCGATCAAGGTCAAGAGCGTGAAGAGCCAGATGCTGGAGAAGGGCTACGGCTACCTGCGCATCACCCAGTTCCAGGTCAATACCGGCGAAGAAGTCGGCAAGGCCTTGGCCAAGATGCGCAAGGACAATGGCGGCCGCCTGAGCGGGCTGGTGCTCGACCTGCGCAACAACCCCGGCGGCGTGCTGCAGGCTGCCGTGGAAGTCTCCGACCACTTCCTGAAGAAAGGCCTGATCGTTTACACCAAGGGCCGCATCGCCAACTCCGAGCTGCGCTTCTCCGCCGACCCGGCCGACGCCAGCGAGGGCGTGCCGCTGGTGGTGTTGATCAACGGCGGCAGTGCCTCGGCGGCCGAGATCGTCGCCGGCGCCCTGCAGGACCAAAAGCGTGGCGTGCTGATGGGCACAGACAGCTTCGGCAAGGGCTCGGTGCAGACCGTCCTGCCGCTGAACAATGACCGCGCCCTGAAACTGACCACTGCCCTCTACTACACGCCCAACGGGCGTTCGATCCAGGCCCAGGGCATCGTGCCGGATATCGAAGTGGCGCGCGCCAAGGTCACCCGCGAAAAGGACGGCGAAACCTTCAAGGAAGCCGATCTCGCCGGCCACCTCGGCAATGGCAATGGCGGCGCCGACCGCCCCAGTGCGAGCAAGAAAACCGAGGAACCGCGCCCGCAGGATGACGACTTCCAACTGGGCCAGGCCCTCAACCTGCTGAAAGGCCTGAACGTCACCCGCAAGAACTGACATGAAGTGGGGGACTTGGCTGCTGGCGCTGTGGTTGAGCGCAACGGCAGCCGGTGCCTGGGCCTCCCCTGTCGCGCGGCTGGCACTGGTCATCGACGACCTGGGCCAGACCCCGGCTCGCGATTGCCGCGTCATCGCCCTCCCCGGCCCGGTGGCGCTGTCCATCCTTCCGGATACGCCCCACTCCCGCGAGCTGGCCGAAGCTGCCCACTCCGCAGGCAAGACGGTGATGCTGCACCTGCCCATGGACCCGGCCACCGGCCCCTATGCCTGGCACCCCGGGTTATCCACAGCCGAGCTGGAGCGGCGCCTGGACGCCGCCCTGCAGCAGGTGCCTTATGCCCGCGGCCTGAACAACCACATGGGCAGCCGCATGACCGCCCAGCGCCCGGCCATGACCTGGCTGATGCATCGCCTGCAGCAGGAGCACCGTTTCTTCATCGACAGCCGCACCAGCGCCGCCACGGTGGCTGCCGCCGAAGCCCAGAAAGCCGGGCTCGCCAGCCTCTCGCGGGATATCTTCCTCGACGACGACCAGAGTCCGGCCGCAGTGGCCGCGCAGTTCGACGCCGCCCTCAAACTGGCCCGCAAGCAGGGCTCGGCACTGATGATCGGCCATCCGCATCCGGTCACCCTTGAACTGCTCGAACGCGAGCTGCCGCGCCTGAAGGAACGCGGTTTCGAACTGATCGATGTGGAAATGCTGATCGCCCTGCGTGGCAATCGCGCCATGACGGCCCATGGGAAGGCGGGGGTTTACCGGTAGGAGACCGCTACGCGGTCTTTTCGCGAAGCAGGCCGCAGGCCTGCCCAACATTCATCACAGATAGTTCTGGGTGATCTCGTCGACGAATCCGTCGCTGCGCATCTGGTCCAGGGCCTTCTGCAGGCGTTCGATCACCTCGTCCGGGGTGTCCTTGTTGAACGCCAGATAGAGCTCGGCACTGTTGAAACGCAGCACGGTCTGCAGGCCGGTCACGCCTTCCTGCTTGGCCAGGTAGCGACCCACCGGATCGGTGGTGGCCCAGAGGTCGATCTGGCCCTTGAGCAGCTTCTTCACGTTTTCCTGGTCGCGCAGGGCGTTCTGCGGTGCCATGCCCTGGCTTTCCAGGTGCTGGCTCACGGCGTCGTTCTTGTAGGCGCCGATGCGGTACTGGGAGGCGCTCTTCAGGTCCTTGACGCTGAGGTTGTTGCCCGGCGCGGCAAGCAGCACCCACTCGGTCTTGGCGATGGGGCCGACCCACTTGAACAGCGGTTGGCGTTCAGCGGTGAAGGTGGTGGAGAACAGACCGTAGTTGGGCTTGTCCAGGGTCAGGCGATAGAGACGATCCCAAGGGAAGCGCAGTGTCAGGCTGTAATTGATGCCGGCACGCTTGAACATCTCGCGGACGATGTCGGTGCTGATACCGTCGATGCCATCGTCACGGGCAAAGTTCTTGTCATCCACCGCCATGTTGAACGGCGGGAAGTTCTCGGTAAGCAATACCACTTTGTAATCCGCCGGCACTCCGGCGCGCGCCGTAAAGGCGAGGAACATCAGGCCCAGGGTCAGGGCGCGTTGAATCAACTTCTGCATTGTCATACCGCTCGCTTGAGTTGTGGTTGTGGCTAAGCGGCTTCCCTGCGTGGGCTCCCCACCCACGGACGTACGACTCGACCCGTCCTGCCTTCCATGGCAAGCGACCGGCTTGTGGCCGGTCGCTGAGGTCTTGTTGCTACTGTTGAAGCACTACCGGCTACAGGTAGCTGTTCAGGATCTCGTCGACGAAGCCCTCGGCGCGCATCTGATCCAGCGCGCCTTGCAGCTTCTTCACCACCTCGTCGGGGACCTCTTTGTTCAGCGCCAGGAACAGTTCGGCCTGGTTGAAACGCAGCACGGTCTTCAGGCCACCCACGCCCTCTTGCTTGGCGAGGTAACGGCCGGCGGGATCGCCGGTGGCCCAGAGGTCGATCTGGCCCTTCTCCAGTTTTTTGGCGTTTTCCTGGTCACGCAGCGCAGTGATGGGGTCGAGCTTCTGCTGGGCCAGGTACTCGGCAATGGCGTCGCCCTTGTAGGCACCCACCTTGTACTTGCGCGCATCGTCCAGGCTGCCGAGGGCGATTGCGCTGTCGGCTCGGGCCAGCATGATCCAGTCGTCCGGACCGATCGGGCCGACCCACTTGAAGGACTCTTCGCGCTCGGGCAGTCGAGCCGTCACGAATACGCCGTAACCCGGCTTTTCCAGCGCCAGTTTGTAGATACGGTCCCAGGGGAAACGCAGGGTCAGGCTGTATTTAACCCCGGCGCGCTTGAACATCTCACGCACGATGTCGACGGCAATGCCATCGATGTTGTCTTCCTGGGCAAAGTTCTTCCCGTTGATCGACATGTTGTAGGGCGGGAAGTTTTCGGTCAGGAGAACGACGCTATAGTTCTCATCCACTTCGGCGCGGGCCGCACCGGCAAGCACCATCAGGGTACCGGCCAGCGCCAGCAGCAGGCGTTTCGACATGAGCGATTACCTTCCAGGAGAGAGGGGAAATGCGCTGAGCTTAACCTCGCGGGAGCGAAGCTTGTGCATCAGCAGCCCAGGCTGCGAAGTCCGTCACGGGAGCAGCCTGGGCGAATGCTAGGCAAGAATCGTGCTCAGCGCACCAGGATTCCGCGGCTGGCCAGGTAAGCCTTGGCCTCGGGCACGGTGTATTCGCCGAAGTGGAAGATGCTCGCTGCCAGAACGGCGTCGGCCTTGCCTTCGAGGATGCCTGCGGCCAGGTGCTCGAGATTGCCGACGCCGCCTGAGGCGATCACCGGAATGCCGACGGTCTCGCTGATGGCGCGGGTAACGCCCAGGTCGTAGCCGCTCTTCACGCCGTCCTGGTCCATGCTGGTGAGGAGGATTTCACCAGCGCCCAGTTCTTCCATCTTTTTCGCCCAAGCCACGGCATCGAGGCCGGTGGGTTTGCGCCCACCGTGGGTGAAAATTTCCCAGCGCGGTGTTTCCCCGGGGCCGGAGACTTTCTTGGCGTCGATGGCGACCACAATGCATTGGGAGCCGAAGCGCGAGGCAGCCTCACCCACGAACTCGGGCGTGAAGACAGCCGCAGTGTTGATCGACACCTTGTCGGCGCCGGCGTTGAGCAGGTTGCGGATGTCCTGCACGGTGCGCACACCACCACCCACGGTCAGCGGAATGAACACCTGGCTGGCCATGCGCTCCACGGTGTGCAGGGTGGTGTCGCGGCCATCGACGCTGGCAGTGATGTCGAGGAAGGTGATCTCGTCGGCGCCCTGTTCGTCGTAGCGACGAGCAATTTCCACCGGGTCGCCGGCGTCGCGGATGTTCTCGAACTTGACGCCCTTGACCACACGGCCGTTGTCGACATCGAGGCAGGGAATGATGCGTTTTGCGAGAGCCATAACAGTGTTCCCGTAGGGTGCGCCGCGCGCACCGTTAGCCGTCGATTAACCCTTATAGCTGTCGCAGAAGGCCTGCGCTTCAGCCACGTCCAGGGTGCCTTCGTAGATCGCGCGACCGGTGATGGCGCCGATGATGCCGGGGGCCTTGGCGGCCAGCAGCTTCTCGATGTCACCGAGGTTGTGGATACCGCCGGAGGCGATCACCGGGATACGGCTGGCGGCGGCCAGGGCCGCGGTGGCCTCGACGTTACAGCCCTGCATCATCCCGTCCTTGGCGATGTCGGTGTAGACGATGGCGGACACGCCGTCGGCTTCGAAGCGGCGGGCCAGATCGACTGCCTGCACGCTGCTGACTTCTGCCCAGCCATCGGTGGCGACGAATCCGTCCTTGGCATCCAGGCCAACGATGACCTTGCCCGGGAAGGCCTTGCAGGCCTCCGTGACGAACTCAGGCTCTTTCACCGCCTTGGTGCCGATGATGACGTAGCTGACGCCGGCCTTGACGTAGTGCTCGATGGTTTCCAGCGAGCGGATGCCGCCGCCGATCTGGATCGGCAGATTCGGGTAGCGCTTGGCAATGGCGGTGACCACTTCACCGTTCACCGGCTTGCCTTCGAAGGCGCCGTTCAGGTCCACCAGGTGCAGGCGGCGGCAACCACCTTCCACCCATTTGGCGGCCATGCTCACCGGGTCGTCGGAGAACACGGTGGAGTCTTCCATACGGCCCTGGCGCAGGCGCACGCAGGCGCCGTCCTTCAGATCGATAGCGGGGATAATCAGCATCGGTTCAACCTGTTCGAAGTCAGTGGAATCGGCGAGGCGCTCAGTCTTTCTCGAGCGCCCACAAGTCGCTCTCGATGCTTTCGAACCTGTCCTTCAGGTGCGCTTGCACATCGGTGATCGCCTTGTTGTAGAAATGCGGCGCAAACTCCCGGGCGAAGAAGTCGAGTACCTCCTCGGCCTCGAAGGAACCCAGTTCCAGTTCGAAGCGATCCGCCAAGAAACGCTTGATCGCCAACGTCGCGTCCTGGGTCTGGGCGGCGTCGAGCTGCAGGCTCGGGGCCTTCTTCGCGCGGCTCATGGGCTTACCAGCGGCCGTCCCAGGCGGCGAAATTCTGCAGCAGTTGCAGGCCGTGGGTGTGGCTCTTTTCCGGGTGGAACTGCACGGCGAAACGCGAACCCTCGGCCAGCGCGGCGGCGAAGTCCTTGCCATAGTGACCGCGACCGACCACCTGCTTGGGGTTGCCGGCCTCGATGTAGTAGCTGTGCACGAAGTAGAAGCGCGCCCGGTCGGGAATGTTGTGCCAGAGCGGGTGGGCAACGCTCTGCTCCACTTCGTTCCAGCCCATGTGCGGCACTTTCAGCTGCTCGCCATCTTCCACCAGCCCCTTGCCGAAGAAGCGTACCTGGCCGGGGAACAGGCCGATGCAATCGACGCCGTCGTTCTCCTCGCTGCGTTCCAGCAGCGCCTGCATCCCCACGCAGATGCCGAGGAACGGGCGATCCTTGCTGACTTCGCGTACCAGCTCGTCGAAGCCCAGGCGACGGATCTCGGCCATGCAATCGCGGATGGCGCCGACACCGGGGAAGACCACCCGATCGGCTTCGCGGATCACATTGGCGTCACTGCTGACCAGGACTCGGCCCGCGCCGACGTGTTCCAGGGCCTTGGCAACCGAGTGGAGGTTACCCATGCCGTAGTCGATGACTGCAACCGTCTGCATCAGAGCACGCCCTTGGTGGAGGGCATCTGGCCGGCCATGCGCGGATCACGCTCGACGGCCATGCGCAGCGCGCGGCCGAAGGCCTTGAACACGGTTTCGATCTGGTGGTGGGTGTTGTGGCCACGCAGGTTGTCGATGTGCAGGCTCACCAGGGCGTGGTTGACGAAGCCCTGGAAGAACTCCTGGAACAGGTCGACGTCGAAGCCTCCCACCACGGCACGGGTGAAGGGTACGTGCATCTGCAGGCCGGGGCGGCCGGAGAAATCGATGACCACGCGGGACAGCGCCTCATCCAGCGGCACATAGGAATGGCCGTAACGGACGATGCCCTTCTTGTCGCCAATGGCCTGGGTGAAAGCCTGGCCGAGGGTGATGCCGACATCTTCCACGGTGTGGTGATCGTCGATATGCAGATCGCCCTTGCACTCGATGTCCAGGTCGATCAGGCCATGGCGGGCGATCTGGTCAAGCATGTGCTCGAGGAAAGGTACGCCGATATCGAATCGCGCCTTGCCAGTGCCATCCAGGTTGATCGAAACCTTGATCTGGGTTTCCAGGGTATTGCGTTCGACGGACGCCGTACGTTCGGCCATCACCAGCTCCACAAAAAAGGCTCACGAAAAAAGATCGCCATTATAGGCCGCGGGCCCTTGGCGCCGCTACCGACGGTGGTCGGCCGGGTTTACACTGCCGGGCCGCGCCCGTAACGCCCGCAAGGAACACACCATGCCCGTGATCGTCGAGACCCTGAACAGCCCCTCCGAGCAGGACCGCGGCGACCTGGCGAAAATCTACGCCGACGCCCCGGCCTGGCTGCTGGCGCCTTACGCCGATGCGGCAGAACTGGTGGAACGCGGCCTGGCCGAGGGCCTGCTGGTAGCCGGGCGCTTCAACGATCGGCTGCTTGGCGCGGCGCTGGTCGTACGCGGCGAAGACCACTGGCGCCTGTCCCACCTTTGCGTGCGCAAGGTGACCCGCCATCGCGGGGTAGGTCGTCGCCTGGTGGACGAAGCCGCACGCCTGGCGCGGGAAGCGGGCAAACCGCTGCATCTGGCCGCCCCCGGTGACCATCTGGAAAGCCAGGCCCTGGCCGCACGCTTGCACCTGCCGCTGGAAAGCCTTTGAGCCGCGGACGCCCCCGTCGCTGAACCGACGGCGCGAAACACCATCCAAAGTCCCTGACCCGGGCGTCGAGCCCCGCATCGCCGCACGCCATGGCTGATGGCCCGGCGCTATACTCGGCACCTTCAATTCACGCGATCCATCACAAGGACTGGCCAATGAAAGCCTTCGGCAAAATCCTGGGCCTCATCTTCCTCGGGCTGTTGCTGATCATAGTGGCCCTGGGCTTCGCCCTGACCCACCTGTTCGACCCGAACGACTACAAGGACGAAATCCAGCAAATGGCCCGGGACAAGGCCAATCTGGAGCTGACCCTCAACGGCGACATCGGCTGGAGCCTATTCCCGTGGCTCGGCCTCGAACTGCACCAGGCGACCCTGGCGAGCGCCGCCACCCCGGCCAAGCCCTTCGCCAACCTCGACATGATCGGCCTGTCCGTCCGGGTAATGCCGCTGCTGCGCCGCGAAGTGCAGATGAGCGACATTCGCGTCGAAGGCCTGAACCTCGACCTGCAGCGCGACGACAAGGGCCGTGGCAACTGGGAAGACATTGGCCGTCCGGCCAAGGCACAGGAAAGCGCCCAAGCCGGCACACCGGCCAGCCCTGCACCCGCCGACGAAGCCAGGCAGTCGCCCGCCACCGAAGCGCCCGCGCGACCGATCAAGCTGGATATCGACAGCCTGACCGTGCGCAATGCGCGTATCGACTACACCGACGCCAAGAGTGGCAAGCAGTTCAGCGCCGAAGGTATCGAGCTCACCACCGGTGCCATCCGCGAAGGCGCCAGCATTCCGTTCAAGCTCAACGCGTTCTTCGGCACCAACCAGCCGGTCCTGCGTGCCAAGACCGAGCTCACTGCCAACCTGCGCTTCGAGCGCGCCCTCAAGCGCTACCAGCTGGAAGACCTCAAGCTCAATGGCGAAGCCTCGGGCGAACCGCTCAAAGGCAAGACCCTGGCCTTCAACGCCCAGGGCCAGTTGCTGGCCGATCTCGCCGCCAACGTCGCCGAGTGGAACAGCCTGAAGCTTTCCGCCAACCAGCTGCGCGCCCTCGGCGAACTGAAGGTGCATGACCTCGACAAGGACGCGCGCCTGGAAGGCGGCCTGTCCATCGCCCCGCTCAACCTGCGGGAGTTCCTCACCGGGGTCGGCGTCGAGCTGCCGCCGACGAGCGACGCCACCACCCTGCAGAAGTTCGAACTGGTGACCAAGCTGGGCGGCAGCGCCAACAGCCTCGCCCTCGAAGGCCTGAACCTGAAGCTCGACGATAGCGTTTTCAGCGGCCGCCTGGCCGTGGCTGACTTCGCCAGGAAGGCCGTGCGCATCCAGCTCAAGGGCGACAAGCTCGACCTCGACCGTTACCTGCCGCCCAAATCCAAGGCAAAGCAGGAAGCCCAGACTGCCCGCCAGGCCGAAGTGAAGCCCGCCGTGGCCGCCGCGAGCCAGGGCAACACCCCGCTGCCCAATGCACCGACCCAGGCCGCCTGGAGCGAGGCACCGATGCTGCCGGTAGATCAGCTGCGCAAGGTCGACCTGGAAGCCGCCCTGAACTTTGGCCAGTTCACCGTCGACAAGCTGCCCATGGACGACGTCAGCCTCAAGGCCAATGGCAAGGGCGGCCTGCTGACACTGGAGGATCTGCGCGGCGATCTGTTCGGCGGCAGCTTCCAGGCCAGCGCACAGATCGATGCCCGTCCGGCCGTTCCATTGCTCAAGGCACAGAAGCGCATCAGCAACGTGCCCGTGGAAAAGCTCCTCCAGACGCAAGAGCAGAAGCCGCCGGTACGCGGGCTGCTGGACATGAGCGCCGATATCACCAGCAGCGGCAACAGCCAGAAAGCCTGGATCGACGGCCTGAACGGCACCGCCAGCTTCGTCCTGAACAACGGCGCGCTGCTCGACGCCAACCTCGAACAACAGCTCTGCCAGGGTATCGCCACCCTCAACCGCAAGGAGCTGACCAGCACCCGTGGTGGCAATGAAACGCCCTTCGAGGAGCTCAAGGGCTCGCTCACCTTCAACAATGGCGTGGCCAACAACCCCGACATGCGCGCCAGCATTCCCGGCCTCAGCGTGAAGGGCGACGGCGCGGTGGACCTGCGCGTACTGGGCCTCGACTATCGCCTGGGCGTGGTCATCGAAGGAGACAAGAGCGCAATGCCCGACCCGGCCTGCCAGGTCAACGAGCGCTATGTCGGCATCGAGTGGCCATTGCGCTGCCGTGGTCCGCTGGAGCTTGGCGCCAAGGCCTGCCGCCTGGACAAGGACGGCATGGGCAAGGTCGCCGCCAAACTGGCCGGTGACAAGCTCTCCGAAAAGCTCGAAGAAAAACTCGGCGACAAGGTCAGTCCGGAACTGAAGGACGCGCTCAAGGGGCTGTTCAAACGATGACTCCCGAGCAGTTCTCCGGCGCCGTACTCGACTGGTACGACCACCACGGTCGCAAGGACCTGCCCTGGCAACACGGCATCACGCCCTATCGCGTGTGGGTTTCCGAGATCATGCTGCAGCAGACCCAGGTCAGCACCGTCCTGGGTTACTTCGACCGCTTCATGGAAGCGCTGCCAACCGTGCAGGCCCTGGCGGCAGCGCCCGAAGACGAGGTACTGCACCTCTGGACCGGCCTCGGCTACTACACCCGCGCCCGCAACCTGCAAAAGACCGCGAAGCAGGTAGTGGCCAATTACGGCGGCGAATTCCCGAGCGATGTAGACCAGCTTGCGGAGCTGCCGGGCATTGGCCGCTCCACTGCCGGCGCAATCGCCAGCCTGTCCATGGGATTGCGCGCCCCGATTCTTGACGGCAACGTCAAGCGTGTACTGGCCCGCTATGTCGCCCAGGACGGCTATCCGGGCGAACCGAAAGTCGCCAGGCAACTCTGGGACGTAGCCGAGCGCTTCACCCCTCACGCACGGGTCAACCATTACACCCAGGCGATGATGGATCTCGGCGCCACCCTCTGCACCCGAAGCAAGCCCAGCTGCCTGCTGTGTCCGCTACAGAGCGGCTGCCGCGCGCACCAGCTTGGCCGGGAAACCGCCTACCCCGCTCCGAAACCGCGCAAGGCCCTGCCGCAGAGGCGCACCCTGATGCCGCTGCTGGCCAGCCGCGACGGCGCAATCCTGCTCTATCGCCGGCCTTCGAGCGGGCTCTGGGGCGGGCTATGGAGCCTGCCGGAGCTGGACAATCTCGACGCCCTCGCCCCGCTGGCCAGCCGGCACGCCCTGCACCTCGGCGAGCGCCGCGAGCTGCCCGGACTGACACATACCTTCAGTCATTTCCAGTTGGCCATCGAACCCTGGCTGGTGGACGTGCAGGGCAGCGCCCCTGTCGTGGCCGAGGGCGATTGGCTCTGGTATAACCTCGCCACCCCGCCGCGCCTTGGCCTCGCCGCACCGGTGAAGAAGCTGCTCAAGCGCGCGGCCGACGTATTGAATGCAGGAGAACCGCGATGACCCGCACCGTGATGTGCCGCAAGTACAAAGAGGAACTGCCGGGCCTGGAGCGCGCGCCGTATCCGGGTGCCAAGGGCGAGGACATCTTCAACCACGTTTCGCAAAAGGCCTGGGATGAGTGGCAGGCCCACCAGACCATGCTGATCAACGAGCGTCGCCTGAACATGATGAACGCCGAAGACCGCAAGTTCCTCCAGGCCGAGATGGACAAGTTCCTTTCGGGCGAGGAATACGCCCAAGCCGACGGCTATGTCCCCCCGAGCGCGTAAGCGCCCGTAATAGCTAAATTTTTTTTCAAAAGGGTGTTGACGAGGGGCCGGCAAATCCGTTTAATAGCGCCCCGTTGCCCAGGTAGCTCAGTTGGTAGAGCAGGGGATTGAAAATCCCCGTGTCGGCGGTTCGATTCCGTCCCTGGGCACCACCTTCTTCTTTCAGGTGGTGCCAAAACCTCCCGAAAGTCCACAGAAAGCCCGCCCAGTGCGGGCTTTTTGTTTTCTACCCTTCCCATACCTTCCCTTGTAAGCCCAAAGTTTTAGGGGCATTGTTAGGGGCATTGCCGGTTCGGTCATGTTTCATGCCCCTACGAGGTGCCCCAATGCCCCGCGCAGCAACGCCCCTGACGGATAGCGCCATCAAGGCAGCCAAGCCCAAGGAAAAGCCCTACAAGCTCTCAGACGGCCAGGGGCTGTACCTAGAGGTGATGCCCAACGGCTCCAAGCTGTGGCGCCTCAAGTACCGTCACGCGGACAAGGAAAAGCGCCTTGCCTTTGGGGCATACCCCGCCGTGCCCCTACAGCAAGCCCGCAAACGCCGCGATGAAGCGCGCCAGCAACTGGCCGAGGGGGTAGACCCTGGCGAGCAGAAGAAAGCCGCTAAACAGGCGCAGAAGGCCGACGGCCTGAGCTTTGAGACACTGGCGCGCGAGTGGTACGCCTACAACGCGCCTCGCTGGGCCAAAAGCACTGCCTACAAAGCGAAGCTGTACCTAGAGAACGACCTAATACCCGGCATCGGTTCGCGGCCCATTGCCAAAATCACCCGCCCCGACCTAGTGGACCTGGTGCGCAAAGTGGAAGCACGCGGCTCCCTGAACGCAGCCGGAAAGATTCGCCAATGGCTACACCAGATTTTCCGCTTCGGGCTGGCCAAAGGAGTGGCGCCCAACAACCCGGCCACCGACCTGGACGTAGTAGCGGCACCACCTAAGGCAGCCCGCCGCCATCCGCACGTCAGTTTTGCCGAGTTACCAGAGCTGCTGGACAAGATTGGCACAACCAACATCCACACCCTGACTCGCTGCGCCATCCGCCTATTGGTACTTACAGCCGCTCGCCCTGGCGAACTGCGCGCCGCGCCCTGGGCTGAGTTCGACCTAGACACCGCAACGTGGACAATTCCTAAAGAACGCATGAAGGTCGGACGCCGGCACGTGGTGCCGCTGCCACACCAGGCCGTGGCCATCCTGCGGCAGCTAGAGCAAATCAGTGGGAGCTATCCGTTACTGTTCCCCGGCCAGCGAAAGGCAGACCGACCAATGAGCGAGAACACGATTAACAAGGCGCTCGGCCTGATGGGCTACAAAGGCCGACAAACCGGCCATGGCTTCCGTCACCTGTTGAGCACCGAACTCAACGAACGGGGCTACAACCGCGATTGGATTGAACGCCAGCTGGCCCACGGTGACTCCGACGAAATCCGCGACACGTACAATCACGCAACCTATCTGGAGCAGCGGCGGGAGATGATGCAAGAGTGGGCCGACTCGATAGACGCGCTAACCGTCGGCATCAACGTGGTGAGCATCAAGCACACGGCTTAGCTCTCACCAGCAAGCCTCAGAGCATGAACTAGACGGCACGGTTAACCGTGCCCACCAGGGAACACCGGCACCGAAAGGGCGCGCATGGATAAGCCAGATCTTCTGCCAATCATCGAAGCACAAATCACCCAGTGGGATTGTGGGGTAAGCGAGCACGCCAGAGAGTTTTTGACGGACGTTCTCCGCTGCGCTGAGGTTTCTAACCGACCAGTCGATATTGATGCTGCCTTCGAGCTACCTTGCCAGGACCTGGCGGCCATGGCTCTTGATGGCCTGGTTAAAACAACAGGCTACAGCGCCGACGACTTTGAATCGTTAAGCGATTGCCAGCACATGAAGTTTTCCCCCTCAGGTTTTCCGCTTCGTGAGTATGTCAACGCGCTACTAGACGTCAGGTCTTCTTGCCTAATGGTGCTGGGGCACATTGAGGATGCCAGGGAGTTTGACAGGGAAGGCCATACTGAATGCGCGACAGCAGAGGTGGGCGAACTGATTGTGCGCCTAAGGTCACTGGAAACCGTTGTGGAATCGCGCCACTGGATCGACCAAGACCTTTGGAGAGTTCTGAAGAGCGCCAAGGCTGAGCAAGAAGAAGCCCGCACGAAAAACCAGAAGAAGATGCAAAAAGCCCGCGCAGGCAAAACCGGCAAGCATAACTGGAACGCAGTAATGGCGCTGGAGGCCAAACTGCTGGCCACTGGCAAGGCTGACCGGGATCTGGCGAGCATCATTCAGGCACGGCTCGAAATCCCACCCTCCACCTACCGGGCTTGGAGAAAAAAACGACAGCTCAATCATTGAGCTGTCGTCCCAACAAATAACCTGCAAACCATGTACCCCACGCCACCCAAGGAGGCGCACAACATGGCTGCATACACCCACCCCGCCCAACTCCCCCGTCGCTTTATCAAGCTGGTGGACGTCAAAGCCCTGACCACCCTTTCTACATCCGAGATCTATCGGCGCATCGCTGCTGGCACCTTTCCGGCTCAAGTCACCCTCGGCCCGAAGTCCGTCGCCTGGATTGAGGCTGAGGTACTGGCGTGGTGTGATGAACTAGTCGCACAACGCGAGGTGGCCTAAATGAACAAGGCCACCCGTCCCGGAGAACAAGGCGGCCCTTTACAAGCCGAACCTAGCCACGCCCCGAGCAAGATTGCCCGTGTCCTGGCGCATTTGCTGTACAGCAGTTCGCTGAATCGCTTCGAGGCCGAACGCATTGGCGACCATTGCTTGCACAGCACTATAAGTAGCCTCACGCACAGCTATGGTTTGAGACTAATGCGCATCCCGGAAAAGGTGCCAAACCATTGGGGAGCGCCCTGCGGCGTAACCCGCTACAGCCTGCCGAGCAGCGAACACTGCCGCGCCCAAAACGTGCTGCTGCTCCTGAACCAACGAAACACCGCGCGCCCCCTTCGCTCTGAACTGAGGGCCTAACCCATGATGAATTTCCAACCCTGCAAAGCAGCGGGGACGCCGAAGACTTGTCCGAATTTAGCTCTACGCGCCCTGCTCACCCTTGCCCCCGCTGGCGCCGAACTCGTCCTGCTTATCACCGTGGAGGTGCTGATATGGATTGCCTAAGTCTGTTCCGCGAAGCCCTGCAAGCCCATTACGGGAAGCTTGATTGGCTGCCGATAGCAGATGGCACCATCCGTCGCTTTCACGTGCCAGGTGACAAGCCCGGCACCCGGAATGGCGCTTACCAACTTTTCCTTGGTTACATTGCCTCGGGCTGGTTCGGCACTTGGAAGGATGGCGGCAATTGGCATATCTGGAGCAGCCGCAAGCCTGCCAATCACGTTGAGGCACAGCTGCTCTCCCTGCGCATCGAGCGGGCCCGAAGCCAACGCGAGGCCGGGCAGCATCAGCGTCAGCAAGCTGCCGCCGAATTGGCCGTCCGGCTGTGGCGTGATGCTCGCCGCGCGGCTCCCGACCACCCCTACCTGGCGACCAAGGGCTGCCGTTCCTATGCCTTGCGCCAGTCGGGTGACGTGCTGCTGGTGCCGATGATTTCTGGCGGGCAACTGGTGAACTTGCAACGTATCCGCCCGAACGGCGACAAGCGTTTCCTGGATGGCGGCATGGTAACGGGTTGCTATTCCCCCTTGGGCAGCATCAGCGCCGGCAAGCCGCTGTACATCTGCGAAGGCTGGGCAACCGGCGCCACGCTCCACGCCGAAACCGGCGCTGCGGTGGCCTGCGCCATGTCTGTCGGAAACCTATTGGCAGTTGGCCAACGCCTCCAGCGCGAGCACCCCGACGCCCAGCTAATCGTAGCCGGCGACGACGACCGTTTGAAGGTTGCCAATCCGGGGCGAACCGCCGCCACCCAGGTCGCCGCCGCACTGGGCTGTGGCCTGATCTTCCCACCCTGGAACGGAGCCGAACCGCTGGAGCTGAGCGACTTCAACGACCTTGCCCAGTGGAGGGCCGAGCAATGAGCGCATCCGAATTTGCCCCGCTAGTGCCAGAGGCTGAGGCGGCCAAGATCGAAAGCCCGTCCTATCGCGTCTATGACCAGCCAATCACTCTGGAAGGAATCAAGCTGCGCCCTGGCGTCTGGTATCACGACATCGAGGACGGCAAGGCAACCGGCGACAGCCTGCCGCTCGGCGAATGGCTGTGCGGGCCATTGCATGTAGACGCGGTAACACGCAATGAAGGCCAGGACGGCGACTATGGGCGCCTGCTGCGCTTTCGCAATGAGGACGACAAGTGGCAGGTCTGGGCAATGCCCAATGAGCTGCTGGCCGGGAGGCCTGACGCCATTCTGGCTGTACTGCTGAGCATGGGACTTAACGTGAACTACAAGCGCCGCAATCGGATCTGCCAGTACATTGCCGCTCAGCACCCCACGCACCGGGTCTTTGCGGCCACCTCAACCGGTTGGTACACGCCCAAGCTATTCGTCATGCCGAGGGAGCGCATTGGCGAGGGCGATGCCATTTACCAGGCCGAGGCCGCCAACTGCGACGACTATCGCAAAGGCGGTACCCTGGACGGCTGGAAATCGAGCATTGGCGCTAGGTGCGAGGGCAACCCACTGTTAGTGTTGAGCGTTTGCGCTTCGTTGGCCGGGCCATTGCTGTATCCCGTCCAACGTCAAGGCGGGGGCTTTCACATCATCGGCGACTCCAGCACCGGCAAGAGCAGCGCCATCCTCGCCGGTGCCTCGGTATGGGGCCACGGCGACGACTTCAAGCGCACTTGGCGCGCCACCGGCAACGGACTGGAGGGCATCGCCAGCCAGCGCAATGACACCTTGCTAGCCCTGGACGAAATCGGCGAGGCCGACCCGAGGGAAATTGGTGCCGTGGTCTATGCAATGGCCAACGGTACCGGCAAGGCCAGGGCCAGCCGTACAGGCGCAGCACGGGCCGCCAAGCGCTGGCGTGTCATACTACTTTCATCTGGTGAGCTGGGGTTATCGGCCCTGATGGCAGAAGGTGGCAAACGCTGCCGCGCCGGCCAAGAAATTCGCCTGCTGGATGTTCCAGCCCGTCGAATCTACGGAGCCTGGGACAACTTGCACGGCATGGCCGGAGGCCGTGAGTTCTCTGACGCCATCCAACGTGCCAGCGTGACCCACTACGGCCACGCCGGGCCTGAGTTCATCCGCCAACTGCTGGCGTCTGGCGAGGTCGGAAAGCTGCCAGAGTGGTTGGCTGCAATGGTTAACAAGTATCCGAGCACCAGCGGACAAGAGAGCCGCGCCGCAGAACGCTTTGCCCTGGTCGCATTGGCTGGGGAGCTGGCCATCAAGTTTGGTCTGCTTCCGCTTCCCGCCGGACACGTTCAGGCTGCCCTGCTGGACCTGTTCGACTTGTGGTGTGCCGGCCGAGGTGACGGCCCAAGCGAGAATCGGCAAATACTCAAGAGCATCGCTGACTTCATCGCACGGCATGGCGACACGCGTTTTTCAAGGGTCGACGACCGGCACGGCGAAGCCCGCGACCGCGCGGGTTACTGGGAGGATTTGCCATCCGGGCGCCTGTACCTGTTCAACCGCCCTGGCCTAGAGGAAGCCGCCAAGGGCTACGACTTGGCCCGCGTGGTGCTGGCGCTTGATTCGGTTGGGGCCATCGCCAAGCGCGACACGGGCAAGCACCAAGCATTAAAGCGTCTGCCAGACGGAAGCCGGCAACGCCTGTACTTCATCAACCCAGCCAGCCTGGAGCCTGAAAACTAAATGCAATTTGCTTTTTCCACGGGTGACAGGGGAAACATGAGTGACAACCTAGAGCCACGGGGCTTTCAGCAATCACCCTAGGAAATCTTCCAAGGGTGACGAAGGTGACAAGTAAGGAAGTTGTCACTCCCGCCACCCCAGCACAACAGGCACGGGGACAGCTATAGACCACGCCGTTTCTGCTGTTCACCCTTGTCGCCCTTGGCACCCTCACAAAAATCAAAAGAAAGATGCAAATGAGCCAAATGACACTGCTCGCCGGGCATCTTGGCGCAATACTGTGCTCTGACGCTTCTCGGCTCTCCCGAGCCCGCCTGGATAGACAACCTAGGGTTATACGAATAATGTCGTATACGGATTTTGCAGAAAATTGAATCAGCAATTTTGACTTGGCGTCCATGGCGCATAACTCACTTCTGATGCCAGCACATCGCTAGAACCCGCAGAACAAGCAGGGAAAGCCAAAGACGACCGGAGCGTTATTCACCAATTGACGCATTTAAATACATCAATTGATGACCAAATATAGTTATACGAAGGAATATCATGGAAAGCTACGTATTTAAAACGTCATGCGGAACCATTGGATACTTTCAAAAGAATGAAAACGCCTGCCGCCTGTATTTGGATGAAGAATTCTGGCCAAGAAATAAACTTTTTAACTGGGAAAGCTGGATTCAATATAGCACTGGAGATTATTCGAGGAGCTTACCAAAGACCACCTTAACAGATCCTGTAAGTAGCGCGGTTAGCTATTTTGTCTGGCAATGCGACGGAGAGTCATCTCCCGACATAGTTGAGCTAGAAAAAAGTATCTTACCCCCAGGAATACGCTACAAAAGAATGAATCGCGGCAGCCCTTATTTATTTGAAGCTACCAGAAAAGATCACGCCACCATTGACGAGGTCAGATCATTTAACAACCTCGTTAGCGCAATGAACGATGTGTTTAATGTAATTGAGCCAGACAAAATAAACGAGTTCGCATACGGCCATCGAACTAGAGAGCTGCTCACCATTGCATGCACCGAGGTCGAATATCTTTTACTTCAAATACTTAAAGAAAATGGCTACGCCTCGTCCAGGTTCACTACGAACGACTATGTAAAAACACTCCCAGCACTTAAACTCAATGAGTATTCCGTAGAACTAAAGATGCACCCATCTATGGGGACTTTTTCCCCGTTTAGCGATTGGACCGCCGATAAACCGACAGAGTCATTGCCTTGGTACTCTTCATACAATGCAGCCAAGCATGATAGAGGCGGAAACTTTCATAGGGCCACACTAGGTGCAACGATAAATGCCATTGCAGCAGTTCATATACTACTTGAAGCTCAGTACGGACAGCGGTTATTTGAAAAGCCCTTATATTCCGAATACGAGAGTTGCTTTCAAACTAAAAAATACCCAGCATGGGGTACCGGCGAGATATTTTCACCACTCATAGAAAACGACGAAAAAATTTCGTGGGTCGATACTCGTGATTTTTTTACCACAAGCCCCGCATAACAATTAGCTCAAATCGTTCACCCCGCTCGCTGGGACGAACTAAAGCCCGCCCCTAACTTAATCGTCAGATAGCAAGGAGACCCCATGCGCACATACAAAATCAAAGTCACCTACACACGAAAAAGTTTGGATAAAAAAGAAATAGAACTGGAGTGCAACGAATACCCCGTAGCCTCTATCGTGGACTCATTCATAATCGAAGAAATCATGACAAGAGAAGAACCTAATCTCCTCTCAATATATCCATTAATAAAATCCGTACCACGTGGTGCTGAAGCAAGCAGGATGCCTAGTAACAAAGAGCTAATGGAGTTACACGGAATATCTGACCTCGTGTATGAAATCGATGAACGGCTATTCTGCATTACAACCTAACCAGTGGTTCAAGTCGTTCGCTTCGCTCACTGGGACGAACCAATGCCAGCCCCTGGCTTAATCGATATTCCGCACCTGGGATTTAATCCATGAAAAAATACAGTGAACTGACTATCGACATTAAAAAAAGCATCGCCAGCGCTTATGACCTCAACCTTCCAAAGAAAAAAATGGAAGAGGTCAAATCTCACCTTGCATACATCCTACCTAGGCTTCACGAACCAAACACACTAATCAACCAAATTAAAGAGGCGCTAGCCTTTATCCACGAACAAGAAGGCAGGACACAATCATGGAAAGACTGGCTAGTAAAACCTGTTCTTGTCGCCATTGCTACAGGACTAATAACCGCACCGATATCTTTTTATGTAGGCATAACCATTGAAAAATCGAAGGCTGCTGAATGCGAAGCCCACACGAAAAATAAAGGCATAACAAATCAATAAAACGGACAACGTACCGGGGCCGCTTAACTCCAATCCCGGCGCTCCCGCCCTTTGAACTCTGACAAACCCAGAATCCTACGGATTTATGTACACGTGTCTCCCAGGTCGGTCTTTGGAGAAAATCCCCCAGACTTTTACCACCCCCTACCCATAGTTGAGCTTTCGAGCAGAGCCCGCACACGGCAGGGCGGCGAAGCGGCGAAAAGCAACACAACAACCACCCCGCTAGGCCGTACCGGGCCTCATCCAGTTCAACACCAGGCCTCGAATTACACCCTCCCATGGGAACCTCTAATAAGGAGGGCTTGCCCGCAGTCCTGCGCTACGCGAGGGTGCGCTAGGTCGCAAGCGATGAAGGCGTCCTGAATGGCGCCAGCCTCCCACAGGAGTGCGGCAGGACTTTTTGTTTTGGGGGCATTTTTGGGGGCATATCCAGAAGACGCCGAGCGCAATGGCTAGCAAATGCTGGCCATGTAGCCATCAGTTCGATTCCGTCCCTGGCACCACTAATACCAAACAAAAAACCCCAGCCGTGTGCTGGGGTTTTTTGTTTTCGAAGTCCCCTTCTCCCCCGCAAGCATGAAGCCGGCGGCGCTGCTAACCTCTCACCGAGCCACCGCGCCCGGCAGTGAGCCTCGGGCCGTGATTGTTCGGGAAGCGCCCATCCAATGGACATGGGGGACCGCATGAAGGGAATAGTCTTCAACCTGCTGGAAGAAGTGGTAATCCGTCATCAAGGCGAGAACGCCTGGGACGCCTTGCTGGATAGCGCTGGACTGGATGGCGTCTACACCTCCCTTGGCAGCTATCCCGACGAACAGATCTACCGCCTGGTTGGCGCTGCTTCACAGATGCTGGCCATGCCGCCCTTCGAAGTCCTGCGCTGGTTTGGCCAGGAAGCCATGCCCGCATTGGCCAATCGCTACCCTGCCTACTTCAGCCCCCACGATTCGACGCGCACTTTCGTCCTCAGCGTCAACGCCATCATTCATCCCGAAGTCCGCAAGATCTACCCAGGCGCCGACGTGCCCACCTTCGGCTTCCACGACGAGCTGGACGGCGCGCTACTGATGGTTTACCGCTCGCCGCGTCGCCTCTGCGCACTGGCTCAGGGATTTGTCGAAGGTGCAGCTGCGCACTTCCACGAGAAGCTGGACTTCGAGCATCTCCACTGCATGCATCGAGGCGATCCGGAGTGCCGCTGCCGTATCACCTTTCATGGCAAACACCTGGACTGATGACCATGGAAAGCACCACACCAGGGGACTCCGAAGCCGACAAACTGCGCCGCCGCCTGCATCGAGAGCACCAGGCGCGACTGGAAGCGGAACTCATTGCCGAACACGGCTTACGCGAACTCTATGAAAAGCAGCAACAACTGCAGCTACTGGAAGCCATAGCCGACGCAGCCAACGGTGCCGCTTCGGTCGCCGACGGCCTCGAATTCACAGTGCGCAGCGTTTGCCAATTCACCGGCTGGCAGATCGGCCATGCCTACCTGACGATTCAAATCGAAGGCGAACCACGCCTGCGCTCTGCGACCATCTGGCACTACGCCGACGAGCCGCGCTTTCGGGACTTCCGCCAGGTAACCGAAGCCATGGAGTTCACTCCGGGCCTCGGCCTCCCCGGCCAGGTCCTGTCCAGCGCGGCTCCAGCCTGGATTGCGGACATTTCCCTGGCAGCGGGCTTCTGCCGATCAAAGGCCGCATCGGACGCCGCACTCAGGGCAGCGGCAGCCTTCCCGGTTCTGGTGGGCAGCGAAGTGGTCGGGGTTCTGGAGTTTTTCACCAATCGCGTCCTGGTTCCGGATGACACGCTACTGAGCCTGATGGCTCAGATCGGGGTGCAGATGGGCCGGGTGGTGGAGCGCAAGCGTGCCGAAGAACAGTTGATCGATGCCTTTCATGATCCACTGACCGGCCTGCCGAATCGGGCGCTCTTCGCCGATCGCCTGTCCCGCGCGGTGGCCCGCTGCAATCGGCACCAGGATGCAGCCTTCGCCGTGATGTTCATCGACCTGGACCGCTTCAAGCTGGTCAATGACAGCCTCGGCCATATGGCCGGCGACCTGCTCATCATCCAGGTCGCCGCGCGCCTGGGTACCTGCCTGCGGCAGAGCGACACCCTGGCTCGAATGGGCGGCGACGAGTTCACCATTCTGCTCGATTGCACGGACGGCCCCGATGCCCTGGTCGTGGTCGCCGAACGCCTGTTGAACGCCCTGGAACCGCCCTTCTTCATCAATGGCGAGCAGCTCTACATCAGCGCCAGCATCGGCATCGCGCCGAGCGGTTCAGGCCACGAGTCGGCGGAGGAAATCCTCCGCCAGGCCGACCTGGCCATGTACCGCGCCAAGACGCTGGGCAAGCACCGCTTCGAGCTCTTCGACCGCAGCATGCATGAGCTGGCCTTGGGGCGCCTGACCCTGGAAACCCGACTGCGCCAGGCGCTGCAGAACGGCGAGTTCGTCCTGCACTACCAGCCCATCGTCCGGCTGGAAGACAGCGAAACCGTGGGCGCCGAGGCCCTGGTGCGCTGGCAGAAATCGTCTACTGAACTGATTTACCCCGGCGACTTCATCCAGGTCGCCGAAGACACCGGCCTGATCCTCCCTCTTGGGCTCTGGGTGCTGCGCGAAGCCTGCGTCACCCTGGCCCGCTGGCCCCGGGAACACCCACGCCCAAAGCCCCTGACTGTGAGCGTCAACCTTTCTGGCCGGCAGTTCGCCCAGCAGGATCTCGTGATGCGCGTTGCCGGCATCATTGCCGAGACCGGCATCCGCCCGGATTGCTTGCGCCTGGAAATCACCGAAAGCGTTTCCATGGCCGACTCCGAACGGACCACCACGGTGCTCAAGCAGCTCCATGATCTGGGCGTGCGCATCAGCCTGGATGACTTCGGTACCGGCTACTCCTCATTGAGTTACCTGCATCGCTTCCACCTGGACGTGTTGAAGATCGATCGCTCCTTCGTGACCCAACTCGACCGGTGCCCTGAAGGCGTGCAGCTCGTTCAGACCATTCTGAGTCTGGCCCGCAACCTGGGAATCGAAGCTGTCGCGGAAGGCGTTGAAACCGAGCAGCACCTGTCGATACTCAAGTCCCTGGGCTGCGCCTTCGGCCAGGGCTACTTCTTCGACCAAGCACTGCCCGCCTCAGCCTTCATTGCGCGGCTGCAAGACAAGGTCCCGCCGAATGGACAGAAAGCGACCGATTCCACCCCCTTCGCCACCACATCCGACTAAGCGATTGATTCACAAAAGGAAACTTGAACAAATCAGGACAACCCGCGTCCGCCAGGCCCCACAGGGCGATTTCGGCGCTTTTTTGTTACCGCGACAAGCAACTGCAGCGATGCGACAACCTTGTACGCAGCGCCGTTACAGCGCGCCCGGCACGCTTGGCGCCTGGCAAAGCGCTATGCTAGCTTCCCCCTCGCCAGGAAGGCCGCCCCACCGCCAGAGTGCCCCCGAACAATAAGAGGACCCCCCATGGCCCAAGCCACGCCAGCGCTTGAAATCCGCAACCTGCACAAACGCTACGGCGATCTCGAAGTGCTCAAGGGCATCTCCCTCACCGCCAACGACGGTGACGTGATCTCCATCCTCGGTTCCTCGGGTTCCGGCAAGTCCACCTTCCTGCGCTGCATCAACCTCCTCGAAAACCCGCACGACGGGCAGATTCTCGTGGCAGGCGAAGAGTTGAAGCTCAAGAAAAGCCGCGCCGGCGAACTGGTCGCAGCCGACAACAAGCAGATCAATCGCATGCGCAGCGAGATCGGCTTCGTCTTCCAGAACTTCAATCTCTGGCCGCATATGACGGTGCTCGACAACATCATCGAAGCGCCGCGCCGCGTGCTCGGCCATAGCAGGGCCGAAGCCACCGAGATTGCCGAAGCCCTGCTGGCCAAAGTCGGCATCGCCGACAAGCGCCACGTTTATCCGACCCAGCTTTCCGGCGGCCAGCAACAGCGCGCGGCCATCGCCCGCACCCTGGCCATGCAGCCAAAGGTGATCCTGTTCGACGAACCCACCTCGGCGCTCGATCCCGAGATGGTACAAGAAGTGCTTAACGTGATCCGAGCGCTGGCCGAGGAAGGCCGCACCATGCTGCTGGTCACCCACGAAATGAACTTCGCCCGGAACGTTTCCAGCGAAGTGGTTTTCCTTCACCAGGGGTTGGTAGAAGAGCAGGGACCGCCACAGCAGGTATTTGACAACCCGCAATCGGCGCGCTGTAAACAATTCATGTCCAGCAATCGCTAAAACACGGAGCAAGATCGCATGAAGAACTACAAGAAGATTCTGCTGGCCGCGGCCGCCACGCTCGCTTTCGGCACCAGCGCCGTTGCCGCCGAAAAACTGAAGATCGGAACCGAAGGCGCCTACCCGCCCTTCAACCTGATTGACGCCAGCGGCCAGGTCGGCGGCTTCGACGTCGAGATCGCCCAGGCCCTGTGCGCCAAGATGAAGGCCGAGTGCGAAGTGGTCACGTCCGACTGGGACGGCATCATCCCCGCCCTGAACGCCAAGAAGTTCGACTTCCTCGCCGCCTCCATGTCCATCACGGAAGAGCGCAAGCAAGCCGTCGACTTCACCGAACCCTACTACACCAACAAGCTGCAGTTCATCGCTCCGAAAGGCGCGGACTTCAAGACCGACAAAGCCAGCCTGAAAGGCAAGGTAATCGGTGCCCAGCGCGCCACCATCGCCGGCACCTGGCTGGAAGACAACATGGCTGATGTGGTCGACATCAAGCTCTACGACACCCAGGAAAACGCCTACCTGGACCTGTCCTCCGGCCGCGTCGACGGCGTGCTGGCCGACAAGTTCGTCAACTGGGAATGGCTGAAGAGCGACGCCGGCAAGGACTTCGAGTTCAAAGGCGAGCCGGTGTTCGACAACGACAAGATCGGCATTGCCGTGCGCAAGGGCGATCCGCTGCGCGAAAAGCTGAACGCAGCCCTCAAGGAAATCGTTGCTGACGGCACCTACAAGAAGATCAACGACAAGTACTTCCCCTTCAGCATCTACTGACCTGCCCGACCGGTGCCGCCTCCGCGCGGCACCGGCGCCTGAGCCCTCATGAACCTAGACCTTTACGGATTCGGCCCGGCCCTGGCCGCGGGCGCGCTCATGACCATCAAGCTGGCGCTGTCTGCGCTTGCGGTTGGCCTGGTGCTCGGCCTGCTCGGCGCGCTGGCCAGGACATCTTCCACCAAGCCGCTGCAATGGCTGGGTGGCACCTATTCCACCATCGTGCGTGGCGTGCCCGAGCTGCTCTGGGTTCTGCTGATCTACTTCGGCACGGTCAACCTGATGCGCACCCTGGGCGAATGGCTCGGCATGCCCGGACTGGAGCTCAACGCATTCGCCGCTGGCACCATCGCCCTGGGCCTGTGCTTCGGCTCCTACGCCACCGAAGTCTTCCGCGGCGCCATCCTTGCCATCCCCAAGGGACACCGCGAAGCCGGCATGGCCCTGGGGCTTTCCAGCAGCCGCATTCTCTGGCGCGTGATCCTGCCGCAGATGTGGCGCATCGCCCTGCCGGGCCTGGGCAACTTGTTCATGATCCTGATGAAGGACACCGCGCTGGTCTCCGTGATCGGCCTGGAAGAGATCATGCGTCGCTCGCAGATCGCCGTAACGGCCAGTAAGCAGCCGTTCACCTTCTTCATGGTCGCCGCATTCATCTACTTGGGCCTTACCATCCTCGCAATGATCGGCATGCATTGGCTTGAGAAGCGCGCTGGCCGTGGCTTCAAACGGAGCGCAGCATGAACTGGGAAGTCATCTTCAAGTACCTGCCGCAACTGGCACAGGGCGCCATCCTCACGCTAGAACTGGTGGCCATCGCGGTCATCGCCGGACTGATCCTGGCGCTGCCGATGGGCATCGCCCGCGCCTCCCGTCACTGGTACGTGCGCGCCCTGCCCTACGGCTACATCTTCTTCTTCCGTGGCACGCCGCTGCTGGTCCAGTTGTTCCTGGTGTATTACGGACTGGCGCAGTTCGATGCGGTACGCAAGGGCCCGCTCTGGCCGTACCTGCGCGATCCGTTCTGGTGCGCGGTGCTCACCATGACACTGCACACCGCGGCCTACATCGCCGAGATCCTGCGCGGTGCCATCCAGGCCGTCCCGCCCGGCGAGATCGAGGCCGCGCGCGCCCTTGGCATGTCGCGATTCCAGGCGCTGTTCTTCATCATCCTGCCGCGTGCAGCGCGCATCGGTCTGCCGGCCTACAGCAACGAAGTGATCCTGATGGTCAAGGCCAGCGCCCTGGCCAGCACCGTCACCCTGCTGGAACTCACCGGCATGTCGCGCACGATCATCGCCCGCACCTACCTGCCGGTGGAGATCTTCTTCGCGGCGGGCCTGTTCTACCTGTTGATCGCGTACGTGCTGGTGCGGGCCTTCCGCCTGCTCGAACGTAAGCTGCGGGTGGACGCCCTGCAAGGCCGCTGAGCCCAATACCGCTCCTCGTCCGTGGATGAGGAGCGGTGCTGGCGGCGCTATAATCGCCGCCCCTGATTACCCACCGCTTCGCCAGCATGACCAGCCCTGCGCCCCTCAAAGGCCCGCACCTGCGGGAACGATTCGCCGCCCTGGACGATTTCCTGCGCACCCACCAGGACATCTGGCGCCCGACGCCCTTCACCGAGCTTCGGCTGCCCTGGGAAAACCAGCATCCCGAACTGGCCAACTGGCTGCGTCAACGCACGCTGGTCGAAGCGGACACCATCCACAATCATCCCGAGCGATTACAGGCACCGGCACCTTATCCACAGCTTGCCGCGCAGTCGGCGGCCCTCAGCCAGGTTGGCGAACTCCCGGCCATCCATACCGAAGCCTTGCCGACCGCCTTCACTGTCGATGTGCCCGGTCGCAAATGGCAGCAGATAGATGCCTTTGCCAGCCGACTGCTCTTTTGCCAGGAACCTGCGCACTGGCTGGACTGGTGCGCTGGAAAAGGCCACCTGGGGCGTCGGCTGGCCCATGACGGCACGCCGCTGACCTGCATCGAACTGGACCCGCAACTGGTCGCCAGCGGACAGCACCTCAGCCAGCGCCTGGGCCTGACCGCCAGTCACCACGAACAGGATGCCCTGGCCGAAAGCGCCGCCAAGCGGCTTTCCGCCGACCACACCGTGGTGGCCCTGCACGCCTGCGGCGACCTCCATGTACGGCTGTTGCAACTGGCCAGCGCTGCGGGCTGCCGACAACTGGCAGTGGTGCCCTGCTGCTACAACCGAATCCAGACCTCGGACTACCAGCCGCTCTCCGCGCCAGCCAAGGCCTCCACCCTGCGTCTCAGCCAAGCCGACTTGCGCCTGCCCCTGAGCGAAACAGTAACCGCCGGCGCTCGCGTCCGCCGCCAGCGCGATCAATCCATGGCTCGCCGCCTGGCCTTCGACCTGCTGCAGCGAGAACTGCGCGGCGAAGACCACTACTTGTCCACCCCCTCCCTTGCCACGTACTGGCTGGACAAGCCATTCGCCACGTACTGCCATGACCTGTGCGAACTCAAGGGACTGCCCACCCCACTCGACCGCGACTGGATGGCGCTGGAAGCTGCGGGCTGGCGTCGCCTGGCCGAGGTACGCAATCTGGAACTTCCCCGCAGCCTGTTCCGTCGCCCGCTGGAACTCTGGCTGTTGCTGGATCGCACCCTCTTCCTTGAAGAGCAGGGCTATCAGGTGACACTCGGCAGCTTCTGCCCGCCCCAGCTCACACCTCGCAACATCCTGCTGCTGGCCGAGCGCTGAGATTACCCACAGAAGCTGTGGATAACTCTGTTGATGGAATCTGGGTAATCGACCGCAAAGCCTTGCCGTGCGCAGTCAGCGACAGCTGAACATTTTTTGGACAACTTACAAAAATCCATTTAAAACAGCAGCTTGTGAGAAACCGAGATATAGCTCACAAAATTTCAGGACTGGCGTACCAAAAATAGTCCCTTTGTGCATAAGCCACGCCCCACTGATTCCATGCCCCTGAAAGCTGCATCGCAGAGGTTTACTCGTAACGCCCAATCGCTATAATGGCGGCCCTTTCTGGCCGGTATAGCTCAGCTGGTAGAGCAACTGACTTGTAATCAGTAGGTCCCGGGTTCGATTCCTGGTGCCGGCACCAATAAACAGATTCATGCAGTGCCAAGCAGTGTCATGAATCCCCCACAAAGCCCGCCTCGTGCGGGCTTTGTGTTTCATGCAGTGCCATCCCGTTTCAGCCAAGCGCTTGCCCTTTGAGTACCCATGCAAGTACCTTTGATTGGTTCAATAATCTTTAGGTACTCACCCCATGCCATTAACCGTCCTACAGGTGAAGAACGCCGCACCACGCGACAAGGATTACGGCCTTGCCGATGGAGGCGGATTGTTCCTGTGGATTCGTGCTGCCGGAGGAAAATCCTGGCGTTTCCGCTTCCGTCTGGATGGTAAGCAGTCCCACATTTCCGTAGGCACTGTCGACAAGGTAACGCTGGCTCAAGCCCGTCAGTTGGCCTCTGAGGCCCGCCAGCTCGTGGCACAAGGCAAGCACCCAGGGTTTGAGCGCGATACCAAGAAAGCACAGGCAGCAATAGCCCGCGCTAATACCTTCAAGGTGCTAGCGCTAGAGTGGCATCAACACAAAGCGCCTCGATGGTCAGCGGGATACTCCAGCGACGTGATGGAGGCCTTCGAGCGGGACATCTTCCCCCACGTGGGAAGCCTACCCCTTGCCGACATCAAGCCTATGCAGTGGTTGCAGGTATTCCGCAGGGTCGAAGCGCGAGGGGCGCTGGAGGTACTGCGCAAGACTCGCCAGCGCTGCCAAGAGGTGTACCGATATGCAATCGCCACTGGCCGTGCGGAATACAACCCTATCGCCGATATTGGTGGCGCACTACAGACTCCCACCTCAAAACACTACCCATTCTTACCTGTTGCGGAGCTGCCAGAGCTGTTGCTCGCCATCCAAGCCTGCCCTGGTAACGACATAGTAAAGATCGCCACTCGCCTGCTGATCCTGACGGGGGTTAGAACCGCCGAACTGCGAGGCGCCCCTTGGACGGAGTTCGACCTCGAAAATCGGCTCTGGCTGATCCCTGCTGCGCGCATGAAAATGCGCCGCGCTCATCTAATCCCGCTCTCCGAGCAGGCAATCGCTGCTCTGCGTGAACTGCAAAGCATTACTGGCGGCTACACACTTGCGTTCCCTGGCCGTAACGATCCAGCAAAACCCATGAGTGAGGCCGCCATCAACCAACTGCTGAAGCGCTCTGACTACGACGGGCGCGCCACAGGTCATGGATTCCGCCACACGATGTCCACCACCCTGCATGAACAGGGATACCCCAGCGAGTGGGTCGAGACCCAGTTGGCCCATGTGGACAAGAACAGCATTCGCGGCACCTACAACCATGCTCAGTATTTGGAAGGACGGCGAGAGATGCTGCAGTGGTATGCCGATCACTTGGATGCTTTGCTATCCAGCAGTAATGGAGCTGCCATCGCAGTGGGGAAGAAAATCGCATGAATAATGATGTAATGCGTCTTTCTGACTTGGTGCCGGAGTACGCTCGCCACTATAGAGTTAGCCCCCAAGAAGCTGCACATGCCCTGCATGAACTTATTGAAGAGCTATACATTGAACACGGTGAAAAACGGGGAAACAGATCATCTCTCAATGATATATTTTGGGTAGGAATGGCTGGATTCCCACAGCGCTCAGCTAGGGCTTACAGTTTTTATTTTGAATTGCTAAGCAAATATTTTTATGATTCCTGCGACGCCCCATCTTCAGCCAATAACGGCCTCGTAAACTGCTACTCCAGAGATGATGAACAGTTTAAAGATATTCCAGCAAGTGTAATATATTTTACTAGAAGCTCCCTCAATGAGTGGATCATTGATGCGGGAATTACTCCCCCAGGATTCATATTAAGTAGCAATGCATGTGATCAACCCAAGGAAGACAAGAGGGGAAGCGAGCTTAAAACAATAGAGCTGGGAACCATCAGCAAGATTATGAATGGCCTGGTTAATCTGATTAAGGAAGTCGACAAAGCTCATCGTGAGAGACCAGCTGACCGCGACGGCAAGAAGCGGATAGAGAGTATCTTGAGTGCCGCATCTAGACTCCACTCGCCGCGCGAGAATTTTGACCTGTACTCTGCCGTGATATCTCTCGCAGAGGATGCGGGAGTCGACATGCCAAAAGATCATAAAACGCTTAGAAAATACATGCGCGCCCAGTCCAATTCCGGCGAATAATTTTTTATAGCTAAAAGTTGGGGTTTCCTATGGGAATTTGGGCATTCCCATGACTACTCAGTTGAAGTGCCATTGAATGCCTAGCCATCTAACTCAGGTCCAAGGAGACCCACCCAGATGGCTACTCAATCTGTTACACCTGCCCTGCTTCGCCTTCCTGGTGTCTGCGCTTTGGTGGGATTGAGCAAATCACAGATTTATCGCTTAGTTCGGGCAGGTGATTTCCCTGAACCGGTGCGTATTGGTGCTAACTCGGTTGCTTGGTCTGCAGAGCGGGTTAACGCCTGGGTGAATGAGAAAATCAACTCATCCGCGTGCAAGTGACCTTATGGGTAGTCGAACGGTAGAGTCGCAAGAGTTGCTTGCGTTAGAGGCGCAAACCCAGTGGTTTCATGTATTCAAATCGATGATTGATCAGGGAGACGTGGCCAAGATTGGTCCACATGCGTTCACTGTCTACGCAGTCATCAAAGCGCATACGAACTACTCATCGGGCGTTGCCTTCCCAGGAATTGATCTTATCTCTGAAAAATCAGGTGTTAGCCCGGCTCAGATCAAGCGTGAACTGAAAGTGTTGGAGGAGGCCGGTTACATTACAAGAGAACGAGTTGGTCGCTCTAACCGCTACACCCTGCGTGAAAAAATACAGGTCACTGATGAGCATGGCCGACCGCATGCTGTAGCAACTTGGGATTACGTTCCCAGTGGTGTAAAACGAGCGGTGGCGGATCTTAAGAACCTTCTTGTCGCTGGAGAATTGGCAGGTACTAGAATCGTGCATATAGAGAGACTAAGTATGCAAATCAACGTCGGCGGAGAAAACACTCAGATAAACCTAGCTTCCTTGCTCTCTGACCTAGATAAGCTACCTATAAGCATAAGGAGCAAACTTCGCAGCAAGCTCCACCACAACCTTGATGAAGTTATACACAGCTCAGACTGATACGTATCAGTCTGAGCCTTATCATGGATCAGCATGGCTCTGTTAGAGCTCTGTTTATCCCTTAGACAGCTCAGGATGAGCCCCTAAAAAGAAAAATAAATAAAACTAAAAAGAGTCAATGCCTGGCAATCGAGGCCGCTGTCCTATCATTATTTTCTGAGAAGCCCATTCTAGCGTCCGAGATAATGCGTGGACACGTCCTCGCGAGAGTGTCCCAGTTCCTCGACAACCGCCATGCGCGCAAAGCGATCCAACTCCCCGTCCTGGGAACTGAGGCTTCCCCCCTCAACCGGGGAGCGACTGCCCGAGTAGTGGGTATAACGCTCATTGGCGAAGGCATGGCGCAAGCCATGTGAGGTCACGCCGAGCTGAGCCTTGGTCAGCCCCGCTTTGGCGACAACGCGGCTGTAGTGGCCCAACGCCTGTTTCAAGGACTTGCCAGGATCGGCGGTGCTGGCGGTGCGGCGATCTGCAAAGGTTTTAGCTCGATCAACGAGCTCTCGCCGCTCTGGCGTGTCGATAGGAACCGTGCGGTCCCGTCCACCTTTCGTGCCAATACTGACAGCCAGGTAGCCGCCCTTGTCAGCTAGGTGAGGACGCAGCATGACGCTCTCCTTTACCCGGAGACCAAATCGCAGTTGCAACTCGACCTGGAGCGCAACGCGCTCATCCAGGGCGCGCAAATCATCCAGTTTTTGCGCAACGCTCACGCCGTTCGCTTCCCAGCTTTTGTCCTGGGTATTGATCGAGGTTCTGGCGGCCTCATGGTTTTGAAAATAGCGCTCCGTGCTCTCCACCATGCCATCCTTGCCGATCCAAGAGGCAAATGTCCTCAGGGTGGAGAGACGATTCTGCAGGGTAGAGGGGGAAAGCCCTTTGCTTAGCCAGTGCTTGGTCAGCGCCTCCACATGGCGCCCTTTTAACTGCCTGACATTGTCCAGCTTGTAGCCCATCTCTCTCAGCTCGGCGAACGCCTGATAAAGGACGGTCGCGCGCTTGTGTTGCGTCTCGTGACTGGCGATTGTCCCGTCTGACGCCTTGATACCGTTGCGCTCCTTGAGCACCGATGCCAGTGAAGATTTCCAGCCAGCCATAATTGCTCCTGGTGATTCTGATGGGGGAGGTGCGCGTATGGAGATACGTGAAAGCGAACTTGCTGCCTTGAGCACCATTTCTGGCACACAGGACACCCCTGGAGGGGCAGACAACCCGATCTGGGTTCTGGCCAGCCTGCTGGGCTGGTTTTGCATCCTTGATACGGACTTGCTGCATGGCTAATCCTGTCGCGTCATCATCGAGCCGCGAGCAATGCTCAGAGCGTGCAGCGATGAAGAACGCGATGAAGATTGCCGGTACCGCAAATCCGCACCTGGATGCGACTACTACGGTTTACGCAACGTGCGCTCCAGGACTCCGATCCTCCTGGCCGTTACGTGGCGTGTGCCAGCGAGGCGAGTGCGGTTTGCACCCACGTTCACTGCCTGCCCCCGCTGGCAGACCACACCTTGGGCGGGAAGCGCTGCGCGCTCTGTGCGGATCATCATCACTACATCCCGCTCGATCTGAGATCCCAAGCCGAGCGTTTAGAACCACCTCCTTCGTTGATTGGAACCCGTCCAGCCAACAACCCAAGGGTGCTGGAACGGACACCCTTGGTCTGTAGTTGCGGGCCTGGCTGATGACAGCCTCAGCCCACATCGACCCTCTCGCCTTTGCGATGACGCAGAAAGGTCGAGGGCGGTTGTTCCAGAGAATCAAACAACCCTTAGCACGAGACTCGGTCGCGAGTTTCGCCCTGCCGGGCTCATCAGTCGTGCGAGAAAATTTCCTTCACCTGCTGCGATCATCTTTCAGGAAGCCTCAGGCCCAGTTCAACCGAACCTGATGCAGTTGCTGCGACCCACTCTCTTTTCTGGCTTTCAGCTCAGAAAAGAGAGTGGGTGTTGTGTGCTGGGATGCCGCTGAATGGATGGAACAAAGGGAGGTGTCAGACAAAGAGCCACGCCGACATGAATGTGAACTCTCTCTTCTGGTGACCGCCCAGAAAAGAGAGTCAGCGCTACCCGGTGCGATCAGCGCCGGGATGACCGAAGAATTTTCGCAGCGAATAGAAGTGCCAGGCCCAGGATTTTCGCCAGTGTGAGTGTCCAGCTCAGCAGCATCATTGCGCCGTGCTTGATTGCTCCTGGTGGCACCAGACTGGTTGTCCCAGCGTTAGGCGTGGCTACCTGAGCATTTTCTTTTTCGATTCGAGCCAAGAATTCCTGTTCCCACTGAATCGAGCGGGAAATCCAGTCTCGGTCAGTGGTACTGACGATTTTCTGCACATTGGCATAGTCCCCAGTGAAGCGGTGCATGGTGTAGTAATAGTTCGAGCAGCCGTCATTGCGGCTGTATTTCTCGAGCCGCACGTTCAGTACCGCGTTACCCCCACGATCTGCGCTTGCGTTCTCCAAAAGCGCTCGAGCCTCATTGGGGTTGTTAGATTCAGCCCAGCCACTGCCCAGGGTGAAAATGGTTTCGAAACCACGGGCAGCAGAGTCCCTTGTCCATACGAATCGGTTCGGGGACTCATAGGCGTAGCCGGCAGGTGGCGGGCGCTCTCCCGGTGTCACCCTCAGCGCCCGATATCCTTTCGGGCCTGGCTGGCCTTCAAATGCTACGGCCTGACCATCAAATAGTTCTCCACCTTCGACGCTTTTGATGTGTACGAAGTAGCTGCGCCCGTCCTCCCCCTGGATGAACCCAAATCCCTTCTCCGGCATGAAGCTGCGTACCACACCTGAAATGCGAGAGGCTTTCTGATCCGATCTATCGCTCATGACCTTCCTGTCCTTTTGTGGAGGTCGCCATGGTATCTCAGGGCACTCCGTGTCACCGCCAAGCAACTACACCGAGTTCGGTGGAAGGGAGGGGCACGAAGTCTTTATCCTGACTTGACCATTGGTAATTCGGGCCGCTGATGATGCACGCAATACATATAGATGAAACAGGCTACATTAATAATCCTTGCCTTATTAATAAACCCGAGCTTAGTTGCCAAAAGGCATGGGGCGCACTCGTTTTTCGACGCGGCAAAAAAATTAAGATTGCGAGCTTCCTGCCCAGAGAAAATAACGGGAAAAAGATCGGGATTAGCGGCATCCCTAGAGGAGTTTATTTGGAGTTTTGCGCGAAAACCGAAAATGGAAAGACCCGCTCTCTCTATGTGGTAGATCAGGTGACGGAAAGCGAAATTTCATTGCTACCCGTAGTGGATGCTGCCGTTCCTAGCATCTACGATGTAGACTCCATGACACCAACTAGAACTTACATATTAGAAGCCAAGTTGACAATGATGGAGGCTCAGCTGGATGATCTCCGAAGATCAATATTAGATATGAAGGGGGCAACCTCTTAATTCGCTCAAGAGGCAAAAGCTTCTTACCATCTAGTTTCGGGCAGGAGGAGCGGCGCCGATCGTTCTGGTGCCGACGATGACGCCACCTCAGGTGGGGCACGCCGGCACAGCCCACCATCTCCAGAAAACTTCAGAAAACCATTGGAAAACCGCACTATCGCATCGCGCTTTCCGCTGCGCCGCCGAGAAAACACCCTGGGAAATGCTGCGTCCCCACAGTCCTGGCGCTGAGAATGCACAGTGACTTTACCGTTGCATCCCAGCGGCGCTCTTCCCACACACTGGCAAACCCGCAAAAACCACTGAGAAATAAGCGGTCTTCACCATCGCACCATCTGGGCACCATTGCCACCATCCCGAACCCCACTGCGGCGTCCTCAACTTCCAGCACGGGAACTAACGATTTTTTCCGATTGCTCGCTGACACCAACCTACCTCGGAGTAGCGTGGCCCCTCAACATGAATGGAGGTGGTCTGTATGGGGCGAACTCTAGCGTGGATCGCGTGTGCTGGCGCCGGCTTCTGGTTGGGCTCTCATCGGTTGGTGCCGCTGTGGGCCATCGTGGTGCTGGCGTTTATTGGGGTGGGTCTGTGGGGCCTGGCGGAATGGCTGGAGCGGCGGGAGGATCATGATGATGATGCGGGCTGATCTGGATGAATTGATGATCGTCAGCTGTCTGTTTCCCCGTATGAAGTGGACGTCCTCCGTGACGCGACCGGTACTCATCGCTAGAGAAGGTAATGTCCTGCGCCTGTACTGGATGCCGCTGTTGCTGTGGCTGGATGAATGTTGCGCCGAACTTTTCATCGAGCAGCTCAACGCAAGGGTTGTGCGTCAGCTCAGCAAATGATGTCAAAATAGCATCAATCTGCAGATGCAGATCACTGCCTACCGAAAGGCGACAAAAACCAATGGAAGGACGTTATGCGCACGCTATTTAAATTCGCTGCAGCCGTTGTTACTGGAACTCTCCTCTCTGGCTGCGGCGGCGAAGACTTCACAGGGGCTTACCGATTCAAAGACTCAAGCATGAACGGGACGATGGTTCTCAATGTTCATGGTGATGAAGCAGAGCTATTTGGGGACCTCGGAAAAGGCGGCATTAAACCGCTCGGCAAAATGAGTGTATCGGTAAAGGATGAAAAGCTTCTTCTTGATGCCGTGAACAGCTCCACACGTCTGGTGATGAAGCGTAACGTCGATGAGCGAAGCCTTGACTGCCTTAATTGCAAGGTACTCGGTATGAGAACGGACGAGCATGTTTGGAAATATGACCCCGAGGGGCCGTATGACGTAGATCAGATGCTTAAGGAGCAAGCCCGCAAGAACGAGGAAGCATTGAACGCCGAACTGGAAAAAATACAGAAGGAAGCCTTGGAGCAGGCGCGTCGGGATTCAGAGGCTCCGAAGCTGACGCCGTATGAAGGCGATTGGGTTTATCAACGCACTACGAAGCATGATCCGTTGACCATCATGGGTATCTGGCGCGAGAAACAGGTCAGGGTCTGGTCATTCAAGTTCGAGAATATGGATCGTCTGGGGTATGAGGTGCCAGGGTTTGAGGTAACGGATGCCGGCTTGAAGATCGGCGATGGCTCGAAAACTCACCTGTACACCCTCAGCGCTGACGAAAAGGTGCTGACCTGCCAGGACTGTAATAAGCCAGTGAGTTGGGCCAAGGCTGATCCCAAGAAGAATCTCAGTGATCGTCACTACGCCCGGAAGATGGCTGGCAACCCGTAACACCCTGACTACAGGGAACTCCATGCAATCGGCGAGCGCTCTTGGGCACTCGCCGGTCGCGGCCAGATCAGCCCAAACCCCGGAAGCAGGCTGAGAACCCGTGGAAGCCGAGCCTTAATCAGGCAAAAGGTACTTTCCGCCAATCTTCTAGGCCAGGCTTCGCATGCAGCTATCGCCAGTGGAATTTGAAAAGCGCTATTTTCAAAGCTTTGAGAGTGTCTAGGAAAGCCGGGGCGATTCAAGTCACCGATCAACTGTGGCCTGATCGGAGGCATCTTTTGGGGACGGCTGATCATCAGAGGCAAGGAACCAGAGCACGCGACGCGCAAAAGCCTCGAACGTTGCTATCGTTGATAACGAAGGTGGACAGTAAAGGGTGGAGGGGGCGATTGCCCCCTCCGGAGGGTGACAGGCGCTGTGAAACGCCCTGGATGGCTTAGTGGAGCGGGGTATCACCCGACTCCTCAAGGTCATCGAGCTCCAGCTGAACCTCAAGCGAACCTTGCGGTTTTGCTGGTTTCACTTCATCAACCTCAAAGCAGAAGGCAGTTTTACCTACCTCATGGGCGTACAGGCGACGGCCATTGCGAAGGGTGATGAACGGCCTGCAGATCATAGTACTCATACGAAGTTCTCCAAAGAGAGACCTCGGAGGCACCTTGGGTCGAATGACCGCCGGTCAAGCAGGCTTGTCAGGGATAATTGATATCCGTAGAATGTTTTCCCGCGATTGAAAAAACCTGACCTCCAAGGTTGGTTGAGTTAAATGTGCTCTTGGGTTCGGCAAAACCTTCGATGCACGGCTCTCAGCTCACTCCCCTTACCAACAAGGGCGGTGGGCTTTTTGCTGCTTAAGACGCTAATGCAGCAAATCTCATATTCCCACATGTTCTGTCGCTAGTCAACAACGACATAAGGGGAATTTCAGAAATTTCAGGCGCTTACAAAATTTTGTCCTCCCCTCGGCGCTCGCTGGTCAATTTTCAAGCATCGGCTGCGCCGGTTCAGTACGGAGACTGATGTGGTCTGCCTGCCATTTCTTGAGCAGTTGCGACTGGGCGTATGACAGGGCCTCGTCCGACATGACTTCTATGCCGACGAGCTCGATCCAATGCCAGCCTTCGCTATCACCCTTCTTGATCCGGCAGCCACCGTCAAAAATTGACTGGATGATCTCCGCTGTCGCGATGGCCGCAGCCTCGGCAGCAGCCGGGTCGACATCCGTTGCATAGAGCAGCGTAATCAGGAGCTCATAGGGATCGTCGGCGCCGTCTCGGGCATTCTCAACGCCGCCATCTACGTCAAAGAATACGGCGACGATATGGTTGCCACTGTCCTTGAACGCCTTGGCCAGCTTCTCGGCAACCTTAGTTTCCGATTTCAGTCGCCGATCGAACTCATCCGGGAAAGCCGACCTGCGATACCGGGCGGCCAGCCAGCGCTGAAACACGCTGTGCTCCCTCGCGGTCATCTTGTGCGAAGGGACTGGCGAATGCGCACTCAGCCCACGCCTGGGGTCCTCAACCACCTCTTTCGGGATGAAGACCCGCTTGTTGGCATCGATTTCGACATGGATTTCTTCGCCAGTTGCCGTGCACCCCACATGCAGGCGCCGGAGATTTTTGCAGTTGGTGTAGTTGCCATTGGGTGCCCCATCCAGAATCGTCCCCAGCACCACCTCCACCACCGGTTCGCTGTCAGGTAGCTGGGCAAGATCGCAGTCATGAGTGGCAACGACTGCGGCAACCTTCTCCGGCGGGAGGTGTGTAGCAAGCTCCAGCTCCCGAATGGTATCCGGTTGAAGGAGGCTTCCTTGTCGCCAGGGTGTTTCTCTGCTCCAGCTACCCATTCAGCTACTTCATCCTCTATGCCTGCTCATCAAGATGAGGAGCGCCCGCATCAGACAAATCGACGGAGGCGACAACTCTTCCTCTGAGGCGCTGAGCCGCTTCCGAGCGCTGCTTGCTCTCCCGCTGAATCATGGCAACGAGCGCCTTGGCGGCAGACTCACCTGATTCCCCGCTGCGCATCTGCTCAAGAAGCGTTTTCCCCCCAGGCAGCTTCCGCTTGATCAAGCTGGCACTCCCCGCGAGCCCCTCCTGACGCAAGAGACTTGCGGCATCCGCTAACTGCTGGAGCAGCGCCTCGTTTTGCGCGGAGATAGGTTCTCCTGCCTGCCAGTTGTAGATGGCCTGACGCGAAACACCGAAGTAGGATGCCAACTCGGTCACCGGCGGCTTAAGTGTGTCGCGCACGAACGCAAGATTCTCGGCCGAGCTGCGTATCCTGGCAGGCTGTGCGCCCGCGCCAGTCTTCCTTTCCGAGTATTGGACGTCGTACAGGCGATAACCCTTACCATCACGAGCCGCAACGTAATCAGGCGTCACGGCGCCGCCAGTGCCTACCAACAACGCAAGAGCGACCCCTCCGCAGCCTCGAATAAATCGCGAGGATGCCCCCTTAGTCGACCCACCTTGGTCGCCGGCAGTCGTAGCCGTAGAAAGCTCACGCCTCTCAAGAGTCGCCCGGCACTCAAGGCGCCGAGACGCCCGAAAGCTACTTGCAAGCTGCGAGCTTGTTCGATCTGAGTGTGCGATGTGCATGGGTCAGAGACTCCTTTCAAGTATCCCAGGCTGTACGCGCAAAATCGGTAACCGTGGCATTGAAGCACTGACCGATAAGCTCGTGCAGAGCATCCATTCTGGATCGTACTTCGTCGATTTCATATGGGCGACGCTCAATGGAGAAGCCGTCCGTATCAATGATTGCATGCATGCCTACAATCGACTCAAAGCGCGCCTGCAGCTTCAGCGGAGCCGGATCAAGGTCTGGTGAGAATGCGAGCTTACCGTTCTGGATGACGGTGCGCGCCACCACCTGACCAAGCCCCTCAGCCATCAGAACCGCCTCCGTAAAGGAATGGCTAAACATTGCCTCCTCCATCTTGAAGGGAAGACCCAACACCTGCGGCACAAGGTACTGACCCAGATCCTCCTCAGGCTGTGGAGCCACCGCATCCAAGTAACGCAGACCAAGCCGCTCAACAAAGCTCAGTCCGCCGACGACCTCGTTCAGGATGCTGAGCCCCATCTCCAGCTGCTCATAGAAGCCCTCGAACCGATCGTAAACCGTCGTTTGAAACGAAATGGCGTTCGGCTGCAGGATGAAACCTTGGGTGCTATTGAGGTCAGAAAATACGAAGCGGTCCATTTTCTGAAACGCCGGGACTGGACCGTTCTCGTCGGTTCCATCTGAGACGCTCTGCAGCGCAAGCCTCATCTGAGCTGATCGCTCGAAGCCTGGGTAGCCAGCTTTGCGCATGCGCTCCTGGATTTGCGGGATATAGGAGCCAAGCGAAAGCAAAGGGTTGTGCTGCACCTGGCCAATCGTGAAGAAGACCGGCGCGTTCTTAAGTTTTTTGCCCATTGCACTCATCCATGCTTGACACTTTGATTGACAGTTTACACGCCACTTTACACGCCGGCAATTCGTCGAGCAATCGCGCCTGCTTTGTCCGACTGCACGTTTAGCCAGCGCTTCGACTGGGGAGCATGATGTCGCCTGGATTGAGCATCGAGCTGGTTTGGCGAACCACGCCCCCTGGTCTGCCCCGAACTGCAAAGGCCCTCCCAGGACAGATCGCTACTAATTGATTTGGAACTCCACATCGAGTACCTATTTGAGTACCCTATCCAATATCTGAATAGGCGTAAGCCAATAGCCACGTAGCTCATGCCAAGCCAATTTCACTCCTGGTGCCGGCACCATCCAAGGTTCCATAGAAAGCTTTCAACATCTCTGGAACCCCCGAAAAACCCGCCTTCTGGCGGGTTTTTTCGTTTTGGCGTTCCATCGGTTTCCGTCAGAAACTGGTGGATTCCAACCGTTTTAGGGGTAGTGTTAGGGGTAAGGTAATTCGATAAAGGGGGAGTACCCTTATGTCGCGCACCACTGCTCCACTCTCCGATTCGGCTTGCCGCTCAGCCAAGCCCACCGACCGCGCTTACAAGCTTTTCGACGGCGACGGCCTCTACCTTCTAGTCCAACCCAATGGCCGTAAAGGCTGGCGTCTCAGGTATGTAAAACCTGATGGCCGCGAAGGACTGACCCTCGTTCGGCAGCTACCCCGTGGTCGGCCTCGCCGATGCGCGCAACAAGCGCCTGGAGGTCAAGCGGATGCTGGCGAAAGGCATCGACCCTATCGAGACCAAACACCAATCCAAGACACAGGCCGCAATCAAAGGCCGTACCTTTGAAAGCGCTGCACTGGAATGGCACAAAGCGATGTCTGCCAAATGGGCACCGGGTCATGCGAAGACGGTTCTGAGCCGCCTAAAAACCCATGTATTCCCGCTGATCGGCGCTCGCTCTATTGTCGATCTGGATACCCATGACCTGATGCAACCTCTGGAAGCGATCCAAAAACGCGGCACGATTGACGTCGCTTTAAGGGTACAAAACTACCTACAAAGCATCATGCGCGAGGCGAAACGCGCTCGACAGATCGCGGCAAACCCTGCCTCCGACCTTGAAGGTTTGATCAAAGCCCCGAGGGTGATTCACCGCCCTGCTTTACCCTTATCGCGTCTGCCTGAATTGCAGGAGCGTATCGACACCTACAGAGGCCGCGCACTTACCCGGCTGACGGTCATGCTCTCGCTGCATGTGTTCGTCCGCTCCAGCGAACTGCGCTTCGCCCGTTGGAGCGAGTTCGACCTCAAGCGCGGCACCTGGGAGATACCGGACACTCGACCCGCGTTGGACGGAGTACCCTTTTCAACAAGGGGTACGAAGATGGCCGGGGACATCCACCTTGTACCCTTATCGCCGCAAGCCGTGACCCTGCTTGAACAGATCCACGTCCTCACCGGCAAATTCGACTTGGTGTTTGCAGGCGATGCCAAGCCCTGGAAGCCCATGTCTGAAAACACGGTGAACAGCGCGCTTAGAAAGATGGGCTACGACACCAAAACGGAAATCTGCGGCCATGGCTTTCGATCGATGGCCTGCAGCGCACTGATCGAGTCAGGATTGTGGTCGGAGACAGCCATTGAACGGCAGATGAGCCACAAGGAGCGCAACAACGTCCGCGCCGCTTACATCCACAAGGCCGAGTTCATCGAGGAGCGCAGGCTGATTATGAACTGGTGGAGCCGGTACCTGGAGGCCAACCGGCAGGAGCATGTCACTCCACACGAATTCGCGAACCAGACAGGCGCGAACGTCACTCGCCTAAAAGCAAAACGTGGCGCAACTGAGTAAGTGTCCGGTCTTCATATCTCAGCGATCCGCTTGTCCACGCGGGTCCATCCAAACAGGGCTGCAAAGCCGCCCTGTTTGGATGGACCTCACTTAAAAAATCTAAAGCCCACACAACTGTCTGTGGAAAACCACTGATTTCCACCAGTGGATAATTTCATCCACAGCCGCAGAACTCCCGAAAACTCGAGCCTTGACCCGAGTTACCCACAGGCGTAGAAAAGATCGGGCAAGCGCTGTCGTTGACAGCAACCCAGGTAGCCAGAACCTTTAAGGCTACGCCACACCGTGGTGGTTCTCCCAAAGTGCGATTAGCGTCCGGCGGCTCGCACGGTCACAACGATGTGATGGATGCCTACTTTTACCAGTGTGCCCACTGCGGCAACTCATCCCCTTTCATAGCTGCCCTGCTGCAACCTATCCGCTTGGCCATTCCCGTGCGCCAACCTGCGCCCGTCTCTTTCTCCCGGAAAGAGACGGGCGCTCCTACCACTGCTGCAGCCCAACTCGTACAAGGCTTTGCGGCATTCCCTCTCGTGACAATCGGCGTGACAAACACCGAAGTCACCAGCAACAGCGATGCAGATGATGGTGCCGCAGCCTAAGGAATGGACTGCACCTGACTGACAGTCAGGCACGCCCCGGTCATCGCTTTACTGCCTTCACCCGACTCAGGATCTCGCGGCACCGGTCTCGTCAGCCAACGCAGCCTCCACCCGCCCACTTCCTCGGAAGTGCTCAGGAGGCCAGATCATGAGATGCCCGTGCTCCCGGTCGTAAGGAGCCGCCAGTCCCGCATGAGGACATCCCCACAGGTCGCAGGGGCCTTGATCCCTGATAACACTCAGCATTCTTGGCGGGATGACGTGGGGGTGAGGATCGGAGAACGGAAGATGAGGTGACCGACATGGCATTGGTGGGTAGACGCGATGGTCGTAATTTCGGCTATGGCAGGCAATTGAGCTACGCAGGGCCGCAAGCGCTGAAAGACATGTTCGGCGGCGGTCATTACGGCACGGTCAAAGCGCACTGTGATCGGTGGCAGGCATTCGTCAAATGGTGCCGTTCCGAACAGGGGCCTGGTATCAATGATGCGCGGCAGATTGATCGGAAGGTATTGGCCGACTATGCGGCGTATCTGCGCGACGTGGTTGGGCGCGGTGACCTCGCCGTCAGCACCGCACAAAATCGGCTATCCAGCGTTAACAGGACCATGGCGGCGCTTCGCGGTGATCAGTATGTGAAATTGCCAAGTCCAAGCAAGGCGTTGGGTATGCAGCGTACCGGGGTTCGACACTCAGTTCCGCAAGGCCAGGATCGCGAGCAGGTTAAGCAGATAGTCGACACGTTTTGCCGCCATCATCAGCTGCGGGCCGCCGCGATCATTCTGTTAGCGCGAGCCACCGGTATGCGCTTGCGTGAGGCCATCCTGGCTAACCTGCCGCGGCTAAGTCGTGAGGCTAAAGAGTTCGGCAGGATCAACATCCAGGACGGCACCAAAGGCGGCCGCGCTGGCGCCTCGGCGCCACGTTGGATTGCGGTGGACGACCATGTTCGCGACGCACTTGGGTTTGCATTGCAAGTGTCGCCTGTGGGTAGCCGCAACTTGATTGCACCACACGAAAGCTACCTGAGTCTTCTGCAAGAAATCATCCGCCCAGCGCGGGACATCCTGCATGCACACAACCTCAAAGGCTTCCATGAGCTACGAGCGGCGTACGCATGTGAGCGCTATGAGCAAATCACCCAACACCCCGCGCCTATCATCGGCGGCCAATGTTGCCAGGTACTACGGTACCTTGATCGTGATGCCCGGAGGCAAATCAGCTATGAGCTGGGGCACGGTCGGATCGACGTGGTCGCTGCGTACATTGGAGGACGTACATGAACAAGCCATTCGATATGGAGCTGTTCTTGGCTGCGGTGCTGACAGGGTCGTACGCAACGCGGCAGCGTCATTTGCGGCAGGCGAAAATTATTCAGGCGGCTATCGCAGATCGCTGGAAGCAGGAAACACCTTGGTGTTGGCGAAGGAAGCATATGGCCTGGTTCGTTCAGCACCATCTCGCTGGGCATAGTAATGCGACGAAGTACTACTATTCACTGACGTTGAAACTACTCATCCGGCGACTAGACAAAAAATGGGTGTTTGGCAGTTAAGCTAGCAATCACCCGCACAAATCTAAAAGTCATATATGCATGACACTATACATACAGAGCAAGCTTGGGAGCCTTTGCAACGAAAGTATTTAAACGAGATTTTATCATCCAGCTGCGGATTCCACGCCATCCGGCCACCCAATCCACGCTGATCCGGCCGGGTATTCCACGCACATCCGGCCACCTGTTCCACGGCCATCCGGCCGGGCAGTCGGAGCGCAGCGACGCAGGGCTGGCATTGTTAATCTGATTGCCCGGGTGCCGTCAATTTCCGAGTTCTTTTACGCATCGATTCGCCCTTGAGCTGGAGGCGATAGGCGTTGTGTACCAAACGGTCGAGGATGGCATCGGCCAGGGTTGGATCGCCGATCAGCTCGTGCCAGTTTTCCACGGGCATCTGGCTGGTCACCAGGGTCGAGCGTTGGCCGTAGCGGTCATCCAGCAGTTCCAGCATGTCGCGGCGCTGTTCGGCGGTGAACGGGGCCAGTCCCCAGTCATCGAGGATCAACAGGTCGGTCTTGGCATAGCTGCTCATCAGCTTGGCGAAGCGACCATCGCCGTGAGCCAGGCCCAAGTCCTCCAGCAGGCGTGGCAGGCGCAGGTAGCGCACGCTGAAACCATCCCGGCAGGCCTTGTGGGCCAGGGCACAGGCGAGCCAGGTTTTGCCCACGCCGGTGGGGCCGCCGATGATCAGGTTGAGCCCTTCACGCAGCCACTGGCCGCTGCTCAGCTGGAGGATCAGCCCCTTGTCCAGGCCGCGCGGACTGCGGTAGTCGAGGTCTTCGATACAGGCGTTATGCCGGAGTCGGGCCTGGCGCAGCCGGCTGCTCAAGCGCTTGTCCTCGCGCTCGGTCAGTTCACGGTCGATGAGCAGACCGAGGCGTTCCTCGAAGCTCAGGCTGCTGATATCCGGGGTTGTCAGCTGCTCGCTCAGCGCTTTGAGCATGCCGTGCAGGCGCAGGTTCTGGAGCTTGTCCAGAGTCGGGTGATGCAACATGGGGGCGTTCCTTCAGGTCAGTGGTAGTAGCGCGGGCCACGCAGGTTTTCGTGGTTATCCGGCAGCAGCGGCAGGTGCTGTTGAGGCAGCGGCAGACGCTCAAGGCCTTGGCGCAGGATGGATTCGAGGCTCTTGTAGCTACAGGCCCCCAAGCTCAATGCGCGCTGGCAGGCCGCCTCCAGACGATCTTCGCCATGGGCTTTGCCGAGGCGCAGGATGCCCAGGCAGGCCCGATAGCCGTGGCTCGGATGGCTGCGCCGTTCGAGGATGTGCTGGATCACGCCAGCCGTATGGGGGCCGGTCTGCTCCGCCCAGCGCACCAGGCGCTGGGGCGTCCACTCGGCATGTTCGCGATGACTCTTGGGCATGTGCCCGACCTGGGTGCTATGCCGCCCCTTAAGCTGGGCGCGGACATGGCTGGCCACCCGCTGATTGCCGTGGAAGCACTCCACCGTGCGCGCCGTCAGGCGCACCTCCAGTTGTTGCTTCACCAGTTGGTAGGGCACCGAGTAGTAATGCCCATCGACCTCGACGTGGTAGTCGATATGCACCCGGACTTTCTTCCATTCGGCGTAGACATAGGGCTGCTCCGGAAGAGCGCGCAGTGCCGGTTGATCCAGCGTTTCGAAGGCTGACTGCCGGGAACCCGGCAGCTTCTTGAACGTAACCGCTCCATAAACCCCGTCTTCCTTTGACGGGGTATCGCGATCAGGATGTGCTAGTCGGCGGGCAGTTCCACGGCAGCAGGGCTTCGTAGTCTTCGACACTGTTGGCCGTTGGCAGGCGCTCCAGGACGTGGCGCAGCCAGGCATAGGGTTCTTGCCCGTTGGCTTTGGCCGTTTCGATCAGGCTGTAGAGCTGCGCGCTGGCCGTGGCGCCCTTGGGCGTGTCGCTGAACAGCCAGTTCTTGCGGCCGATCACGAAAGGACGGATGGCGTTCTCGGCACGGTTGTTGTCGATGGGCAGATGCCCGCCTTCGACATAGCGCACGAGCCGGCTCCAGTTGCTGGCCAGGTAGTTCACCGCCTTGCCCAGGGCATTCTGCGCGGCGACCTGTGGCTGGGTCTTGTCCAGCCAGGCCTTGAGCTGTTCCAGGAGGGGCCGGCTGCGCTGCTGTCGTGCGGCGTGACGTTCCAGGTTGCCGCTGTCCTTGTGATCGCGCTCGATGCCGTACAGCTGGTTGATCAGGTTCAAGGCCATGTCGGCGCGCCCGATCTTGCCCTTGGGCTGCACCGTCTGTGCCTCGATGAATTTGCGTCGAGCGTGAGCCCAGCAGGCCAGGCGCTCGATGCCGTCTTGCGCGGCCACGGCGTTGTAGCCGGCATAGTCGTCGGTCATCAGGTAGCCGCGATAGCCGGCGAGCAGGCGCAACGGCACCTCCTGCGCGCGGCTGGTGCTGTAGTCGAAGAGGACGACGGGTTTCTCCGGCGGGCCGCCGCTCTGTACCCACATCCAGGACTGCGCGGTGGGATCGCGCCCGGGTTCGTGCAGTACCTGCAGCCGGGTTTCGTCGCAGTGCAACACCGGGTAGCCCAGCAACTGGTCGCGCATGAGGTTGAGCAGGGGCTGCAACTGCTCGCCAGACTGGATCACCCAGCGCGCCAGGGTCTGGCGGGGGATGTCGAGGCCGTGGCGGCTGAGCATCCTCTCGAAGCGATACAGCGGGATGCCATCGGCGTACTTGGTGGTCAGCAGCATGGCCAGCACGCTAGGGCTGGCCACACTTTTCTCGATCAGTTGGGCCGGCTTGTCGGCCGTGACCGGAGCGCTTTCGCAGGCTTTGCAGGCGTAGGTTTTGCGGATATGGCGGATCACCCGTACCTGCATCGGGATGATCTCCAATTGCTCGCTGGTCTCCTCGCCGATCACCTGCTTGCAGGCGCCGCAGGCACAGGTCAACTCGTGCTCGGGCAGTTCATGGATGATTTCAACGCGCGGCAAGTCAGCCGGGAGGGGCTTGCGCTTGCCACGTCGCTTCACTGGGGCGACGACTTCTTCGGCTTCACCCGATCCGCCAGCAGGTTCTTCGAGCAACTCCTCAGCCTCGTTGAACATGGCCAACTGAGGGGAGTCGGCATCCTCGGGGCTACGCTCGGACTTTGGCGAGAACAGTTTGTGGCGCAGCAGAGCAACCTGTTCCTGCAATTGCAGAACCAAGGCCTTGAGCAGGACGGGATCGTCGGGAAGGGAGTCTGCGCCAGATTTCATGGCGCCGGATTATACCGACTCAGCTCACAAAACGCGGGGTCAGCACCTTGTGTGGCTGGTTCCCCCAGAGGTCGAATCCTGCCAGCAACTGATTCAGTTCCCGCACCGTCAACACGATGGGCTCTTCAGCATCAGGCTTGGTCTTGAAACGCTCGGCCTGCAGGCGCTTGAGCCACAGGCAAAAGCCATTGCGTTCCCAATAGAGGATCTTCACCCGGTTGCGTGTTTTGTTGAGGAAGACGAACAACACCGGGTCGAACACGGCCACCTTGATATCCAGCTCCACCAAGGCCGCCAGACCATCAATGGACTTCCGGAAGTCGACGGGTTTCGGATAGAGGTAGACGGCTTTGACCTTGGCGTCCGGACGCATCATGACGGGGCTCCACTGGGAAAACGGGAGCCCAGCATCCGCAAGCGGATCGTTCAGTTGAAGGTGGGGTTCATGGAGCGCTTACTCTTGAACGGGCGCTGATTCAGGCGAACCAGTAGCGCACCGATGGCGGTGTTGAGCTCTTCCCGCGAAAAGAATTGCCGGTGGCGCAGTGCCGCCAGAATCCAGCGCTCCACCACCTGCACACCGACCTCAACCTTGGCCTTGTCACGCGGCTTTCGGGCTCTGGCTGGCACGATAGCCACCGCATAATGCTCGGCCAGATCGCGATAGCTGGGGTTGATGTCCGGCTCATAGCGGTGCGTCTTGCTCACTGCACTGCGTAGGTTGTCCGGCACCACGATCGCCGGCACCCCGCCGAGAAAGGCAAAGCAGCGAGCATGAGAACCCAGCCAGTCCGACAACTGCTGTGACCAGGTGGCCTCCGCAAAGGTGTAGCTGGAGGCGCCGAGCACCGCGACAAAGATCTGCGCCTGACGGATCTCGCCGGTACGCCGGTCAATGATCGGCACTGTCTGGCCGGCATAGTCGACAAACAATTTCTCGCCGACCCGGTGCTCTTGGCGCATTACCACATCCACCTTGCCCTGCCAGGCGCGGTAGTGATCGCAGAACCAGCTGTACTGGAACCCCTGTGGCTGGCTCAGTCGATACTCCTGCCAGAGCAGCGCCAGGGTGACCCCGGGACGACGCAGCTCGGCATGTATCCAAGCCCAGTCAGGGATCGGGCGCTGTTCACTGGGAACGGAGGGCGACGGCGGGAAAAGCTGCCGCTCCAGCTCGGCGTCGGTCAGGGCAGAGGGCCAGGTCAGCCCACAGGCAGCAAAGCGATTGAGGTAGTCACCGATGGTGGCGCGACCAACTTGCAGGCTGACCGCGATCTGGCGGGCAGATAGACCAACCTCAAACTTGAGACGTAGTACTTCGCGAATCTTACGCATGGATAAACGCTCCACGGCGACCTCTCTGCTCCGAAAAAGAGGCCGATGGTAGTGAAGAAATCCTGCGTGGCTGCCTGCCTGACGGGTGGCCGGATGGCTGTGGAATCAGTGGCCGGATGCGCGTGGAATGGGTGGCCGGATCAGCGTGAAATCAGTGGCCGGATGTTCATGGAATAGGTGGCCGGATGGATGCGGAATCCGCAATCCAGCAACACCGATACATTTAAGCGGGGAGCCAACTAGCTCCCCGAAAAAATCAATCTAAACTTACACATTCTATCTCATTGAAATAATCTTTGATAGTTGAGGATTCTTCAGTGCTCATTATCCGCACACACGTCAAATTCTTGATAGCCCTAGAGCACGCAACATACATAATCTTTCTATTCTCGGCAGTTATATCCCCAGCCGAAAAAACATTACCAAACTTGTAGTCCCTCCAAAAAAACTCGTCTGCTACCACCAAAACGTTTTCGATCCCCGAACCTTTCGTCTTGTGCATAGTTATGAAATTTGTTTTCTCTGACAAATAATCATAATACTTGAACACTTCACCCAGAGTTATTTTTCCTCCAAAAAAATCATTATAAAATAGCTCTCGCTTTACATCACGCTCTAGATCACCAAACTCATACTCATCAACATCAAAGCCAGCTTTGTTTAACTTACTAAGACTATCAAACCCAGACACGTATTGATCTTTGAAAGCAGAGTACCTGGAATTCCCCATAGCAGCCTCGAAAAACTCTTCTCTTCTTCTCACGAACCGTTCATACGAATCCGATTGCTTCAATAGCTTCAATTTAAACGATTCATGTATCGCATCATGCGCTGGAGAGTTCAAATCAAAAACACTCTTGAACGCGACCAACAATTCATCTTTGTGGAAAACCGAATCCAATACGAAGCCAGATTTTTTTACGAAACGGATGACTTTTGCATATCTCTTATTTCCATAATCTTCGTGCAACTCATATAGCTCAGAAAAATGGCATATTGCCAATACTTTCTCTAAATTCTCATTTGTTGCTTGTCCAAATCTAGAGTTAAATATTTCATACAACTGACTGAATCCAGCTTCAGAAGCAACAGCCTTATTTGTCAACATCAACATCTTATAGCTATCGACACCCCGCGCCGTTTCAATCAATTTATTAAGCTTTTTAAGGTATGAATCTTTGTCTTCGCGTGGGCTGTGCTGGGTAGGCTTATCGTCGCAAATTGCATAAACGAGCTTGACTCTACCCTGGCGGTCCGCCAGGGTTTCTAAATCTCCATTCTCCCGAGTTTTGAATGCAACACTTTGTTCCAGCCCATCGTCCCTTAGGTTATTAATGAGCTTGACAACCTGTTCCGAGCACCTGTAATTATCCTCTTTATTTATCTTCTCTATCGCATCTGCTTGCACATAATTCTCTACATCTCCGACGCCATCCTCATATATTCCCTGCATCGAGTCACCAAAGAACCAGAATACTATATTCTGGTCTTTTACGACATAATCAAGAAACGCCCTGACTATATCAGGAGAAGTATCTTGATACTCATCGACAAATATATAATCATACTTATCAGCCAATATCTTTCTTAATTTTTTTCTTTCGCACATTAACGAGACAGCCAACTTAACAAGCCCGTCATGACCAAAGCTTAAATCGCGAAAACTATCGAATGCGGTCTCGTTATAACAAACCTTTTGAGGTGAAGCTTTCTTAATATGCTCAAGCACACTTGCATTAAGGTGTTTTATTTTCTCATTTAATACAGTATTTGCCGCTTGAGGATCTTTGTCATACATTGGTTTCCCCAAGACCTTGGCCTCTTTTATCTTGAGAATAAGGTATGCTTTATCTGCATATTTTCCGTATGCCTTTTTATAACGTTCATGCTCGCGCTTTTTATACTCCTTGTCGTCATCCATGGCTTGCCCTACTTTAAATTCTGGCAATAGGAAAAGCTCATGTATTACTTTATGCAAATCTATACGAAAGGAGTTGATGATCCCGTTCAGAAACGAATGAATCGTGCTAATAGCATGCAACTCTCCTGCACGAGCCTTGATTTCATCCGCAGCCAAATTTGTATGTGTTATACATGCCACTCTTTTTTCCGGCATGTGTTTAGATATGTAATCCAACAATTTTTTCAGGGTTTCTGTTTTTCCACTTCCAGCACCTCCTTGCAGGACAAAGCTTTCACCTCTTTCCAGGCAAGATACAATATTCTCAAAAGGAGTCATTCCGATATCCATTCCAACGCCTCCCCGATATAAGCCGGAATACGCCAAGTGACTTCATCATCCGTCAGTGCTAGGTACAACAGAGAAGACGCGAACGCAGACTTCTTATCTAAAACTGTTTCAATCAGATCATACGCATCAAGCGCGCCATCAAATTCGTGCGTATTTTTCAGCCCATTGATATTATCAATTTTCTTTTTGATTACGTCCCTATTTAGATGCACAAAAGCATCTTCAAAACTCCTAGCGTGGTAGCCTTCTTCTTTTTTCTGATAAGCAATATGAATTTTAGGATACGAATGCTTTAGTTCGTGTGCGACTAACTTTTCAAACCAGCTGGAAAACTTAGCCTCCTCAGAGAAATCGGGCGCGTCATAATAGTGTTTCAGCGTAGCATTGCTGGTATGATCTGCACCTGCAACTTTAAAGGATGGATAGATAGTTCTCGGGTTTGCCTTTTTAGTATCAATAGTTTTTTTGGTTGTATCGATATCAGTGATGACCAGAGTCTTAATTTCTAAAAAATCAAGGAAATGCTTGAAAGCCTTAGCATTAGCACCGACTTCCAAAATTGTGACATTCTGGGAGAATAACGAAATATGTTCTTTACTTTGAACCTTCGACTTATCAAATAACTCTACGAAGTACGGCCACAACATCCGCTCAGTAACACCCTCAATAAATATAACTTTGCTTGCAAAGAAAAGCTCACAAGAGTTGAGGGTCAGGTACTGCTCTAGAAATTTAAATGAATCTTCGTCCTTACCGTATTTGGCTTTCAATTCCGAATGGAAATTCTTTACCCTTGTACAACCATCTGAGTTTTGCAAATACCTAATATCTTTGAAATCGCATTGAGATACAATATGAGAGGAATGAGTAGTAATTACCGCCTGGATATTTTCAATGTCGTTCAATATGCTTTTTATCTGATTAGCAAAAACATATTGCATCTGAGGGTGTGTATGCGCCTCAGGTTCCTCTATGAATAATAGATTTATGTTTTTACCTGTCTTAGCAAATGACTCCTTCTTAATCTCTACGCTTAGCAGGAGATAAAGAATATTCATGTGCCCGAGACCATTGAATGTTTCCGGGAGAAACTCAGAACGGTCACCATAAACTACTTGCGAACTATTCTCTAGCACTTCATTGGACTCGAGATTAGATACGACCTTAATATCCTCAATCCCCAGAAATGCCTTTGAGGTCTTCAGGAAAGGCTCGAAAAAATCCTTGTAGCTACTTTCAAGACTCTCATCAATCTTAAGAAGCAAGTTATTTATCGGATCGAAATCTGTTACATCCTTGTTTGCCTTATTGAAATATTGCGTAGTTAACTTAGAAAGCATTTTCTTTCCACCTTCGCTACTAGCAACATCTCGCTTAGCATGAATTATCTGAAAGTTGATCAGATCTCTAACTGCGGCTATTTCCTTTTTTACCAACTTACTTCGATTTTCAAGTAACAGATCATCCTCATCAGCATATGCGTATACGTTGACCTGCAAATACCTATCGAGGTTTTTCCTCAAAAACCTTTCTCGTTCCCCCTCGAACTGCTCAATATCCCTCAGCAACAAGTCCTTATTTACAACGCACTCAAACAGAATCTTGACATTGTTAATCTCGCTATCAAGATCCAACATGAATTCTGACAGATGCCTCAAGCTGTCTTTTTCATCATATTCGATCTCAACCCTCATACTTATAGATAGCGGCAACATGTCAGTTTTGTGGTCAATTGCCGCTAAATCTTTACGCACCGCTAACGGAAAATCATGATAATTGAACGACACCCCAGGCTCATAAAACTTCTCAAACAATACAAGCAGTGAAGTTTTGCCGCTATTATTTCTGCCAATAAGCAGAGATAGGCTGTCCCGCAGCTCTAGTGTCACATTCTGGAGAGCTCGGAAATTAACAGCAGAAATTTTGGTAATCTTCATATTTATCTCATACATCCATTTCGAGAAAATCTTAGAACTTAACTTTTTTGACTTACCAATTACGGGAAGCCACCGAGTAGAATTGACTCACCACGTACGTTTTGGAATAGATGCGTCCCTCATGAACACCCCACGTTTGGCGGAACAAATGGCTTAATATAGCTCAAGGATAGCATTTTGCCATGCAGAGATAGGGCTTTAAACCTCCGCATTATCTCGGAGCATGTACACCTAGAGGGGAGATAGCACGGAGGGCGCAATACTTCGTGCAAATTTAAGGGGTATAAATAGGGGTACTAATTGACGAAAGTTTTACATCTTATTGATTAATATAGACTTTAGGTAAAGTTCGACTCCTGGTGCCGCACCATATAAAGCAAGGCCCCGCAGCAATACGGGGCCTTTTGCTTTCCGGGCTATCTACCTGCCCGCTCATGCCTTCAGGCAGTACTACAACCGGCGGATGCCCTCCCTCCAACTGACCTCTAGCCGCTTAAGCGCTGAATCATTACCGCTGGCTCGCTATAAGATGCGGGCGAGAAGCGCATCCACGCTCATCCGTCTGACAGGCTTGCATCGGACCTTCGCTGCAAACAAGCTATGCGCCATTCGAAATTGTCAGGACATGGAACATGCGCATCCTGGTCACCGGCGGAGCCGGCTTCATCGGCTCGGCCCTTATTCGTCACCTGCTGACTGAAACCCAACATGAAGTGCTCAACCTCGACAAGCTGACCTACGCTGGCAACCTCGAATCCCTGGCTTCGATCTCGGACAACCCACGCTATGAGTTCCTCCAGGCCGACATCGCCGACAGCCAGGCCGTCGGCGCAGCGCTTGCACGCTTCCAGCCCGAAGCGGTGATGCACCTGGCCGCCGAATCCCACGTCGATCGCTCCATCGACGGCCCGGCTGCCTTCATCCAGACCAACATCGTTGGTACCTACAGCCTGCTGGAAAGCATGCGCGCCTACTGGCTCGGCCTGGACGCCGGACGCCAGGCTGCGTTCCGCTTCCATCACATATCCACCGACGAAGTGTATGGCGATCTGCATGGCGTGGACGATCTGTTCACCGAAGCCACGCCTTATGCGCCCAGCTCTCCTTATTCGGCGAGCAAGGCCGCCTCCGACCATCTGGTCCGCGCCTGGTACCGTACCTATGGCCTGCCGGTGCTGCTGACCAACTGTTCGAACAACTACGGCCCTTATCACTTCCCCGAGAAGCTGATCCCGCTGATGATTCTCAATGCCCTGGAGGGCAAGCCGCTGCCCGTCTATGGCAATGGCCAGCAAATCCGCGACTGGCTGTTCGTCGAAGACCACGCGCGCGCGCTGCTGAAGGTGGTTACCCGAGGTCAGGTAGGCGAAACCTACAACATCGGCGGGCATAACGAGCAGAAGAACCTGGACGTGGTGCGCGCCATCTGCGCCCTGCTGGAAGAACTGGCACCAGAGAAGCCGGAAGGCGTGGCCCGTTTCGACGACCTGATCACCTTCGTCAAGGACCGCCCGGGCCATGACCTGCGCTACGCCATCGACGCTGGCAAGATCGAGCGCGAACTCGGTTGGGTACCCGAGGAAACCTTTGAAACCGGCCTGCGCAAGACCGTGCAGTGGTACCTGGACAACCTTGAGTGGTGCCAGCGTGTGCAGGACGGCAGTTATCAACGTGAACGCCTGGGAGCAGCAGTATGAAAGGGATAATTCTCGCGGGCGGGTCCGGCACACGTCTGCACCCCATCACCCTGGGGGTGTCCAAGCAACTTCTGCCGATCTACGACAAGCCGATGATCTATTACCCGATCTCGGTGCTGATGCTCGCCGGCATTCGCGAGATCCTGGTCATCTCCACCCCGCAGGACCTGCCCCAGTACCGCAACCTGCTGGGCGATGGCAGCCAGCTCGGCGTGCAGTTCAGTTATGCGGAGCAACCCTCTCCGGACGGCCTGGCTCAAGCGTTCCTGATTGGTGAGGACTTCATCGGCAACGACTCGGTGTGTCTGATCCTCGGTGACAACATCTTCCACGGCCAGCACTTCACCGAGAAGCTCAAACGCGCCGCCCAGTCGCCCAGCGGCGCCACGGTCTTCGGGTACTGGGTCAAGGACCCCGAGCGCTTCGGTGTGGTGGAGTTCGATGACGAGGGTCGTGCCGTCTCGATCGAGGAGAAGCCAGTCAAGCCGAAGTCAAGCTATGCCGTCACCGGCCTGTACTTCTACGACAACGATGTGATCCGCATCGCCAAGGCGGTAAAACCCTCCGCACGTGGCGAATTGGAGATCACCGATGTCAACAACGCCTATCTTCAACGGGGTGATTTGCGCGTAGAGCGCTTTGGCCGCGGCTTCGCCTGGCTGGATACCGGCACCCACGACAGTCTGCTGGAAGCCTCCCAGTACGTGCAGACCATCGAACACCGCCAAGGCCTGAAGGTGGCCTGCCTGGAGGAGATCGCCTACCAGAACGGCTGGATCGACAAAGCGCAATTGCTGACCCGCGCCAAGGCCTTCGGCAAGACCGGCTACGGTCAGTACCTGTTCAATATCGCAGGTGAAGATGCGTGAAAGCCATACCGACTGCCATTCCCGACGTACTAATCCTCGAACCCCGCGTGTTCGGCGATGAGCGTGGCTTCTTCTTCGAAAGCTTCAACGCTCGCACTTTCGCCGAAGCGACCGGTGTGCAGCGCGAGTTCGTGCAGGACAACCACTCAAAATCCCAGCGCGGCGTCTTGCGCGGGCTGCATTACCAGTTGCAACAGGCGCAGGGCAAACTGGTGCGGGTCGTCCAGGGCGAAGTCTTCGATGTCGTCGTGGATGTCCGCCGCAGTTCGCCGACGTTCGGCCGCTGGGTCGGCGTGCATCTCTCCGCCGAGAACAAGCGCCAGATATGGATCCCGGAAGGCTTTGCGCACGGCTTCCTGGTCCTCAGCGAATACGCCGAGTTCCTCTACAAGACCACTGACTACTACGCCCCCGAGCACGAACGCTGCATTCGTTGGGACGACCCCGACCTGGCTATCGACTGGCCGCTGTCTGAAGCGCCGCAGCTGTCCGCCAAGGACAAGGCCGGCATCAACTTCAAGGATGCGGACCTGTTCGAATGAAGATCCTCATCACCGGCAACAAAGGCCAGGTAGCGCGGGAACTCCAGCTCGCCCTCGCCGGCAAGGCAGACGTGGTTTCCCTGGGGCGCGACCGACTCGACCTGGCCAACCCCAACCAGATCCGCCAGCAAGTACGCGCCCTGGCGCCCGACCTGCTGATTAACGCCGCCGCCTACACCGCCGTGGATCAGGCCGAGCAGGAACCGGAAGCCGCCTTCGCCATCAATGCCACAGCCCCCGGCGTGCTTGCCGAAGAAGCGGCTGCCCTGGGTATTCCGCTGTTCCACTACTCCACCGACTACGTCTACGACGGTGCGAAGGCCGGCCTCTACACCGAGGACGAGCCGACCAACCCGCTGGGCGTCTACGGCAGCAGCAAGCTGGCTGGTGAACAGGCAATCCAGGCCGTCGGCGGGCAATACCTGATCCTGCGCACCAGCTGGGTCTATTCCCTGCACGGACGCAACTTCCTGCTCACCATGCAGCGCCTGCTGCAGGAGCGCGAAGAGCTGCGCGTGGTGGATGACCAGGTGGGGGCGCCGACCTGGGCCGGCAGCATCGCCCAGGCCACCGTCGAACTGCTGGAAGGCTGGCAGGCCGGCAACCGTCGCTGGGGTACCTATCACCTGACCAACCAGGGCGGAACCTCCTGGTTCGGCTTCGCCAGCGCCATCGCCGAACAGCTCAAGGCCGACGGCAAGCCGTGCGCGCGCCTGGTAGCCATCCCATCCAGCGAGTACCCGACGCCCGCCAAGCGGCCACTCAACTCCCGGCTGGACGGCAGCAAGCTGGCACATGATTGGGGGATACGCCTGCCTGAGTGGCACGTTGCGCTGCTGGAGTGCCTGCGGCAAACTCGCTGAGTCCTTGATCGCGTCCATCAGTGGAAATCCGCCACGCGGATTTCCACCCTACGCCAGGCTTCGATGCGCGACACAAGGCGCCGGCACCTGATGTCGATGCCATAATGCGCTTCATCGACCGGCGCACAGTGACAGCATGACAGCCTCCCCCACACCCCACCGCCCACGCTGGCGCAGCCTGGTGCTACTGGCGCTGCTGCTGGCGCCACTGCTCTGGCCACTGCAGTATTTCAGCGAGCGCTATTACAGCGAGTCCCTGTCCGAGCAGAACCGCCAGACCCTCGACCTCTACGTCGCCAACCTCCTGGGCACGCTGCACCGCTACGAAGTCTTGCCGCCCATCCTCGCGGACCTGCCGCCCCTGCGCGAGCTGCTGGCGGCTCCCGGCAACCCGGAACTGCAAACAGAAGCCAACCGGGTGCTGGCCGAAGTCCGCCAGGACACCGGCGCCGATGTGATCTACCTGATGAGTCCGGCCGGGCTGACCCTGAGTTCCTCGAACTGGGACCAGCCCGACAGTTTCGTCGGCCGCAATTTCACCTTCCGCCCCTACTTCCGCGAAGCCCTGTCCGGCAAGCAGGGACGCTTTTTCGGCCTGGGCACGACCTCGCGCAAGCGCGGCTATTTCTTCGCCAGCCCAGTGCGCAGCGGCGCACAGATCGTCGGCATCCTCGTGGTGAAGGTGGATCTGGACGATGCCGAAACCCTTTGGGGAAAAACCCCTGAACAGTTGATGGTGACTGACGCCAATGGCGTCGTGATCATCTCGTCACGCAGTGACTGGCGCTTCCACGCAACACGACCACTGGACAACGCCGAGCGCGCCGCCATCGTCGCCAACCAGCCCTATCCGACGCAGTCGCCGCCGCCCCTGAAGCTGGACGAAGATGCCTGGCTCATCCAGAGCCGCGAACTGCGCGAGACCGGCCTGACCGCCAGCATCCTGGCCCCCCGCCAACTGATCGACCGCCAAGTCTCCACCACCATGGCCATCGGCGGCGCCACCCTGCTGGCCCTGCTGCTGCTGCTCGGCCTGATGATGCAACGCCGTCGCCACTACCTCGACCGCATTGCCCTCGATGCCCGTGCGCGCCGCGAACTGGAGATGCGCGTGCTGGAACGGACCCACGATCTGGAAACCCTGAACAGCCGGTTGAAGGACGAAGTCCTGGAGCGCGAACAGGCCCAGCAGGAACTGGTGCGCGCGCAGGACGAATTGGTACAGGCGAGCAAGCTGTCCGCCCTGGGCACCATGTCGGCGAGCATCAGCCACGAACTGAACCAGCCCCTCGCGGCGATTCGCAGCTATGCCGACAATGCGGGCGTGCTGCTGGATCACCAGCGCATCGACGACGCCCGCGGCAACCTGCAGCAAATCAGCGAGCTGACCGGGCGCATGGCCTCCATCATTGCCCACCTGCGCGCGTTTGCCCGCCGCGACCGGCACGCACCGGAAAGCGTGGCCCTGCAACCGGCCCTGGATGATGCGCTGGCCCTGTTGGCCAAGCGCCGCCGGGCCATGGATGTCGAGCTGATTCGTGACCTGCCGGATGCACCGCTCTGGGTACAGGCCGGCGAAACCCGCCTGCGCCAGGTGCTCGGCAACCTGCTCGCCAATGCCCTCGACGCCCTGGCGGAAAAGCCCCACCCACGGCGGATCTGGTTGAGCACCGAAACCACCAGCGATGGTGTCGACCTGCACCTGCGCGACAACGGCCCTGGCTTCTCCGCGGATGCCCTGCGCCACGCCCGCGAACCCTTCTTCACCACCAAGACCAGCGCCCAGGGCCTTGGCCTGGGCCTGGCCATCTGCGATAGCCTGATGCGCGCCCTGGGCGGTGAGCTGATTCTCGCCAACCACCCTGAAGGCGGCGCCCTGCTGACCTTGCGCATGCGCAACGCCGCCCCTGGCGTCATCCCACAGCCCCCCGAGGACCTCTCTGCATGACCATCGCTCTTGATGCCCGTACCCAGGTGCTGCTGATCGACGACGACCCGCACCTGCGCCAGGCCCTCAGCCAGACCCTCGACCTGGCGGGCCTCAAGGTGCAGGCCCTGGGCGACGCCCAGGGTGTAGCCGGGAAGATCGACAAGGACTGGCCCGGCGTGGTGGTCACCGACATTCGCATGCCAGGCATCGACGGCCTGGAACTGCTTCGCCAACTGCGTGAACGCGACCCCGATCTGCCCGTACTGCTGATCACCGGCCACGGCGATGTCCCCCTGGCCGTCCAGGCCATGCGTGCCGGCGCCTACGACTTCCTTGAGAAGCCCTTCCCCAGCGACCAGTTGCTGGACAGCGTGCATCGCGCCCTTGGCCTGCGCCGCCTCGTGCTGGAGAACCGCAGCCTGCGCCTGGCGCTCTCCGACCGCCAACAACTCAGCGGGCGCCTGGTCGGCCAGTCGCCCGCCATGCAGCGCCTACGTGACCAGATTGGCGCCCTGGCGGCCACCCATGCCGACGTGCTCATCCTGGGCGAAACCGGCGCGGGCAAAGAAGTGGTGGCCCGTGCACTGCACGACCTGTCGGCACGCCGCGATGGCCCCTTCGTTGCCATCAACGCCGGCGCCCTGGCCGAGTCGGTGGTGGAAAGCGAGCTGTTCGGCCATGAACAAGGCGCCTTTACCGGTGCGCAGAAACGCCGCATCGGCAAGTTCGAATTCGCCAATGGCGGCACCGTGTTCCTCGACGAGATCGAGAGCATGAGCCTGGATGTCCAGGTCAAACTACTGCGCATGCTGCAGGAGCGGGTGGTGGAACGCCTTGGCGCCAACCAACTGATACCGCTGGATATCCGAGTCATTGCCGCCACCAAGGAAGACTTGCGCCTGGCTGCGGACCAGGGTCGTTTCCGCGCCGACCTGTATTACCGCCTGAACGTCGCCAGCCTGCGCATCCCGCCGCTGCGCGAACGCGGTGAGGATGCCCTGGTGCTGTTCCAGCACTTCGCCGATGCCGCCAGCAGTCGCCATGGCATGGCCCCGCGCAGCCTCGACAGCAGCCAGCGTGCCCTGCTCCTGACCCATGGCTGGCCGGGCAACGTGCGTGAACTGCAGAACGCCGCGGAGCGTTTCGCCCTGGGCCTGGATCTGGCCCTGGACAACACGCCGGTGGACCTGCCGAAGGTGGAAGGCGGCCTCAGTGAACAGGTTGAAGCCTTCGAGCGAGCGCTGATCGCAGCCGAGCTGACCCGACCGCACAGCTCGCTGCGCAGCGTGGCCGAGGCCCTGGGGCTGCCACGCAAGACCCTTTCGGACAAGCTGCGCAAACACCACCTCAGCTTCAGTGGCGGAAATCCCGCAGATGAGCAGGACTGATCGGCAAGAATCCGCTCACCCTCCCCGCAGGCGATGCGCGTAAAGGCCCGCACCAGAGCGGTTGCCCCTCGATGGCACAAGGCTTGCCCGTCGAAGGGCAAGCCCTGCCTCGCGCAGGGCCAGGAGGCCAGGCCCGCCTAGCGCCCAGCCTCTCCCCACGCCGGCCAAAAGCCAGCTAACGGGTTCTCCCATGATCGCCTTCGGACCCCGTCCCGAGGCACCACCTGGTTACCCGCCGGGTGTCCGAACGAGCCCGGCCACGTGCCGGGCTTTTTCATGCCCGGAAGCCTCGGCGAGTCGGCGAGCCCGACCTAGGGGCGCTCGTGCAGGAAGCGCTCGAGGTCCACCGGATGGTCCGGCTCAACACCCAGCCGCTGGCGCAGGTCGGCGTAGACGCGCTCGAAATCGGCACGCAACTCGGGCATGCGTGCCAGTCCTGATCGAAAACCGTATCTGCGCAAGCGCAGGCCAGCACTTTGCAGGAAGTTGTAGGCCACATCGCGGTGAAGGGAAAAGCGCTCGTGTACGGGCTCTCCGCCGATCTGTCCATTCAACTCGAAGTTCACGAGCTGACCCTGTTCGCGGTTCTCAGTTTCGTAGTCCAGTGCCCGTTCATATCCCGAGCTTCGCCCGATGGGAGATTGCTTGATGGCAATTTTCCCTGGCTTGAACATGATATTTCCTACCTATTTGTTAAGACATTTCCTACTTAAAAACTCACTCGTTTATCGCCAAATGGGCGGACATCCATTTGTAATTTCCTACACCGAATATGGTGGTCAGACTTCAGAGTTTCGACGGCATAGTTGCAACTTGAACGCCCGTGAAAACCGACTAGTTTGTATTAGGCGCTGCCTGGGACGGCTTGCCAAATCCTCTAACTTGCTCCCTTCGGGTGGCGATCTGCAGTAATCCCTCCCCCTCTGACGATAAGGAAATTGTCTGCATGACTCATTAGCCAGCTATTGATCTGGATCAGAACGCAGTCACAAGACCACGCGCTCAATACGCACAGTTCCTACTCCAGATGGAGGTGCACGATGTCTGAATCTTCCGACAAACTTCGACTAGGTGCCCTGGTCGCCCTGGTCGTCGGCTCAATGGTGGGCGGGGGTATTTTCTCGCTACCGCAGAACATGGCTGCCAGTGCTGACGTCGGCGCCATTCTCATTGGCTGGGGCATAACCGCGGTGGGCATGCTCACCCTGGCATTCGTCTTCCAGACCCTGGCCAACCGCAAGCCGGACCTCGACGGCGGGGTGTACGCCTACGCCAAGGCCGGGTTTGGCGACTACATGGGCTTTTCCTCGGCCTGGGGCTACTGGATCAGTGCCTGGCTGGGCAACGTCGGCTACTTCGTCCTGCTGTTCAGCACCCTCGGTTACTTCTTCCCGATCTTCGGCGAAGGCAACACCCTCGCGGCCATCATCGGTGCCTCCATCGTCCTCTGGGCCGTGCACTTCCTGGTGCTGCGCGGGATCAAGGAAGCCGCCTTCATCAACCTGGTGACCACCGTCGCCAAAGTAGTACCGCTGTTCCTGTTCATCCTCATCTGCCTGTTCGCCTTCAAGCTGGACATCTTCACCGCCGACATCTGGGGTTCGAAGAACATTGAACTGGGCAGCGTGATGAACCAGGTGCGCAACATGATGCTGGTCACCGTCTGGGTGTTCATCGGCATCGAAGGCGCAAGCATCTTCTCCGCACGGGCCGAGAAGCGCAGCGACGTGGGCAAGGCCACGGTGCTGGGTTTCATCATCGTGCTGCTGTTCCTGGTACTGGTTAACGTGCTGTCGCTCGGCATCATGACCCAGCCGGAACTGGCCAAGCTGCAGAACCCGTCCATGGCGGCGGTGCTCGAGCATGTGGTCGGCCACTGGGGCGCCGTGCTGATCAGCGTCGGCCTGGTCATCTCCCTGGTCGGTGCCCTGCTCTCCTGGGTGCTGCTCTGCGCCGAGATTCTCTTCGCCGCAGCCAAGGACCACACCATGCCGGCATTCATCCGCAAGGAGAACGCCAATCAGGTCCCGGCCAACGCCCTGTGGCTGACCAACGCCATGGTGCAGATCTTCCTGATCATCACGCTGTTCAGCGCCAGCACCTACCTGTCGCTAATCTACCTGGCGACGTCCATGATCCTGGTGCCTTACCTGTGGTCCGCTGCCTACGCGGTGCTGCTGCCCCTGCGCGGCGAGACTTACGAGCAGGACGCCAAGGACCGCAGCAAAGACCTGACGATCGCCGTCATCGCGCTGATCTATGCCGTCTGGCTGCTTTATGCCGGTGGTGTGAAGTACCTGCTGCTCTCCGCCCTGCTCTATGCACCCGGCGTGATTCTGTTCGCCAAGGCCAAACGGGAAGTTGGCCAACCGGTGTTCACCCATGTCGAGAAGCTGATCTTCGCCGCCGTGGTCATCGGCGCGCTCGTAGCGGCCTACGGGCTCTACGACGGCTTCCTGACCCTGTAACTCGTAAGGAGACCTACCATGTCCAAAGTCAAACTCGGCGTTCACTCGGAAGCCGGCAAACTGCATAAGGTAATGGTCTGCTCGCCGGGGCTCGCACACATGCGCCTGACCCCCAACAACTGCGACGAGCTGCTGTTCGATGACGTGATCTGGGTGAACCAGGCCAAGCGCGACCACTTCGACTTCGTCACCAAGATGCGCGAGCGCGGCATCGATGTCCTCGAAATGCACAACCTGCTCACCGACATCGTGCAGAACAAGGAAGCCCTGAAGTGGATCCTCGACCGCAAGATCACCGCTGACCAGGTGGGCGTCGGCCTGGTCAACGAAGTGCGTTCCTGGATCGAAAGCCTGGAACCGCGCAGGATCGCCGAGTTCCTCATCGGTGGCGTCGCCGGCTCCGACCTGCCAGACAGCGAAGACGTCAGCGCCATCAAGATGTACCGCGACTACCTCGGCCACTCCAGCTTCATCCTGCCGCCGCTGCCCAACACCCAGTTCACCCGTGACACCACCTGCTGGATCTACGGCGGCGTGACCCTCAACCCGATGTACTGGCCGGCCCGCCGCCAGGAAACCCTGCTGGCTACCGCCATCTACAAGTTCCACCCGATCTTCACCGAAGCCGAGTTCGAAGTCTGGTACGGCGACCCCGACAAGGATCACGCCATGTCCACCCTCGAAGGGGGCGACGTGATGCCCATCGGCAATGGCGTGGTCCTGATCGGCATGGGCGAGCGGACCTCCCGCCAGGCCATTGGCCAACTGGCCCAGTCCCTGTTCAGCAAGGGCGCGGCACAGAAAATCGTCGTCGCCGGCCTGCCCAAGTCCCGTGCGGCCATGCACCTGGACACCGTGTTCACCTTCTGCGACCGCGACCTGGTCACCGTCTTCCCGGAAGTGGTCAAGGAAATCGTGCCCTTCGTACTGCGTCCGGATGAAAGCCGCCCCTACGGCATCGACATCCGCCGCGAAGAGAAAGACTTTCTCTCGGTGGTCGCCGAATCCCTCAACCTCAAGCAACTGCGCGTGGTGCAAACCGGCGGCGACGCCTTCGAAGCCGAACGCGAGCAGTGGGACGACGGCAACAACGTGGTCTGCCTGGAGCCGGGCGTGGTGGTTGGCTACGACCGCAACACCTACACCAACACCCTGCTGCGCAAGGCCGGCGTCGAGGTGGTCACCATCAGCGCCAGCGAACTGGGCCGCGGCCGTGGCGGCGGTCACTGCATGACCTGCCCGATCCTGCGCGACCCGATCGATTACTGAGTTGATATCCCCCGGCGACTCCCAACCCGGAGCCGCCCGCCCCGCCAGCCACAAGCTGTTCTGACGGGGCCAGGTTTCAAGCTGCCCACAAGGAGAGAGAATCATGGCCTTCAACATGCACAACCGTAACCTGCTCAGCCTGATGCACCACAGCACCCGCGAGCTGCGTTACCTGCTCGACCTGTCCCGCGACCTGAAACGCGCCAAATACACCGGTACCGAGCAACAGCACCTCAAAGGCAACAACATTGCACTGATCTTCGAGAAAACCTCCACCCGCACCCGCTGCGCCTTTGAAGTGGCCGCCTATGACCAGGGCGCCAACGTCACCTACATCGACCCGAACTCTTCGCAGATCGGCCACAAGGAGAGCATGAAGGACACCGCCCGCGTGCTCGGCCGCATGTACGACGCCATCGAGTACCGCGGTTTCAAGCAGGAAATCGTCGAAGAACTCGCCAAGCACGCCGGCGTGCCGGTGTTCAACGGCCTGACCGACGAATACCACCCGACCCAGATGCTGGCCGACGTGCTGACCATGCGCGAGCACAGCGACAAGCCGCTGCACGACATCAGCTATGCCTACCTGGGTGACGCACGCAACAACATGGGCAACTCCCTGCTGCTGATCGGCGCCAAACTCGGCATGGACGTGCGTATCGCCGCGCCGAAGGCCCTGTGGCCGAGCGACGAGCACGTGGCCGCCTGCAAGAAATTCGCCGAGGAAAGCGGTGCACGAATCTTGCTGACCGAAGACCCGAAGGAAGCCGTCAAGGGCGTGGACTTCATCCATACCGACGTCTGGGTCTCCATGGGCGAGCCGGTGGAAGCCTGGGGCGAGCGCATCAAGGAACTGCTGCCCTACCAGGTCAACCTCGACATGATGAAAGCCGCTGGCAACCCGCGCGTGAAGTTCATGCACTGCCTGCCGGCCTTCCACAACAGCGAAACCAAGGTCGGCAAGCAGATCGCCGAGCAGTACCCGAACCTGAAGAACGGCATTGAAGTCACCGAAGACGTCTTCGAGTCCCCGTACAACATCGCCTTCGAGCAAGCGGAAAACCGCATGCACACCATCAAGGCGATCCTCGTTTCGACCCTCGCCGACATGTAATGCCGGACCGCCCCGGACCGCAGCGACATCGCCGGTCCGGGGCGCGCTCCCACTCTCAGGAGGAACTGAATATGCGTATCGTCGTCGCATTGGGCGGCAACGCCCTGCTGCGTCGTGGCGAGCCCATGACTGCCGACAACCAGCGCGCCAACGTGAAGATTGCCGCCGAGCAGATTGCCAAGGTGGCGCCGGGTAACGAACTGGTGATCGCCCACGGCAACGGCCCGCAAGTGGGTCTGCTCGCCCTGCAGGGCGCGGCCTATGACAAGGTCGCCCCCTACCCGCTGGACGTTCTCGGCGCCGAGACCGAAGGCATGATCGGCTACATGATCGAACAGGAAATGGGCAACCTGCTGCCGTTCGAAGTGCCGTTCGCCACCATCCTCACACAGGTCGAAGTCGACGCCAGGGACCCGGCCTTCCAGAACCCGACCAAGCCGATCGGCCCGGTCTACTCCAGAGAAGAGGCCGAAGCCCTGGCCAAGGAAAAGGGCTGGAGCATCGCGCCCGACGGCGACAAGTTCCGCCGCGTGGTCGCCAGCCCACGTCCGAAGCGCATCTTCGAGATTCGCCCGGTCAAATGGCTGCTGGAGAAAGGCACCATCGTCATCTGCGCGGGCGGCGGCGGCATTCCGACCATGTATGACGAATCAGGCAAGAAACTCTCCGGCGTCGAAGCGGTGATCGATAAAGACCTCTGCTCCTCGCTGCTGGCCGAAGAACTCAGCGCCGACGTCCTGATCATCGCCACAGACGTCGATGCCGCCTACATCGACTGGGGCAAGCCGACCCAGAAGGCCATCGCCCAGGCCCACCCGAACGAACTGGAACGCCTCGGCTTCGCCGCCGGCTCCATGGGGCCGAAGGTCCAGGCGGCGATGGAATTCGCGCGCAACACCGGCAAGGACGCGGTGATCGGCTCCCTGGAAAACATCGTGGCAATCACCGAAGGCAAATCCGGTACCCGCGTCACCACCCGGAAGGCCGGCATCGAGTACCGCTGATCTGCCGGCACGACTGTGGGAGCGATTTCAATCGCGAATGAATTCGCTCCCACACCCTTTCCTGTCCCCCGTCCGCAATCTCCCGCCGAATGACCATCGGCGTGACTTGATAGTCATGCCCCGCGTCAGGTAGACATCCCGATACATTCGAGCTGCCACCTGGCTCATGCCACCTGGCCCGTGACGCTTGACCCCGCATATTGCCGCCCCCACGCGCGGCGCCCCGCGGCCAAGCCCACCCGCCGGCATGAGATGGTCTTTTTGAGGAGTTTCCGAAAGATGTCCCGACTTCCAGTGATTGTGGGTTTTGGCGGCTACAACGCAGCTGGGCGAAGCTCGTTCCACCACGGCTTCCGCCGCATTGTGATCGAAACCCTGGACGCCCAGGCCCGCCAGGAAACCCTGGCCGGCCTCGCCGTGATGATGAAGCTGGTGACCGTGACCGACGGCCAGTACCTCGATGCCGACGGCAAGGTCCTGACACTGGCCGAGATCGAGGCCCGCTTCGCCGCCGAAATCCTCGACTCCACCCTGGTGCGCCGCATTGGCAAACAGCACCTGGACGTAGACGCCGCTCATTGGCAGAAAAGCCTCACCGCCCAGGCCGGCGACAGCCAGTCCCTCAGCTTCACCACCTCGCGCAAGCAACTGCCGGAGCCGCTGCCGGCCAACTGGGCGGTGGAAGCCCTGGATAACGGCGAAGTGCGCGTCGCCATCCATGGCAGCTGCGACTTCAAAGTGGACAGCTACCGCGAGCTACCGGTGAAGTCCGCCGGCCAGCTACCCACCGGTTTCGAGCCAGGCGAGCTGTACAACTCGCGCTTCCACCCACGCGGCCTGCAGATGTCGGTGGTCGCCGCCACCGATGCCATCCGCTCCATCGGCCTGCCGTGGAAGGACATCGTCAATCACGTGCAGCCCGATGAAATCGCCGTGTTTTCCGGCAGCATCATGAGCCAGCTCGACGAAAACGGTTTCGGCGGCCTGATGCAATCGCGCCTGAAGGGCAGCCGCGTGAGCGCCAAGCAGCTGCCGCTGGGCCTGAATACCATGCCCGCCGACTTCATCAACGCCTATGTGCTGGGCAGCGTCGGCACCACCGGCAGCGTCACCGGCGCCTGCGCCACCTTCCTCTACAACCTGCAGAAGGCCATCGAACTCATCACCACCGGTCGCGCCCGTGTGGCCCTGGTGGGCAACGCCGAAGCGCCGATCAACCAGGAATGCATCGACGGCTACGGCGCCATGGGCGCCCTGGCCACCGAAGAAGGCCTGCGCCAGGTCGGCGGCCGCGAGGACGTCGACTTCCGCCGCGCCAGCCGCCCGTTCGGCGAGAACTGCGGCTTCACCCTGGCCGAATCCAGCCAGTACGTGGTGCTGATGGATGACGAACTGGCCCTGGAACTGGGTGCCGATATTCACGGCGCGGTGACCGACGTGTTCATCAATGCCGATGGTTTCAAGAAATCCATCTCCGCCCCCGGCCCGGGCAACTACCTGACCCTGGCCAAGGCCGTTGCTGCCGCCACCCAGCTGATTGGCCCGAATGGCGTGCGTGAGCGCAGCTTCGTCCATGCCCACGGCTCCAGCACCCCGGCCAACCGCGTCACCGAGTCCGAGCTGCTGGACCGCGTTGCCGGCGCCTTCGGCATCGAGCAATGGCCGGTCGCGGCCGTGAAGGCCTATCTGGGCCATTCCCTGGCCACGGCCAGTGGCGACCAGGTGATCGCCGCGCTGGGCACCTTCAAGTACGGCATCCTGCCAGGCATCAAAACCATCGACCGGGTAGCTGACGACGTGCACCGCCAGCACCTGTCCATCGAAACCCGTGACCGCGTCCTGGGCGAGCGCCAGCTGGACGTCTGCTTCATCAACTCCAAGGGCTTCGGCGGCAATAACGCCACCGGGGTGATCATCTCCCCGCGCCTGGCCGAGAAGATGCTGAAGAAACGCCACGGTGAAACCGCCTTTGCCGCTTACGCGGCCAAGCGCGAGCAGACCCGCGCCAACGCTGAGGAATACGACCGCCGAGCGCGCCTGGGCGAACTCGACATCATCTACAACTTCGGCAACGACCTGATCGACGAGCAGCAGATCGAACTGAGCCCCGAGGGCATCCAGGTGCCAGGCTTCGCCCAGACGCTGCGCTACAAGAAGGACGAGCGCTTCGCCGACATGCTCGACTGAAGCGATTTCCGTAGGATGGGTAGAGCCTGCGAAACCCATCGATCACGGTGATGGGTTTCGCTTCGCTCTACGCGATCCTACGAGTGTCGTATGAAGCGACAAGCATGAAAAAGGGCCCCTCGGGGCCCTTTCTCGTTTTCTCCATGCTCAGTCCAGCGCGCGTGCCAGCTGGATCAGCTCCGCCCGCCATTCGGCGGCCACCGGCAGCGCCAGGAAGGACGGATTGAGGAAGTCTTCGCGCGCTTCGTAGGTCAGCGCCTCCCCCGCCAGGTTCAGCACTTCGCCGCCGGCGCCCTCGAGCACGCCCTGGGCCGCAGCGGTGTCCCACTGGCTGGTAGGCGCCAGCCGCGGGTAGCAGTCCGCCGAACCCTCGGCCAGCAGGCAGAACTTCAGCGAGCTGCCGATACTGGCCAGTTGCAGATCACCGAAACGTTCGCACAGTCCGGCCAGCAGACGTTCCTGCGCCGGGCTCGAATGGCGTTTGCTGGCGACCACGGTGAAAGCTTCGTCCGGCGCGATGCGTACAGCGATTTCGTCGGCTTCGAACTCCTCATCCTGACTCCAGGCGCCCAGGCCGGCGCCGCCGTAGTAGCAGCGTCCGGTGACCGGCATGCCGACTACACCGAATACCACCCGGCCGCCTTCTATCAGCGCCACGTTGACGGTGAACTCCTCACTGCCGGAGATGAACTCCTTGGTGCCATCCAGCGGGTCCACCAGCCACCAGCGCTGCCAGCGGGCGCGCTCGGCCAGGGGAATGTCCGCGGCTTCCTCGGAAAGCACCGGAATGCCCGCATCCAGCGCTGCCAGGCCAGCGACCAGGACCTTGTGCGCCGCCAGATCGGCGGCGGTGACGGGAGAGGCATCGGCTTTCTCGGTGATTTCCAGCTCACTGCGCCAGTGGGGCAGGATGACCTCGCCAGCTTGGCGCACCAGATCGATCACGGCAGGAATCAGGGGATGGTTCATGGCTGGTACTCACCACGCTGGGTCAGGATGTCACGGGTCAGATAGAGCGCCGCCAGGGCGCGACCTTCACTGAACTGCTGATGCTGCGCGAGGCTGGACAGCTCGCGCAGGCTGATGCGGTCCACCCGCAGCGGCTCGGGCTCATCCCCCGGCAGGCTTTCCTCGAAGAGATCACGGGCCAGGACCACCTGGATTTTCTGGCTCATGTAGCCGGGCGACAAGGACAGCTCCGTCAGGTACTCCAGTTGGCGCGCACCGAATCCCGCTTCTTCCTTGAGCTCGCGATTGGCGGCGGCGAGCACATCTTCGCCCGGCTCTATCAGCCCCTTGGGCAGGGACAGTTGGTAGTCGTCCGTACCGGCGCAGTATTCCTCCACCAGCAGTACGTGCTCCGCGTCAGCCATGGCCACCACCATCACCGCGCCGTAGCCGGAGCCCTTGCCCACCAAGCGTTCGTAGGTGCGTTCGACGCCATTGGCGAAGCGCAATTGCAGCTCCTCGACACGGAACAGACGGCTACTGGCGACTATCTCGCGAGCAAGCACCGTGGGCTTCTGACGCATAACGGACTCCTTGGCATGACCGGCGGGTTATCATACTCCGCCTTCGCCCATTGTCCCCGCTGGAGATTGCTCGCCCGCGACGACCAGCGACGCAATGGCGACAGCCCCTCCCTTCGGAAACGACCGACACCGCCATGCCCCAGATGCCCTGGAACGAGATCGACACCGTGCTGCTCGACATGGACGGCACACTGCTCGACCTGCACTTCGACAACCATTTCTGGATGGAATACCTGCCCCAGCGCTACGCCGAGCACCACGGCATCAGCCGCGAACTGGCCGACGCCGAACTGCTACCGCTGTTCCGCGACAACGCCGGGCAACTGAACTGGTACTGCACGGACTTCTGGAGCCGCGAGCTGCGCCTGTCGATCCGCGACCTCAAGCGCGAGGTCGCGCACCTGATCGCCCTGCGCCCGGATGCCGACCACTTCCTCGCCGCCCTGCGCAGTGCCGGCAAGCGCGTGGCGCTGATCACCAACGCCCATCGCGACTCACTGTCGCTGAAGATGGAACGGGTACACCTCGCGCCCTGGTTCGACCGCCTGATCAGTTCCCACGACTATGGTTTTCCCAAGGAAGACCAGCAGTTCTGGCAGGCACTGCAAGAGGAGTTCGGCTTCGACCCGGCACGCAGCCTGTTCATCGACGACAGCCTGCCGATCCTGCGTAGCGCGCGGCAATACGGCATCGCCCAACTCCTGGCAGTGCGCGAACCGGACAGCCGCAAGGGCCCGAAGGACACCGAGGAGTTCGCGGCGGTGGACAGCTACCGCGATCTGAGCCAGGGACTCTGAGACTTCCCGTGGAGGAGCCGGTATGGACATCAAGCAACTGAAGTTTCTCATCGCGCTGGAGGAGACCCGCCACTTCGGCCAGGCCGCCACGCGCTGCCACGTCACCCAGCCGACGCTGTCCATGCGCCTGCGCAGCCTGGAAGAAGAGCTGGGGCTTGAGTTGGTGATCCGCGGCCAGCGCTTCGAGGGCTTCACCGACGCTGGGCTGCGCGTGCTGGCCTGGGCGCGTACGCTGCTGGCGGCCCACGACGGGCTCTACGCCGAAGCGGCCGCGTGCCGTGGTCAGTTGGTGGGTACCCTGCGCCTGGGCATGGTGCCCCTGGCCGGCTTCGACCCGATGCGCCTGGTAGAGGCGTTCTCGGGCCCGCACCCCAGCCTGCGCTTCCAGCTATTTTCCATGAGCTCCGAACAGATTCTCGAAGGCCTGGCGCGCAATCAGCTGGACCTCGGCCTGTCCTACCTGGACCGCCTGGACCGCGAGCACTTCGAAAGCCTGGAACTGGCGCAGACCCGCATGGGCCTGCTGCATGATCGCCGCCACTTCAGCTTCGACACCCCTGCGCTGCCCTGGGAAAGCCTGGTGAATCTGCCGCTGGGCCTGCTCTTCGGCGGCATGCACTTTCGACAGTCCATCGACCACGGTTTCCGCAGCCGCGGCCTCTCACCCCAGCCACGCCTGGAAACCGACGCCGTGCATCAACTGCTGCAGGCCGTCAGCGCCGGCTTGTGCTGCGCCATCATGCCGCTGGACAGCGGCCTGGACGATTTCACCGAGCACCTGGCGCTAATCCCCATCGAAGACGCCCGCACCCTTGCGCCGCTCGGCCTGATCCTGCGCCGCGGTGCGCCCCGCTCTGCGCTGGCCGATGCCTGTTTCTCCGAGGCGCGGACCTTGCTGGGCCTCGGTTCGGCGCCTTGATAAACGCGCTCGATCACTGAATCGGGAATAGCGATTAGACGCCCGTGGCAGACGGGCCTAGGATGGCTGAGTCATTCCGTCGCAGGGGGCATATCCATGCCGAACCCAGACGCCAAGCGCCACCTCACCGCTGTGGATAACTCACCCGAACCAACCGGCTACCAATATGCCGAGCTGGACGCTAATGCGCGCGTAAACGATGCTGCGCTGGCCGAAGAATGCGCTTTGGCGATTTCCTACAACGGCGTCAGCTATGCCGTCATGATGGTGTCTCCCAGTGCACTGGAAGACTTCGTCGCCGGATTCAGCCTGAGCAGTGCAGTCGTGCAGTCCATCGACGACATCTATGACATTCAGGTCGAAGGCGAAGGCATTGCCCTGCATGCCGAAGTGGACATCGGCAACCGCGCGTTCTGGTCCCTCAAGGAGCAGCGCCGCAACCTGGCCGGCACGACCGGCTGCGGCCTTTGCGGCGTGGAAGCGCTGGAACAGGCGTTGCCCGAACTGCGCTCCCTGACGCCGTCGCCACTGCCACCCGCCGAGCATTTCTTCGACCTGCGCCAGCGCATCAACGAGGCCCAGGAACTGGCCCGCCGCAGTGGCGCCCTGCACGCGGCCCTGTTCGTCGATGCCACAGGCGAGTTGCGCCTGTGCCGCGAAGACATTGGCCGCCACAACGCCCTGGACAAACTGATCGGCGCCCTGCTGCGCCAAGGACTGGACCCACGCGAAGGCTTCGCCGTGGTCACCAGCCGCTGCAGCCTGGAACTTATCCACAAGGCGGTGCGCGCCGGCCTGTCCACCCTGGTCAGCCTCTCCGCCCCCACCACCCTGACGGTGGAATGGGCGCGCCGGCACCATCTCAACCTTATCCACCTGCCCCACCACAGCGCCCCACGGGTCTACAGCCCGGCGCCGCAACCGAAAGCCCCTACCGAATGAGCCTGCAACCCGTAAACCCCCGCTACAAACCCTACAAGGGCGCCGCAGCCGGCTGGGGTGCGCTGAAAAGCGTCACCCGCTTCTGGCTGGACAGCAAACAGCCGTTCAAGAACCTCCGGGCGCTGCTGAAGACCAACCAGAGCGGCGGCTTCGACTGCCCCGGCTGCGCCTGGGGCGATTCCCCGGAAGACGGCCGCATCAAGTTCTGCGAGAACGGCGCCAAGGCAGTCAATTGGGAAGCCACCAAGCGCCGGGTGGATGCCGCATTCTTTGCCCGCTACAGCGTCAGCCAGCTGCGCGAACAGAGCGACTACTGGCTCGAGTACCAGGGCCGCCTGACCCAGCCCATGCGCTACGACCGCCAGACCGACCACTACGTGCCGGTTAGCTGGGACCACGCCTTCGCTCTTGTCGCCCGCCACCTGCGCAATCTGGAAAGCCCGCACCAGGCAGAGTTCTACACCTCCGGCCGCGCCAGCAACGAGGCGGCCTACCTCTACCAACTGTTCGTCCGTGCTTTCGGCACCAACAACTTCCCCGACTGCTCGAACATGTGCCACGAAGCCAGCGGCGTGGCCCTGAGCCAGAGCGTCGGGGTCGGCAAGGGCAGCGTGACCTTCCACGACTTCGAACAGGCCGACGCCATCTTCGTGCTCGGCCAGAACCCCGGCACCAACCACCCACGCATGCTCGAACCGCTGCGCGAAGCGGTAAAACGCGGCGCTCAGGTGGTCTGTTTCAACCCGCTGAAGGAACGCGGACTGGAGCGTTTCCAGCATCCGCAGCACGCGCTGGAGATGCTCGGCAACGGCTCGCGCCCGCTGAACACTGCCTTCTTCCGCCCGGCGTTGGGTGGCGACATGGCTGCCATTCGCGGTATCGCCAAGTTTCTCCTGCAATGGGAACGCGAGGCCCAGGCGAAGGGCGACGCGCCGGTGTTCGACCACGCCTTCATCGCTGAGCACACCGATGGCGTCGACGCCTACCTGGCTGAAGTGGACGCCACGCCCTGGGCGCAGATCGAGCAGCAGTCGGGACTCGCCCTGGACGAGATCGAAATCTGCGCCCGCATCTATCGCGACGCAGGCAACGTCATCATCTGCTGGGCCATGGGAATCACCCAGCACCGCCACTCGGTGCCCACCATCCAGGAAATCGTCAACCTGCAACTGCTGCGCGGCAACGTTGGCCGCCCCGGCGCCGGGCTGTGCCCGGTGCGTGGCCACAGCAACGTGCAAGGCGACCGCACCATGGGCATCAACGACCGGCCGCCGGCTGCCTTGCTGGATACACTGGAGCAGCGCTTCGGCTTCAAGGTCCCGCGGGAGAACGGCCACAACACCGTCGAAGCGATCAACGCCATGCTCGATGGCGAGGCCAAGGTGTTCATCGGCCTTGGCGGCAACTTCGCCCAGGCCACCCCGGACAGCCAGCGCACCCATGCAGCCTTGCAGCGCTGCGATCTGACGGTACAAATCAGCACCAAGCTCAACCGCAGCCACCTGACCGTTGGCCAGGACGCGCTGATCCTGCCGTGCCTCGGCCGCACCGATATCGATCGCCAGGTCGAAGGGCCCCAGGCGGTGACGGTGGAAGACTCCTTCAGCATGATCCACGCGTCCTACGGTCAACTGGAACCGTCGTCCCGCGAAATGCGCTCGGAGCCGGCCATCGTCGCGGGCATCGCCAAAGCCACCCTGGGCAATTACCCGGTGGACTGGGATGCACTGATCGGCAACTACGACCGGATTCGCGACCTGATTGCCGACACCATCCCCGGCTTCCAGGACTTCAACCGTCGCGTGCAGCATCCGGGCGGTTTCTACCTCGGCAACACCGCCAACACCCGGCAGTGGAGCACCGCGAGCGGCCGTGCCAACTTCAAGGCCGACCCGCTGCCGGCGGACCTGCTCCACGAGAAGATCCGCAGCACCGGGCAGAAGCCGCACCTGATCCTCCAGACGCTGCGCTCCCACGACCAGTACAACACCACCATCTACGGCCTGGACGACCGCTATCGCGGGGTGCGCGGCCAGCGCGAGGTGGTTTTCGCCAACGAAGCGGACATTCGCCGCCTGGGCTTCGAGCCGGGGCAGAAGGTGGACATGGTGACGTTGTGGGACGACGGCGTGGAGCGCCGGGTATCCGGCTTCAGCCTGCTGGCCTTCGACATCCCGACCGGGCAGGCCGCCGCCTATTACCCGGAAACCAACCCGCTGGTGCCGCTGGAGAGTTACGGCGAAGGCAGTTACACCCCCACCTCGAAGTTCGTAGCCATTCGCCTCGAACCCTCCAGGGACAGCGGCCGCATCCTCTGAGGAAGCGGCCCGTTGGCTCGCCTTGGTCCACCAGGGGCGCACCGCGCGCCCTGGCGGCCATTGGAAATGGCTGTCAGCAAGAAGTTATCAATTGAAGTAAGCGGAGTTTGTTTCGTGGAACTTCAATTCCAAGAAACAATTTGAAACACGGCGTGAATAGCTATATAAAGTTTCAACGCAACGGGGAACTTCCAAGGCACTCTGCCATTATCCAGACAGTGTGAAATGCAGATATTTAAAGGGCCCGAACAAAGGTCAGACAGCGCCAGAAGAAAAAAGTTCTACCCCAAAAGCAAATAATTAAAAAAACAAGAAAAGTTGGTGCTTTTCGTCGTCCGACACTTGCGTAAGTTAATTCCCACAGTAAATATCACCTCACCAAAACCAATGAGGCGACCCTCACCATGAAGTACACCTCGATCCTTCTTCTGTCTCTTGGCCTGGCCAGCGGCAGCGTCTTCGCAGGCAACAATACCGAAGCCGGTGTTGGCGGCGCGCTGGGCGGGGTCCTGGGTTCCGTGGTCGGCAACGCTGTCGGCGGCAGCACCGGTGCAGCCATCGGCGCTGGCGTGGGTGGCGCAGCAGGCGGTGCAGTAGGTGCCTCGCGCCGCAACCGTACTGAAGCCGCCATCGGCGGTGGCCTCGGCGCAGCCGGCGGTCAAGTCGTCGGCCGGCAGATGGGCGGAACCACCGGCGGCCTGATCGGCGCGGCACTGGGTGGTGGCGCCGGCGGAGCACTGGGCAATGAATACGGCGACAGGAACCGCTACGACGATGACGACTACGATGATGATCGTCGCCACTATCGCCGTGCCTACCGCGATCACCCCGGCCGTGGTCATGGCTGGGGCCACCGCAAGCACAAGCATCGCGACCACGACGATTGGGATGACTGATCAACACCGCTAACCAAAAAGCCCGCTTCAAGCGGGCTTTTTCCAGACCTGAGGCCTGGTCGAGCGACAGCTGGCCCCGTCCGATTACATAATCTGACCTGTGTCATGGGTACACCCGACAAAGCCTCGGGACCATGGACGCCCCATTCGTAACGGAGACTTAGCAAGATGCGTAAAGCAGTAACCGCCTTCGCCCTCAGCCTGCTGGCGACCCAAGCCGTAGTGGCTGGCGAAACCACCAACAATGCCATCGGCGGTGGCCTCGGTGGCGTCCTGGGCAACGTTGTCGGCAACGCCGTCGGCGGCAGCACCGGTGCAGCCATTGGCGCAGGCCTGGGTGGCGCGGCAGGTAGCGCCGTCACCGCAAGGAAAGGCAACAAGACCGAAGCCGCCATCGGCGGCGGCCTGGGTGCTGCAGGCGGTTCGGTGGCCGGTCGCGCGCTGGGCGGTTCCACCGGTTCCACCATCGGCGCAGGCCTGGGCGGTGCAGCTGGCGGTGCAATCGCCACCGAGCTGACCAAGGACGATCACGATGGTCATCGCAAGCACCGCAAGCATCGCCACTGATCTGGCACCTATGAAAAAGCCCGCTCAATCGAGCGGGCTTTTTTGTGGGCGGCTGTCAGCCGATCTGCGCGGCGCGCGCATCAATCACGTCGCCGCTGGCCATGCAGGCGGCCGCGGTGAAGAGCACATCGGTGGAGGAGTTCAGGGCGGTTTCGGCCGCATCCTGGAGGATGCCGATGATGAAGCCCACGGCGACCACCTGCATGGCCACTTCGCTCGGGATACCGAACAGGCTGCACGCCAGCGGGATCAGCAGCAGCGAACCACCGGCCACGCCGGAGGCGCCGCAGGCACAGATGGAGGCCACCACGCTGAGCAGGATGGCGGTGGGGATGTCCACCTGGATACCGAGGGTGGTCACCGCTGCCAGCGTCAGCACGGTGATGGTGATCGCGGCACCGGCCATGTTGATAGTGGCCCCCAGCGGGATGGACACCGAGTAGGTGTCTTCGTGCAGGCCGAGCTTCTCTGCCAGTTGCAGATTCACCGGAATGTTGGCCGCAGAGCTGCGGGTGAAGAAGGCGGTGATACCACTTTCTCGCAGGCAGGTCAGCACCAGCGGGTAGGGGTTGCGGCGGATCTTGGCGAACACGATCAGCGGGTTCACCACGAAGGCCACGAAGAGCATGCAGCCCAGCAGGACAGCCAGCAGATGGGCGTAGTCCGCCAACACGCCGATGCCGTTCTCCGCCAGGGTGGAAGCCACCAGGCCGAAGATGCCCAGCGGGGCGAAGCTGATCACTACGCGGACGATCAGCGATACGCCGTGGGACAGGTCGCTGAACACGTTGCGGGTGGTTTCGCTGCCCTGGCGGATAGCGATGCCCAGCCCCACGGCCCAGACCAGGATGCCGATGAAATTGGCTTCCATCAGCGCGGTCACCGGGTTGGCGACGGCACTGCCCAGCAGGCTCAACAGCACCTCCGAGATATTGCCGGGCGGAGCCAGGTCGGCAGCACCAGTAGACAGGGTGATGGTGGACGGGAACAGGCTGGAAGCCAGCACCGCCACTACCGCAGCGGAGAAGGTACCGATCAGGTAGAGGAACAGGATCGGCCGGATATGGGTACGCTCACCCGGCTTGTGGTTGGCGATGGCCGCTATCACCAGGACGAATACGAGCACCGGCGCGACGGCCTTCAGGGCCATGACGAAGAGCTTGCCGAGCAGGCCGACGGCGCTGGCGTATTCGGGCGAGGTCAGAGCAAGGGCGATGCCGGCGATCAGGCCGATGATGATCCGGGTTACCAGGCTGGTGCGTTTCAAGCGTTGCAGGATGGAGCCGTTTGCGTGGGTCATGGCAGGTACCGCTGAACGTTCGGGCCGCACGACGAGCCGGCCCCGAGTGGAAATTGAACCCCGATAACGCCCCGCCCTGACTGCCGCAGATCAAGCGGAAAAGAAAGAGCCGCGCCGCGTGGTGTTCACCTCGCAGCCGGTCGGGACGATTCGGGTTTGGCGCGCATTGTGCGGATTCGCGCCGCGAATGGGTAGAGCAGACAGACGGTCGGGCCGGCGGATGTCGCTATTTCAGCCGTTTCGGGTCGACAGGGTGAAAGTTGTCCACAGGCGCCGCAACGGTCGATGGGACAACCTGTAGGAGCGAATTCATTCGCGAAGGGGCCTCCCAGAGACCGATGCGCAGCCCTGCGGACTGCGTCGCGAATGAATTCGCTCCCACAACATGGGTTGAGCGTCAGCCCTCCACCACCAGCTCTGCCAATGCCGCGCGCAATGCCTCCGGAATCGGCACTGGCCGGTTGCTTTCGCGGTCAACGAACACATGCACGAAGCGCCCGGCCGCACAGGCATCGATCTCGCACTGCTTGAAGATCGCCAGTTCGTATTGCACCGAACTGTTGCCGAGCTTGCCCACCCTCAGTCCGACTTCGATGCGGTCAGGGAAGGCGATGGAGGCGAAGTAGTCGCAGGACGAACTGACCACGAAACCCACCACGTTGCCGTCGTGGATATCCAGGCCGCCCTGCTCGATCAGGTAGGTGTTTACGGCGCTGTCGAAGTAGCCGTAATAGACCACGTTGTTCACATGGCCGTAGATGTCGTTGTCATGCCAGCGCGTGGTGATGGGCTGGAAGTGGCGGTAGTCGCCGCGCAGGTGCTGGGGTTGGCTCATGGGGTTCCTTGGCTTCGATTGGGGGTGGCCGAGGGTGGAAATCGTAGGGGGATCACGCTCCACCGATCCACCCTTGGACTGACCGGCCGGCTCAATAGGCCGCTTGGTAAATGGCCAGCGCATCCCGCTCGTTGACCTCGCGGGGATTATTCACCAGCAGACGCTGTTGCAACATGGCATCGCTGGCCAGCTTGTCCAACATGTCCTGCGGCACGCCGGCTTCTCGCAAGCGAGTCGGCAGGCCGCTGCGGGCGCTGAAATCGGCCAGCTCGACGATCAACTGCTCAGTCAGGCTGGTGTCACTGCCAGGCCGAAGCTTGTGCCCGAGCACCAGGGGCGCCAGTTCGGCATACAGCGGCGCCGCCACTTCGGCGTTGAAGCCCAGCACATGAGGCAGCACCAGCGCATTGGACAAGCCATGGGGGATGTGGAAGTGCCCACCCAGCGGATAGGCCAGCGCATGCACGGCCGCCACCGGGGCATTGGCGAACGCCTGGCCAGCCAGGCAGGCGCCCAGCAGCATGGCCTGGCGTGCCTCGCGGTTGTGGCCGTCAAGGATCACGGCGTCGAGGTTGCCGGCCAGCAGGTGCAGCGCCTCGCGCGCCAGCAGGTCGGACAGCGGGTTCTTCTTCACCTTGCTGGTGTAGGCCTCGATGGCATGGACCATCGCGTCGATACCGGTGGCCGCCGTCACTGCCGCCGGCAGGCCAAGGGTCAGGTCCGCGTCCAGCAGCGCCAGGTCGGGCAGCAGTAGCGGCGACACCACGCCCATCTTGGAGGTTTCGCCGGTGGTGACGATGGCAATCGGTGTCACCTCGGAGCCGGTGCCGGCGGTGGTTGGCACCTGCAACAGCGGCAGGCGCCGACCCCGCGCATTGCCCACGCCATAGATCTCCGCCAGCCCCTGGCGGCAGTCCGGGTGCGCCAGCAGCGCCACCAGCTTGGCCACGTCCATGGAGCTGCCACCCCCGAAGCCCACGATCAGCTCGGCGCCCAGCGCCCGCGCGAGTTCCACTGCCTCCAGCACGATCGCTTCGGGTGGATCGGCCTGGACCCGGTCGTAGACCGCGACGGTCAGGCCATCGGCGACGAAACCGGGGAGGACCTCATCGAGCAGGCCGAAACGGGTAATACCCGGGTCGGTGACCAACAACACGCGATGAGCGCCGCGCTCGCGGCAGAGCTCGGCCAGGCGCACGGCCGAGCCGGATTCGCAGAGAATCTGCGCGGTAGTGGCGAAGCTGAAGGGCTGCATCGTGGCGTCCTCCTTTGTTGTGTGCACGCGCCGCGGTCGTGCGGCGCGCAGGGTGGTGCCCTCAGAACGCGAAATGCGCCTCGGGCAGCGCCATCAGGCAATCGGCGCCGCCGAGCAAAGCCTCGCGGTGGCTGCTGGCACGCGGCAGCACGCGGCGCAGGTAGAAGCGCGCGCTGTGCAGCTTGGCCTGGTAGAAGCCCACTTCCGAACTGCCGGCTTCCAGGGCGTCCTGGGCACGCGACGCAGCCTGCAACCAGAAACCCGCCAGCAACACATAGGCCGAGTACTGGAGAAAATCCACCGAAGCAGCACCGATTTCCTCGGGGTTTTCCCGCACCCGGTCCAGCAGCGTGGCCGTCAGGGCACGCCATTCCTGCAGTCGCGCAAGCACCGCACCGGCCAGCTCGGCCAGTTCGGCGCGTCCGACCTGGGCATCGGCCAGGGCCGCGAACTCATCCTGCAAGACGGCTAGTTCGGCACCGCCGTCGCCCATCAGCTTGCGGCGGATCAGGTCGAGCGCCTGGATGCCGTTGGTGCCCTCATAGATCTGTGTGATGCGGCTGTCGCGCATCAGCTGCTCCATGCCCCATTCACGAATGAAGCCGTGACCGCCGTAGACCTGCACGCCGAGGCTGGCCACTTCCTGGCCCATGTCGGTGAGGAAGGCCTTGACGATGGGAATCAGCAGCGCCGCGCGACGAGCAGCGCCCTTGCGCTCGACGGCATCCGGATGGCGGTGTTCCAGGTCCAGCTGGCACGCGCAGTAGGCGGCCAGCATGCGGCTGCCTTCCACCAGGGTTTTCTGGGTCAGCAGCATGCGCCGCACATCGGGGTGATGGATGATTGGATCGGCCGCCTTGTCCGGCGCCGCCGGGCCACTCAGGGCGCGCGACTGCAGCCGCTCGCGGGCATAGGCCAGGGCGCCCTGGAACGCCTGCTCGCCGATGCCGAGCCCTTGCAGGCCGACCTGGAAGCGCGCGTCGTTCATCATGGTGAACATGCAGGCCAGGCCCTGGTTGGCCTCACCGATCAGCCAGCCAATAGCGCCATCGAAGTTCATCACGCAGGTGGCGGCGCCCTTGATGCCCATCTTGTGTTCGATGGCGCTGCAACCCAGGGCGTTCTTCGCGCCCGGCGTGCCATCGGGGTTGGCGATGAACTTGGGTACCAGCAGCAGGCTGATGCCTTTCACGCCGGCCGGGGCGTCCGGCAAGCGCGCCAGCACCAGATGGACGATGTTCTCGGACAGGTCCTGCTCACCGCCGCTGATGAAAATCTTGCTGCCGCTGACCTTGTAGCTGCCATCGGCCTGGGGCTCGGCGCGGGCGCGCAGCAGGGCCAGGTCGGTGCCCGCCTGCGGCTCGGTGAGGCACATGGTGCCGGCCCACTGGCCGCTCACCAGCTTGCCGAGGTAGGCCTGCCGGAGCGCGTCGCTGCCATGCTTGTGCAGCGCCACTACCGCGCCCTCGGTGAGGCCTGAATAAACACGAAAGGACAGGCTGGCGCCCATCAGCATCTCGTGGAAGTTGCAGGCGACCATCTGCGGGAAGCCCTGGCCACCGAACTCCTGTGGACCGGTCATGCTTGCCCAGCCGTTGTCGCAATACTGTCGATACGCTTCGCGGAAGCCCTTGGGCGTGGTCACCGCGCCCTGCTCCAGGGTCACGCCTTGTTCATCGCTGTTACGGTTCAGCGGCGAAACCACTTCGCCCGCAAAACGCGCGCCTTCTTCCAGCACGCCGTCGATCAATTCGCGATCCAGACCGTTGGCCAGCAGCTCGCAGTGAGCGGAAACGTCGAAGAGTTCGTGGAGCACAAAGCGCATGTCGCGCAGAGGTGCCTTGTAAGCCATGGTTAGGCCTCCTGTTGGAAATCGGCGAAGTGGCGCTCGGACTCGGCCAGGCGGCGGGTCAGCGCCGCCGGCTGCCAGTGGGCGCCGAAGAGTTCGGTAAGGGTGTTCAGGCGCGCGTGGATCGACGCCAGCCCCTGGCCGTCAGCCCATCCTTGTCGGCCGGGAAGCCGTAGCCATTGAGGTAAACGGTGTCGATATCGGCGCTGGAGGCCGCGATGCCTTCTTCGAGAATCTTCGCCCCCTCGTTCACCAGGGCCAGCAAGCAGCGCTCGAGGATTTCCTCGGGACCGATGTCCCGACGACGGAAGCCGAGATGCGCGGACACCTCCAGCACCAACGCGTCCACTTCCGGATCGTGCTCGGCCTGGCGGCTGCCTTCGGCGTAGCGGTAGTAGCCCATGTGTGCCTTCTGGCCGAAGCGGCCCAATGCGCAGAGGCGGTTGTCCACCTGCACGGCCGGGTCGTCCTGGCCCTTGCCGGCCAGTTCGCGGGCACGCCATTCCAGGTCGATGCCGACCACGTCGTACATGCGGAACGGGCCCATGGCGAAACCGAAGCCCTGCAACGCGCTGTCCACCTGATGCGGATAAGCGCCTTCCAGCAGCATCATCCGCGCCTCGCGCACATAGGTATGGAGCATGCGGTTGCCAATGAAGCCCTTGCAGTTGCCAGCCACCACGCTGACCTTGCCCATGCGTTGGCCCAGGGCCAGGGCAGCGTCCAGTACGGCGGGGGCGGTGCGGGCGCCCCGGACGATTTCCAGCAGCTTCATGATGTGGGCCGGGCTGAAGAAGTGCAGGCCCAGGACCTGCTGCGGGCGCCTGGTGACGGCGGCGATGGCGTCGATATCCAGGGCAGAGGTGTTGCTGGCCAGGATGGCCGCCGGCTTCAGGCGGGCGTCCAGTTCGCGGAAGATGAATTGCTTGAGTTCGAGGTTTTCAAAGACCGCCTCAATCACCAGATCGACCTCGGCAAGATCGTCGTAGGCGCCAACCGATTGGATTCGCGCAATGCGCTCGGCAGCCTGGGCTTCGCTGATGCGGCCCTGGCGCACGTTGTGGGCATAGGTGTCAGCGACCACGCCCTGGGCCTGCTCGAGCATCTGCGGATTGTTATCCAGCCAAAGGACGTCGAGGCCAGCGCTGGCCAGGCTCATGACGATGCCGCGGCCCATGGTGCCGGCGCCGATCACAGCGGCCCGCTGGATGTTGAATGCGTTCTGGGTCATGGGTGGCCCTCTTGTTGTTCTGATGGGAAGTCGAAATCGCCAATCACCTTAAGGAAGCCGCTACTATTTTTGAAATTTAGTCTTGTGATAGATGGCATTCCTCCGGTGAATATTTCCAACTTCGACCTCAACCTCCTGCGCGTGCTGGACGCCTTGCTGCGCGAACGCAACGTCTCGCGGGCGGCGGAACGTCTCTCCCTTAGCCAACCAGCGGTGAGCAACGCACTCAACCGGTTGCGTGAGCTGCTCGGGGATCCCTTGCTGGTGCGCGTGGGCCGCGCGATGCAGCCGACACCACGGGCGCTGGCCCTGGAAACCCCGATTCGTGCCGCGCTCAAGCAGATCGAGCAGAGCCTGGTCGTCGGCGAAGGCTTCGACCCGGCGCGTAGCCGCCAGCGCTTCACCATCGCCGTGACCGACTATGTGGAGCTGATCTGCATGCCGCGCCTGTTGCAGCAGCTGGCAGAGGAGGCACCGGGGGTGAAGATCGCCATCCGCCATCTCTCGCCGAGCCTGCCCGCCGCCGCGCTGGACCAAGGCGAACTGGACCTGGTGCTGGGCCGCTTCGAAAGCATTCCCGCGCGCTTCGCCAGCCGCCGCTGGATGAGCGAGACGCTGCGCCTGGTGGCCCGCCGCGACCATCCGCAGATGCAGGAAGCGCCCGACCTGTCGGGTTTTCTCAGGCTACGCCACCTCTGGGTACACGGTGGCCAGACCAAAGGCATGGTCGATCAATGGCTGGGGGAGCAAGGACTGGCACGGGACATCGTCTACACCACACCCAACTACCTGCAGGCGGCGCATATCGTCGCCAGTACCGACCTCACCGTGGTGCTGCCGGCGCGGCTGGCCCAGCACTTCGCCAGCCTCATGCCCCTGCAGGTTCAGCCCCTGCCCTTCGCCCTCGGCCCCTTCCACCTGGATCTGGTGAGCGTGGCCCAGCGTGAGGAAGACGAAGCCTTGCAGTGGCTGATCGAGCGGTTGATGGCCATCGGGCGGATATGAGGGGCTTGAGTAGGGTGCGCTGCGCGCACCGGAAGACCTGCTCGGGGACTGCGGTGCGCGCAGCACACCCTACAAATCGATCTCGCAGAAATGAAAACGCCGCCGCTGCGTGAGCAGCGGCGGCGTTCATTTTCAGTGGCCCGGCGGCGCAATCAGAACTGGTTGCGGATCACCGCTTCGTCAAACGCCAGCTTGCCGATGCGCGGCCGGGCAGCGACGGCCTGCTTGCCCACGACCACCATCAGGCCGATGGCGTGGTTTTCCGGCAGGCGGATCAGGTCAGCCACGGCGTCGAAATCGAAGCCGTCCATGGGGCAGGTATCCAGGCCCTTGCCACGGGCAGCGAGCATCAGGGTCTGGGCGACCAGGCCGCAGCTGCGCATCACTTCATCACGCTGCACCTGGGGCTTGCCGCGGTAGTAGGTGTCGATGGCGCCGGACATGAAGTCCTGCACCGGCTGCGGGGCTTCGGCCCAGACGCGGGCGGCGTCCTTTTCCCAGGCATCCAGGCGGGCGCAGACCAGCACCAGCATGGACGCCTCGGTCACCTGGGCCTGGTCCCAGGCCACATCGCGAATGCGCTGGCGCAGGGCCGGGTCGCTGACTTCCACCAGGCGCACGTGCTGCAGGTTGAAGGCGGTGGGCGCGAGCAGGGCCAGTTGCAGCAACTCGTCCTTCTCTTCGCGGCTCAGGCTGTGGTTGGTGTCATAGGCCTTGATGGCGCGGCGGCTGCGGATGGCTTCATCAATGTGCACGTGAGGCTCCTGGGTGGCGAAATTGAAAGGGCGCCATCCTAAGCAGCCGAGGCACCGCCTACCAACTCTGATTAACGATGCATGCGATCGAAAAATCAGGATGACCTGGCAAGTCTCACCCCATCTGGCGGCTGACCCAGTCGCGCACCTCGGCGTAGGGATAGGCTTCAAGGGCGGCAAAGCCGGGCAGGCTGCGAGCCTTGAGCCGGGTGAAGAGCGGCGCCGTGATGCCACACAGCAGGCGAGTGAGGCATTCGACGCCGGGTCGCTCGCCCTTCAACTCTTCGTATCGACGCATGAAGGCCCCGCACAACGCCTGGAAGTCCTGCCCCTCCAGCGGTGGCAGCGCCGGCGGTGCAGGCAGCCTGGCGATCCGCCCCTGGCAAACCGAGCAATGGCCGCAATGCTCGGGTACCGCCAGGTCGCCAAAGTAGTGGGCCAGCCGTGCGCTGAGGCAGTGTTCACTGGCGAACAGCGCCAGCATCGCCTGGATACGAGCGATTTCGCTGCGCTCCTGCTGGCGGAAGTAGCCGTGCAGCTCGGCGGCCAGCGCAGCGGGCTCGAAATCGGGCTTGAGCACCGCGTAGACCTCGGTCATCTGCTTGCTTTCCAGCTCGATCCAGCCGCGCTCCTGGAAGTAGTCCAGGGCCTTCACCACGCGGCTGCGCTCGGCGCTGTGATCACGATAGAGCCGGTCGAAATCCACCGTGCACCAGGTGCGCGCGCGGGTGGACGTCTGCACCAGGGCTTCGACGAACTGGCGACGCTCGCCCTCGAACTGCCGTACCAGGGCATCAGGCTCCTGCAGGTACTTGAAACGGTACTCGGCGAAGTAGGCGAACAGTGGCGCGATGATCTCGCGCAGCTCCAGTTGCACCAGCAGGGTTTTCAACGGCAACTGGCGAATATTGCTCTGGTCCGAGAGCGCACCGAGCATCAGCTCCCAACGGTCGCCCGACGCCCCCGAGGCCTTCAGTTCCTCCAGCACCTGCCGGATACCGGCCAGCTCCGGGGTATCGCCGTAGACGAAGTTTTCCAGCACGTTGAGGCTGTCGCGATTGGCCAGCACCAGGCAGTCCGACGGCTTGCCGTCGCGTCCGGCGCGACCGATTTCCTGGCTGTAGTTCTCCACCGATTTGGGCAGGTCGTAGTGCACCACCTGGCGGATGTCGCTTTTGTCGATGCCCATGCCGAAGGCAATGGTGGCGACCATCACGTTGACCTGCCCGGCCATGAACCGGCGCTGCAGGGCCTCACGTTCTTCAGTGGGCATGCCGGCATGGTAGGCACTGGCGGCAACGCCCCTTTCAGTGAGGTGCCGGGCAACCTCTTCGGCGGTTTTCTGCAGGGTCACGTAGACGATGGCCGGCTGCCCGGTGCGGGCGCCCAGCCAATCCGCCAGCCGCTCCAGCTTGCGCGCTCCAGCCACCGGTTCCACCAGCAGGTTGAGGTTGGGGCGGTAGAAGCCGGTGGTGATGACATCGGCATCGGCGATGGCGAACTTGCGCTGCATGTCGGCGATCACCGTCGGCGTCGCCGTGGCGGTCAGCAACAACACCTGGGGAATGCCGAACTGGTGCTGGTACTCGGGCAGCTTGAGGTAGTCGGGGCGGAAGTTGTGGCCCCACTCGGAAATGCAGTGGGCCTCGTCCACCACCAGCAGGGAAATCGGCACCTGCTGGATGAAGCTGCGAAAGCGTTCGTTCTTCAGGCGCTCCACGGAGATCATCAGGATCTTCAGCTCCCCGGATCGGGCCCGCGCCATGACCTCGGCCACCGCTTCGCGGCTTTGCGCCGAATCGATGCTGGCGGCGGCGATGCCATGGCGATGGAGGAAGGCCAACTGGTCCTGCATCAGCGCCAGCAGCGGCGATACCACCAGGGTCAGGTGCGGCAGGTGCAGCGCCGGCAACTGGTAGCAGAGGGACTTGCCGGAGCCTGTGGGGAAGATGGCGGCAGCCGAGCGGCCGGCCAGCACGGCAGAAATGGCGGCTTCCTGGCCGGGGCGAAAACTGTCGTAACCGAACACCTTGGCGAGGCTGGTTGCGGGCATGGGGATCACTCCTTTGATGGGACATTGATCATGGACCGCGATGAACCTGACAGGGTCCTGAATCCGGGTATGACGTTTCGCAGTCGTCGGGAGCGGCCGGGGCTCGTCGGAAATGAAAAAGCCGCCAGGAGGCGGCTTCTTCAACGCGGTGCGGCTTAGAGCTGCGGGCCGGCGTTCTTGATGGCGTCGGAGACGTCGAACTTCTTGAAGTTCTCGACGAACTGCTTGGCCAGGGCCTTGGCAGCTTCGTCGTAGGCAGCCTTGTCAGCCCAGGTATTGCGAGGGTTGAGCAGGTTGGTCTCGACGCCCGGAACGGCCTTCGGCACGTCCAGGTTGATGGTGTCCAGGTGCTCGGTCTCTGCGCCGATCAGGGCACCGCTCTGGATGGCCGCGATCACGCCACGGGTGGTCGGGATGTTGAAGCGCTTGCCGACGCCATAGCCACCACCGGTCCAGCCGGTGTTGACCAGGTACACCTTGGAGCCGAAGCCCTGGATGCGCTTGATCAGCAGCTCAGCGTACTCGCCGGCCGGGCGCGGGAAGAACGGCGCGCCGAAGCAGGTGGAGAAGGTGGACTTGATGCCGCCGCCGGAACCCATTTCGGTGGAACCGACCAGCGCAGTGTAGCCGGACAGGAAATGGTAGGCAGCCTGCTCGTTGTTCAGGATGGAAACGGGCGGCAGCACACCGGTCAGGTCGCAGGTCAGGAAGATCACTGCGTTCGGCTCACCGGCACGGTTGGCCTCGACGCGCTTCTCTACCAGGTGCAGCGGGTAGGCGGCACGGGTGTTCTGGGTCAGGCTGTCATCGCTGTAGTCGGGCAGGCGGGTTTCCGGGTTCAGCACCACGTTTTCCAGCACGGCGCCGAACTGGATGGCTTTCCAGATCACTGGCTCGTTCTTCGCGGAGAGGTCGATGCACTTGGCGTAGCAGCCGCCTTCCACGTTGAACACGGTACCGACGCCCCAGCCGTGCTCGTCGTCGCCAATCAGGTAGCGGCTTTCGTCAGCGGACAGGGTGGTCTTGCCGGTGCCGGACAGGCCGAAGAACAGGGTCACGTCGCCCTCTTCGCCCACGTTGGCCGCGCAGTGCATCGGCAGCACGTCTTTTTCCGGCAGCAGGAAGTTCTGCACGGAGAACATGGCCTTCTTCATCTCACCGGCGTAGCGCATGCCAGCGATCAGGACTTTCTTGGCGGCGAAGTTGAGGATCACGCAACCATCGGAGTTGGTGCCATCACGCTCCGGCTCGCAGACGAAGTTCGGCGCGTTGAGGATCTGCCACTCCTGGCGGGACTGCGGGTTGTACTGTTCCGGGTTGATGAACAGGCAACGGCCAAACAGGTTGTGCCAGGCGGTCTCGGTGGTCATCTTGACGGCCAGGTAGTGCTCAGGATCAGCACCGACGTGCACATGGGAGACGAAACGCTCACGTTCGGTCACATAAGTTTCAACGCGGGCCCACAGCGCATCGAACTTGTCCGCCGGGAAGGGGCGATTGATGTTGCCCCAGGCGATCTTGGCGTCGGTGCTCGGCTCTTGAACGATGAAACGATCTGCCGGAGAACGACCGGTGCGGTGACCGGTTTTCACTACCAACGAACCGTTGGCGGCCAGTTCACCCTCGCCACGGCGAATGGCCTCTTCGACCAGTTGCGCGGCGCTGATATCGGTGTACACGGCGTTATTGGCTTGCGTCATGTGGTTCCCCGTCGGCGAAAGGCCGAGTCCTCCAAACGATTTGTAGTGGGTATTGCGACCCCCTACCGCGAAAAAAGTGCGCGCGATTATGCCAGAAAAGCCCGCATTGGGTAGAAACCTCCTGTCAGCCGGGCATATTCCTGACCGATAATCGCACTCCGGTCACGCAGCGACCCTGCGGGCATACTACATCTTTATCAGTGACGTGTTTCCGACGGCACGGCGCTGCCGCCACCGGCGAACAGCTGGGCGATGTCCGCCGCGTCGAAGCTGTAGCGCTGGTTGCAGAACTGGCAGTCGATCACGACGGTGCCGCTGCTTTCCTGCAGCAGGGCTTCGGCGTCGTCCTTGCCCAGGCTCACCAGTGCGTTGGCCGAACGCTGGCGCGAACAGCTGCAGCGGAAATGGATGATCTGCGGGTCGAACAGGCGGACCGCTTCTTCATGGTAGAGGCGGTGCAGCACGGTTTCGTTGTCCAGGCCCAGCAACTCTTCAGTCGTCAGGGTATCGGCCAGGGTAGTCAGGTGCTGCCAGTTGGCGTCACGGGCCTCGGGGTCCTTCAGACGGTCGGCCGGCAGGGCCTGGAGCAGCAGGCCACGGGCATTGCGACCATCGGCGTTGAGCCAGAACCGGGTGGGCAACTGCTGGGAGTTGTCGAAGTAGCCGGAGAGGCACTCGGCCAGGGTGGCGCCTTCGAGGGCGACGATGCCTTGGTAGCGCTGCCCCTGTTTCGGGTCCACGGTCAGCGTCAGCGAGCCTTCGGGCATCAGGTCGCGAAGCCCGGCGTCGGGCGTGACCTGGCTGGCGTGGTAACGGGCGATGCCGCGCACTTCGCGATCACTGGAGCACTCCACCATCAGCAGCGGAACCGCGCCGGACGAGCGCGCCTGCAGTACCAGCAGGCCATCAAACTTGAGGGTGCCGACCAGCAGGGAAGCGGCGGCAAGCATTTCACCGAGCAGTTGGGCGACCGGTTCCGGGTACGGGTGCTTGGCCAGGACGTGGGCGTAGCTCTCGCCGAGGGAAACCAGTTCGCCGCGCACGTCGGTGTCGTCGAACAGAAAACGTTGGGTGAAATCGGACATGCCGGACTCGCTGCATTTGGGCCAATTTGGCCGAAAGGCTGGCGATTTTATGCGCAAATTCGTCGGCTGACCAAGCGCCGGTTGTCTATCGCCGGCGCGGGTGTTTTCTATCGACGCGATTTAGTCATGGGCGCCGCGCAAAGAATGAATCTGCCGACGCTGCTTCTTGGTCGGTCGGCCATCGGTCTGGATGCCCAGCGCACCGGCCTTGCGCATGGCGGCGGCCTCTTCGCGCCGGGCCAGGCTTTCGCTCGTTTCCTCGTACAGCGTCTGAGCCTCGGGGGCCCCGCGACGCACGGCCGACAAGGCCCGCACCACGACCGTGCGCTCGTCGAAGCCGGCACGGATCACGTACTCATCGCCGACCCTCGGCTCCTTGGAAGGTTTGCAGCGCTCGCCGTGGTGGTGGACCTTGCCGCCCTCGATGGCTTCCTTGGCCAGGGCACGGGTCTTGTAGAAGCGCGCGGCCCAGAGCCACTTGTCGAGACGCACCTTGTCGTCGTCTTTGCTGTCTTTCTCTCGCATGACTCGTTTCCATTGCCCGGGATGCCTCATTTGCCAGCCCGGTCTAAGCTCAGCCAGGGTCCAGGTGCAGTTGTCACATGGGCCCACTAGAATGCGCCAACTTTACCGGAAAGCCTGCATTGAAGACTTTCGACCATCTCTCCGTGATCGGACTCCGTGAGTGGATCGCCCTGCCGGAACTTGGCATGGTCGGCCTGCGCGCGAAGATCGATACCGGCGCCAGCACCTCCACCCTGCATGCCAGCGACATCGTGCCCTTCCAGAAGCACGGCGAGCGCTGGGTCAGGTTCACCGCGCACCTTGGCACCCTGGTGCAGCGGCGTCACCGTTGTGAGGCGCAGGTGGTTTCGGTAAAGACGATAAGAAGCTCCAACGGCCAGGCACAGACCCGCTATGTCATCCGCACCCTGCTCGCGCTGGGTGACCGGGCCTGGCCCATCGAGTTCACCCTGGCCTGCCGCAAGACCATGCGCTATCGCGTGCTACTGGGCTCCAAGGCCCTGGTGCAGGCGCAGCTGGTGGTCAATCCGGCCCTCACCTACGTTCAGGAAAAACCGACTCTCTCCCTTCCGGGTGCCCAATGAAAATCGCCGTGTTATCGCGCAATCCGCGCCTGTATTCGACTCGCCGCCTGGTAGAAGCCGGCCAGCAGCGTGGTCATGAGATGGTGGTGATCGACACCCTGCGCGCCTATATGAACATCGCCAGCCACAAGCCGCAGATCCACTATCGCGGCCAGCCGCTGGAAGGCTTCGATGCCGTGATCCCGCGCATCGGAGCTTCGGTCACTTTCTATGGCTGCGCCGTACTGCGCCAGTTCGAAATGATGGGGGTATTCCCGCTCAACGAGTCCGTGGCCATCAGCCGCTCGCGGGACAAGCTGCGCTCGTTGCAGCTGCTCTCGCGCAAGGGAATCGGCCTGCCGGTGACGGGCTTCGCACACTCCCCGGACGACATTCCCGACCTGATCCGCATGGTCAACGGCGCCCCGCTGGTGATCAAGGTGCTGGAAGGCACACAGGGCATAGGCGTGGTGCTCTGCGAGACGGAGAAAGCCGCCGAATCGGTGATCGAGGCCTTCATGGGCCTGAAACAGAACATCATGGTGCAGGAGTACATTCGCGAGGCGGGTGGCGCCGACATCCGCTGCTTCGTGGTGGGCGACAAGGTGATCGCCTCGATGAAGCGCCAGGCCAAGCCTGGCGAGTTCCGTTCCAACCTGCATCGCGGCGGCAGCGCCAGCCTGATCAAGATCACCCCGGAAGAACGCATGACCGCCATCCGCGCCGCCAAGGTCATGGGCCTGTCGGTCGCGGGGGTGGACATCCTGCGTTCCAATCATGGGCCACTGGTGATGGAGGTGAATTCCTCCCCCGGTCTGGAAGGCATCGAGACCACCACCGGCAAGGACGTGGCCGAGATCATCATCGAACACCTGGAAAAGTACGCCTGCCCCAACTCCACCCGCACCAAAGGCAAGGGGTGAGCCGGGCCGGGGATGAACCTGGGCAGCGGAGCAACGACAGGGATGTCTGCTGCGGGTTTGAGCTTTAGCATGCGCTGTTCCAGCTCTCCTCTGTGGGAGCGAATTCATTCGCGAATGAATTCGCTCCCACAGAAAAGCAGCGCCGCCCTACAAGCTGCGCTCCACCACCTGCCGCCCCTCCCGCTCACGTATCCAGCGCCGGAAACTCTCTTCTTCCAGCGGCTGGCTGAAGTGATAGCCCTGCCCCAGCTCGCAACCGCGCTGGCGCAGCATGGACAGCTGCTCTTCGCTTTCGATGCCTTCGGCGATGCACTCCAGCCCCAGGTTGCGTCCGATAGCCAGGATGGTTTCCACCAGGGCCAGGTCGCTGGCGTCGCTGGCGAGCCCATCGACAAAGCTGCGGTCGATTTTCAGTCGGTCCAGCGGCAGGCGCTTGAGATAAGCCAGGGATGAGTAGCCGGTACCGAAGTCGTCGATGGCAAAGCGCACGCCCAACGCCTTGAGCGCCTGCATGGCACTGATGCACTGTTCGACTTCCTCCAGCAGGCTGCCTTCGGTGATTTCCAGCTCCAGGCGCCCGGCCGGTACGCCATGCCGTTGCAGGGCATTGCTGATGCGTTCGACGAAGCCGGGCTTGCGCAGCTCGCGGGGGCTGACATTGATGGCCAGCACCAGCCAGGGCAACTCGGCCTGCCAGTTCGCCAGGCAATCGCAGGCACGTTCGAGCATCCAATCGGACAGCTCGAGGATCAACCCGGTCTCTTCCGCCAGCGGAATGAACTGCGACGGCGGTACCTCGCCGCGTGTGGGATGGCGCCAGCGCATCAGCGCCTCGGCGCCCAGCACTCGGCCATCGGACAGGGCCAGCTGTGGCTGGAACTCGAGGCTCAACTGACCGCGATCGATGGCCTGACGCAGCTCGCTTTGCAGTTGCAGGCGCTGATCGATGGCCGCCTGCATTTCCGGGGCGAAGAAATGCAACGCGTTACGTCCTGACTGCTTGGCCCGATACATGGCGGTATCCGCCTGCTTGAGCACGTCGGCGGCGCCTTGCTCGATGAAAGGATGCAGGGCAATGCCGATGCTGGCGCTGACCACCAACTCGTGCTCACCGATGATGTAACTGCCGTGCAGGCTCTGCAGCAGCTTGTCGCCCACCTCGGCGGCCAGCTTGCCGGCTTGCTCCGGGGAATCGGCCAGCGCCTCCAGCAGCACTACGAACTCGTCGCCACCCAGGCGCGCCAGGGTGTCTTCGTTACGCAGGCAACCGGCCAGACGCGCGGTCACCTCCCTGAGCAGGGCATCGCCCACCGGGTGGCCAAGGCTGTCGTTGACGGTCTTGAAGTGGTCCAGATCGATGAACAGCAAAGCGCCGAAACGTTCTTCACGCTGCTCGCGGGCCATGGCGTGTTGCAGGCGATCGAGCAACAAACGCCGGTTAGGCAGGCCGGTCAGTTCATCGCTGTAGGCCAACCGCTCGATCTCACGCTGGTAACGCTGGCGTTCGGAGATGTCGGTGACGCTCAGGCGGATCAATGGCCGGCCTTCGCCGGGCAAGCGCACCAAACGAATCTCGCAGGGGCGTACCCGCCCGCTCACATCGCGCATCAGCCAGTCAAAGGTGGGCGTATCGCCCTTGAGCGCCGCCCGCGTGTGAGCCTTCGCCAGCTCCCGTGACGGGCGGCCATCGGCCTGCAGGGGCGGACTGAAACTGGTGGGCATAAGGCCCTGCAACCGCTCGCGGGGCAGGCCGAACAGGCGCGCCGCGTTCTCGTTGGCTTCGACGATGCCGTGCTGTGGGTCGAACACCAGGATGGCTTCCGGCGCGTGCTCCACCAGAGTGCGATAGCGCGCCTCGGCTTCCCGCCGGGCGCTGATGTCTTCCACCAGTGCCAGGAGCGCATAGAGCTGGCCATCGAGATCCCGCACTCCACGCACATTGACCCGTGTATGGACAGTGCCGCCGGAGCCACGCATGAAACGCTTGTCCAGCTCGTAGCCGTCGCGTACACCCCTGCGCACCTCGTCCAGCAGGGCTTCCTCGGCAGCACGGTCTTCGAGGACGGTCATGCCCATCCAGTCGATACCCCGCAGCTGGTCACGGGAGCGGCCAAGGATGCTGCAAAGCTTGTAGTTGACCTCCTCCCAGCGCTGGTCAGGCGTGCACAGGGCCATCCCGATCAGCGGCGCCTCAAAGAACAGGTGCAGATGCTTGTCGCGCTCGTGCTGCAGGCGTTCCGCGCGCTTCTGGCTGGTCAGGTCGAGCATGGCGCCATAGATACGGATCACCTGGTCGCCATCATGCTCGGCCAATCCCTTGATCCTCAGCCAGCGCGGGGTGCCCCGCGCGCTCTGCATGCGCAGCTCCACATCGAAGGGTTCGGCGCTGCGCAGGCATTGCTCCAGGGTGTCTTCCAGCAGGGCGCGGCTGGCCGGGTCGAAGAAGCTCAGCATCTGGCCAAGGCTGGGGGCGCCGGCACCGGGTTCCATTTCATAGATGCGGAAGCTTCCCTCGCTCCAGGCCATCTTCAGGGTGGTGATGTCCAGCACCCAGCTGCCGATGTCGGCGATGGCTTCGGTCTGGTTCAGCAGGTGGGTCTGGCGCAGTAGTTCGTCGCGGCGGGTGTCCAGTTCTTCGGAAAGCATCTCGCGATTGCTGACGTCGTGCTGCAGCGCAACGAAGTGGCTGATGCCCAAGGCGTCGCGCATGGGCGCCACGGTAATTTCGTTCCAGAACAGGCTGCCATCCTTGCGGTAGTTGCGCAGCACCAGGTGGCACTGTTCGCCGCGCTGCAGTGCATCCTGCAGGCGCGGAAGCTCGGATTGGTTGCGGTCGTGGTGGAGCAGGAAGCGCCAGTGGTTGCCCAGGGCCTCCTCACGGGAATAGCCGCTCATCTGCTCGAAGGCGGGGTTGCAGTAGATCAGCGGCTGGTCAGGCCGGCGCGCGTCGACGATGGTCACGCCCAGAGGGCTCGCCTGCAGGGCCAGGTTGGTCAGCGCCAGCTCTTGCTGCATCGCGTCCCGGCGCCCCAGCGCAAGGCGCAGGTCGCTGAGGCTGCGCCCCACCAGCAGGGCGGACATCATCAGCAACAGCACGCTGAAGTAGAGCTCGACGCCCCCTTGCGGATCGGCCGAATGCGCGACGCGATCCAGGTGTCGCAATGTCGGCAGGGCCAGTACGGTCAGCGCCGTGAGGCCAGCACCGCAAAGCGCGCCGGGAAAGCCCCATACCAGCGCCAGGCTGAGCATCATCAGGCCGATGGGCGGCAGCGTCAGGATCAACGGAACTACGGTCAACAGCCAGGGAATGAGCAACGCCAGCGCCAGCAGCAACGGCCAGGGCGGCAGGCGGTGCAGGGTTTCCGGCAGCGCCTCCACCGGCTCGGGCACCCAACCCCGGCTGCTGAACAGCGGCGTCAGGTAGGTCAGCAACGGCAGGCTCACGGCAAGAGTGGTCAGGCAGGCGCCGGGCCAGACCAGCAGCGCGGAGTTGCCCCAACTGTCCCGGATCGGGTTGCCGCTCAGCATCAGCGCCGCCTGCTCGCCATAGACCAGCAGGCTGACCGGAAACAGCACACCGTAGAGCATGAAACGCAGCAACTCGGGAAAGTCCCGAAGGTCGGCATGGCAACCGGCGCGCCGGAGCACCCACCAGCCAAGGGCGACGCTGAGTGTTTCCGGCAGGGCGTAGATCGGCGCCCAGTGCCAGTCCAGACTCATGAGCGGCACGCTGAGCAGGGCATTGAAGTAGATGGCGGGAAGCACTCGCGCGCCCCACCAGAGACAGAACACCAGACCAAGGGCGAACGGCAGATACCCGACGGCGAGCCCACTTGACGCCTGGGTCGAAAGGGATACCCAGGTAGCCACATGCAGCAGCGGCAGAGGCAACCACCAGGTCCATTGGGGCAGTCGGAAGGGAGCAGCTGGCATACTGACCTCATGTCGGTGCGCAAGCTGAGGATAGCCCAGCACCGCCCTAGCGTACGCTGAAAACATAGCCTCCCGGCATCACCGCCGATGGCAGGTATGAATCCAGGACCGAAGGGATTTCAGGGACAAAAGCGCCCAACAGCAGGGCGCTTACGGTATCCCGTTCCGTACGAAAAGGAGCCGAGCAAAGGTCAGGCTAGGAAGAAATCGGCGAAGACGCGGAGTTAACGACTGTTAATGAGCAGTCTGAGCCGATTTCTGACAACGCATGGCCGAAGCGAAGGCCCTTTTCGTAGGAACCTACACCGCGTCGCGGGGGAGCATGAGCCCCAACGGCAGGCAGACGCGCGCTTCCAGCCCACCACCCGAGCGGTTGCGCAGCTCGACGCTACCACCATGCTGGGCGGCGATGCGCTTGACGATGGCGAGGCCCAGACCGGTGCCCTTGCCGCCACGGGCACGATCACCGCGGATGAAGGGGTTGAAGATGTCCTGCAGCTCCGAGGGGTCGATGCCGGCGCCACGGTCAAGCACACTCAGGACCACGTAGGGCGCCGCATTATCGCCGGCCAGGAAAGCCGCCACTTCGACGCCGTTTCCGCCATATCGCAACGCGTTCTCGATCAGGTTCACCAGGAGGCGTTTGATGGACACCCGGCGCAGCGGGAATGGCGGCAGGGGTTCCAGGCACAGGCGCACCTGCTCGTCCTGCTGGTTGTAGGGCGCCACGACTTCCTGCACCAGTTCGCCGAGGTCCAGTTCTTCCACCCGCTCGTCACGGCCGTCGCGAATGAAGGCGAGGAACTGGTCGAGGATGGCATCCATGTCCTCGATATCACGGACCATATCGTCGGTCAGCTCGGAGTCGTTGCTCATCAGTTCCAGGGACAGGCGCAGGCGCGTCAGCGGGGTGCGCAGGTCATGGGAGACGCCCGCCAGCATCAACTCACGTTCGCGGGCACCACGCTCGACGTCTTCGGCCATCTGGTTGAAGGCGCGGTACACCTCAGCCATCTCGCTCGGGGTGTCGCTTACCGGCAGCCGCACGCTGCGCCCCTGGCCGACCTGACGGGCCGCGAAAACCAGGCGTTTGAGCGGCGCGTTGAGCTGGCGCACGAAGATCCAGGCAGCAGCGGTGGAGAGCAGGCCGATGCCGAGGAACCAGCCGAGCACGCTCCAGATGCGCTGGCCGCGCAGGGGGTGTGGATAAAGCGGGATGCGCACCCAGTCCGGGCCCAGCTCCGGCGCATGGACCCAGAGTGCCGGCGGGCTCTGCGCACGCAGGCGCACCTCGGTGCCGGGCCCGAGTTCGGCCTGCATCTGGCGCTCGAAAATCTCACTGTAGGGCCAATGCTGCTCGCTGGCCGGCACGGCATCGCGCGTGACCCGCTTGAGGCCGGCGGCCTTGGCCAGGTCATGGCGCTCTTCTTCGCTCGCGGCCCAATAGGCGCGCAGGGTCAGCGCCGCACCATGGCTGTACTGGCGATCCACCAGCACGTCCTCGTTCATCATCAGGTAAACGAGGGTCAGCGCCTTGGAGAACAGCACGACGATGAGCACCAGCCAGAGGGTGCGCGAGAAGAAGCTCTGCGGGAACCAGTAGGGGGTACGCATCACCGCCCTGGGTTGCCCGGCGGCGGGCACTCCCGCCGCACGTTCACTTGTTGCCATCGGGTACGAACACGTAGCCGACGCCCCAGACGGTCTGGATATAGCGTGGCTTGGATGGGTCGGGCTCGATCAGCCGGCGCAGGCGGGAAATCTGCACGTCGATGGAACGTTCCAGGGCGTCCCACTCGCGGCCACGGGCCAGGTTCATCAGTTTGTCGCGGGTCAGCGGCTCGCGCGCGTGTTGAACCAGCGCCTTGAGCACGGCGAACTCACCCGTGGTGAGCATCTGCACGTCGTCGCCTTTCTTCAGCTCGCGGGTAGCCAGGGACAGCTCGTACTCGCCGAAGCTGACGCTCTCGTCCTCGCTGGCCGGGGCACCCGGCACCTGGGGTGTCTGACGGCGCAGCACGGCCTTGATCCGCGCCAGCAGCTCGCGAGGGTTGAAGGGTTTGGCCAGGTAGTCGTCAGCGCCCAGCTCCAGCCCCTGGATGCGGCTGGTCTCATCGCCCTTGGCGGTGAGCATGATGATCGGCACCTGATTGTTGGAGGCGCGCAGGCGGCGGCAGGCGGACAAACCGTCTTCGCCGGGCAGCATCAGGTCCAGCACCACCAGGCTGAACAGTTCGCGAGCCAGCAGGCGGTCCATCTGCTCGACGTTTTCCACTGCACGCACGCGGTAGCCCTGCTCGTCGAGGAAACGCTCAAGAAGGCGCCGCAGACGGGCGTCGTCGTCGACTATGAGGATCTTTTCGCCTTCAGCGGTCGGGTTGCTGCTCATGTTTTCTCCTGTTTACAAGCCGCGCATTATCGCCTGCTACCGACGCGCGGCGGCTTGCCCATTGTTAGCAGATTTTTCCCCGAACGGTTCCCTACCCTTTGAAACTCGGTGTTTATAATGCGGCGCCTTTCATCACCGGCGAGCCCTGGCTCGCCGGTCTGTTATTCCGCGGTAGCCGCCGTGGCACGGCCCCGGCTGCCGCCCATGCAGGTGTTTTCAATGGATAGCATCAACAACCGCATCGCTGAAGAACTGGGCGTGCGCCCGCAACAGGTTACCGCCGCCGTGGCGCTGCTGGACGAGGGTTCCACCGTCCCCTTCATCGCCCGCTACCGGAAAGAAGTTACCGGCAGCCTCGACGACACCCAGCTGCGTAACCTGGAAGAGCGCTTGCGCTACCTGCGCGAAATGGAAGACCGCCGCGCCGCGATCCTCTCCAGCATCACCGAGCAAGGCAAGCTGACCCCGGAGCTGGAGCGCGAGATCAAGCTGGCCGACACCAAGACCCGCCTCGAAGACCTCTACCTCCCCTATAAGCAGAAGCGCCGCACCAAGGGCCAGATCGCCCTGGAAGCCGGCCTTGGTGAGCTGGCCGACGCACTGTTCGCCGACCCGGGCCTGGCTCCGGAAACCGAAGCCGAGCGCTTCATCGACGCCGAAAAAGGCTTCGCCGACGTCAAGGCCGTGCTCGAAGGCGCCAAGTACATCCTCATGGAGCGCTTCGCCGAAGACGCCACCCTGCTCGCCAGCCTGCGTGGCTTCCTCAAGGACAACGCCACCCTCAGCGCCCGCCTGGTGGCCGGCAAGGAGCAGGAAGGCGCCAAGTTCAGCGACTACTTCGAGCATGACGAGAACCTCAAGGGCGTGCCCTCGCACCGCGCCCTGGCGATCTTCCGTGGCCGCAACGAAGGCGTGCTGAGCATTGCCCTGAAAGTCGGCGAAGAGCTGCCGGGCACGATGCACCCGTGCGAGGTGATGATCGGCGAGCGTTTCGGCATCCAGAACCAGGGCCGCGCCGCCGACAAGTGGCTGGCCGAAGTGGTGCGCTGGACCTGGAAGGTCAAGCTCTACACCCACCTGGAAACCGACCTGCTGGGCGAACTGCGCGAAGCCGCCGAGAGCGAGGCGATCAACGTCTTCGCCCGCAACCTGCACGACCTGCTGCTGGCCGCCCCGGCCGGCCCGCGCGCCACCCTGGGCCTGGACCCGGGCCTGCGCACCGGCTGCAAGGTGGCGGTGGTCGATGCCACCGGCAAGCTGCTGGATACTGCGACCGTCTACCCGCACGTACCGCACAACAAATGGGACGAGACCCTGGCCATCCTCGGCAAGCTCTGCGCCAAGCACAGCGTCGACCTGATCGCGATTGGCAACGGCACCGCCAGCCGTGAGACCGACAAGCTCGCTATCGAACTGATCAAGAAATACCCCGCGCTGAAGATGACCAAGATCATGGTCAGCGAGGCCGGTGCTTCGGTGTACTCCGCCTCCGAGCTGGCGGCCAGGGAGTTCCCCGAGCTCGATGTTTCCCTGCGTGGCGCCGTATCGATTGCCCGCCGCCTGCAGGACCCTCTGGCCGAGCTGGTGAAGATCGACCCGAAATCCATTGGCGTCGGCCAGTACCAGCACGACGTGTCCCAGGTGCAGCTCGCGCGCAGCCTGGATGCCGTGGTCGAGGACTGCGTGAACGCCGTGGGCGTGGACGTGAACACCGCTTCCGCCGCCCTGCTGGCGCGTATCTCCGGCCTCAACGCCACCCTGGCGCAGAACATCGTCAGCTACCGTGACGCCAACGGCGCCTTCAAGACCCGCGCCGAGCTGAAGAAAGTCAGCCGCCTGGGCGAGAAAACCTTCGAGCAGGCAGCCGGCTTCCTCCGCGTGATGAACGGCGACAACCCGCTGGATGCCTCCGGGGTGCACCCGGAAACCTATCCGCTGGTGCAGCGCATCGCCGCCGATACCGGTCGCGACATCCGCTCGCTGGTCGGCGACTCCGCCTTCCTCAAACGCCTGGACCCGGCGAAGTTCACCGACGAGACCTTTGGCCTGCCCACGGTCACCGACATCCTCAAGGAACTGGACAAGCCCGGTCGCGACCCGCGTCCCGAGTTCAAGACCGCCGAATTCCAGGAAGGCGTGGAAAGCCTCAAGGACCTCACACCCGGCATGGTGCTGGAAGGCGTGGTGACCAACGTCACCAACTTCGGCGCCTTCGTCGACATCGGCGTCCACCAGGACGGCCTGGTGCACATCTCCGCGCTGTCGGAGAAGTTCGTCAAAGACCCTTACGAAGTGGTCAAGGCGGGCGACATCGTCCGCGTGAAGGTCATGGAAGTGGACATCCCGCGTAACCGCGTGGGCCTGTCGATGCGCATGAGCGACACCCCCGGCGAAAAAGTCGACGGCCCGCGCGGCGGTGCTCGCCAGGGCGGCCAGCCGCGCCAGCAGCAAAGCGCCCCGCGTCACAGTGCCCCGCCGGCCAACGGCGCCATGGCCTCCCTGTTCGCCAACGCCAAGCAGATCAAGAAGAAGTGACGATGGACTTCACCGACCAACAAACCACCAGCGCCTACAGCACGTTGCTGGGCATCGAGCCGCTGAGCCTCAGCGATGGCGTTGCCGAGGCGCGCCTGCCCATGGACGAGCACCTGCGCAACCGTGGCCAGGTGATGCATGGCGGAGCCATCTTCTCGCTGCTGGACATCACCATGGGGCTGGCCTGCACCAGCACCCATGGCTTCGACCGGCGCAGTGCCACGCTCGAATGCAAGATCAACTACCTGCGCCCGGTGGCGGAAGGCGAGGTGATCTGCAAGGCGCGGGTGCTGCATGCCGGCAAGCGCACCCTGGTGGTGGAAGCCGATGTGCTGCAAGGCGACAAACTGGTCGCCAAGGGACAAGGCACCTTCGCTCAGCTGTAACTGCAGGAAGGTGACAACGCTCTATTCTGGACGAAGCGACAACGCGAGCCGCCGGCAGGAAAGTATTTCGGCCGGCGGCCAAGTCCGCCTCTTGTAGACAGCTTGGTCCACCCCCATATTGGGGCGACCGACGCGTGAAGGATTCCAAATTGAGCGATCTTCTTTCCCGCCGCCTGGCCTTGCTCGGCGAGCGCGCCAACCTGCCCCTGCTCACCCAATGCCTGCACGGCATTGAACGTGAATGCCTGCGGGTCGATGGCAATGGCCAACTGGCGCTGACGCCACACTCCCCGGCACTGGGTTCGGCCCTGACCCATGCGCAGATCACCACGGACTATTCCGAATCCCTGCTGGAGTTCATCACCCCGGCCGAGGCCGATCCGGCGCAGACCCTGGCGGACCTGGAAAAGGTGCATCGCTTCACCGTGGGCAAGCTCGGTGACGAGTTGCTCTGGAGCCCCTCCATGCCGTGCCGGCTGCCAGGGGAAGACGTCATCCCGATCGCCCGCTACGGCACCTCGCCCGTCGGCCGCCTGAAGTACGTCTACCGCAAGGGCCTGGCCGTGCGTTACGGCAAGACCATGCAGTGCATTGCCGGCATCCACTACAACTATTCCCTGCCCGAGGCGCTCTGGCCGCTGCTCAAGCAGGCCGAAGGCGATCCGCAGAGCGACCGCGACTACCAGTCGGCGCGCTACATCGCGATGATCCGCAACTTCCGCCGCTACAGCTGGCTGCTGATGTACCTGTTCGGCGCCGCCCCGGCGCTGGACAAGAGCTTCCTGCGCGGCCGCCCGCACGACCTCGACAGCCTTGACGCCGACACCCTGTTCCTGCCGTATGCCACCAGCCTGCGGATGAGCGACCTGGGTTACCAGAACAACGCCCAGGCCGGCCTCACGCCCTGCTACAACAGCCTCGACAGCTACCTCTCGAGCCTGCGCCAGGCGGTGTCCACGCCCTACCCGCCCTATGCCGAGATCGGCACCAAGCAGGACGGCGAATGGGTGCAGCTGAACACCAACGTGATCCAGATCGAGAACGAGTACTACTCGTCGATCCGCCCCAAGCGCATCACCTACACCGGCGAGCGCCCGATCCAGGCACTGATGGCCCGTGGCGTGCAGTACGTGGAAGTACGCTGCCTCGACATCAACCCGTTCCTGCCGCTGGGCATCGACCTCACCGAGGCTCGCTTCCTCGACGCCTTCCTGCTGTTCTGCGCCCTGCAGGACAGCCCGCCGATGGCTGGCGACGAATGCCGCTGCGCCACGGACAACTTCCAGCTGGTCGTCAAGGAAGGGCGTCGTCCCGGCCTGCAGCTGCAGCGCCATGGCCAGAGCATCGGCATGAGCGAATGGGCCGATGAGCTGCTCGACCGCATCAATCGAACCGCCGAGTTGCTGGACGCCGCGCAAGGTGGTCGGGAACACGCCGAAGCCCTGGCCGCCCAGCGCGCCAAGGTGGCCGCCCCGGAGCTGACGCCCTCGGCCCGCGTGCTGGCGGAACTGCGCCAGAACGGCGAGAGCTTCAGCCAGTTCGCCCTGCGCCAGAGCCGCCTGCATGCCGAGTACTTCCGCAGCGAACCGCTGAGCCCGGACGACCAGGCCCGCTTCGAAAGCCTGGCCCGCCAGTCCCTGGAAGAACAGGCACGCCTGGAAGCCGAACCGGAAGTGGATTTCGATACGTTCGTCGCCGCCTATCAGGCGAGCATCCTGGGGTTGATCAGTAACTGATCGCGCTGGGGAAACCCTTGTGGGGGCGAATTCATTCGCCAAGGGCAGCGCTGCTGCCCTCTGCAAGTGCGAAGGGCAGGCCTTCGGCCTGCTTGGCTAATGAATTCGCCCCTACAGAAAAGAAGTCCTCGCCCCATGAGGGCAAGGCGCTCGGGTGACGTCAGAGTGTCTTCTCGAATACCTGCGAATTGCGCTGGTAGTTGTACAGCGACGCCCGTGCGGCGGGCAGTCGCTCGACGCCGCTGGGCTGGAAGCCGCGCTCGCGGAACCAGTGGGCGGTGCGGGTGGTGAGGACGAAGAGGGTCTTCAGGCCCAGGACACGGGCACGTTCCTCGATGCGCTCCAGCAACTCGTCGCCGCGGCCGCCATGGCGATACTCCGGATTCACCGCCAGGCAGGCCAGTTCCCCCGTGTCGGAGTCGGCGATGGGATAGAGCGCCGCGCAGGCGATGATCAGGCCATCGCGCTCGACGATGGTGAACTGCTCGATCTCCCGCTCCAGCACCTCGCGCGAACGGCGCACCAGAATGCCTTGGTCTTCCAGTGGGGTGATCAGGTCAATCAGCCCGCCCACGTCATCGATGGTTGCCTCCCGCAGGGATTCGAACTGCTCCTGATCCACCAGGGTGCCGCCACCGTCGCGGGTGAACAGCTCGGTGAGCAGCGAACCATCCTCGGCGTAACTGACCATGTGGCTGCGCTTGACCCCGGCACGGCAAGCCTGGGCCGCGGCGTCCAGCAGTTCGGCCTGGTAATTGTTGCCCAGACGCGTCAGGTGCGGCGGCACCTGCTGCGGACGCAGCTCGCGCACCAGCTTGCCGGACTCGTCGATCAGCCCGCGCTCAGCGCCGAACAGGATCAGCTTGTCGGCTCCCAGGTCGATGGCGACACGGGTGGCCACGTCCTCGCAGGCAAGGTTGAAGATTTCCCCGGTGGGCGAATAGCCAAGCGGCGAGAGCAGCACGATGGTGCGCTCGTCCAGCAGCCGGCCGATGCCCTTGCGGTCCACCCGGCGCACCTCGCCCGTGTGGTGATAGTCAACGCCGTCGACCACGCCTATCGGCCGCGCCGTGACGAAGTTGCCCGTGCTCACCCGCAGCCGCGAGCCCTGCATGGGCGAGGCGGCGATATCCATGGACAGGCGCGCCTCGATGGCGATGCGCAGTTGGCCCACCGCATCGATCACGCACTCCAGGGTGGGGCTGTCGGTGATCCGCAGGTCGCGGTGGAAATGCGGCGTCAGGCCGCGAGCCGCCAGGCGTGCTTCGATCTGCGGGCGTGAACCATGCACCAGCACCAGACGCACGCCCATGCTGTGCAACAGCACCATGTCGTGGACGATATTGCCGAAGTTCGGGTGGGCGATACCCTCGCCGGGCAGCATCACCACGAAGGTGCAGTCCCGGTGGGAGTTGATGTACGGGGTAGCGTGGCGCAGCCAGTTGACGTAGTCGGGCATGGTTCCGTGAGCCTGTCGTATAGCGAAAAGACGAGTGCGACTCCCAGCAGATCTGGGAATGGAAGTGAGGCGGCGCGTTATCGTCGTCGCATGAGCATCAACGGAAACCCTCCCGGTCAGGATGTGGTGGCAGATTGCAGGCAGTAATGCTGGATGAGCTGGCGCAATAGCGCAACGGTAGGCTCGATCCGTGACAGCTCAAGGTGCTCGTCGGGCTGGTGGGCGCAGGCGATGTCGCCGGGGCCGAGCACCAGGGTCTCGCAACCGAGCTGCTGAAGATACGGCGCTTCGGTGCCGAAGGCCACCGCCTGCGCGGTATGGCCGGTAAGACGTTCAGCCAGGCGCACCAGATCACTTTCCGGCGACTGCTCGAACGGCGGCACCGCCGGGAACAGCGGCTTGAAGTCGATCTTCACCTGATAGTGCTCGGCCACCGGCCGCAGGCGCTGACGGATCACGGCGCGCAGGGTTTCCGGATTCATTCCCGGAAGCGGCCGCAGATCGAACTCCAGGCTGCACTGGCCACAGATACGGTTGGGGTTGTCGCCGCCATGAATGCAGCCGAGGTTGAGGGTGGGCTGGGGCACGGTGAACTGCGGGTTGCGGAACTCCTGCTGCCATTCACCGCGCAGCTCGATCAGGTCGCTCATCACCGCGTGCATGGCGTCCAGGGCGCTGTGGCCCAGGCTCGGGTCGGAGGAGTGGCCGCTCTGCCCGAGGATGTCGATGCGTTCCATCATCACGCCCTTGTGCAGGCGGATGGGCTTGAGCCCCGTCGGCTCGCCGATCACCGCCGCACGGCCGAGTGGCCGCCCCGCTTCGGCCAGGGCACGAGCGCCGGCCATGGAGCTTTCTTCATCGCAGGTGGCGAGAATCATCAGCGGCTGGCGGAAGGGCTGGTCCAGCACGCTGCGCACGGCTTCGATGGCCAGGGGGAAGAAGCCCTTCATGTCGCAGCTACCCAGGCCATACCAGCGATCACCGACTTCGCTGAGCTTCAGCGGATCGGTTTTCCACAGGGCGGCGTCGAAGGGCACGGTGTCACTGTGGCCAGCCAGCACCAGACCGCCAGGGCCGCTGCCGTAGGTGGCCAGCAGGTTGGCCTTGCCCGGCGCGACTTGCTGGATCTCGCAGCGGAAGCCGAGGTCTCCGAGCCAGCCGGCCAGCAAGTCGATCACTGCCTGGTTCGACTGGTCCCAACTGGGCTGGGTGCAGCTCACCGAGGGTGTGGCGATCAGCGCGGCAAGCTGCGATTTCAGGTCTGGAACGGACATCGGGGGCCTCCACGATTGAGGGATCATCATAGGCCCAAGGCCGTGCCGGGTGAAACCGCTGCGGCGCAGTAGCAACCTGTCCTGTAAACTTCACCGCCTTGGTAGCCACCCCCTGGCTGCGTCTGAAAGACCCCGGCGATGAACAAAGAGACCGAAATCAAGCTTCGCGCCAGCCGCGAGACCCTGGAAGCCCTGCGCGACCATCCGCTGCTGAAGAAGCGCAACAAGTCCGGCTGGGAACGCCGTGAGCTTTTCAACCAGTATTTCGACACGCCCGAGCGTGACCTGGCCCAGGCCCGCGTAGCCCTGCGCCTGCGCCGCGACGGCGAACAATTCATCCAGACCCTCAAGACCCGTGGCCAGAGCGTGGCCGGGTTGTCCGAGCGCAACGAGTGGGACTGGTACCTGGACAAGGCCAAGCTGGACCCGAAGAAACTCACCGATGAGTGCTGGCCGGACAGCCTCGCCGAGCTGGACAAGAAACAGCTCAAGCCCATCTTCACCACCGACTTCCACCGTGACCGCGCCGAGATCGCCTGGGGCCGCGGCAAGGCCAAAGTGGTGATCGAAGCCGCCCTGGACCTGGGCAAGGTCATCGCCGGCAAGCAGCAGGAAGAGATCTGCGAACTGGAACTGGAACTGCGCCAGGGCGAGCCTGAGGCGCTGCTGGAACTGGCCGCCGAACTGGCAGCCAGCCTGCCGCTGATGCCCTGCGACATCAGCAAGGCCGAGCGCGGCTATCGCCTGCATGACGCGAACAGCTACCACCTCAGCCTGCCGGCTCCGGCACTGGTCACCGAGACCTCGCTCGACGATGCCTTCGCCGCGCTTGGCTGGCACCTGCTGGGCAGCAGCCAGCGCCTGGCCGAGCAGTACCGTTTCAATGGCCACTGGAAGCTTCTGGTGGACTGGCTGCACCAGTTGGTCGACCTGCGTGCCCTGCTCGGCAGCCTCGGCCAGGCCGCCCCGCGCGCCAGTAGCCACGACCTGCGCGAAGCCCTGGACGCCCTGCTTCAGGACTGGCGCCCACACATCCAGGCCGGTGAACAGGACGAAGCCGTGCGCCACGGCGCGCCGCAACAGTTCGCTGAAGAACTGCAGGGCACCCGCTGGGGCCTGTTCTCGCTCAATGCCTCCCGCTGGCTGCTGACCCGCGCCTGGACAACCGGCCGCAATGAGCGCGGCAACCGCCAGGGCCATGCGCCGCTAGGCAACTGGCTGCCGCGTTTCCTCGCCGAAGAGACCGAAGCCCTCAAACTGGACCGCTACAAGCGCCAGCCCGAGGACCTGGCCGAACAGCTGCCGCGTATCGAGCGCCTGCTGGCCTGGTTGCGTCTGGCGCGCCAGGTACTGGAAGTGCCGGAAGTCGACCGTGCCTACGGCGAGCTGTCCAAGTTCGCCGAACTGGCGGCCCAGCCGCTGGACGGTGAGGTACTGGCTGCCCGCAGCGAGCAGGCGCAGACCCTGATCAGCCTGCGCAGCTGGAAGGCACTGACGCGCTGAGGTCGAGGAGCCCAACCATGCTCAAGCAAAGCCTCCGCTCCCTGGTCACGACCTGGCTGACCGGCCTGCTGGCCTTGCTTCCGCTGGTGCTCACCCTGGCCCTGCTGGCCTGGCTGTTCAGCCTGCTGAACCGGCTGGTGGGGCCGTCCACGGTGATCGGCCAGCTCCTCGGCGCCCTCGGCCAGCCCTTCGCCAGCAACCCGGTGCTGGCCTACCTGGTCGGCACCCTGGTGCTGCTGGGCAGCCTCTACCCCCTGGGCCTGGCGGTGCAGCTCGGCCTGCGCCGGCCGCTGGCCTGGCTGCTGGATATGACCCTGCGTCGTGCGCCGCTGATCGGCAGCCTCTACAGCCTCGCGGATCGCTTCGTCGGCCTGCTGGACCGCAGCAAGAATGCCGACATCGCCACCATGAGCCCGGTCTGGTGCCTGTTCGGTGGCGAAGGTGCCGCCGTACTGGCCCTGCGCCCCAGTTCGGAATCCTTCGAACTGGACAGCCGACCCTACTGCGCCATCCTGGTGCCCACCGCGCCCATCCCGGTGGGCGGCGGGCTGATCTACGTGCCTGTGGAGTGGGTGCGGCCGGCGGAGATGGGCGTTGACGGCCTGACCAGCATCTACCTGTCCATGGGGCTCACGCTGCCGCACCAGGCGGGCAGGCTGGCGAAGGAGCCGGTCGTCCTGGGCGACGACAGCAAGGCTTCCTGATGCTCTTCTTGTAGGGGCGAATGAATTGTTCGCTGTTGCTGCGAGGAATGGAACGCTCTAGCACAGGGCCTCCCTGACTCCGCGCCTGCCTGACACAACCCTCTCCCCCGCCCCTCTCCCTGAAGAGGAGAGGGGTGACTCGCGCCGGCGAGGCACAAGCCATCCTGAAGCCCACACCGGCCTGAATCCGGGTAGAAGCGGTGGGGCAGCGACTGCGCCCCTTCAGGAGGCCGAGCGGAATCGTTGCAGAGGGGGACGAGCGGCAACGCAGTCATAGCCAATGAATGCGCCCTGCAATAAACCTCTCCCTTACCCCTGCCCCACCGGCAGGCTGGTGGTGGACTTGATTTCGGACAGCGCGACGATGGAGTTCACCTCCTGGATCCCCGGCACCAGCGACAGCTTCTCGAAGAAGAAGCGCTCGTAAGCCTCGATGTCCCGGGTGACGATGCGCAGCATGAAATCCACCGCGCCCATCAGCACATGGCATTCCAGCACCTCGGGGAACTGGCGCATGGCTTCGGCGAACTCGGTGAGGTTGGAGCGGCCGTGGGCGTTGAGTTTCACCTGGGCGAAAATCTGCGCGTTCAGACCGACCTTGCGGCGATCCAGCAGGGTGACCTGGCGGCGGATCACCCCCTCGTCTTTCAGGCGCTGAATGCGCCGCCAGCAGGGTGACTGGGACAGCCCCACCCGCTCGGCAATCTCGGCTGTGGACAGGCTGGCATCCTCCTGCAACAGCTCGAGAATGCGTTTGTCGTAAACATCCAGAGTAACGGACATAAAATCTCCCTGTTTGGCTTGTTCTTCGGAAAGTTTATCCAAAGAAGTTACCCACCCATGCAATTCAGGCAGAAAAATCCCCCTGCAGGCTGGAAAACTATCGACCACGCCACCGAGGAATCCTCCATGCTCAGCCTGCAAACCGCTCCCGCCACCCGCGACGACCACTGGCACCCCCGCACCACCCAGCTCCAAAGCCGCGAGATGCAATTCGCCATCCTCGCCGAAGCCGAAGCGGATATCCTCGGCCGGCTGCTGGCCTTTTTCGCCCAGCTGCATCTGGTGCCACGCTGGCTGGAGGTCAACCAGCTCGATGACACCCTGCTGGTGCAACTGCGCCAACCCGGGCTGACGCCGCACCGGGCCGAGGTCATCGCGCGGAAGATGCGCTCGCTGGTCAGCGTGTTTTCAGTGGAACTGGAGCACGCCCACACCTGATCGCGAGTTCCTTGAACCGCCTCTTAGCTGAATGCTGGCATTTCGGGCATGCTTGCCGTCCCATTGGAGGAGCGTTTGACTACGCTTCCAGATTGAGCAGCGTGACCGAGGAGCTTGCATGTCCGCCTTTGCCTCAGCCGCCCAGGACCGTTGGCTGGACCTCAACGACCTGATGCGCGAACTGGTGAACCAGGGCCGCTTGAGCCAGGACCAGGCCGAGCATTGCCTGGCCATTCGCCGCAGCGCGGTGAACAACCAGCAGCATCCCCTGGAGTTTCTCGCCAGCCAGCAGGTGGACGACCTCAAGCGCCCGGGCAAGAAACACGACCTGGAATCTCTCAGCCGCTGGCTGGCCGAGCATGCCGGCCAGCCTTACCTGCGCATCGACCCGCTGAAGATAGACGTTGCCGCCATCACCCCGCTGATGTCCTACGCCTTCGCCCAGCGCCACAAGATCCTCGCCGTGGCGGTCGACAGCGAAGCCGTCACCATCGCCAGCGCGCAGCCCTTCGTGCAGAGCTGGGAGAGCAACCTCACCCACGTGCTCAAGCGCCCGATCAAACGCGTGGTGGCCAACCCGCTGGATATCCAGAAATTCACCCTGGAGTTCTACCGCCTGGCCAAGTCGGTCAGCGGCGCCAGCGCGGTGGACCAGAAGATCAGCGGCGTCGGCAACTTCGAACAACTGCTCAAGCTCGGCACCGCCGATCAGGAGCCCGACGCCAACGACGCCCACATCGTCAACATCGTCGACTGGCTGTTCCAGTACGCCTATCAGCAGCGCGCCAGCGACATCCACATCGAGCCACGCCGCGAACAGGGCACGGTACGTTTCCGCATCGACGGCGTGCTGCACACCGTCTACCAGTTCCCCCCGCAGGTCACCATGGCCGTGGTCAGCCGCCTGAAAAGCCTCGGCCGGATGAACGTGGCGGAGAAGCGCAAGCCCCAGGATGGCCGGGTCAAGACCAAGACCCCGGACGGCGGCGAGGTAGAGCTGCGCCTGTCCACACTGCCCACCGCCTTCGGCGAGAAGATGGTGATGCGGATCTTCGACCCCGAGGTGCTGCTGAAAAGCTTCGACCAGCTCGGTTTTTCCCAGGACGACCTGCGCCGCTGGCAAAGCATGACCAACCAGCCCAATGGCATCATCCTGGTCACCGGCCCCACCGGCTCGGGCAAGACCACCACGCTCTACACCACCCTCAAGCAGTTGGCCACCAGCGAGGTGAATGTCTGCACCATCGAAGACCCCATCGAGATGATCGAGGGCGCCTTCAACCAGATGCAGGTGCAGCACAACATCGACCTGACCTTCGCCAGCGGAGTGCGCGCGCTGATGCGGCAGGACCCTGACATCATCATGGTCGGCGAGATCCGCGACCTGGAAACCGCCGAAATGGCCATCCAGGCCGCGCTGACCGGCCACCTGGTGCTTTCCACCCTGCACACCAACGACGCGCCCAGCGCCATCACCCGCCTGCTGGAACTGGGCGTGCCCTATTACCTGCTGCGCGCGACCCTGCTCGGGGTCATGGCCCAGCGCCTGGTGCGCACGCTCTGCCCGCATTGCAAGGCCCCGATGGAGCTCGTCGAAGACGACTGGATCGGTCTCACCAAGCCGTGGAGCGCGCCGTTGCCCACCGGTGCCCACCGCGCCGTCGGCTGCCTGGAATGCCGCGACACCGGCTACCGCGGCCGCGCCGGGGTCTACGAGATCATGCTGCTGTCCGACGCGGTCAAGCCGCTGATCACCGCCGACACCGACCTGATCGCTTTGCGCCGCGCCGCATTCAAGGAAGGCATGCGCAGCCTGCGCCTGTCCGGCGCGCAAAAGGTTGCGTCGGGCCTGACCACCATCGAAGAAGTGCTACGGGTCACGCCACAAAGCGAGCAGAAATGAAATCCTAGTCGGCTTGGGGCGCAGCGGTCCCAAGCGAGAAGAATCACAGCCAGCAAACGGAGCAATTCCCATGGAAATCGGCAGTGTCGTCATCCTCCTGGTCGCCCTTGCGATCGCTATCGTGTTCATGGGCTTCAAGGTCGTGCCGCAAGGCTTCGAGTGGACGGTCGAGCGTTTTGGCCGTTACACCAACACCCTGAAGCCGGGCTTGAACATCATCGTGCCGGTGATGGACCGCATCGGCCGCAAACTCAGCGTCATGGAAAGCGTGCTGGACATCCCGCCGCAGGAAGCCATCAGCGCCGACAACGCCATCGTCACCATCGACGCCGTGTGCTTCTTCCAGGTGGTCAACGCCGCCCAGGCCGCCTACGAGGTCAACGACCTGGAGCACGCCATCCGCAACCTGGTCATGACCAACATCCGTACCGTGCTCGGGTCGATGGAGCTGGACGCCATGCTCAGCCAGCGCGACGCCATCAACGAGCGCCTGCTGCGCACCGTGGACGAGGCCACCGCGCCCTGGGGCATCAAGGTTACCCGTATCGAGATCAAGGACATCAGCCCGCCGGCCGACCTGGTGGAAGCCATGGCGAGCCAGATGAAGGCCGAGCGCCTCAAGCGCGCGCAAATCCTCGAAGCCGAGGGCCGTCGCCAGGCGGAAATCCTCACCGCCGAGGGCGAGAAGCAGGCGCAGATCCTCAAGGCCGAAGGCCAGCGCCAGGCCGCCTTCCTCGAAGCCGAGGCCCGCGAGCGCGCGGCCCAGGCCGAAGCGGAGGCGACCCGCGTGGTGTCCGACGCCATTGCCCAGGGCAACGTGCAGGCGGTGAACTACTTCGTCGCGCAGAAGTACGTCGAGGCACTCGGCAGCCTGGCCAGCGCCAACAACAGCAAGGTGGTGCTGATGCCGCTGGAAGCGACCCAGGTGATCGGCGCCGTGGGAGGCATCGGCGAAATCATCCGCGCCACCTTCGACGGCAAGAAGGGCTGACCCCATGTGGAACTACCTCCAGCACCTGACCTACTGGGACTGGCTGGCCCTTGGCACCCTGCTGCTGATCCTCGAAGTCTTCGGCGCCGGCGGCTACCTGCTGTGGATTGGCGTGGCTGCAGCGTGCGTTGGCGTCATCACCTTCGTCATTCCTGAGCTGCACTGGGCCATCCAGTTCCTGCTCTTCGCGGCCTTGTCCATCCTGACCGCGGTCTATTGGTGGCGCCGCCAGCGCAGCGCCAGCAAGCCCTCCGACCAGCCCGGCCTGAACCAGCGTGGCCGGGAATTCATCGGCCGCGAGTTCGCCCTGCATGAAGCCATCAGCGGCGGGCGGGGCAAGATCCGCGCCGGCGATTCGGTCTGGCTGGTGTCCGGCCCCGACCTGCCCGCCGGCAGCCAAGTCCGTGTCGTCGGCCAAGACGGCGTGCTGCTCAAGGTGGAACCCGTCTGATCGATGGGCGCCGGCAACAACATGCAGCCTTGACGGCCTCCGGGGCATTCACCGAACCTGCACGCCACCGTGAAGCACGCTTGCCAGCACAGCGGATGTCTGCATGTCGAAGCACCACAAGATCCCCCCACCCAAGCCTGTCCGGCGCCCGGTCTACCCGGTCCTGGCGGCCCTGCTGCTGTTGCTCGGACTGGGCGTCTGGCTCTACCTCAAGGGCGACGGTGCCCTGCCGGGCAAGGCGCCGCCTCAGGCCGGCATTCAGCCCGCGCGCATGGTGGACGAAGGCCAATGCGCCGGTTGCCATGCCCAGCAGGCGAGCGACTGGCGAGGCAGCCACCACCAGTTGGCGATGCAGGAAGCCACCGACGCCAGCGTGCTGGCCGACTTCAGCGACGTCACCTTCCAGGGCGAAGGCGAGACCACCCGCTTTTTCCGCAAAGACGGCGGTTTCTGGGTCAACACCCCCGGCACGGATGGGAAGCCGGCTGATTATCGCGTTGCCTACGCCTTCGGCGTCGCCCCCCTGCAGCAATACCTGATCGAGGCCCCCGGTGGCCGCCTGCAAGCCCTGGGCGTGGCCTGGGATGTGGAGAAGCGGGCCTGGTTCCATCTCTATCCGGGCCAGGGCGTGGACTTCAAGGACCCGCTGCACTGGAGCGGGCCGCAGCAGAACGCTAACTTCATGTGCGTGGAGTGCCACACCACCGGCTTCAAGCGTAATTTCGACCCTGCCACGAACAGTTTCGCCAGCCGCTGGAACAGCCTCGGCGTCGGTTGTCAGGCCTGCCACGGTCCGGCCTCGCGCCATCTCGACTGGGCGGCGAAGAAGCTGGAGGCGGCCAATGCCGGCTTCGCCGTCGATCTGGCTCGGGCGAACAAGCTCACCGAGGTGGAAACCTGCGCCCGCTGCCACTCCCGCCGCGCCCCCCTGGACGACGGATACCACCACGAGGCGCGGCTGATGGACGACTACCTGCCCAGCGCCCTGACCCGCGAGCTCTATGAACTGGACGGGAAGATCAAGGACGAGGTGTTCGAATACGGCGCCTTCACCCAGAGCCGGATGTTCGCCAGGGGCGTGCGCTGCAGTACCTGCCACAACCCCCATAGCACAGCGCTCAAGGCACCGGGCAATGGCGTCTGCCTGCAGTGCCACAACCCGTCCGGCAAGACCGAGGTCGAGGGAGTCGATGGCAAGGGCCTGCTGGCAAAGAACTACGACAGCCCCGCGCACCACCACCACATCCAGGGCCAGGCCGGATCCCAGTGCGTGGATTGCCACATGCCGGGCAAGTTCTTCATGGTCAACGACTACCGCCGCGACCACGGTTTCACCCTGCCGAATCCAGCTCGCGCGCTGCGTCTGGGCACTACGGACGCCTGCCTGGGCTGCCACAGCGAGCAGCCGGGCGATTCGGTAGCCGAGCAGTTCCGCCTCTGGTACGGCGAGAGCAAGGCCGCTGCCCCTCGCTATGACGAGAGTCTGTGGCTGATCCGCAATGGCCGGCCGGGCGCCTCGCGTGCATTGTTCCAGCAGTTGGAGTCCCGCGAATTGCCCGCCATTCGGCGCGCCACCCTGTTGGTCGAACTGCCCACCTACCCCAGCGAGCGCGCCCTCAAGGCCGCCGCGCGTGACCTGACCCACCCGGCGCCGCAGGTACGCGCCGCAGCGGTCAAGGCGGTGGCCGCCCTGGTTCCGCCGGAACAGCGCCGCAACCTGCTGGCGCCGCTGCTTATCGACCCCGTGCGCGCCGTGCGCATCGCCGCCGCCTACGAACTGCTGGGCATGCGTGGCACGGGCCTGGGCAACTACGAAACGAGCTGGAACAGCGCCATCGCCGAATACGAAGCCGTGCAGCTCAGCCTGCAGGAGCGCGCCGAGGTCAACCTCAACCTGGCCCTGCTCTATCAGGCCAACGGTCGCGCCGACGCGGTGGAGTCGCACCTGCGCACAGCGCTGCAGCGCGATCCGGACTACTTGCCGGCAGTGGTGGCGCTGGTGCAATGGCTGGACGGTAACTTCCGTTGGGAAGAAGGCCGTGCCCTGCTCGAACAGGGGCTCAAGGACCATCCGCAGTCGGCCCTGCTGCAGCACACCAACGGCCTGATGCTGGTGCGCAAGGGTGATCTGCCGGCGGCCCTCAAGGCGTTTGCCGAAGCGGTGAGGCTGGAGCCGGAGAACAGCCAGTTCGACTACGTCTATGCGGTGGCCTTACATGACAGTGGCGAGCTGGAGGCGGCCTGCCATCGCCTGGAGGAACTGCTGGAGCGCGACGCGGCAAACCGCGAGGCCCGCCTGGCACTGATCAACTACTGGCGCGAAGCCGGGCAGATCCAGAAGGTCCAGGCACTGCTGGCGGAGCTGGAACAGCAGAACCCGGATGACCCGGCGCTTCGCCGGGAATGATTCTGGCTGGCGAGTCGCCATGACCGGCTGGCGGCAAGGTGGAACTCCGCGCAAAGCGGCCGAATCTGATAGTTCAGGTCCACCCGCAAACGGAGTAACCGCTATGCGCACTCGTCTGTATGCAGCCGCTTTCGCCCTGATCACCCTGCCCGTTGGCTCGGCCATGGCCGATGGCGATTTCTGGCGCGACGTCATCTCGTCTGGCGCCACCACCGCCTCGACTTACCTCACCTTCAAGGACGACAAGCTGATAGTCGCGGCTCGCGACGACGCCAGCAGCTTCGTCGCCAGCGGCGGCGAAATCCGCGGCCCGTACCTGGAGGCCGCGCTGCAGCGCATCCGCAGCGAACACCCGGACCTCAAGGCCAGCGACGCCGAGCTGGCCAGCGCGATCCTCGCGACCGAAGAGTGAACCTCCGAAAAGCGCTCCGCGTGGCCCCATCCACGCGGGGCGCTTTCTGTTGAGTTATCCACAGACGAAAAAAACCCCGCCATGACAGCGGGGCCCAGGAGTTGGCTACCCACACCGGTAGCACATGATGGGCACGCCCCGCGCCGACGAATGCCAGCGCGGAGGCAATGCGGGGCACACGTTGACGCCCGCCCGAAGTCAGGTCAACGCCGTGAAACGGGCTTCTGAATAAGCCCACACATTCCGGGAATGTGCCTACTCGCGATAGTCATCTACCGGCACGCAGGCGCAGAACAGGTTGCGGTCACCGAAGACGTTGTCCACGCGGTTCACGGTCGGCCAGTACTTGTGGGCGCGGGTGTGAGCGGTGGGTGTAACCGCCTCCTCGATGCTGTAGGGCCGCTCCCAGTGACCGATCACGTCCGCCAATGTGTGCGGCGCACGCTTGAGCGGGTTGTCCTCGGCCGGCCAGTCGCCGGCCTGCACCTTGGCGATCTCTGCACGGATGCTCAGCATCGCCTCGACGAAGCGATCCAGCTCGTGCTTGTTCTCGCTCTCGGTGGGCTCGACCATCAGGGTGCCGGGCACCGGGAAACTCATAGTCGGCGCATGGAAGCCGTAGTCCATCAACCGCTTGGCCACGTCTTCCTCGGTGATGCCGGTTTCCGCCTTGATCGGCCGCAGGTCGAGGATGCATTCGTGGGCAACACGGCCGTTGCGTCCGCTGTAGAGCACTGGGTAGGCGTCGCCCAGCTGCCGGGCCAGGTAGTTGGCGCTGAGGATGGCCACTTCGGTGGCGTCGGCCAGCTCCGGGCCCATCATGGCGATGTACATCCAACTGATCGGCAGGATGCTCGCACTGCCCCAGGGCGCCGCGCTGACCGCGCCATTCTCCGGATGTGGCCCCTTCAATTCGATGACCGGGTGGTTGGCCACGAAGGGTGCCAAGTGCGCGCGTACGCCGATCGGCCCCATGCCCGGCCCACCGCCGCCGTGAGGGATGCAGAAGGTCTTGTGCAGGTTCATGTGCGACACGTCGGCGCCAATGTCGGCCGGTCGCGCCAGGCCCACTTGGGCATTGAGGTTCGCACCATCCATGTAGACCTGGCCGCCGTGGCTGTGGATAACCTCGCAGATCTCGCGGATGCCCTCCTCGTACACACCGTGGGTCGAGGGGTAGGTGGCCATCAGGCAGGAAAGCTGGCCACCCGCTTCGCCAGCCTTGCGCTTGAGGTCGTCGAGGTCGACGTTGCCGGCCTCGTCGCACTCGACAATCACCACGCGCATGCTCGCCATTTGCGCCGAGGCCGGGTTGGTGCCGTGGGCCGAGGCCGGGATCAGGCAGATGTTGCGGTGCCCCTCGCCTCGGCTCTCGTGGTAGCGGCGAATGGCGAGCAGCCCCGCGTACTCGCCCTGGGCGCCGGAGTTGGGCTGCATGGAGATGGCGTCGAAACCGGTAATGGCGCAGAGCCAGGCTTCCAGCTCGTCGATCATCAGCTTGTAGCCCAACGCCTGCTCGCGGGGTGCGAAGGGGTGCAGGTTGGCGAACTCCGGCCAGGTGATGGGGACCATCTCGCTGGTGGCGTTGAGCTTCATGGTGCAGGAGCCCAGCGGGATCATGGCCTGGTTCAGCGCAAGGTCCTTGTTCTCCAGCTGCTTGAGGTAACGCAGCATCTCGGTTTCGCTGTGGTGGGCATTGAACACCGGGTGGCTGAGATAGCCACTGCTGCGGGCGAGGTCCGCCGGAATTCCCCCGATGATCACGCTCTCGTCCAGTTCGGCGACGGACAGGCCATGGTCGGCACCGAGGAAAATGCAGAACAGCTGCTCCACGGTGTCCACCGAGCAGGTTTCGTCGAGGCTCACCCCAAGCTTTCCGCGCCCGAGAATGCGCAGGTTGATGCGCGCCGCCTTGGCCGATTCGATGATGGCGGTCTGGCTGCCGCCGACGTCCAGGGTCAGGGTGTCGAAGAAGTACTGGTTGTCCCGCTGGATTCCCCGGCGCATCAGCCCTTCGGCAAGGATGGCCGTGAGCCGGTGGACCCGCTGGGCGATGCGCCTGAGCCCTTCAGGACCGTGGTAGACGGCGTAGCAACTGGCGATGTTGGCCAGCAGCACCTGGGCCGTGCAGATGTTGGAGTTGGCCTTCTCGCGGCGGATGTGCTGCTCGCGGGTCTGCAGGGCCATGCGCAGGGCGACGTTGCCACGGGCGTCCTTGGAAACGCCGATGATCCGTCCCGGCATGGCGCGTTTGAACTCGTCGCGGGTGGCGAAGAAGGCGGCATGGGGGCCGCCGTAGCCCATGGGCACGCCGAAGCGCTGGGCCGAGCCGAACACCACGTCGGCCCCCAGCTCGCCGGGTGGCGTGAGCAGTAACAGGCTGAGCAGGTCGGCGCCGACGCAGGCCAGCGCCTGCTGCCCATGCAGGTGCTCGATGAGCGGACGCAGGTCGCGGATTTCGCCGTGGGTATCCGGGTATTGCAGCAAGGCGCCGAACACCTGGTGCTGCGCCAGGTTATCCACATGATCCACCACCAGATCGAAGCCGAACGCCTCGGCACGGGTCTGCACCACGGAGATGGTCTGCGGGTGGCTGTCTTCGTCGACGAAGAACAGGTTGCTCTTCGCCTTGGCCACGCGCTTGGCCAGGGCCATGGCTTCAGCCGCGGCGGTGGCCTCGTCCAGCAAGGACGCGCTGGCGAGATCGAGCCCCGTGAGGTCAATGGTCAGTTGCTGGAAGTTCAGCAGCGCCTCCAGCCGGCCCTGGGCGATCTCCGGCTGGTAAGGGGTGTAGGCGGTGTACCAGCCGGGGTTTTCCAGCACATTGCGCACGATCACCGTCGGGGTGAGGGTGCCGTAGTAGCCCATGCCGATCAGGTTGGTCCATAGCTGGTTCTGTTCGGCGTAGCCACGCAGTTTGGCCAGGGCACCCTGCTCGTCCAGCGCCGCCGGCAGCTCCAGGGGCCGGTTGAGGCGAATGGCCGGCGGCACGGTCTGCACGATCAACTCATCGCGGCTGACCAGGCCCAGGGCCTCGAGCATCGCCTGCTGTTCCGCCTCGTCCGGCCCCAGGTGGCGGCGGAGGAAGGCGTCGGGCTGTTGGAGCTGGGACAGCGAGGGCATCTGGGACATGGGCAGGACCTCATTTCGCCGCATCAGAAAAGCAAAAAGCCTCGACTAGCGAGGCTTTTTGAAGGATAGCGGGTGAATCAGCTATCGGCGTCGGAGGCTGCCTTGTAAGCGGCGGCATCGAGCAGTTTGTCCAGTTCGGCAACGTTGCTCGGCTTGAGCTTGAAGAACCAGGAGCCGTATGGGTCGCTGTTGACGCTTTCCGGCGCATCGCTGACCGCGTCGTTCACAGCGATCACTTCACCGCCGATCGGCGCGTAAATGTCGGAAGCGGCTTTCACCGACTCCACCACGCCAGCTTCCTGACCAGCGGCCAGGGTCTTGCCGACTTCCGGCAGCTCGACGAAAACCACATCGCCCAGGGCTTCCTGGGCATGGTCAGTGATGCCCACGGTGACGGTGCCATCGGCTTCCAGACGGGCCCACTCGTGGCTGGGGGCGTAACGCAGTTCAGCGGGGATGTTGCTCATGTCGAATTCCTCAGAGACTGTGGCGGATGGCCCGCCTGAAAATTTAGATCAAGGCTTTGCCATTGCGCACGAAGTTCGGTCGCACAACGCGAACCGGGAACCACTTGCCGCGGATTTCCACTTCGGCGCGCTCGCCGGTGGCCATCGGCACGCGGGCCATGGCGATGGATTTGTTCAGCGTAGGAGAGAAGCTGCCGCTGGTGATTTCGCCTTCGCCCACACCGTCCACGCGTACCACCTGGTGGGCGCGCAGCACGCCGCGCTCTTCCAGCACCAGGCCGACCAGCTTGCTCGCCACGCCGGCGGCGCGCTCGGCCTCCAAGGCCTGGCGACCGATGAAGTCGCGGGACTCGGGCTCCCAGGCAATCGTCCAGGCCATGTTGGAAACCAGTGGGGAGGCCTCCTCGGTCATGTCCTGGCCGTAGAGGTTCATTCCGGCTTCCAGGCGCAGGGTATCGCGGGCGCCGAGGCCGATGGGGGCAATACCGGCGCCCACCAGTTCGTTGAAGAAGTCGGCGGCCTGATCGGCGGGCAGCATGATTTCGAGACCATCTTCGCCGGTGTAGCCGGTACGGGCGATGAACCAGTCGCCCTCAGGCAGGCCCTGGAACGGCTTGAGCTCATGAATCAGCGCGGCCCGCTCGATGCTGACCAGTTCGGATACCTTGGCGCGGGCGCTGGGGCCCTGGATGGCGAGCACCGCCAGGTCGGTACGCTCGGTCAACCGGACGTCGAAACCCTGGCTGCGCGCCAGCATCCAGGCCAGGTCCTTGTCACGGGTGGCGGCATTGACCACCAGGCGATAACCGAAGCCGGTGAGGTAAAGGATCAGGTCATCGATCACCCCGCCCTGCTCGTTGAGCAGGGCACTGTAGAGGGCTTTGCCAGGGGCGTGCAGGCGCTCGACGTCGTTGGCCAGCAGGTGCTGGAGCCAGGCCTTGGCCTGGGCACCGGCAACGTCGACCACGGTCATGTGGGAAACGTCGAAGACACCACAATCGCGGCGCACCTGATGGTGCTCCTCGACCTGGGAGCCGTAGTGCAGCGGCATGTCCCAGCCGCCGAAATCGACCATCTTGGCTCCCAGTGCCACGTGCTGGTCATGGAGTGGAGTGCGCTGTCCCATGGGTTTCTCCTTCCGGGCTTGGCGAGGATGCGGCGGGTCGGCGGCGCGGAGTCATCCGCGACCGCAGCGGGCCGGGCCGCAACGAATGGCGCGCATTGTAGCCGCAAGGTAGGTGACTGGACACTCCGGCTGGCGGCCCGCGCAGGGAGCTGCTGAAAGCCCGTGGGGTGTGCCATGCGCACCGTTTGAGGGACCGATGCCAAGGGCTGGTGCGCTCAGCGCACCCTACCGACAGCGATCAGTGGCCGATCCGTCGTGCCGAACGGCGGATCAAGCCGATCACCGGCAGCAGGCCGACCAGTACCAGGGTCAGTGCGGGCAGAGCAGCGCGAGCCCACTCGCCTTCGCTGGTCATTTCGAAGATGCGCACGGCCAGGGTGTCCCAGCCGAAGGGGCGCATCAGCAAGGTGGCGGGCATTTCCTTGAGCACGTCGACGAACACCAGCAACGCAGCGCTGAGGGTGCCGGGCACCAGCAGCGGCAGGTAAACCCGGAAGAACAGCGCTGGCCCGCCAACCCCCAGGCTACGGGAAGCTTCCGGCAGCGATGGGCGAATGCGCGCCAGGCCGTTTTCGAGCGGCCCGTAGGCGACCGCCATGAAGCGCACCAGATACGCCAGCAGCAGGGCGCCGAGGCTACCCAGCAAGAGCGGCTTGCCGGCACCGCCGAGCCAGCTGGACAGCGGGACCACCAGTTGGCTGTCGAGGTAGCTGAAGGCAAGCATGATGGACACCGCCAGCACCGAGCCCGGCAGCGCGTAGCCCAGGTTGGCCAGGCCCACCGCCGCACGCACCGGGCGGGTCGGTGCCAGACGCCGGGCGAAGGCCAGCAGCAGGGCCACGCAAACGGTGAGCAGCGCTGCCATGCCGCCGAGATAAAGCGTGTGCAGGATCAGGCCGGCGTAACGTTCGTCTAGGTCGAAACGACCCCGCAGCCAGAACCACACCAGCAACTGCAGCATGGGAATGACAAAGGCACAGGCAAATACCAGGGAGCACCAGAACGTAGCCGCCAGGGCCTTGATGCCGTGCAGGTGATAGAGCGCCTTGCCCCGCGGCCGCTCGCTGGCCGGACGGCTGGCGCCACGGGCGCGCCGCTCGCCGTAGAGCACCAGGCAGACACCGAGCAGCAGCAGGCTGGCCAGTTGGGTAGCGCTCGAAAGGCTGAAGAAGCCGTACCAGGTCTTGTAGATGGCGGTGGTGAAGGTATCGAAGTTGAAGACAGCCACGGCGCCGAAATCGGCCAGGGTCTCCATGATGGCCAGGGCCAGGCCGGCACCGATGGCCGGTCGCGCCATGGGCAAGGCAACGCGCCAGAAGGCCTGCCAGGGCGACTGCCCGAGCACCCGGGCGGCCTCCATCAGGCCCTTGCCCTGGGCCAGGAACGCAGCACGGGCCAGCAGGTAGACGTAGGGGTAGAACACCAGCACCAGCACCAGGATCACCCCGCCGGTGGAGCGCACCCGCGGCAGCCGCAGGCCGCTGCCGAACCACTCGCGAAGCAGGGTCTGTACCGGACCGGAGAAATCGAACAGGCCGATGAAGACGAAAGCCAGTACATAGGCCGGGACGGCGAAAGGCAGCATCAGCGCCCAGTCCAGCCAACGCCGGCCGGGGAATTCACAGAGGCTGGTGAGCCAGGCCAGACTGACGCCGATCAGCGTCACCCCCACCGAGACGCCCAGGATCAGAACCAGGGTGTTGCCCAACAGGCGCGGCATCTGGGTTTCCCAGAGGTGGGACCAGATTTCCCCATCCACTTCGCCCCAGGACAGTAGCAGGACGCTGAGTGGCAGCAGTACAAGGACGGCGACGGCAAAACTGATGGGGTACCAGCGGCGCTGGGCGGGATGGGCCACGCAAACCTCTCGGGGATCGAAACAGGACGCCCCGGACTGGCCGGGGCGTCGAGTATAGCGGCAGAGTGGCGGATCAGTTCCAGCCGACCCGGTCCATCATCTTGATGGCTTCGGCCTGACGCTTGCCGGCCACCTCCACCGGAATGCTGTCGGCCTTGAAGCTACCCCACGCGGCCACTTCGGCCGATGGCTTGACCTTCGGGTTGGCCGGGAATTCCTGGTTGATGCCGGCAAACAAGCCCTGGGCCTCGTCGGTGGTCATCCACTCCACCAGCGCCTTGGCGGCCTCGGGGTGCGGCGCATGCCGGGTCAGGCCGATGCCGGACAGGTTCACGTGAACGCCGCGATCGGCCTGGTTCGGCCAGAAGATCTTCACCCGCAGGTCAGGGTTTTCTTTGTGCAGGCGGCCGTAATAGTAGGTGTTGACGATGCCCACGTCGCACTGGCCGGCATCCACTGCCTGGATCACCGCGTTGTCATCGGCGAAGACATCAGTGGCCAGGTTGTTCACCCAGCCCTTGAGGATTTCCTCAGCCTTGGCCGCACCATGGGTTTCGATCAGGGTGGCGGTCAGCGACTGGTTGTAGACCTTCTTCGCGGTGCGCAGGCAGAGGCGACCTTCCCAATTCTGGTCGGCCAGCGCCTCGTAGGTGGACAGCTCTTCCGGCTTCACCCGCTCGGTGGAATAGACGATGGTCCGCGCACGCAGCGACAGGCCGGTCCAGGCATGGCTGCCGGCGCGGTACTGGGGCGGGATGTTGGCGTCGATCACAGGCGAGGTAAAGGGCTGCAGGATGCCCATCTGCTCGGCTTGCCAGAGGTTGCCGGCATCGACGGTCAGCAGCAGGTCGGCCACGCCGTTGTCGCCCTCTGCCTTGATCCGCTGCATCAGCGGGGCTTCCTTGTCGGTGATGAACTTGATCTGCACACCGGTCTTGGCCGTATAGGCGTCGAATACCGGCTTGATCAGTTCATCGATACGCGAGGAATAAACCACCACTTCGTCGGCGGCCTGCACCGAAGTAGCGGCGGCGGACAGCGCAAGGAGCGCGAAAAGGGACTGACGTACCCGCATTGCTGGAGCCTCTTGATAGCGACAAAGGCTGAATGATAGTCAACCTCAGTTGCGAGAAATAGTTGTATTTATGTCGGGGAGTGTATGCCTTCCTCCCCTCTCCCCCTGGGAGAGAGGGCTGTCAGTATCAGGCGCGCGCCAGGCCCGGCAAGTCGCCAGCCAGCCCCAGGGCCTGGCGCACGAAGAGCGCCTTGGCCTCGGGCATGCCATCGACCCATTTCAGGCCACTGTTGCGCAGCCAGCGCAAGGGCAGCGGGTTGGCCTGGAACAACCGCTCAAATCCTTCCATGGCGGCCATCATCGCCAGGTTGTGCGGCATGCGCCGACGCTCGTAACGCGCCAGCACGCGCTCGTCGGCCAAACGCTCACCACGGCCGGCGGCATGCAGCAGCACCTCGGCCAGCACCGCCGCATCGAGGAAGCCGAGGTTGACCCCCTGTCCCGCCAGCGGGTGAATGGTATGGGCGGCGTCGCCAATCAGCGCGAGGCCCTCTTCCACATAGCGTTTGGCGTGGCGCTGGCGCAGTGGGAGGCACAGGCGCGGGTCCGCGCCGAGCACCTCACCCAGGCGCCATTCGAAGGCGCGGCCGAGCTCGCGGCAGAAGCCGGCGTCATCCAGGGCCATCAGGCGTTCAGCCTCGGCCGGTGTTGCCGACCAGACGATGGAGCACCACTGCTCACCGTCCCGCTCCAGCGGCAGGAAGGCCAGCGGGCCGTCGTCGGTGAAGCGCTGCCAGGCGGTGCGCTGGTGCGGCTCGGCGCAGCGCACGCTGGTGACGATAGCGTGGTGCAGGTAATCCCACTCGCGGGTCGCGCAGCCGGCCAGGCGGCGCACCGCGGAATTGGCACCGTCGGCGGCCACCACCAGGGGGGCGCGCAGTTCGCGACCGTCCTCCAGGGTCAGCAACCAGTCATCACCGGAACGGCGCAGGCGCTCCAGACGCGCCCCCGGCATCAGGCCGATGCCGCTGTCGTGCAGGGGCTCCATCAGGGCGTCCTGGACCACGCGGTTCTCGACGATATGGCCAAGCACCTCGGCGTGGACACTGGAGGCGGCAAAGTGGATCTGTCCCGTGCCGGAGCCATCCCACACATGCATTTCGCCGTAGGGGCTGCTGCGCCGGGCGGCAATGCCGGGCCAGGCACCGAGGCGTTCGAGGATGCGCTGGCTGGCCGCCGACAGGGCACTGACCCGAGGTTCGAATGCCGACGCCGAGTCGAAGGGTTTGATGCTGAGCGGGCTGCCGTCGATCAGCAGGATGTCCAGGCCGCTGTCTTTCAGTGCCAGGGCCAACGCACTGCCGACCATGCCGGCGCCCACGATGATCAGATCCGCGCGCAGTTCCATATCAGGCCTTGAGGCTCCCTGTGTGTCCGCGTTCGGCACGCCCGGTCAGTCCGGGCGAGTGCCCAGGCCCATGGCCTGGCGGGCGAACCAGCGCTTGGCCGGCGGCAGCAGGTCGAGGCCGAGCAGGCCCAGGTTGCGTCCGGCGGCCAGCAGCGGCTCGGCGGTGGAGAAGAGGCGGGTCACCTGATCGGAGAATCCCACCGTGAGGTTCTGGTCCAGGCGCTGGCGCTGCAGGTAGCCCTGCAGGGTGGCGAAATCACCCGGTAACTTGTTGTCGCTGGCCAGCAGCGCTTCGGCCAGCGCCTGGGCGTCGCGCAGCGACAGGTTGTAACCCTGGCCGGCGATCGGATGCAGGCTGTGCGCGGCATTACCCAGCACCACCAGGTTGGAGCGCACCTGTTCTTCGGCTTCCACCAGTTCCAGCGGATAGAGATGCCGGGCGCCCACCTGCTGGAAGGCGCCCAGGCGGTAGCCGAAGGTGTCCTGCAGTTCGTCAAGGAAGCGCCGCTCGTCAATCCTGGCAAGGCGCTCGGCGTCGTTGCCCGGCCGGCTCCAGATCAACGCGCAGCGGTTTTCCGGCAGCGGCAACAGGGCCATCGGGCCGTTGTCGGTGAAGCGTTCGAAGGCCTGGCCACGATGGGCCTCCAGCGGGCTCACGTTAGCGATCAACGCGGTCTGCTGGTAAGGCGTGCGATGCACACCGATGCCCAGCTGCTCGCGCAGGCCGGAGCGGCCACCGTCGGCCAGTACCGCCAGGTCGCAATCGAGTTGGGTTTCGTCATTCAGGATCAGGCGGTAGCGACCCTCCAGGGCCTGCATGCCGACCACTTCGGCCGGGCAGTGCCAAGTCACCACCTCCTCGTCCAGCGCCTGCCAGAGGCACTGGCCAAGCCAGGCGTTCTCGACCACATATCCCAGGGCCGGGACGCCCTCTTCAAGGGCGGAGAGGCGCGCAGCGCCAAAGCGCCCACGGTCGGACACATGGATCTGCAGGATCGGCTCGGCGCGCTGGCTGATGGCCTGCCAGAGGCCGAAGCGTTCGTAGATCTGCCGGCTGCCGAAAGACAGCGCGGAGGAGCGGGCATCGTAGCTGGGCTGGAAGCTGTCGCCGGGGGCGAAGGGCTCGATCAGGACGATCTTCCACCCCCGCGCCCGCGCACCGTCCTGCAGTGCCAGGGCCAGGCTGGCGCCGACCAGGCCACCGCCAATGATCGCGACTTGGCTGCGCTGCATGTCAGGCGGCCTGGCTACGTGCGGCAGCCATCAGCGCCTCGATCTCGACCACCGACTTGGGTACGCCGCCGGTCAGGATTTCGCAGCCGGTCTTCGTGACCACCACGTCGTCCTCGATGCGCACGCCGATACCGCGCCACTTCTTCGGTACGTCCTGGTTGTCGGCACCGATGTAGATGCCCGGTTCGACGGTCATCGCCATGCCCGCTTCGAGCACGCGCCACTCGCCGCCGACCTTGTATTCACCAACGTCGTGCACATCCATGCCCAGCCAGTGGCCGGCACGGTGCATGTAGAAGGCCTTGTAGGCTTCGGAGGCGATCAGCTCGTCGACATCGCCCTTCAGCAGACCCAGCTCCACAAGACCGGCGGTGATGACCTGCACGGTGGCTTCATGGGCTTCGTTCCAGTGCTTGCCGGGGGCAATTTCAAGGAAGGCGGCTTCCTGGGATTTCAGCACCAGCTCGTAGATAGCCTTCTGCTCGGGGCTGAAGGTGCCGCTGACCGGGAAGGTGCGGGTGATGTCGCTGGCGTAGCAATCGAGCTCACAGGCGGCGTCGATCAGCACCAGGTCGCCATCTTTCAGCGGAGCGTCGTTTTCCCGATAGTGCAGGATGCAGGCGTTCTTGCCCGCGGCAACAATCGAGCCGTAAGCCGGCATCTTCGCGCCGCCCTTGCGGAACTCGTATTCCAGCTCGGCTTCCAGGTGATATTCGTGGAGCCCGGCGCGGGCCGTCTGCATGGCGCGTACATGGGCGCGAGCGGAAACCTCGGAGGCTTCGCGCATGACCTTCACTTCCGCCGCCGACTTGTACAGGCGCATGTCGTGCAGCAGGTGGTCGAGCGCAACGAATTCCTTGGGCGGCTGGGCACCCTGGCGGGCCTTGGAGCGGATGGTGTTGACCCACTCCATCAGGTGTTGGTCGAACTCGGTGTTGGTGCCGATGGAGTAGTAGACGCGGCTGCGCCCCTCGATCAGGCCGGGGAGAATGTCGTCGATGTCACCGATGGGGAAAGCATCGTCAGCTCCATACGCGCTGATCGCGCCATCCTGGCCGGCACGCAGGCCGTCCCAGAGCTCACGCTCCGGATCACGCTCGCGGCAGAACAGCACGTACTCGCCGTGCTCGCGGCCGGGGATCAGCACCAGCACCGCTTCCGGCTCGGGAAAGCCGCTGAGATACTGGAAATCGCTGTCCTGGCGATAGACGTGCTCGACATCGCGGTTGCGGATGTACACCGGCGCGGCAGGCAGGATGGCGATGCTGTTGGCTTCCATCTGCGCCATCAGCGCCTTGCGCCGGCGGGCATACTCGGCCTTGGGGATACGGGTCATGCGCGCTCCTTCAGGGCGGGCAAGCGCCCGCCACTCGGGTTCAATGCAACGAGGGTTTGGCAGCCGGCGCGGCAGGCTTGGCGCACTCGGCGAAAAGCAACAGCGGCGCGACGCGCAGGTACTCCATCACTTCCATGTAGTCGCTCTCGCCGTCATCGGAGTCTTCCAGGGCGCTTTGCACCTGGGCGATGGAGGCGAGGTCCTGAAGTACTTCGACCGCTTCGCCGGACAACGCGCCCTCACGGGCCGTCAGGCCGAAGCCACCGAGGAAACCCTGGCACCACTGCCCGAGGGCGGCGGCACGTTCGGCCAGCGGCGCGTCGTCGCTGGGCAACAGCAGGACCACGGCCATCTCGGTGCCGGTCAACTCGCTCTTGACCATTTCCTGCAGGCCGATCAGGGCCTGGCGCAGGCTGTCCTGCGGGGCACCGCCGAGCAACTCGGCGGCATCCTCCAGCCAGGGTTCGGGCTCGAAGCCGGAACCGGCGCAGCTGCGGCCCAGGAGCAGGCCGTGCAATTCGGCGGGAGAAACCGGCTGGCCAGTGGTGGCGAGAAGCGCGGCGAAAGCGTTGTAGGGAGAATTCGAACTGGACATAAGGGTGGCTAGGCGCCAAAGGGCGCAATCACTAGAATGACGGCCTCGTATCCTAGCAGTCTGGCGCGGTGAAGGCAGCATCGGCCGCCCTGCCAGCAAGCCCGGCTAGCGGACGTGCGACAATTCGCGCCGGTGCGTGCAGGTTTGACCCTTCCCCGTGTCGGTCCTATATAGTTCCGGTCATTCCCCACCAAGTAGACAGCCCATGGAAGACGCCGAACTGCATGCACTGACAGCCAAGCTGGAGCTCCTGATCCAGCGTGTCGAGCAGCTCAAGGCCCAGAACCGGCTCCTGCTTGCCAGCGAGAAGGCCTGGCGCGAAGAACGCGCTCATCTGATCGAAAAGAACGAAATGGCCCGGCTCAAGGTCGAAGCGATGATTTCGCGCCTGAAAGCCCTGGAGCAGGATTCATGACCCAGTCCAACAACACCGTCACCGTCCAAATCCTTGATAAGGAATACTGCATCGCCTGCCCTGCGGACGAACGCGCCAACCTCGAAAGCGCCGCCCGCTACCTGGACGGCAAGATGCGCGAGATCCGTTCTAGCGGGAAGGTCATCGGTGCCGATCGCATTGCAGTAATGGCCGCCCTGAACATCACCCACGACCTGCTGCACAAGCAGCAGCGCCTGGATCAGGAAGCGACCTCGACCCGCGAGCGCGTACGCGACCTGCTGGAGCGCGTCGACGTCGCCCTGGCCACCGACCCGGACGGCCACCAGGCCTGAGCGGCGCGGCAAAGTGACGCTCCTCGGCGCTTTTTGACACAGCCGGGCCGACACGCAGCAGTTCCCACAGCGGTTCTTGGGGTATACTCGCCGCCAGCTCCCTGGTGTGTTGGCCAGTCGGTGATGTCCCTGAGCCGATAAATGCAACCACGGGGGTTGCAAGTTGAGGCCGGTGTGCATGTCCGCCTGACGGAAAGCCTTAACGCCTCCTGCAACCTCCACCTTGAACTTTAGGGTTCAAGGGCTAACCCGACAGCGGCACGACCGGGGAGTCTATTTTCTTCATGATCTGCGCTGGTTCCCACTCCCGCCAGAGCCTGCGCCGCCTGCTCCGTCAGGCCCGCCGCGCACTCACCCCCCTTCAGCAGAAGCTCGCCGCCAAGGCCCTCTATCGCCAGCTCGCGCAGGACCCTCTGTTCCGCCGCGCCCGGCACGTTGCCCTTTATCTGCCCACCAATGGCGAGATCGACCCGCGCCCCCTGTTGCGCGAAGCACAGCGGCGCGGCAAGCAGGCTTATCTGCCGGTACTCAACGCCTGGCCGCGGGAGAAGATGGTATTCCAGCGCCTGCTGCCGGGAGAGCGGCTGCAGAAGAATCGCTTCCGCATCCTCGAGCCACGCGCCAATCCGGCGCAGCAGCGCAAGGCCTGGACACTGGATCTGGTCATGCTGCCCCTGGTGGGCTTCGATGAGTTCGGCGGACGACTGGGAATGGGCGGCGGCTTCTACGACCGCAGCCTGGCCTACCTGGCACGGCGGCACCAATGGCGCAAACCGACGCTGCTGGGCCTGGCGCACGAATGCCAGAAGGTGGACAGGCTGGAGCTCGCGAGCTGGGACGTGGCCCTGCAGGCGACGGTGACGGACAAGGGCTGGTACGAAGGCGACTGACAGCGGCACCGCGATCCCTGCGGTGCCGGTCGGCGTGAAATCAGGGCTGCTGGGTCAGATTGACGGGCGCGTTGCTCTGACGCTCCCACAGGCTTTGGGTGTAACCGGTAGTAACCACACCCAGCCCGAAAATGATTACCAATACCCAGAGGATGTCTGGCTTGCGTTTCATCGATTGCCTCCCCCTTGCAGGCAAACTTCGCGCTATGACCGATGGCGAATCGTTGTTTTGGTTGGACCGAACGGCAGCAGCAGCTTAAAGCGCGGCATTTTCCGGCAACGTGAGCGAACACGCAATTTGTGACGCCAACCGGCCGACAGCCGGGCTCAAGCTTGGGTACCCAATTAAGGACGAGCGTACAGGAGCAAAGTTCATGCCTTTCTGGCTGATGAAATCCGAACCCGACGAACTTTCCATCCATGACCTGCAGCGCCTGGGTAAAGCCCGCTGGGATGGCGTGCGCAACTACCAGGCACGCAACTTCATGCGCGCCATGCAGCCGGGCGAATTGTTCTTCTTCTACCACTCCAGCTGCCCGGAACCCGGAATCGCCGGTATTGCCCGAATCGCCGGAGAAACCTACCCGGACCCAACTGCGTTGGACCCGCAAAGTCACTATCACGACCCCAAGGCCAGCGCCGAGAAGAATCCCTGGAGCGCCCTGGACGTGGAGTTCGTCGAAGCCTTCCCACGCGTCATCCCCCTCGCCCAACTCCGCACGCAAGCAGTGCTGGCCAGCATGCCCCTGGTACAGAAAGGCAGCCGCCTGTCGGTGATGCCGGTCACCGGGGAAGAATGGGCCGGCATACTCGCCCTGCGTTGAGTCGGGGATGGCCCTGTGCTATGAGGGAGGGGAATCTTCCGGGGCGCACCCATGCCGCACTCTCATCCCGCCTGGCTGGTCCGAACGACACTCGCCCTGCTCCTCGTGGCGCTGTGCAGCACCAGCCTGCTGCTCTGGAATCAGTTGGAGAACGCCCAACAGGAGCGCATCCGCGACCGAGTCGGCTTCCAGGCGCGAGCCCTGGCCAGCGAGCTGGAAAGCAACCTCATCGACGAAGTCGAAGGCCTGCGCCGCATGGCCCTGCTGTGGAACCATCGCGGCCGAATCCCCCGGGATGAGTGGACGCTTGAAGCCCGCTTCGCCCTGGAGCACTTCCCCGGTTACCAGTCGATCCAGTGGATGGGGTCCGATCTGCGCATGCGCTGGGTGCTGCCGGAAACAGGCAACGAGGCCGCGATCGGTTTTCGCCTGACCCGCAACCATCCCAACTTCAACCTCGCCATGCAAGCCAAGGCCACTGGCGAAGCGCAGATGTCCAACAGCTTTGTCCTGGTCCAGGGCGGACGCGGCTTTGTGCTCTACACCCCGCTTTACATCAACGACGAGCAGAGCGAGCGCAGGTTCGACGGTTTTCTGCAGGGTGTGTTTCGCGTCGAGACCCTGATGGACGAGCTTCTCGCCGGCCTCGACAACCGCGAGTTCAGCGTCCTGCTGCTGGAATCCGGCCGCCCCCTCTACCATCGAGAGCAGCCGGAAAGCCAGGAAGCCCTGAGCCAGCGCGTCCCTCTGCACCTGCTCAACAACAGCAACTTCGCCCTACAACTCGCGCCGACCCACAGGCTGGTGGAGCAGCTTCGCTCTCCCCTGCCGCAGGTAGTCCTCGGCGCCAGCCTGCTCACCAGCCTGCTGCTGGTGGCCGCCTTGGCCCTGGCGCTGGAGAATGCCCGCCGCGCCGGCGCCCTGGATACCGGCTATCGGCGCCTGAACGAGGAGGTCAACCACCGCGAGCACGCCGAGCAGGATCTGCGCGAGAGCCGCGAGCGCCTGCAACTGGTGCTCGACCTGACCGACTCCAGCCAGGACGGCCTGTTCATCTTCGACCTCGCCAACCGCGAGATCCTGCATATGAACCAGGCCACGCACGCTAGCCTCGGCTACAGCGCCGAGGCCTTCCGCCACCTGCTGAAGGAAGACCCAGAGCAATTGCTTCCAGGGTTTCATACGTGGCTGGAACTGGTACGCCAGGCCAACCAGGATGGCGACTCGGGCATCTTTCAGCGCGAGATGCGCCGCGCCGACGACAGCCTGCAGGCTGCGGAAATCAGCGCCCAGCTGGTAAGCCTCAATGGCCGCGACTATCTGATCGGCGTGTCGCGCGACAACCGCGAACGCCTCGAACTGGAGGCACGCCTGCAGCGGCTATCCCAGCAGGATGGCCTGACCGGGCTCTTCAACCGGCGCTATTTCGACCGCCAGTTGAACGGCGAATGGCGCCGCCTGCGCCGTCTTGGGGCGCCCCTGGCGTTACTGATGCTGGACGTGGACCACTTCAAGGCGTTCAACGACAAGCTCGGCCACCAGGCCGGTGACGACGCCCTGCGCCGTGTGGCCCAGGCGCTTCAGCAAAGCCTGCAGCGCGAGGGCGATGTGGCCTGCCGTTATGGCGGCGAAGAGTTCGCCATCATCCTGGCCAACACCGACGAAGATGGCGCGCGGCATGTGGCGGACCGCGTCATGGAGGAGATCGCGGCACTGGCCATCGAACATCCGACCAGCCCGGAGGGCCGCCTGACCCTCAGCATCGGCATCGCCACCTCCGACCCGGCCCGCGAGGACCAGCCCGACAGCCTGGTGTCACGCAGCGACGCCGCGCTCTACCGGGCCAAGCATGAAGGCCGCAACCGCACCTGTCTGTGGGAGAAGGATCAAGGCTGAACGATCAGGTTATTGAACAGCAGGTCGTCCACCAGGGGCTGGCCCTCCTCGCTGTTCAAAACCTGCTGCACCTGTTTGAGGGCTTCCTGGCGGAGCTTCTCCTTGGAATCGGACGAACTCAGGGTCTCATCGGTCTGCTGGGAGAAAAGCATCACCAACTGGTTGCGGATCAGCGGCTCGTGGCGAGTGACCTTTTCCTCGGCCTCGGGGCCGGTGACACGCAAGGAGATATCGGCCTTGTAGTACTTCAGCCGCGGGCCAGGGCCATAGTTACCGACCAGGGACGGCACCAGGTCGATGTAGGCGACTTTGGGCGCCTCGCCTTCCTTGGGTTGTTCCTCGGCCACGGCCAGCAGGGGAAGGGTCAGGGCCAGCAGCAATGCAGTCAGTCTTTTCACCAGGGTCATCCTCAGCACGAATGGCGCCTAGCATAGCCACAGGCGCGGCCGCCCCCAAGACCTCCGTTTATGCACACCCATCAGGCACAGCCATGCTGATTGACCCGCCAGCCCCCCCACCTACACTGCAAGGCCACATGCCCGGGGCCCTTGCCCCACGCCTAGGAGCCCCGCGATGAAAGCCGTCCTGTGCAAAGCCTTCGGTCCCGCCGATACCCTGGTGCTGGAGGAGGTCGCCAGCCCCGAGCCCAAGAAGAACGAAATCCTGATCGACGTGCATGCGGCGGCGGTCAACTTTCCCGACACACTGATCATCGAAGGCAAGTACCAGTTCAAGCCGCCCTTCCCCTTCTCTCCGGGTGGCGAGGCAGCCGGCGTGGTTGCCGCGGTCGGCGAGAGGGTCAGCCACCTCAAGCCCGGCGACCGGGTGATGGCGCTGACCGGCTGGGGCAGTTTCGCCGAGCAGGTGGCGGTGCCGTCCTATAACGTGATGCCGATTCCCAAGGGCATCGACTTCAACTCGGCGGCCGCCTTCGGCATGACCTATGGCACCTCGATGCACGCCCTCAAGCAGCGCGCCAACCTGCAACCCGGCGAGACCCTGCTGGTCCTCGGCGCCTCCGGCGGCGTTGGCCTGGCTGCGGTCGAGATCGGCAAGGCCATGGGCGCACGGGTGATCGCCGCCGCCAGCAGTGCCGAAAAGCTGGAAGTGGCCAAGGCCGCCGGCGCCGATGCGCTGATCAACTACAGCGAAGAGAACCTGAAGGACCGGGTCAAGGAGCTCACCGGGGGCCAAGGCGCGGACGTGATCTACGATCCGGTGGGTGGCGACCTGTTCGATGCCGCCGTGCGCTCGATCAACTGGAACGGTCGCCTGCTGGTGGTGGGTTTCGCCAGCGGCCGGATTCCCGAGCTGCCGGTCAACCTCGCCTTGCTCAAGGGCGCGTCGGTGGTCGGTGTGTTCTGGGGCTCCTTCGCCCAGCGCCGGCCCCAGGACAACCTGGCCAACTTCCAGCAACTGTTTGCCTGGTACGCCGAAGGCAAGCTCAAGCCCCTGGTGTCGCAGACCTTCCCGCTGGAGCGCGCAAGCGACGCCATCAACGCCCTGGCCACGCGCCAGGCGGTAGGCAAGGTGGTGGTCGAGGCTCGCTGATACTTCGCCCCGTAGATACCGTCTTGTTTAGCCCCGGGCAAGGGCCAGTTGGGCATCGAATGGCTGGCCGGATTTCAGTACGCCATAGGCGATATGCAACAGCTTGCGCATGGCCGCGCAGACGATCTGCTTTCCGGCCTTACCGCGGGCGCGCAGGCGCTGTGCCAGGGCATTGATCGCGGGGTTGTGGGTCATCGAGGTGATCGCCGGCATGTACAGGCCCGCGCGTAGCCGCGCTGAGCCCACACGGGAAATGCGTACGTGCCCTTTATGCTTACCCGAATCCTGTAGCTTCGGATTCAGCCCGGCAAAGGCAGTGATCGCTCGCGCGCTCTCGAACTGCAGCGGATCACCCAGTTCCGCCAGGAGCAGGGCGGCAGTCTGCTCGCCGATACCATCGATGCTGGTCAGCAGATCGCGTTTACCCCGCAGGTCTGGATCATCATCGATATGGTCGCGGATGGTTTTCAGGGTCTCGGCAATCTGCTCTTCGACACGCTGCAGCACTGAGTGAATCGACTCTTGCACGCTGGCATCGGCCACCCCCAGACGATTGCGCTCCATCTGCTCGATCTCCTTGAGATCCTGCAGGCGCCGCACCAGGGCACGCAGACGGCGGATCGCGGCAGGCTCGGGTTGCCAGGCGCGCAGCTCATCTTGATGGTGCTCGCCGTAGCTGGCAATCAGCTTGGCGTCGACCTGATCCGTCTTGACCCGTTGCAACTGGCTTCGCGCGTAATAGGCAATCTGCGCAGGATTCATCACGCAAATCCGGTAGCCCAGCGCGTAAAAGTGCTCAGCCAGCGCCTCGTGGTAGGTACCCGTCGCCTCCATCACGATCCAGGCCCCAGGTTCGCTGTGCTTGTTCAACCACTCCTGCAACACCTGAAAGCCCTCTGCGGCGTTGATCAGCTTGGCCTTGCTGCGGTACTTGCCGTTGGCCTGCAGGGTGGCGATATCGAAACTGTGCTTGGCAATGTCAATGCCGACGATGCTGGACATGCAACCTCCTCAATCCATCCAGAGTGATCATCACTGCACCCGGCCCGGCCTTGTGAATGCGAGCTCTCACTTGAAGTGGGCTCTAGATACCGTTCGAGCTATCTGAGTGAGTGTGGAGGGCCAGGGCACTATCTACGGGTCGGGCTCGAGGCCTAAGGGTGGACACGGCTTCCTGGCTCTCCCCCGATGATCAGTCGGGGACTATCACCCCTTGAGAGGGTGGTAGTCGAGATACAAGGGTGCGCCATGCGCACCGACCCCGTTCAGGGGCATCGGTGCGCGCAGCGCACCCTACAAGAGTGCGAAAGCCGCCCGAGGGCGGCTTTTTTCATCTCGGGGACTTCAGGCCCTGGGCGCATAGGCGAATACATCGGCGCGCATCTGGTGGGCATCCATCCCCGCCGCCACCAGGGCATCGAGGGTGGCGTAGACCATCGCCGGCGAACCGCTGGCGTAGACGTGCAACGACTTGAGGTCCGGGAAGTCCTCGCACACCGCCTCATGCAGCAGACCGCAACGCCCCTGCCAACCACACTGATCGCTGACCACCTTGTGCAGGAAGAGGTTGTCCAGATGCTGCCAGTCCTCCCAGTGGGACAACTCGTAGAAGTCCGCCGGCTGACGTACGCCCCAGTACAAGTGCACCGGGTGCTTGAAGCCCGCGGCACGGCAATGCTCGATCAGGCTGTGGATCTGGCCCATGCCGGTACCCGCGGCGATCAGTACCAGAGGGCCGTCGGGCAGCTCAGCCAGGTGGGTATCGCCGAAAGGCATGCGCACCTTGGCCATGCGTGTGTGCTGCAACTGCTCGATGAGCGCGCGGGCACTGGGCTCGCGGCCGAGGATGTGCAGTTCGATATCGCGCCCGGCACTGGGCGCCGAAGCCATGGAGAAGGCCGAGGATTCGCCGTTCTCACGCTCGATCAGCAGGTACTGCCCGGCATGGTAGCGCGGCGGTTTGCCGGCCGGGGCACGCAGGCGCACGCGCCAGACATCGCCCCCTACCTCAACGCATTCGCTGAGTTGGCAGCTCAGGCTGCGTACCGGCAACTCACCCGGCGCCAGCACGCCATCCCAGTGCAGCACGCAGTCTTCAAGTGGTTCGGCCAGGCAGGTGAAGAGTTCACCCTGGGTCAGCTCGGCACCGTTCTGGCGCACCCGCCCTTCCACCAGCAGGGCTGCGCACACATGGCAGTTGCCGTTGCGGCAGCTCTGTGGGCAGTCGTAGCCGAGCCGGCGCGCCGCGTCCAGGATGCGCTCATTGGGAGCGGCCTGGATGACCGCGCCAGAGGGTTGCAGGGTGACACGCATCAATCGATTCCCAGAGAAGACCACAGCTCATCGACACGGCGTTTGACCGCGTCATCCTGGACGATCACCCGGCCCCATTCGCGGCTGGTCTCGCCCGGCCACTTGTGGGTGGCATCCAGGCCCATCTTCGAGCCAAGGCCAGAGATGGGGGAAGCGAAGTCCAGGTAGTCGATCGGCGTGTTATCGATCATCACCGTGTCGCGCTTGGGGTCCATGCGCGTGGTGACGGCCCAGATCACATCGTTCCAGTCCCGCGCATTGATGTCGTCGTCGGTGACTATGACGAACTTGGTGTACATGAACTGTCGCAGGAACGACCAGACACCCAGCATTACGCGCTTGGCGTGGCCGGGGTACTGCTTCTTCATGGTCACCACCGCCATGCGGTAGGAGCAGCCTTCCGGCGGCAGGTAGAAGTCGACGATCTCGGGGAACTGCTTCTGCAGGATCGGCACGAAAACTTCGTTCAACGCCACGCCGAGAATCGCCGGCTCATCCGGCGGCCGGCCGGTGTAGGTGCTGTGGTAGATCGGTTTCTGTCGGCGGGTGATGCGCTCCACGGTGAATACCGGGAAGCTGTCCACTTCGTTGTAGTAGCCGGTGTGGTCGCCATAAGGACCTTCGTCAGCCATCTCGCCGGGGTGGATCACCCCTTCGAGGACGATCTCCGCGCTGGCCGGAACCTGCAGGTCGCTGCCGATGCACTTCACCAGCTCGGTGCGGTTGTCCCGAAGCAAGCCGGCGAAAGCGTACTCGGAAAGGGTATCCGGCACCGGCGTCACCGCGCCGAGAATGGTCGCCGGGTCCGCACCCAGGGCGACCGCCACCGGGAAGGGCTGACCCGGGTGCTTCGCACACCACTCGCGGTAATCCAGCGCACCGCCGCGGTGGCTCAGCCAGCGCATGATGACCTTGTTGCGGCCGATCACTTGCTGGCGATAGATGCCGAGGTTCTGGCGCTCCTTGTTGGGGCCACGGGTGACGGTCAGGCCCCAGGTAATCAGCGGCGCGACATCGCCCGGCCAACAGGTCTGCACCGGCAACTTCGTCAGGTCGACGTCATCGCCCTCTTCCACCACTTCCTGGCAGGGGCCGTCCTTCAGCACCTTGGGCGCCATGGCAATGACTTTCTTGAAGATCGGCAGCTTGGACCAGGCGTCCTTCAGCCCCTTGGGCGGCTCGGGTTCCTTGAGGAAGGCCAGCAGCTTGCCGATTTCGCGCAGTTCGCCGACATCCTCGGCACCCATGCCCAGCGCCACGCGACCGGGGGTGCCAAAGAGGTTGCCGAGCACCGGGATGTCGAAGCCGGTGGGCTTCTCGAAGAGCAGCGCCGGGCCCTGTTTGCGCAGGGTACGGTCGCAGATTTCGGTCATTTCCAGCACGGGCGACACCGGAGTGGCGATGCGTTTGAGCTCGCCGCGCTGTTCCAGGCCGCTGATAAAGTCGCGCAGATCGCGATACTGCATGCTTGAGCCTCTTGGGGCGTGCAGGTCGGGGCGCAAAGTTTAGCGCCGAACTGGGTTATTCAGAAGGACAAACGGCCAATACAGAAACGCAAAAGCCGGGTTTCCCCGGCCTTTGCGGCACAGCCAAGACTTACTTGCGTCTCATCGACAGGAAGAATTCGTCGTTGGTCTTGGTGTCTTTCAGCTTGTCGAGCAGGAACTCGATGGCCGCGATCTCGTCCATCGGGTGCAGCAGCTTGCGCAAGATCCACATGCGCTGCAGCTCGTCGTCGGCAGTCAGCAACTCTTCGCGGCGGGTACCGGACTTGTTGATGTTGATGGCCGGGAACACACGCTTCTCGGCGATGCGGCGGTCCAGCGGCAGCTCCATGTTGCCGGTGCCCTTGAACTCTTCGTAGATGACTTCATCCATCTTCGAGCCGGTTTCGACCAGCGCAGTGGCGAGGATGGTCAGCGAACCGCCTTCCTCGATGTTGCGCGCAGCGCCGAAGAAACGCTTGGGCTTCTCCAGGGCATGGGCGTCGACACCACCGGTCAGTACCTTGCCGGAGCTCGGGATCACGGTGTTGTAGGCACGGGCCAGACGGGTGATGGAGTCCAGCAGGATGACCACGTCCTTCTTGTGCTCGACCAAGCGCTTGGCCTTCTCGATCACCATCTCGGCAACCTGCACGTGGCGGGTCGGCGGCTCGTCGAAGGTGGAAGCGACCACTTCGCCGCGCACGGTACGCTGCATTTCGGTCACTTCTTCCGGGCGCTCGTCGATCAGCAGGACGATCAGGTGGCACTCGGGGTTGTTACGGGTGATGTTGGCCGCGATGTTCTGCAGCATGATGGTCTTGCCCGCTTTCGGCGGGGCGACGATCAGGCCACGCTGGCCCTTGCCGATCGGCGCACAGAGATCGATCACGCGGCCGGTGAGGTCTTCGGTGGAGCCGTTGCCGGCTTCCATTTTCAGGCGCTCGTTGGGGAACAGCGGAGTGAGGTTCTCGAACAGGATCTTGTTCTTGGCGTTCTCGGGACGGTCGTAGTTGATGGAGTCGACCTTGAGCAGCGCGAAGTAACGCTCGCCTTCCTTGGGCGGACGAATCTTGCCAACTATGGTGTCGCCTGTACGCAGGTTGAAGCGACGGATCTGGCTGGGCGAAACGTAGATGTCGTCCGGGCCGGCCAGGTAGGAAGAGTCGGCGGAGCGCAGGAAGCCGAAGCCGTCCTGGAGAATCTCCAGCACGCCGTCACCGGAGATCTCCTCGCCGCTCTTCGCGTGCTTCTTCAGCAGGGCGAAGATGATGTCCTGCTTGCGCGAACGGGCCATGTTCTCCAGGCCCATGGCGTCGGACATTTCCAGAAGTTCGCCAATCGGCTTTTGCTTGAGTTCGGTCAGATTCATAGGAATGACGTAGATAGAAAAGGAGAAGGGAAAGCGTTGAGCTTTAGAGGCCGCGCCGCAGAGAAGGCGACAGGATCGCTGTGCTTATTCGAATAGGAGTGCGTCGGCGACGGCGTAGAGGGCTGCGTAGGAAAAAGCAGCGGTCCGAATGTAACACCGGCGCAACGGGGAGTCTAGTATCGCCCAATGAAAAAGCCCCGCATATTGCGGGGCCTCTTCGAGACGCTTCTGACGCGGTTTCGGCGGCTCGGAAAGCCACGAGAATCAGATGTTCGCGTCGAGGAAAGCAGCCAGCTGGGACTTCGACAGGGCACCTACCTTGGTGGCCTCAACATTGCCGTTCTTGAACAGCATCAGGGTCGGGATGCCACGCACGCCGTACTTCGGCGGGGTGTCCTGGTTCTCGTCGATGTTCAGCTTGCAGACTTTCAGCTTGCCCTGGTAGTCCTTGGCGATTTCGTCGAGGACCGGGGCAATCATCTTGCACGGACCGCACCACTCGGCCCAATAGTCGACCAGCACCGCGCCGTCGGCCTTGAGCACGTCCTGCTCGAAGCTGGCATCGGTGACATTGGTGATGAATTCGCTCATGGAAGAATCTCCGTGGTTCGGAAGCAGAAAAGTGGGGCCATCATATCCCGGCTTTTCCGGGACCGAAAGCCAAGTGCAATTGAGCTTTGCTATGGCGATACCGGGCAAAACTGATGGATTGCCGCCGCCACGTCAATTCGCCTGCCGGTGACGCGCGCCTGTCATATCCCACCTATAGTGTGCTCAGCCAGCTATTCGCCAGAAAAACCGCACCCGACATCCCGGTTCACCGCCCGCGCCAGACTGGTACTAACGTACCGCTATTCGCATTGGCTCGACCGGGCAACCGTGGCAGGATTGCGCGGTTCAGCCTCGAGACCCGAAACCATGCCGCAAAAGCCCGTCGAAATCCCGTCCCTGATCGCCGCCATCGACCTCGGCTCGAACAGCTTCCACATGGTGGTAGCCAAGGTCGACCACGGCGAGATCCGCATCCTGGAACGGCTCGGCGACAAGGTGCAGCTGGCCGCTGGACTGGACGAAGCGCGCAACCTGAGCGAAGAGTCGATGCAGCGTGGCCTCGACTGCTTGCGCCGCTTCGCCCAGATGATTGCCGGCCTGCCGGAAGGCGCGGTGCGCATCGTCGGCACCAACGCCCTGCGCGAGGCGCATAACCGCGCCGAGTTCATCCGCCGCGCCGAGGAAGTCCTCGGGCACCCGGTGGAAGTCATCTCCGGCCGCGAGGAAGCACGTCTTATCTACCTGGGTGTCTCCCACACACTGCCGGACACCCCCGGCCGCCGTCTGGTGGCGGATATCGGCGGCGGCAGCACCGAATTCATCATTGGCCAGCGTTTCGAATCGCAACTGCGGGAAAGCCTGCAGATGGGCTGCGTGAGCTACACCCAGCGCTACTTCCGCGACGGTAAGATCACCCCGGCGCGTTATGCACAGGCCTACACCGCCGCGCGCCTGGAACTGATGGGCATCGAATACAGCCTGCGCCGTCTCGGTTGGCAGGAAGCCGTGGGCGCCTCCGGCACCATCCGCGCAGTGGGCCTGGCGATCCAGGCCGCGGGGCTTGGCAATGGCGAAATCAACCCGGAAGGACTGGCCTGGCTCAAGCGCAAGCTGTTCAAACTGGGCGACGTGGAGAAGCTCGACATCGACGGCATCAAGCCGGACCGCCGGCCGATCTTCCCGGCCGGCCTGGCGATCACCGAAGCCATCTTCGAGGCACTCGAACTCAAGCACATGAACCACTCCGAAGGCGCCCTGCGCGAAGGCGTGCTCTACGACCTGCTCGGCCGCCACCACCACGAGGACGTCCGCGAGCGCACCCTGAGCGCGCTGATGGAACGCTGCCATGTGGACCTGGAGCAGGCCGCTCGAGTCGAGGCCAAGGCCCTGGCGGCCCTGGAAAAGGTCGCCGACAGCTGGGGGCTGGACGATGACTGGCACCGCGACCTGCTGCTCTGGAGCGCGCGCGTCCACGAGATCGGCATGGACATCGCCCACTACCAGTACCACAAGCACGGCGCCTACCTGATCGAGCACTCGGACCTGCCTGGCTTCTCCCGCCAGGACCAGCTGATGCTCGCTCTGCTGGTACGCGGCCACCGCCGCAACATCCCCAAGGACCGGTTCGCCGAGTTCGGCGAGGAAGGCGTGAAGCTGCTACGTCTCTGCGTGCTGCTGCGCTTCGCCATCCTCTTCCACCACATCCGTGGCACCTCGGCCATGCCCAGCGTCCAGCTCCGGGCCTCCGGCAATAACTTCGAAGTGCAGTTCCCGAAAGACTGGCTGGAAGCCAACCCGCTGACCCAGGCGGACTTCGAACAGGAAGCCGAGTGGCTGAAACGCATCGATTTCGTGCTGAAGGTGAGCTGAAGCCAATACGCACAAACATGAGAACGGGGCCCGCAGGCCCCGTTTTCATGTCCACCGTCAGCGCACGATGACGGGCAGGTTGGTCAGCTTGTCCAGCAGGGTGGCCTGGGCATTGCGCGAGTTCTGGTTGCCGCTCGGGCTGTTGCGCAGGTAGCGCCCATCCGGCTGCAGCACCCAGCTCTGGGTGTTGTCGGTGATATAGGCCTCCAGCTCCTTCTTCACGCGGGTCAGCAGTTTCTTGCCTTCCACCGGGAAGCAGGTCTCGACGCGCATGTCGAGGTTGCGCTCCATCCAGTCGGCGCTGGAGAGGTACATCTTCTCGTCGCCACCGTTGAGGAAGTAGTAGATGCGGCTGTGCTCGAGGAAGCGGCCGATGATCGAGCGCACTTGGATGTTGTGCGAAACGCCGGGAATCCCCGGGCGCAGGCAGCACATGCCACGCACCACCAGATCGATGCGCACACCGCCCTGGCTGGCCTTGTACAGCGCCCGGATGACCTTGGGATCGGTCAGCGCGTTGACCTTGACCATGATGTGCGCGGGTTTGCCTTCGCTGGCGTGCAGGGCCTCGCGGGCGATCATGTCGAGCAGCGTCTTCTTCAGGGTGAAGGGCGCGTGCAACAGCTTCTTCATACGCAGGGTCTTGCCCATGCCGATCAACTGGTTGAACAGCTTGTGCAAGTCTTCGCAAAGCGCGTCGTCGGCGGTCAGCATGCTGTAGTCGGTGTACAGGCGCGCGTTGCCGGCGTGGTAGTTGCCGGTACCCAGGTGCGCATAGCGACGCAGCTCGCCGTTTTCGCGACGCAGGATCAGCATCATCTTCGCGTGGGTCTTGAAGCCCACCACGCCGTAGATCACCACGGCGCCAGCCTGCTGCAGGCGGCTCGCCAGCTGCAGGTTGGATTCCTCGTCGAAACGCGCACGCAACTCGATCACCGCGGTGACTTCCTTGCCGTTGCGCGCGGCCTCCACCAGGGAGTCGACGATTTCGGAGTTGGCACCCGCACGGTACAGGGTCTGCTTGATCGCCAGGACGTTGGGGTCCTTGGCGGCCTGACGCAGGAAGTCCACCACCGGCGTGAACGACTCGAAGGGGTGCAGCAGCAGGATGTCCTGCTTGCCCACCACACTGAACAGGTTTTCGGCCTTCTGCAGCAGTTTGGGGATCACCGGGGTAAGCGACGGGTGCTGCAACTCCGGGTGGCTTTCCAGGCCGGTGATGCTGAACAGGCGGGTCAGGTTCACCGGGCCATTGACCCGGTACAGCTCGCTCTCGGCCAGGCCGAACTGCTTGAGCAGGTAGTCCGAGAGGTGCTTCGGGCAAGTGTCGGCCACTTCCAGGCGCACTGCATCGCCGTAGCGACGCGAGAACAGCTCGCCGCGCAGGGCGCGGGCAAGGTCGTCGACGTCTTCGGTGTCAACGGAGAGGTCGGCGTTACGGGTGAGGCGGAACTGGTAGCAGCCCTTCACCTTCATGCCGGGGAACAGGTCGTCGGCATGGGCGTGGATCATCGAGGACAGGAACACGAAGTTGTCCCCCGGCCCGCCGATTTCCTCGGGCACACGGATGACCCGTGGCAGCAGGCGCGGCGCCGGAATGATCGCCAGGCCGGAGTCGCGGCCGAAGGCGTCCACACCTTCCAGCTCGACAATGAAGTTCAGGCTCTTGTTCACCAGCAGCGGGAAGGGGTGCGTCGGGTCCAGGCCGATGGGGGTGATGATCGGCGCGATCTCGTCGCGGAAGTAACGACGGACCCAGCTCTTCAGCTTGACGGTCCAGTAGCGACGGCGAATGAAGTTGACCTGGTGCTTGGCCAGTTCCGGCAGCAGGATGTCATTGAGGATGCTGTACTGGCGAGCGACCTGCTCGTGCACCAGATCGCTGATTCGCGACATCGCCTGGTGTGGCAGCAGGCCGTCGGCGCCGGCCTGTTCGCGGGCGAAGGTGATCTGCTTCTTCAGGCCGGCAACGCGAATCTCGAAGAACTCGTCGAGGTTGCTGGAGAAGATCAACAGGAACTTCAGGCGTTCGAGCAACGGATAGGACTCATCCAGTGCCTGCTCCAGCACGCGGATGTTGAACTGCAACTGCGACAGTTCGCGGTGGATGTACAGGCTGCTGTCATCCAGGCTCGGCAGCACCAGAGGCGCCGGCACAGGCGCCGAGACCGGGATCGGGGCCGGCGCCGCGTCGGCGGCGGGGGCCTCGGGGGCCGGCGGGGCCACCGGAACGTCGGTGGCCTCCTTCAGGGGTTCGAGCAAAGCGCTGGGGTTGAGTCCTTCGGTGTTCATCTGCAGTTCCTGGGGGGAGATCAAGCTCCCGTCTTGAGCATTTCTGCGGCGCGTACGGCGAAATAGGTAAGGATGCCATCGGCGCCGGCGCGTTTGAAGGCCACCAGGGATTCGAGGATGACCGCGTCGCTCAGCCAGCCGTTCTGGATCGCCGCCATGTGCATGGCGTACTCACCACTGACCTGATAGACAAAGGTCGGTACGCAGAATTCATCCTTCACCCGACGAACGATATCGAGGTAGGGCATGCCCGGCTTGACCATCACCATGTCGGCGCCTTCGGCCAGGTCCGCAGCCACTTCGTGCAGGGCTTCGTCGGCGTTGGCCGGGTCCATCTGGTAGCTGGCCTTGTTGCCCTTGCCGAGGTTGGCGGCGGAGCCGACGGCATCACGGAAGGGGCCGTAGTAGGCACTGGCGTACTTGGCCGAGTAGGCCATGATGCGCACGTTGGGGAAGTCGGCCAGTTCCAGGGCCTCGCGGATGGCCTGGATGCGGCCGTCCATCATGTCCGACGGGGCCACCACCTGGGCCCCGGCTTCGGCGTGGGACAGCGCCTGCTTGACCAGCGCATCGACGGTCACGTCGTTCTGCACATAGCCACTCTCGTCGAGGATGCCGTCCTGGCCATGAGTGGTGAACGGGTCCAAGGCTACGTCGCTGATCACGCCCAGTTCCGGGAAGCGCTCACGCAGGGCACGGATGGCGCGTTGGGCAATACCATCCGGATTCCACGCTTCGGCGCCGTCGAGGGACTTCTTCTCCAGCGGCGTCACCGGGAACAGCGCCAGCGCCGGAATCCCCAACTTCACCCAGGCCTCGGCCTCCTTGAGCAGCAGGTCGATCGACAGGCGCTCGACGCCGGGCATCGAGGGCACGGCCTCGCGGCGGTTTTCGCCGTCCAGTACGAATACCGGCAGGATCAGGTCGTCGACGGTCAGGACGTTCTCGCGCACCAGGCGGCGGGAGAAATCGTCACGGCGATTGCGGCGCAGGCGAGTTGCGGGGAACAGGCGATTGGCGGGGGTAAAGCTCACAGCAAACTCCAGGGCCCGGAACGGACGCAGTATGACAAATATAAGCGTCGATTATGACCGAATGGTAACAACGGGCGACAGCGACCCGTGGTCGCGTCGAGCGGCGTAGTGCGCCTTGCGCCGCCACGTGGGCATTGTCCGGAGTCAATCTGATGGCAATCGGCACAGGTCGGAGCTTTTCCCGGGGCGCCATCCCGGTTAGGCTGCGCGTTCATTTCGCTGCGCACCCCAACCATGCTGCAACAATTTCTCCAGGATTTCGGCTACTTCGCCCTCTTCCTCGGCACCTTCTTCGAGGGTGAGACGATCCTGGTCCTGGCCGGCTTTCTCGCCTTCCGGGGCTACATGGACATCAACGCCGTGGTCGCCACAGCGTTTTTCGGCAGCTATGCCGGCGACCAGCTCTGGTATTACCTGGGTCGCCACAAGGGTCGCCAGATCCTCGCCCGCAAACCGCGCTGGCAAGCCATGGGTGACCGCGCCCTGGGCCACATCCGCCGCCATCCGGACATCTGGGTACTGAGCTTTCGCTTCGTCTACGGACTGCGCACCGTGATGCCGGTGGCCATCGGCCTGTCCGGCTACCCGCCGCTGCGCTACCTGATCCTCAATGGCATCGGCGCACTGATCTGGGCCCTGGCCCTGGGTTTCGCTGCCTTCCACTTCGGCGCCGTACTCGAAGGCATGCTGGGCAACCTCAAGCGCTACGAGCTGATGGTCCTCGGCGGCCTGGTGGCCATCGGCGGTCTCCTCTGGCTGAGGCGCCGCCTGCGCAATAACGGCAAGAACAGCTAGTCAGACTGCCAGGGCCGTTTACCGACGAGGAAGGCCGAACAGTGCGACCAAGCTGATCAGACTGTGAAGCGCCAGCAATCCCCACCCCGTCGCCCCAGGCGGCGGCAGTCCCAGCGCCGCCTCCGCCCAGTGCGCCGGCCACACACCCACTCCAGGGCGCGTGCCCAGGGACGGTTCTCCAGCCAGGCGCCGCTCGCATAGAGCCCGAAGGCCAGCCAGGACGTAATTCATGGGGCAGCCTTGTCGTTGTTCTGGTCCGGTGACCCACAGGCGGCGAAGCGGGTTGGCGCGGCGCTCGCGACCCGATTCCCCGGCCTGCTAGGATTGCTCGTCAGGGTCTGCACGAAAGCTCGCCGGGCAATGGTAGCTTTTGTCCAGTAACCAGGATGCTACCCCCGCAGCCGGCCTCGAGCCTCGGCATGGCGTGCCAACCCAAGCGGCATATGACGACAGCATGCGCAAATTCCTGAAACCTGCCCTTACCGCCCTGCTTCTCCTGGCCTGCGCAGCCCTGCTCGGGCTCTATCCCTATCGCGACGCCCTGCTGCCGAAGACCGCCGACCTACCGGCGGCGGAGCAACGCCTGGCGCCCCATGTCAGCCTGTTCACGCCGGAAGGCCGCGGCCCCTTCCCCACCGTGCTGGTGTTCCACGGCTGCAGCGGCCAGAGCCCGCTGTTCATGCGCAACGTCACAGGCTGGCTGCTGCCCGCCGGCTACGCGGTGATGTTCGTCGATAGCCATGCTGCCCGCGGCATCAAGGACTGGCGTCCGGTGTGCGATGGCAAGCTCTTGTGGGGCAACGAACGCGCCATCGACGTCTACGCCGCCCTGGCGCTGGTGCGGCAAAACCCGGCTATCGACAGCAGCAGACTGGCCCTGCTCGGCTACTCCCACGGCGGTTGGACCATTCTCGACGCACTGTCCTACGACGGCAGCGCCGGCCACGGCTTTCCCGCCACGGGCAAGGGCGCGCTGGCCGGCGTGCGCGGCGTGATCGCCTACTACCCCTACTGCGGCTTCCCCGCCCACCTGCGCGACGGCCTTGGACGCAGCACGCCAGTGCTGATGTTCCTCGGCGGCAAAGACCACATCACCGACCACCAGCAGTGCCTCACAGCCCTCGACAGCGTCGGTGGTGAGCGCCTGGAACTGGTGCAATACGGTGACGCCGACCATGTCTTCGACCAGCGCAGCGACCTGAATACCTACCAACCCAGCCTGGCCCAGGATGCCCAGCGGCGCGCCCTTGCGTTCCTGCGCGAAAACCTCGGCCCGGCTCAATGACCTGGAGATGTCCATGACCAAGAAAGTTGCCGTGATCCTGTCCGGCTGTGGCGTATACGACGGCGCGGAGATCCACGAGAGTGTGATCACCCTGCTGCGCCTGGACCAGCGCGGCGCCAAGGTCCAGTGTTTTGCTCCGAACATCGCGCAGCACCACGTGGTCAACCACACCACCGGCGACGAGATGCCGGAAAGCCGCAACGTACTGGTGGAGTCGGCGCGCATCGCCCGTGGCGAGATCAAGGATGTCCGCGAACTTGACGCTGCCGATTTCGACGCCCTGATCGTGCCCGGCGGCTTCGGCGCAGCAAAGAACCTCTCCGACTTCGCCATCAGCGGCGCCAACTGCAGCGTGCAGCCTGATGTGTTGGCCGCCGCCCGCGGCTTCGCCGAGGCCGGCAAGCCGGTGGGGCTGATCTGCATCGCCCCGGCCATGGCCGCCAAGATCTACGGCGAAGGCGTGACCTGCACCATCGGCAACGACGCCGGCACTGCTGCCGCACTGGGCGAAATGGGTGCCCAGCACGTAGAATGCGTGGTCAGCGAAATTGTCGAGGACCACAAGCGCAAGCTGGTGACCACGCCGGCCTACATGCTGGCGCAGTCCATCAGTGAAGCTGCCGCCGGCATCTACAAGCTGGTCGACCGGGTGCTGGAACTGGCCCACTGAGCCCTATGCGCGGGCGGCAGCGGCCGCCCGCAGCATGTCGATCCGGCCATTCCCCCCGCCACTCCTGCCGTCCCCCTTGGCACTGCGGCCGCTGGTAAGGCAGCGTCGAGCCATCGATGCCCCCAGGAGGTGCCATGAGCCAGACCGATTTCGTCCTCACCCCCGAATTGCAGCAAGCCGTCGCCGGCTTCTTCGAACGTATTCCGTTCAACCGCGTGCTCGGCATCCAGCTCGGCGAAATGACCACCGACAAGGTGGTGATGCACCTGCCGATGAAGGATGAGCTGATCGGCAACTTCGTCCACGGCATCCTCCACGGCGGGGTCATCTCCAGCCTGCTCGACGTGGTCGGCGGTGCCATGGCGCTGATCGGCGCCTTCGAGCGGCATCAGCACTTATCCACAGCCGAGCGCATGGCGCGACTGTCCAAGCTCGGCACCATCGACCTGCGTATCGACTACCTGCGCCCCGGCCGTGGCCAGCACTTCACCGCCACCGCCGTGTTGCTGCGCTCGGGCAACAAGGTCGCGGTGGTGCGCTCTGAACTGCACGCTGACGACGGCACCCTGGTGGCGGTAGGCACCGGAACCTACCTCTGCGGCTGACTCCACGGACGCCGAGCGAAGTCGGGCCGCGCGAGGGCGCGGAGGCGAACTAGCCCCGGCTGAGGCGGGTCAGCAACCGATCCAGGGAATTGGAGAAGGCTTGCCGCTCCCGCTCGCCATAGGCTGCCTGGCCGCCGCCCATCTGCCCCTGGTCGCGCAGGTCGGTAAACAGATTACGCACCGCCAGGCGCTCGCCCATGTTGCGCTCGTCGAACTCGCGCCCGCGCGGGTCGAGGGCCGCAACACCCTTCTTCACCAGACGGTCCGCCAGCGGCACGTCGCTGCAGATCACCAGCTCACCCGGCTCGGCGTTTTCCACCAGATAGTCGTCGGCGGCATCCGGGCCGCTGGGCACCACCACCAGACGCACGCAGGCGAAAGACGGTTTGACCTGGCTCTGACCGGCCACCAGCACCACCTCGAACTTGCGCTTCAAGGCGAACTTGATCACTTGATCCTTGGCCGCCCGGGGGCAGGCATCGGCATCGATCCAGACGCGCATGGCTTTAGCTCCCAAAGAGAAAGGGCGAGGAGTTTACACCCCTCGCCCTCCATTCAGGCCTGCACCGCGCTGCGTTCCCGCAGCCAGCTACGGCCGTAGAGTGCCGCGATGGCCAGCAGTGTCAGCCCCTGGGCCGACAGCGTGTAGGCGTCCGGGTGAATGCCCAGCCAGTCGAACTCGAAGAACGGTACCGGGCGAGTGCCCAGCACGCCGGCTTCCTGCAGCGCGGCTACACCGTGACCGGCGAACACCACCGACAGGGTGCACAGGAGGATGGCGTTGGCCATGAAGAAGGTGCCCAGAGGCAGCTTCGCCGAGCCACGCAGAATCACCCAGGCCAGGCCGATCAGCAGCATCAGGGCAGTGGCCGCGCCGGCGATGACCATGCTGTGACCCGCCGGGCCGGCCTGCAGCCAGAGGGTTTCGTAGAACAGGATGACTTCGAACAGCTCGCGGTACACCGAGAAGAACGCCAGGGTGGCAAAGCCGAAGCGACCGCTGCTGCTCAGCAGGTGCTCCTTGATGTAGCTCTGCCAGGCGGCGGCGTGGCGACGGTCGTGCATCCACACGCCGAGCCAGAGCACCATCACGCACGCGAACAGCGCGGTGAAGCCTTCCATCAGTTCGCGCTGGGCGCCACCGACGTCGATCAGGAAAGCTGCGACGGCCCAGGTCGCGAAGCCGGCAACGATAGCCAGGCCCCAGCCCACGTGGACGCTACGCACCGCATGTTCCTGGTCAGTCTTGCGCAGGAAGGCGAGGATTGCCGCGAGCACCAGGATGGCCTCCAGGCCTTCGCGCAGAAGGATCAGCAGGCTGGAAATGAAGCTCAACGAACCACTCAGCCCATCGCTGCCCAGCAGCTCGGCGGACTTGTCCAGTTCGGACTTGGCCTGCTCCAGCAACTGCGCAGCCTTGGCCACCGACTGGCGGTCCTGCAGGGCCTGGCGGTAAGCCATCAATGCCCGCTCGGTGCTCTTGCGCTGCACGGTGTCCAGGTTATCGAGGGAGCTTTCCACCAGCTCGAAGCCTTCCAGGTAGGCCGCTACCGACAGGTCATAGGCCTGCTCCGCGTCGCCGTCACGGTAAGCCTTGAGACTCTGCTCCAACGTGGCGCGGGTATGCCCGATCAGCTCCTTCGGCCCACGCTGCTGCATCGGCGGCTGGGCGCGCTGGGCGCGGAACAGCGCCTGGGCGGCGGCGCCCTGACTGGTGCCGACATCCTCCGGCGTACGGCCGGCCAGTTCGCCCAGGGAAATGGCCTCGCCCTTCAGCGACGGGTCGGCGCTGAAGCCGGCGATGTAACTGGCCAGGTCCCAGCGCTGCCGGTCGTCCAACTGATCGGCGAAGGCCGGCATGTCGGTGCCTTCGACTCCCAGGCCGAGCGTGTTGTAGAGGTCATAGAGGCTCATCCGGTCCATCCGCGCCTGATCGCGCAGATTGGCTGGCGGCGGCTCCAGGCCCATGCCCGCCGGGCCGTCGCCGGCACCGGTATCGCCATGGCAGACACTGCAATGCTGGGCGTAGAGCGGCGCGCCGCGAGCCGGGTCAGGCGTGATGAGAGGGGCCTGGCTGACCTCGTAGGTCGCTGCCAACCGGGTGGCCAACTGACGGGCCAGGCGAGCGACGGCGGGGCCATCCTGCTTGTCTTCGATGGCCTGGTGCAGGCTGGTGACGCCCTGCTCCAGTTCCTTCTGCCCGTCACGGGCCGGCAGGGCGACGATGAGACCCTGCAGCACGCCGAGGAATTCGATCTGTTCACGGTATTCGCTGGAGTCGATGACCTTGCCATCGACCACGGTGGCCTGGTAGTCGGCACCTATGTAGCTGAGCAGGTGCAGTGCCTGGGCGGCACCGTCGGCCTGGTCGGCCATCAGGCTGAAGCTGCAGAGCGCCATCAATGGCATCAGCAGCCAGCTGAGCAATCTTGGGATGGGGAACATGTTTCAATCTCAAATGAGAATGGGGAGTAGAATTGTTACCCTCCTAACGATCCAGCTCAACCCCAGATGCCTCTCCAGCCTGCGACAGCTTGCCGCATATTCAGGCTGAACCTCACTACTCATAAGCCATCCAGGGCAGTACCAACAGCCAGCCAGTCCGACGTGAAGCCCCCCTGCATCCCCACTACCATTCGTCGTCGAGATGGCATAATGATGTCATTTGGATGGCTTTAAGGCGTCAAAAGGCCATCACGTGATTTCAATTTGAGATTATACTGCGCGCGCCCCTCACATACCCAATGGATATCAGGGCCATCACTTATATGATGGATTGGCAGGACGCCAGCCGCCCCCACATGCCAGTGCACCCGGCTGACCGGCCACGACCGGTCAGGCAATCAACGATGATTCTTGAGGGACCACATGGCTTCTCGTGCATTGGTCGCGCTGATCGCGTGCGCCACCCTGCAACTCTCCGGTTGCTCCGTTTTCCGCAGCTACGAGTCCGAACTCAGCGAAACCAGCCAACATCTCAGCGCCGGCAACGTGGATGGCGCTCTGGCACTGCTGGAAAAGAACAACACATCCGAAGACAAGGACCTGCTCTATTACCTCGAAAAGGGCGAGCTCCTGCGTTCCAAGGGTGATCTCGCGGGCAGCCAGCAAGCCTGGCAGGCAGCGGACCGCATCGTCTTCGAGTGGGAAGAGTCGGTGAAGGCGGACCCGCAGAAGTACCTGGGCCAGTTCGCCAGCTTCCTGGTCAACGACAAGGTCCGCCGCTACGAAGGCTATGACTACGAGAAGGTCATGCTGACCACCCAGATGGCCCTCAACGACCTGGCGGTCAACGACTTCGATGCCGCGCGCACCGAGATCAAGAAGACCCACGAGCGTGAAGCACTGATCGCCGACCTGCGCGATAAGGAATACCTCAAGCGCGAGGAAGAGGCTGAGAAGCAAGGCGTCACCACTCAGCTCAAAGACCTCCAGGGCTACCCCGTGGCCAGCCTCGACGCCCCCGAAGTGGTCAGCCTGAAGAACAGCTACCAGAGCGCGTTCAGCCACTACCTCTCCGGCTTCGTCTACGAGGCGCTGGGCGAGAAGGGCCTCGCCGCACCGGGCTACCGCAGGGCCGCCGAGCTGCGCCCGAACGTCCCGGTACTGGAACAGGCCCTGCTCGACCTCGACAGCAGCGCCGCCCGCACCGAAGGCGAAAGCGAAGTGCTGCTGGTGGTGCAGGCCGGCCTGGCCCCGGCTCGCGACTCCATGCGCATCCCCCTGCCCCTGCCGCTGAACTCCGGTCTGGTGGTCAGCACGGTGTCCTTCCCGCTGCTCAAGGCAGACACCTCCACCGCCGTGATCGACAGCCTCAGCCTCGACGGCAAGAGTGTGGGCCTCACCGAGATCAGCAACGTCGAGATCATGTCCCGCCGTGCCCTGCGGGACGATATGCCCGGCATCATCCTGCGCACCACCGTTCGCGCAGTGTCCCGCGGCGTGGCGCAAAAACAGCTGAACGACAACGTCAGCCCCCTGGCGGGCCTGGCCGTTGGCCTGATGTCGGTCGCCACCGAAGGGGCGGACGAACGCACCTGGCGCACCCTGCCCGACAGTATCCAGATCGCCCGCGTGCGCCTGCCCAAGGGCGAGCACCAGCTCTCCCTGCCCGCGTCTGTCGGCGGCGGCCAGGTCAACCTGAAAGTCGAGCAGAACTACCAGGTAATTCCGCTGCGCGTCGTGGGCAACCAGGTCTTCACCCAAGGCACCACAGCCAGCGTCAAGGCGCCGGTCGTCCAGGCCGTGGCCAGCAACCCGTAAGGAGAACAGCATGCGTACCCTGATCATCGCCGGCCTCGCGCTCGGCCTGCTCGCCGGCTGCGCCACGCCACCGCCGCCCGCTCCTGGCAGTGCGGCCAGCAAGGTGGTGTCGCTGGGAAGCATGGAGCACATCCAGGTCGGCGCCATGCGCGTCGCCCGCGAGAACGGCTTCCTCACCGTGAAGGTGGAGCTGACCAACAGCAGCCACAAGAACCGTTCCATGTACTACCGCTTCGCCTGGCTGGGCAACGACGGCTTCCCGGTCGCTGGCGAGGAGAGCTGGAAGAGCCTGACGCTCTACGGCACCCAGACAGCCTACCTGCCGGCAATCGCCCCGGTGCCCCAGGCCACTGACTTCCGCCTGGAAGTCCAGACCCCCGACAACTCCGTGAACCTGTTCCGTTAAGCGAGTCTCCAGATGCTGACCCTTCGTATCTCCCTGATCGCCGCTACCGCCCTGCTGGCCAGCGGCTGCGCCTCCACATCCTCGCCCGTGCTGGGCGGCGGCAACATCAGCTACGGCGACAGCAAGGCCGTGGAGTTGGTGACCAACGAATTCGGCTCCACTGACCTGCAAGTGATCGCCGAGACCATGACCCGCTCCCTGGCCCAATCCGGCGTGCTCCAGGGCCGTCCGGTTATCCAGGTCTACGACGTGAAGAACAAGACCAGCGAGTACATCGACACCCGCGAGATCACCAACTCTATCAAGACCCAACTGATGAAGTCCGGCACCGCCCGCTTCGCCAGCGACAACACCGACATGCAGAGCCAGGTGGACCAGCTCAAGCTGCAGAACCAGAGCGGCCTGTACAAGAACTCCACCGTCGCCAAGACCGGCAACATGATCGCCGCGCAGTACCGCCTGGAAGGCTCGATCAGCTCCATCGTCAAGCGCAGCAGCGACTACAAAGACGTGTTCTACAAGTTCAGCCTGCAACTGGTGGACGTGGAAAGCGGCCTGGCCGAGTGGATGGACGAGAAAGAAATCCGCAAGACCACGGAGCGTTGATATGCGAGCGCTGATCGGAGTCTTCGCTGCCCTGCTGGCCTTTGCCAGCCAGGCAGCACCGAAGATCGCAGTGACCGACCTGGCCTACGAGGAGCGGGTCCGCGAGTACATACACGTCGTAAGCGCACACAGCCAGGCGCAGGTGAGTGGTTTCTCCGGCAGCGCCTCGAGCAGCTACACGGAAGTGGAAGGCACCTACAGCTACATCGATCGCGGCGAGCTGCGCAAATTCACCGGTGACATCAAGGGTGAGATCCTCAAGTCCGGCCAGTTCCGCCTGGTGCAGGGGCGCCCCTACACGGCCAAGGACAACGAAGGCCTGTACGACGTGATCAAGCGAATCCGCGCCGGTCACTTCAAGGGCGCCGACTATGTGCTGTTCGGCACCCTGTCGGACATCGACTTCCGCCAAGACCTGAACGACATCGCCAATACCGACAGCTATTCCAAGGTACTGGGCCTGACCCTGGTGGCCGACTTCAGCCTGATCAACACCCGCACCTACGAGATCACCTCGGCCTTCACTGCTATGGGCGAAGGCCAGGACGCCAAACTGGTGAACGGCAATGACGGTCGCGTCACGCCCAACCGGGGTCGCGTGGTGCGTGATGTGTCGAAGTCCATCGGCGAAGACGTCGCCCGCCAGCTGCAAGAGCAGTTGCTGGGCGGCGACGTCGGCAGCGCCTCGCCCTACCCGCCCGGCAACAACCTGCCGCCGGACGAGCAGGCGACGATCCTGCGCTGAAACGAGAAAGGCGGCCCGAGGGCCGCCTTCTTCATCGGAGCACAATCACCCGCGAATCGGCGGGTGCCTCACACCGGCGCACGACGCACCGTCGCCAGCAACGCTGCCGCGCCGACGAACAGGGCGGCGAAACTGCGGTTCATCACCCGCTGCTGACGCGGCGTGCGCAGCAGGCGCAGGACGCGGGCAGCGAGACCGGTGTAGCCGGCCATGACAATGAGGTCGACGGTAATCATGGTCACGCCCATCACCAGGTACTGCTCCACCAGCGGCGCGTGGGGATCGATGAACTGCGGCAGCACCGCGAGCATGAAGACGATGGCCTTGGGGTTGCTGAAGTTCACCAGGAAGCCGCGCAGCACCAGGGTCAATGGACGACCGATGGGGCGCTCGGCGGAGTCGTCGGCCAGGTCGCTGGGCAGCGCCTTCCATTGCTTGATCGCCAGGTAGACCAGATAAACCACGCCGAACCACTTGATCAGGCTGAACGCCAGGGCCGATGTCGCAAGGATGGCGCCGACGCCGGCAGCGACGATGGCGATCTGCAGCGCCAGGCCGATCTGCAGGCCGAGGGCATTCCAGTAGCCCCGCAGGAAACCGTATTGCAGGCCGGAGGACATGGAAGCAATGGCACCGGCGCCCGGTGACAGGCTGATCACCCAACAGGCAACCAGGAAAGCGAGCCAGGTCTGGAGCGCCATGGCAGAAACCTCGAAAACGAAAAAGGGGCAGGCCGCAGAGCCTACCCCCAAGACGGGACGCTGCACAGTACCGTCAGCGCCAGCGGCGTACGGCCTTCTGGAAGAACAGGCTGTTGGGCACCTGCACCAGCGCGCCGTGATGCTCTTCGCTGAGGTCTTCGAGGGTGGTGTAGAACAGGTTGATGGCGATCACCCTGCCCTTCACGCCGGGTTTGTCCGCGCTTTCCACCACCTCCACCTTGTCGCCCATGCGGAACGGCCCGAGGGAGTAGATCAGCACCGCACAGAACATGTTGGAGAGCACGCTCCAGATGGCGAAGAAAGCCACCGCCGCCACGGCCGCAAAGCCGGTCAGGGCCGTCCAGAGCACCTCGGCCGAGACGCCGAAGCGCTCCAGCACCAGCATGAAGGCGCTGCCGAGGATCATCCAGCGCAGCAGCCCGCGCAGGGGCAGCATCAGCTCCGACGGGAGCTGTGGATAACGTTGTCCGAGACGTGAGATGCCTCGGGTGACAATGCGCTGAACCAGCCAGGCCAGCAGCACGATCAGCAGCACCTGGGCGGCGCGAATCAGCGGCTCGCTCCAGGCGGTCAGAAGTTGCAGGTCGTCCATCAATCCGCGGCCTCCAGTTGCCGCTGCAGCTCCTCCAGGGTTTCCAGGGCCAGGAGCCAGCCTTCCTCCAGTTCAGCCTCGCGGGACTTCAGTCGTGCCTGCTCGGCCAGCAGGTCGCGCAGTTCGTCTTTGCGCGCCGCGTCGTAAAGGGCGGAATCGCCCAAGCGTGCCTCGATGCCAGCCAGCTGTTCGTGAACCTTGCCGAGGTCCTTCTCCAGCTTGTCGGCTTCCTTCTTGTGCGGAGCCAGTTGCTGGCGCAAGGCGGCGGCGGCCTGGCGCTGGGCGCGCTTGTCGGTCTTGTCCGGGTTCACCGGTGCGCTGGCCACGGGGGCCTGACGGGCGCGGAAATCCACCAGCCAGCGGGCGTAGTCGTCAAGGTCACCATCGAAGCTCTGCACGCGGCCATCGGCCACCAGCAGGAACTCATCGGTGGTGCTCTTGAGCAGGTGACGGTCGTGGGACACCACCACCACGGCGCCGGCGAAGTCCTGCAGGGCCATGGTCAGGGCCAGGCGCATCTCCAGGTCGAGGTGGTTGGTCGGTTCGTCCAGCAGCAGCAGGTTGGGCTTCTGCCAGGCAATCAGCGCCAGTGCCAGTCGGGCCTTCTCACCGCCGGAGAAATTGACCACCGCTTCATCGCATCGATCGCCACGGAAGTCGAAGCCGCCAAGGAAGTCGCGCAGCGTCTGCTCGCGTTCGCTCGGTGCGATGCGCTGCAAGTGCAACAGCGGGCTGGCCTTGGCATCCAGGGAGTCGAGTTGGTGCTGGGCGAAATAACCGATGGCCAGGTTCTCGCCGCGTGCGAGGCGCCCGCCAAGGGGCTCGATGTCACCGGAAAGGGTCTTGATCAGCGTCGACTTGCCGGCGCCGTTAGGGCCCAACAAGCCGATACGCGCGCCCGGCGCCAACTGCAGCTTGACCTGCTGGAGCACGGCTTTCTCGCCATAGCCGAGGCGGCCTTCGGACAGGTCCAGCAGCGGACTGGAAATCTTGTCGGCCTCGCGGAAGCTGAAGTCGAACGGCGAGTCCACATGGGCCGGCGCCAGCTCTTCCAGGCGCTCCAGGGCCTTGATCCGGCTCTGGGCCTGGCGGGCCTTGGTCGCCTGTGCCTTGAACCGGGCGATGTACTTCTCCATGTGCGCACGCTGGGCCTGCTGCTTATCAAAGGCCTGCTGCTGCTGCGCCAGGCGCTCGGCACGGGTGCGCTCGAAGGCGGAGTAACCACCGCGATAGAGGGTCAGCTTCTGCTGCTCGAGGTGCGCGACGTTGTCGACGACCGCGTCGAGGAAGTCACGGTCGTGGGAGATCAGCAGCAGCGTACCCGGATAGCCCTTCAACCACTCTTCGAGCCATAGGATGGCATCGAGGTCGAGGTGGTTGGTGGGCTCGTCGAGTAGCAGCAGTTCAGACGGGCACATCAGCGCCTGAGCGAGGTTCAGGCGCATCCGCCAGCCACCGGAGAAATCACCAACTCGACGATCCATCTGTTCCGCTGTGAAGCCGAGGCCAGCCAGCAGCTTGCGCGCGCGGGCATCGGCCGTGTAGCCGTCGGCGCTGTCCAGTTCGATGTGCAGGCGGGCAATGGCGGTGCCATCATGGCCCGCTTCGGCGGCGGCGAGGTCGCGCTGGACCTGGCGAAGGTGCTGGTCGCCATCGAGCACGTAATCCACGGCCAGGCGCTCCAGGTTATCCACCTCCTGGCGCATGTGGGCGATGCGCCAATCGGCGGGCAGCAGGCAGTCGCCCGCATCCGGCCCCAACTCGCCACGCAGCAGCGCGAACAAGCTGGATTTGCCGGCGCCATTGGCACCGATGAGACCGACCTTCTGGCCGGCGTGCAGGGTCAGTTCGGCGCCTTCTAGCAGGCGCTGCGGACCACGCTGTAGAGTGAGATTTTGCAGTCGGATCATGATGGCGGCGGAGTTTATCAGCTTCGCCGCCACGCCGCCCGAGGAGCACCATGCCTTCAGACCTGTGGACTTTCGCCCTGCGCCTTTACACCGAGCCCGGCGTCGAGCCGGCCTGCCTGCACCTTCAGGAGCGAGGCGCGGACGTTTGCCTGCTGCTCACTGCCTGCTGGCTGGGACGGCGTGGCGCAACATTCGATACGGCGCGTCTGGAGGCCCTGAAGCAGGTGTGCGAGCCCTGGCAGGAGCAGGTGGTGAAGCCCCTGAGATCGCTGCGTCAGAACTGGCGAGCCCAGGCGCAGGATGACCCGGCGTTGGCCGGCTTGCGGGAGCAGATCAAAGCGCTGGAACTGGAAGCCGAGCGCAAGTTGCTGGCAAGGCTGGAAGGCGCCGCCGATGGCTGGACCGCAGGCGGGCTGGAACAGGTTGAAGCCTGGCTACTGGGCAGCATGCCAAGGGCTGAGAAAGCGGACCGCGACGCGCTCGAGCTCTTGCGCGTCGCGGTCCTGGCGCTTTAGTTCGACGGCGAGGTCGGAGCTGCACCATTGCTGCTGGCCGGTGCCACGCTGGCAACCGGTGTGGCGGCGGGCACGACCGGAGCGACCGGCGCAGCGGTAGCCGGTTTGGCAGCCGGAGCCGGCGCAGCGGGCTTCGCCGCGGCAGGCTTGGCCGGTGCGATTTTTTTCACAGCGGGTTTGGCGGCTGGCTTCTTCGCCGCCGGCTTGGCGGCTGCAGCAACAGCGGGTTTGGCGGCTGGCGCGGCCGGTTTAGCAGCGGGCTTGGCTGCCGTAGCGGGCTTCGCAGCAGCAGGCTTGGCTGCAGGTTTAGCGGCGGCTTTGGCAGCAGGCTTGGCGACCGGCTTCGCCGCAGCTTTGGCTACTGGCTTAGCAGCGGGCTTGGCTGCCGCAGGTTTTGCGGCTGGCTTCGCAGCAAGCTTGGCTGCAGGAGATTTTGCAGCCGGCTTTGCAGCAGGTTTAGCTGCCACGGTTTTGGCAGCTGGTTTGGCGGCGGCTTTCGCCGCAGGCTTGGCAGCCGGTTTCGCGGCGGCGATCTTGGCAGCCGGCTTGACCGCAGCGGGCTTGGCAGCCGCTTTAGTTGCGGGTTTGGCAGCGGGCTTCGCGGCGACCTTGGCCACCGGTTTCACGGCAGGCTTGGCAGCCGGCTTCACGGCAGCTTTGGCGGCCGCGGGCTTCGCTTCGCGGGACGTCAACACCTTGCTGGCGGCCTCACGCACTTTGCCGACGCCCTGGGCGAGCTTCAGGCTCTCCTGGGAGTCACGCTTGAGCTGGGCGATGTAGGTGCGGGTTTCAGCCTGGCGATTCTTCAGGGTTTCCAGTGCAGCTTCGAGTTCACCGATGCTGCCCTTGGCCTTGGCCTGGGCCTTGGCTTTGCCGGCCTTCGCCGCGTCTTGCAGCTTGGTGCGCGCAGCGTGGAGTTTTTCCTGGGTCTTGCCGCGCTGTTTCTCCAGCTTGGTCAGCAGCTTTTCAGCGTCGACCGAAGCTTGGGAGCAGGCTGTTTCGAGGTGTTCGAGCAGGCTTTGGGAAAGCTGTTGCAGCAGGTGCAGCGGGGTGCTCACGGGCTTCTTCTTGGCCGACATGGTATGCCTCCTGGCGGGCGTTATTTGGCCCATACTAGTCGCCTGTTTCGCGAGTCGCCAGCGGCCGCGCAATTCCGCCCGCCTGGGCCTTGCGACTGATCGCCGGCCGAAGGTTCCGCACCTGACGTATCGACCCACGGATACAGGGTCGCGGAACCCGGTTCACGCCAACAGCCGCGCAACGCCGGGAAGGCTCTGGATCAGGGATAAGGCGGTAGCGCCTCCCAGGTTCCAGCACCGTCAGGACAGGAATCAGGCCGGTAGCGAGGCCTGGCCCTGATGGGCGTTGTGCAGCACTTCGATCAGGCAGTCTTCCAACTCGAAGCGTTCGTGGAGCAATTGCCCGAGCTGCGTGAGCTCGGTACTCAGACCGAGGTCACGACAGTCACCATTGTCGCAGCGGTCATTGAACGCGAGAGCGACTTCGGTGATGGCTTCGATACGGGGATAGATCTGCTTGGCGAGGTCGAGGCCGCGTTGGTCACCAAACGCTTTCGCCTCATTGAGCAGTTGCTCGTAGACCTCGAAATGCCCTGCCGACACGTAGTCCAGCAGGACCTCACAAAACCTTTGCAGCCCTTCCGCATTGGCGCTGGGGGCCTGGGGCTTTTCGCTCAGCGAGCTGTAGACGCGGACCAGCTCATGGCGTTCCTGTAACCAGCGGTCGATCAGCTGGTGCACGCCACCCCAACGTTCCTGAGCGTTCTGGCAACTTTCGAGCATGGTGACGACCTCACTTCCCTAATTCGGTAATGCCGTTATACGTCTGCTCCGAGACGGTTTTTTGTCGACCGGTGCAAAGTCCTGGGAAGACGCCGCCAAAACGGCAATATTCCGGCGGCGCGTGCGGGCCAGAGTATGCCCGCCGGGCAGTGCCATCAAGGCGCCAACGGGAAAAAATTCATACGAGCGTTTAATCGACAGGCCGCGGCCCTTCTGGGCGGAGCCTTGGCGGTGGCGCGACGGATTGGCGCAGCGGTGAAAGCGCTGGAGGCAGCGGGGGAGAAGCCGGTCGGCGGGCGCACGGACAGGCCATGCGCCCTGCCTGATCAGGTGCGACGCAACAGTTGGTAGAGCGAGAACAGGATGCAGCCGGCGAAGGCCAGCAGGCTCCACTCAGGGATGCTCATGCCGAGCAGGGTCCAGGTCACTTCCGCACAATCCGCCGTGCCGTGGAGCATGAGTTTGACGATGTCCTGGAAGGGCAAGGCTTCCATCATGTAGTCGAGGCTCGGCAGGCAGGCCGGTAGCTGGTCGGCCGGTACGCTTTGCAGCCACACCTGGCGGCCGGCAGAGGCAGCACCACCGGCGGCGAACAGCAGCGCCAGCACCGCGTAGACGCGATGCCCCGTACGCTCCGGACCGTGCAGCGCGGCGATCAGGCAGATGATGCCGAAGCCGATGATGAAGATGCGCTGGACGATGCACAGCGGGCACGGTTCGAGGCCCAGGGCATGTTCGAGGTAGAGCGCCCCGCCCATGACAGCGACACAGGCAAGGAAGGCGAGCAGGAAGAGCGAACGCGGGCGGGCCAGAAACATGGCGGCTCCGTTAGGTTATCGGAAAGGGCGATACGTTAGTTGAAAGCACCTTGGGCTTTCAAGGCGACCGGCTAGTCTGGTGGGGTTAGCTATCCGGAGAACACCGCCATGCATCGGCTGCTCTTGCTCGTTCTGCTACTGCTGCCCTGGGTAGCCCACGCCGCGCTGCCATTGGAACGCATCACGCTGCCTGAAGGCTTCCGCATCACGCTGGTGAGCGACCAGTTGCCCAACGCCCGGGAGATGGCCTGGGGAGCGCGGGGCACGCTGTTCGTCGGCAGTAACTCGGCGGGCAAGGTCTATGCGCTGGATCCGGTCAGCGGCAAGGTCCGCACAGTGGTCAGCGGCCTACAGCTGCCGGTTGGCGTGGCCTACAAAGACGGCGACCTGTACGTCTCTGCGGTCAGCCAGATCCTGCGATTGCGCGACATAGAGTCGCGGTTGGACGCGCCGCCAACGCCGGAGGTGGTGTATGCCGGCTTTCCGCGAGAGACGCACCACGGCTGGAAGTTCATCGCCTTCGGGCCCGACGGCAAGCTCTACGTCCCCGTGGGTGCGCCGTGCAACGTATGCGCCGAGGACCCCGACCTCTATGCCGCCATCCATCGCATGAATGCCGATGGCAGCGGTCTCGAAGTGGTGGCCCGGGGCGTGCGCAATACGGTGGGTTTCGACTGGCACCCACAATCCGGTGAGCTCTGGTTCAGCGACAACGGCCGCGACCTGATGGGCGACAACGTCCCTGATTGCGAGCTCAATCGCCTGGAGAAACCCGGCCAGCACTTCGGCTTCCCCTACTGCCATGCTGGCGATGTTGGAGACCCGAGATTTTCCCAGCGCCCGTGCAGCGAATTCGTCGCCCCAGTCGCCAAACTGGGCCCGCACGTAGCCCCTCTGGGCCTGCGTTTCTACACCGGCAAACAGTTTCCAGAGGCGTATCGAAACAACCTGTTCATTGCCGAACACGGCTCCTGGAACCGCAGCGAAAAGATCGGCTACCGGATCAAGCGGGTCGAGCTCAACCCCGATGGCAGCCTGAAGCGCCAGAGCGTGTTCGCCGAGGGCTGGCTGAAGGATGGCGATGTCTGGGGCCGCCCGGCGGACGTGCTGGTAACGCCGGATGGCGCCCTGTTGGTGAGCGACGACCATGCAGGCGCCATCTACCGCATCGAGTACATGGGGAAATGAAGCGAGAAACACCAAATCTCCGCCACAGTACCCAGAAGCAGGGTGCGCCATGCGCACCGAGGCGATGGTTACGAAACCGAGTCTGCCTCCCGGTGCGCGCGGCGCACCCTACGGGACCGGCATTATCCTGATGGTTCGCTCATTCGAGTCGTCACAGGCAGGGCCGGCGACTCATCCCAGGTACAAATGAAAAAGGCCCGGGATGTCCCGGGCCTTTCACTATCAGGCGATCTTCTCCGCCGGCAAGGGCAAGGCCGGCAGGCGCTGGTCGAGCAAGCCGAGGCCTTCCTGGAACAGCTGGTTGCTGCGTTCGACTTCGCCCATTTGTGCCAGCAGGCGGGCCAGCTCGGCGCAAGTTTCCGGATCACGGCGCAAGCTCAGGCTGCTCTCGAAGTACTCCCGTGCCTTGCCCCAGAGGCGGTTGCGCAGGCACAGACGACCCAGCGTGAGCAGCAGCGTGCCGTCGCCCGGATGCTCCTTCAGCCAGCCCTCGGCCGTCTGCAGCTGGCGGGCCGGATCGCGGCCGCGCAGCAGGCCGTAGAGGCGCACCAGGTCGTTGTTGTAGCCACGCTTGATCGCGCCACGCACCGCTTCTTCGGCTTCCTCATCGGCGCCCAGTCGACGCAGTTGCTCGGCGAACGCCAGCACCAACCGAGGTTCGTTACGCTGGGCCGAGGACAGTTGCTGCCAGGCGCGGGTCAAGGGTTGCAGGGCCGTTTCGCCCTCGTTCAGCCCCTCTTCGCCGGCCTGGTGCAAGCGAGCGCTCCAGACGCGAAGTTCGAGTTCTGCCAACTGGCTTTCCGGCAGCGCCTTCTCCTTGCGCAGGGTTGGCAGCAAGCCGACAAGGGCTGACCAGTCACCACGCACTTCGTGCAAATGCAGCAACTGGCGTAGCACCTGGTGATGCCGCGGATGGCGCTCTTGCACCGCCTTCAAGGTTTCCAGCGCAGCCGCGGAATCGCCACGATCCAGTTGCAGTTCGGCGTGGGCAAGGGCGATGGCCAGCTCGGCCTGTGGCTGACGCTCCAGGGCACGCTCCAGCAACTGCTCGGCTTCTTCGGTCTGGCCGATTTTCTGTGCGGCACGCGCAGCGCCCAGGTAATAGATCAGCGGCTGCGGATCGCCTTCGGCGGCGCGTTTCAGGTGGCGCAGGGCACGGGCCCAGCGACCTTCGGCCAGGTCCAGCAGGCCCTGCTCGGAGGCCAGGCGCGCACGCCGGCGGGCGTTACGCCGCGACCAGGGATTGACCACGCCGCCGGACACCGCCACCAACCGCAGGAGGTAGCGCAGGCCGACGAACAGCAGCCAGAGCACCGCCAGCAGTGCCAGGGTCGCCCAGAGGGTGGATTCGTAGCGGAAGCCCTTGTAGGCCACCAGCACGTAGCCCTTGTGCTGGGCGACCGCCATGCCGATCAAGGTGGCGATTGCGCCGACGACCAGGAGGATCAGTAGGACCTTGAGCAGGCGCTTCATTGGCCGGCCTCCTTGGCCGGCTCCGCGGCACCCGGCTTCTCGACTTCGCTAGCAGGTGCGCCCGGTGTGCGTTGCAGATAGGCCTGCAGGGCGCTCAGCGCGGGCGCGAGATCGGGGGCCTGGACTTCCACCGGCTGCGCGGCAAGTTCATCGAGGCGTGCCAGCAGGGCACGACTATCCGGATTCTCGTCGTTGAAGTGGCTGTTCAGCACCTCGCGGGCCTGACGCAGTGACCGCTGGTAGACCTGGGTCTGGCCATGGAGTGCGCCCCACTGCGCTTGCTCCAGGGCCAGCGACAGGGCCAGGCGGACCTGCGAAAGACTCTGTCCGGCCAGCAGCGGCTTGATGCTCTGGTCGGCATCGAGCTGGATGCGGAAGTAGTGCGAGAGCTTCTCCAGCCACTCGGACCAGCGGCTGCCACCGTCACCTTCGGCGGCCATGTCGAGCAGGACGCCGCCCTTGTCTTCGAAAGCAGGCACCAGCGGGTTGAGCTGCGCAGCCTGATCGCGCAGCGCGCCAAGTTGCAGGAACAGGCCAGTGCGATCGGGCTGTTCGGTGCTGCGCAGGGCCACCAGGGTCTTCGCCAGCTGATCGCGGGCCGCATAGGCGCCCGGATCGTCCTGCTCGCGAAGGATGTCGTCGGCGGCCTGAACCAGGGCGGCGGCGCTGTGGATATCCTGCAACGCCGAGAGGCGCAGAGTGGCCAGGCGCAGCAGGTGCTCGGCCTCGGCCAGACGCCAGTCCTTGCGGCTGGCGCCGAGAATGGTTTCCAGACGCTGGCGCAGTTGCTGCTGGTCGCCCTGCAGGTCCACCAGCAAGCGGCGGCGCTCATCCAGCTCGGCAGCGCTGGGCAGTTCTTCCAGGCGCTGGGTGAGCTGTTGCTCGCGCTGAGCCAGCGCACGGGTCTGGCCACGGGCGTCCTCGACCATGCTGAGCTGCTGCTGGTCGCGGGTGTCCAGGGTGCGTACCTGCCAAAGGCCCCAGCCGCCAACGGCAATGCCGGCAGCGCCCAGAAGCAGGGCGAACAGGGCCAGCCCATTGCCCCGCGAAGCGGGCGCGGCACTGGCTGGGGCGACGGGTTCGGCGGCGTGGGTGTGTTGCTCTTGTTTCGGGGCTTCTGCTTCGCTCACGTATCCATCCTTCGCATCAGAGGGCCGGCGCCGGGTACTGCCTGAGCGCCGCCAGCAAAGCCGTGGCACTGGCACCACGGCAATCCACTACATTCTTCGCGCCCGCGAGGGCGGCCTGTTCGGCGACCCGCGGGCTGGGCACGAACAGGGTCAGACGGGCCAGGTCAGGCCAGGTGTCGCCAGCCATGCGCTGGAGGTTTTCCAGGCCCTGACCACTGCTGACCACCAGGCCATTCAAGCCTTCCGCCTCAACCCGGCGGGCCAGCGTGCCCTTGGGGTATTCCGGCAGGCAGCGCCTGTAGAGTTCCAGATAGTCGACCGCGACGCCTTGGCCGCGCAAGCGCTCGGCCAGGAATTCTCGGCCACCCTCGCCCCGCATGATGAGTACCCTGGGTTCAGGCACGGCCAGGGCCTCGGTCAACTCCGGCAGTGCCAGGAGGGCCTCGCTGTCATCGCCAACGGCCGGCCAGTACACCGGCAGGCCGTAGTCTTCGAGCAGGGCGCCGGTAGCTGCGCCAACGCTGAACCAATGCTGGCCAACCGGGGGCTGCGGCCAGTAGCGGTCGATCAGGTCGAGGCCAAGACGTGCCGCGGGCTTGCTGACCACCACCACTGCGCAATAACGGTCGAGTTCGAGGATGATGCCGCGCTGCTCGGGCGTTTCCTTGAGAGGTTCGATGGCCAGCAGGGGCAGGCTGCTGCTGTGGATCCGCTGCTCAGCCAGGCTCGCGGCCAGCGCCTCGCACTCCTCCGCAGGGCGCGTCAGCAGCAACCGCCAGCCGGTCACGGGTGGCCGGTCTCGCCATAGACCGCCTTGAGGATGTCCTCGGCGCCCTGTTGCAGCAACTCTTCAGCCACCTTGACGCCCAGGGCCTCGGCATCGGCAACGCCAGCGCGGGCTTCAGCACGCAGCAGCTGGCCGCCATCCGGTTGACCGACCAGGCCGCGCAACCAGAGTTGGTCGCCTTCGAGCACGGCGTAGCAGGCGATGGGCACCTGGCAGCCGCCATTCAAGCGCTTGTTGAGAGCGCGCTCGGCCGTCACGCGCAGGGCGGTATCACGGTGATGCAGGGGCGCCAGCAGGGCGTGGATTTCGCTATCGGCGGTACGGCACTCGATGCCCACGGCGCCCTGGCCGCCAGCCGGCAGGCTGTCCTCGACGCTGATGGAGGAACGAATACGGTCCGCGAAGCCAAGGCGGATCAGACCCGCGGCGGCGAGGATGATGGCGTCATACTCGCCGGCATCCAGCTTGGCCAGACGGGTGTTCACGTTGCCACGCAGGAACTGGATTTTCAGGTCAGGCCGGCGGGCCAGCAACTGGGCCTGGCGGCGCAGGCTGGACGTGCCGACCACGCTACCAGCCGGCAAGGTGTCGAGGCTGTCGAAACGGTTGGAGACGAAGGCATCACGCGGGTCTTCGCGCTCGCAGATGCAGTAAAGACCAAGGCCCTCGGGAAAATCCATGGGCACGTCTTTCATGGAGTGCACGGCAATGTCCGCCTCGTTCTCCAGCAGGGCCGTTTCCAGCTCCTTGACGAACAGACCCTTGCCGCCAATCTTCGCCAGGGGCGCATCGAGCAGCTTGTCACCCTTGCTGACCATGGGCACCAGGCTGACCTTGAGACCGGGATGAGCCTCTTCAAGACGGGCTTTGACGTATTCGGCCTGCCACAGGGCCAGGGCACTCTTGCGGGTGGCGATGCGGATCTCGCGGGACATGATCACTTCCGGAAACGGTAATGCCCGGAATCATAACAGGCCCGCGCACTGCGGGGGCGCGGGCGGTTGTCGCGTAACGACATGGGTTGTCGAAGAAACGTAGCGAGCACCCGTCAGGCCACCGTCAACGGTCGTTTTGGCGGCCTGTCACAGGTTGTTCATCAGCTTCCGCACGCCAGCGACATGGCGGCGGCTCACCGTAAGCGCCTCCCCATTCATACCCTTGAGGTAAAGCTGGAAGTGCCCGAGCGGGGTGCGCTGCAGACGCTCGATCCGTTCGCGGGCCACCAGGGCGTTGCGGTGGATACGCACGAAGCGGTCGCCAAACTCGTCTTCCAGCGCCTTCAGCGGTTCGTCCAGCAGCACTTCGCCATGCTCGTGACGCAGCGTCACGTACTTGTGGTCGGCGATGAAGAAGATCACCTGATCCAGCGGGATCAGTTCGATGCCTTTCCGGGTACGGGCACTGATGTGACTTCGGGGACCGCTCCCGCTGACCGCAGCAGGGCGGGTCAGCGCAGCGAGTTGCACCCGGTTGGGCCGCTCGGCCTTTTTCAAGGCTTCGGCCAGTGACTCGGAGCGCACGGGTTTGACCAGGTAGCCCACGGCACTGACCTGGAAGGCTTCCAGGGCAAACTCGTCATGGGCCGTGCAGAAGATCACCGCCGGCGGCGCCTCGCGCTCGCAAAGCCTGGCGGCCACTTGCAACCCGTCCAGGCCGGGCATGCGAATGTCCAGCAGGACCACATCCGGCTTGAGGCTGTCGATCAGGGTGAGCGCCTCCTCGCCATTGCTGGCGGCAGGCTCCAAGACACGGTACCCCTCGAGGTCGCCGATCAGGCGGCTGAGGCGCTCGCGGGCAAGAGGTTCATCGTCGACGATCAGGACATTCATATCGCACGGGCTTCCTGCGTGAGTCTCGCACAAGGATAGCGTAGACAGGTGAAGTGGCGGCCGTCACGGCGCTCCACGCTGAGACTTGCCCGCGGCCCGAAAAGTGCCGTCAGGCGCGCGTCGATATTGCGCAGAGCCTGCTGGGTGCCACGCGGTGGCGACTGACCCTGGACCTCTTCGTAAGGGTTGCTTACGCAGAGGCGGAACATGCCGTCGCGGTAATCCGCTTCGATTCGCACCAACCCTCCTTCAATGCGCGGCTGGATGCCATGGATCAGGGCGTTCTCCAGCAAGGGCTGCAGCGTCAACTGAGGGATAGGCAGATCGTCCGGTACTTCATTCACCTGCCAATCCAACTGTAGCCGTTCTCCAAGACGATATTGCTCAATCGACAGATATCGTTTCGCCAGCTCCATTTCCTCCCCCCAGTCGACCAGGGTGCCGGGCTTGGCCAGGCTTGCGCGGAAAATGTCGGAAAGGTCCAGCACGGCCTGCTCCGCCTTGTCAGGATCGATCACGACGAGACTGGCGATGCTGTTCAGGCTGTTGAACAGGAAGTGCGGACGGATGCGTGCCTGCAGCGACTCGATGCGCGCCTTGAGCTCGGCCTGCTGCTGTTTGCGCCACTGGCTCTGCAGGTAGAAGTAGCGCAGCAGCAGTGCCGACATGATCAGGCTGATGAGGCCGTGACGCAGGTAAAGGTTGACCTCGCCACTGCGAGGCAGCGGCCCGCCGAGATCGAAGTAGTCGGCCACTGCGGTGCCGGCGAGGGTCAGGCCCACCACCAGGGCGCAGCAGAGGCTGCCGGCCAGGGAGGCCCTCAGACGCGCCAGGAGTGGCCGCAACTGGCACAGCAGCGCGGCTGAAAGCAGCACGATCCATTGCACGAAGAGAGACGTCAGGGCGAGGCGCACCCAGTTGAAACTGGGCAGCATGGGCTCGGCCAGCACCAGCACCAGCACCAGCAGCTCGGCCAGCAGAACCAGCCCGAGCAACGCCTCGGGCAGGCAGAGCTCCGGCAGGAAGAAGTCGTCGCTGGCGGTTCTGGAACGCGCTTTCTTTTTCAGGCGCTTCGGCATCCCGGACATGTCCCCAATGGCCCGGCAGACGACAAGCCGATGTCGCCGGGCAAAAGCCTGTACTGAACCATCAAACCCACGGCGCGTCCGTGAAGGTCACGGCAATCTGCGCCACCCCCGACCGGACAGGCCGCGCCGGTTTTTCCGGCAACACTGTTATTATCGACGGTATTTTCCGGCCCATCGGCTTTCTTTCACCTTCCGCACCGAGTGAACCCATGAGCACCGACAAGACCAACCAGTCCTGGGGTGGCCGCTTCAGCGAGCCCGTCGACGCTTTCGTCGCCCGTTTCACCGCGTCCGTTGACTTCGACAAGCGCCTGTACCGCCACGACATCATGGGCTCCATCGCCCACGCCACCATGCTGGCACAGGTCGGCGTCCTCAGCGAGGCGGAGCGTGATGCCATCATCGACGGGCTGAAGCAGATCCAGGGCGAGATCGAAGCCGGCAGCTTCGACTGGCGCGTGGACCTGGAAGACGTGCACATGAATATCGAGGCGCGCCTGACCGACCGCATCGGCGTCACCGGCAAGAAGCTGCACACCGGCCGCAGCCGCAACGACCAGGTCGCCACCGACATCCGCCTCTGGCTGCGCGACGAGATCGACATCATCCTCGGTGAGATCACCCGCCTGCAGCAGGGCCTGCTGGAACAGGCCGAGCGCGAAGCCGACACCATCATGCCCGGCTTCACTCACCTGCAGACCGCTCAGCCGGTCACCTTCGGCCATCACCTGTTGGCCTGGTTCGAGATGCTCAGCCGCGACTACGAGCGCCTGGTCGACTGCCGCAAGCGCGTCAACCGCTTGCCCCTGGGGTCCGCTGCCCTGGCCGGAACCACCTACCCGATCCAGCGCGAGGTCACCTGCCAGCTGCTCGGTTTCGATGCCGTCGGCGGCAACTCCCTGGACGGCGTGTCCGACCGTGACTTCGCAATCGAATTCTGCGCCGCCGCGTCCCTGGCGATGATGCACCTGTCGCGCTTCTCCGAAGAGCTGGTGCTCTGGACCAGCGCGCAGTTCCAGTTCATCGACCTGCCTGACCGCTTCTGCACCGGTTCCTCGATCATGCCGCAGAAGAAGAACCCTGACGTACCCGAACTGGTACGCGGCAAGTCCGGCCGCGTGTTCGGTGCCCTCACCGGCCTGCTGACCCTGATGAAAGGCCAGCCGCTGGCCTACAACAAGGACAACCAGGAAGACAAGGAACCGCTGTTCGACGCCGCCGACACCCTGCGCGACAGCCTGCGTGCCTTCGCCGACATGATCCCGGCCATCAAGCCCAAGCGCGAAATCATGCGCGAAGCGGCCCGCCGCGGCTTCTCCACCGCTACCGACCTCGCCGACTACCTGGTGCGCAAGGGCCTGCCCTTCCGCGACTGCCACGAAATCGTCGGCCACGCGGTGAAGTACGGCGTGGATACCGGCAAGGACCTGGCCGAGATGAGCCTGGACGAACTGCGCACGTTCAGCGACCAGATCGGTGACGACGTGTTCGCCGTACTGACCCTGGAAGGCTCGGTCAACGCCCGCGACCACATCGGCGGTACCGCGCCGAACCAGGTTCGCGCTGCCGTCCAGCGCGGCAAGGCCCTGCTGGCTGCCCGCTGACCCTCACGCCGGGTGGAGCCCCAGGCACCACCCGGCTGCCTCGATGACAGGAAATCGCAATGACCGACGACATTGATGACGGCGAAGAGGCCTTCGCCGAGGCCACCCTGACCCAGGCCATCGAGAACCAGATCGAAGCCGGCGAACCGCCTGCGGCTCGCGCCACCTTCAACAAGCTGACTCTGGTGGGCTTTGATCGCGAGGAAATCCTCCAGTTGATGGCCCTGGTGCTGGCCCACGAAATCGATGCCATGCTCGCCGCCGACCGCGCCTTCGACACCGAATGGTACGAAAGGGCCTTGCGGGCACTGCCGGACCTGCCTGAAGATCAGGCCTGACCTTACCTACACTCCATTGACTCCAGTTTCCGGCCGGCAACCTGCCGGCCTCCGCGGTACGACAAGAACAAGGAGCGACCATGGTCTTCACCCCCGAACTCATCGCTGAATTCGAACTGCTGGCCCTGTTCAACCTGGACAACACCCAGGAAGGCATCAAGGTCCACAACAGCGCCAACCCCAGAGCCCAGGCTGCGGTCATGCGACTGCACCAGAAAGGCCTGATCACCCAAGCCGACGGCGGCTACCTGACCAGCCTCGGTCTCGACGCCGCCGAACACGTCCAGGCCCTACGCACCATTCTCCTGCCCGAACACGCCTGAAACCGCTGCCGCTCAAGTCGGCAACATTACGGGCGATACAATGCGGACGCCTGCCGGCAGTGAAGGCTGCCGGCCAGGCCGCCAGCATCGGGACATGAACAGAGCATGACGCGCACCCAGGAAATCCGCCCGGACATCGACGACGGCATCGACCGCAAGGTCCTCGCGCAACTGCGCGCCCGCTTCCTCAAGGTCAATGCTGGCCGGCTGGACCGTGCCATGCAGGCGCTATCCACTCGCCAGCAGCTGGTCCTGAAGCTGCTGCCCCTGCTCTTCCACGTCAATCACCCACTGCTGCCGGGCTATGTTTCCGGCACAGCGCCAGCCGGAGTCGCCGCCTATGAACCCGACGACGACCTGCTGGCCGAAGCCCAGCGGCTGACCCGCTCTTTCGCCTACAAGGCGCGGCGCGGCCCGCAACCCACGCCTATTCATGGCCTGTTCCTGATGGGCAGCCTGGGCACCATCGCCCAGGCCGAGCAAAGCGACATGGACATCTGGGTCTGCCACGCGCCGGAGATGGACGCGGCTGCCACCGCCGAACTGCAGCGCAAGTGCAGTGCCCTGGAGACCTGGGCAGCCAGCCAGGGCGCCGAAGCGCACTTCTTCCTGGTCGACCCGGCGCGCTTCACCCAGGGCGACCGTGAAGCGCGACTGACCTCCGACGACTGCGGTACTACCCAGCACTACCTGCTGCTGGACGAGTTCTACCGTACCGCCATCTGGCTCGCCGGCCGCACGCCACTCTGGTGGCTGGTGCCAGTCTATGAAGAGGCGCGCTACGCCGAGTACAGCCGCACGCTGCTGTCCAAGCGCTTCCTCCGCGCCGAGGAAGTACTCGACCTTGGCCACCTGGCGCACATCCCTCCGGGGGAGTTCATCGGCGCCAGCATGTGGCAGCTGTTCAAGGGCATCGAGTCGCCCTACAAGTCGGTGCTCAAGCTACTGCTCACCGAGGTCTACGCCAGTGAACACCCTCAGGTCGCCTGCTTGTCCCTGCGCTTCAAGGAGTCGGTCTATGCCAACCGCCTCGACCTCGACGAGCTGGACCCCTACATGGTGGTTTACCGCCGGCTGGAGGAGTACCTGCGCGGGCGCAATGAAACCGAGCGCCTGGAGCTGATCCGCCGCTGCCTGTACCTGAAGGTGAACAAGAAACTCAGCCGGCCGCCGCGCAACCGCAGCAAGAGCTGGCAGCGCCTCCTGCTGGAGCGCCTGACTGCCGAGTGGCACTGGCCGCACCGCCAGCTGGCGATGCTCGACAGCCGCAGTCAATGGAAAGTGCGCCAGGTCCTGGCCGAGCGCCGCGCCCTGGTCAACGAGTTGACCTACAGCTACCGCTTCCTGTCCCAGTTCGCCCGTAGTGAACAGGCCATCTGCACCCTCAGCAGCCGCGACCTGGGCGTGCTCGGCCGACGCCTCTATGCAGCCTTCGAGCGCAAGGCGGGCAAGGTGGAGTTCATCAACCCGGGCATCGCCCCGGACATTGCCGAAGACACCCTCACCCTGGTGCAGTGCCCCACGGATACCGAGGGCGAAACCCAGTGGGCGCTGTTCTCCGGCAGCCTGAACGCCCTCGACTGGCAGGACTTCGCGCCACTGAAACGCAGCCGCGAGCTGGTGCCCCTGCTTGCCTGGTGTCACCGCAACGGGGTGATAGACACCGGCACCCGCGTGTCCCTGCATCCGGGTACCAGCGACCTGACTGAGCATGAGCTGTCCAACCTCCTGGCCAGCCTGCAACAGGCCTTCCCCCTGCCCCAGGGACAGGTGGACGAAAGCGCCCTGCTGCGTGCCGGGGTTCCGGCCGAGGTGCTGTTGCTGGTGAACGTGGGGATCGATCCACTAAAGCAGCACAGCCAGAAGAACCTTCACCTCACCACTGAACGCACCGATGCACTGGGTTACTCCGGGGTGCGCGAGAACCTGGTGCTGACCCTCGACCAGGTCACGCTGAACAGCTGGAACGAATTGCTGGTGAGCCGCTACGAGGGCCCCGACGCCCTGCTCGCCTGCCTGCGCGATTACCTCAACAGCCTGCCGGCCAACGGCGCGCGTCCCGGGCTACGGGTGCGCTGCTTCTGTCGCAACCGCGCCCAGGCCATTGGCCAGCGGGTGGAAGAGCTGTTTGGCGATGCCCAGGAGATGCTGGGCACCGCGGGCATTCCGCGCTTCCTGCTGCAGATCCAGCAACGCTTCCATGTGCTGCAGCTGGAACTCGGCCAGGTCAGCCACGCCAGCCTGGCAGACCTACCTGCACTGGTGGAGCATCTGGGTCGCGACCTGCCGGGCTACAGCCCGCTGCAACTTGACCGCCATGCCCTTGAGGACGTCGATCTGGCAGTGATCCTGCCTCTCGGTCGCCCCCACTGCATCCAGGTGTTCTATCGCCAGAATGGCGACAGTGCCGAGATCAGCCTGCTGGACGAGCACAACGCGCTGTGGCGCCAGCGCCTGCCATTTCGCGATGAGCAGAGCCTGCTGACGCCGCTGCACCGCTTCCTGCAATCGCTGCTTTACCGGCGCAACGCCCTGCTGCCGCTGGACAGCCCACTGGCCATGCTGGTGCCGGAAATCTTCTATTACGAGGTGGTACGCCAAGGCCGCCAACTGGAACGTCGCGCGGCGCCGTCAGCGGCAGTCAGCCATCCCTTCTACGACGTGCAGGCCATCGTCGAGCCGGCCGAGCAAGGACTGGTGCATGTGACCCTCTACTGCAACCATCGGGAGTTCTCTGAGCTGGAGTACGGCGCCGGCCTGTTCGCCGCCGTGGCCCGGCATATCCTGGCCCAGCGCCGCGAACCGGAACGCTACCCTTGTTACATCACCGACCTGGACCTGTCCCGGGTGCAAGGCAAGGGCCAGGCGCAGACGGTTCACTACCTGCGGTACAAGGTCGAGCTGGAAGAGAGGCTGAACAGGGCGCTGCGCGATAGCTGAGCCGGCACTCTGGTCGGCTCATCGCCTTGTGGGAGCGAATTCATTCGCGAATAAATTCGCTCCCACACTGAGCAAAACCTGGCCGGGGATCAGCGGCTGTACTCGCCGGCCGCCTCGGGCTGGTACTCGACGTTCAGCAACGTGAGCTTAAGGGTCTTGCCGCCAGGAACCGGCCAGTCAATGTGCTGGCCGACAGACAGGCCCAGCAGCGCGCTGCCCACCGGAGCCAGGATGGAAACCTTGCCTTCGCCACCCGCGTCGTCCGGGTAGACCAGGGTCAAGTGGTAGTCCTTGCCACTGCCTTCCTCGCGGCAATGCACGCGGGAATTCATGGTGACGACGCCCGGCGGAACCTCCTCGTGGCCAACCACCTGGGCACGAGCCAGCTCGCTCTCCAGCGCCTCGGCGGCGGGGCCGAACTCCTCCAGGCTGTCGAGCAGGCGCTCCAGGCGTTGCAGGTCGAGACGGGTAATGGTGATGGGCGGGTGGGTGTTCATGGCGAAGGCGAGACTCCTTATGCAGGCTGCGAAAAAGCGAAACCCCGCCCGAAGGCGGGGTTTCAGAATCTGTCTATCCAGACAACTCGTCCAGAAGCCCGACAGTACGTCAGCACGCCAGCGATTGGCAAGACCACCTGGTCAGTGTGGCAATTGGCTCCGTCGCTGCACGGCGGCCGCGCAGATATCGCGGCGGCGCGAGTCGCTTGCCTGACTCCACTCGCAGATTTCTGCCAGGGTCCGACCACAGCCTACGCAGACGTCAGCATCATCCAGACAGCAACGTCGGACGCAGGGCGACGGATAGCGTGCCGGGGGCGCGCTGTCAGAGTTCGTCGAACTCAAGGTCTTCGCCCGCCTGCTCGCGAGTCACGCGACTGAGCAGCTCACCCAGCGGCTCGTCGCTGCTGTCACAGATCCAGCGACCGCTGGCTTCGTCGAAATCGAAATGGAAGCCTCCCGATCGTGCCGCGACCCAGAGCTGACGCAGCGGCGCCTGGCGGCTGAGGATCACCTGGCTACCGTTCTCGAAACGCACGGTGAGTACGCCACCGGTGTTTTCCAGATCCAGATCCAGGTCGCTGTCATCGAATGCGTCTTCCACGCGCTCCTGGGCTTCATCGACCAGGTCGTGGAATCGGGCTTCGCTCAAACTCATCGGGGTTTACCTCAAGGCATGGGGGTAACGGGGGGGCGACGGTACTCGCCGAGACGCTGTCCGGTCCAGCGGCGGAAAGCACGAGCCAGTGAGCCGGGCTCGCTGAACCCGACCAGCAAGGCGATGTCCGCCAGCTGGCTGAAGGATAACCCGGCCTCGCGCCACCAGACCCTGCAGATAGGCGACCGAGACCGAGCCGGCAAGGGCTGCGGCGTTGTCCATGGGTTCTCCTTTTTCAGCCGCCAATGCTAGCCCGGCGCACGCCCGCAAGCCACGCCAGACGGGAATTCCGGCGAATAGGCAAGGCGTCGGGGGGTCGGTATACTCCGGAACAATTCACGTTTTCTGCAAGGATTCCGTCATGAAGCGACTCCACGCCCCCTTCGTCGCGCTGCTCGCTGTTGCCTGCCTGCTGGCCGGCTGCGGCCAGAAAGGCCCGCTGTACATGCCTGACGACGAAAAAGCAGCGAAAGAACACCAGAAAGACGTGTACATCCGCTGATCGGGGGAGCCTCCATGGACGCTTTCACTTACCGCGGCGGCGAGCTGTTCGCGGAAGGCGTAGCGCTGTCCGATATCGCCGCTCGCTTCGGCACGCCGACCTACGTCTATTCCCGAGCGGCCATCGAGGCCGGCTACAACGCCTATGCCAACGCCCTGGCGGGTACGCCGGGGATGGTCTGCTACGCGGTCAAGGCCAACTCCAACCTCGGCGTGCTGAACCTGCTGGCGCGCCTTGGCGCAGGCTTCGACATCGTATCCAGCGGTGAACTGGAGCGGGTCCTGGCTGCCGGTGGCGCGCCCGAGCGCATCGTCTTCTCCGGTGTCGGCAAGACTCGCGACGACATGCGCCGAGCGCTGGAAGCCGGCGTGCACTGCTTCAACGTCGAGTCGCGCAACGAGCTGGAACGCCTGCAGAACGTGGCCGCGGCCATGGAGGTGAAGGCACCGGTATCGCTGCGGGTCAACCCGGACGTGGATGCCGGCACCCACCCGTATATCGCCACGGGCCTGAAGGAAAACAAGTTCGGCATTTCCATAGACGAAGCCGAAGCCGTCTATGCCCAGGCCGCCAGCCTGCCGAACCTCGAGGTGATCGGCGTCGACTGCCATATCGGCTCCCAGCTCACCAGCATGGAGCCCTTCCTCGACGCTCTTGACCGCCTCCTGGAACTGATCGACCGCCTGAGCGCCCGCGGCATCGCCATTCGCCACCTGGACCTCGGTGGCGGCCTCGGCGTGCGCTACCGCGACGAGCAACCGCCGCTGCCTGGCGACTACATCCAGGCTATTCGCCAGCGCGTCCAGGGCCGCAACCTGGAGCTGCTGTTCGAGCCCGGTCGCTCCATCGTCGCCAACGCCGGCGTTCTGCTGACCCAGGTGGAATACCTCAAGCACACTGAACACAAGGATTTCGCCGTGATCGACGCGGCCATGAACGACCTGATCCGTCCCGCCCTCTACGAGGCCTGGATGGACGTGGTGCCGGTTGCACCCCATGCCGGCATCGAGCGTACCTACGACCTGGTCGGCCCGATCTGCGAAACCGGCGACTTCCTCGCCCGCGAACGCAATCTGGTGCTGGCCGAGGGCGATCTGCTGGCGGTCCGCTCCGCCGGTGCCTACGGTTTCGTGATGAGTTCGAACTACAACACCCGCGGCCGTGCTGCCGAGGTGCTGGTAGATGGCGAACAGGCCTTTGAAGTGCGCCGTCGCGAAACCATCGAAGACCTTTATGCCGGCGAAAGCCTGCTGCCGCAGTGAGGGCGCAACCATGCTATTGCGCTTCACCAAGATGCACGGCCTCGGCAACGATTTCATGGTCCTCGACCTGGTCAGCCAGCACGCCCATATCCAGCCCAAGCACGCCAAGCAGTGGGGCGATCGCAACACCGGGATCGGCTTCGACCAGTTGCTGATCGTCGAGGCGCCCACCAACCCGGATGTCGACTTCCGCTATCGCATCTTCAACTCCGACGGTTCGGAAGTGGAGCAGTGCGGCAATGGTGCGCGCTGTTTCGCCCGCTTCGTGATCGACAAGCGCCTGACGGTGAAAAAGCGCATCCGCGTCGAAACCAAGAGCGGCATCATCGAGCTGGATGTCCGGCCTGATGGCCAGGTCACCGTGGACATGGGCCCGCCGCGCCTGGTCCCGCAGCAGATCCCTTTCATCGCCGACGACGAAGCCTTGAGCTATCCGGTCGAAGTCGATGACCAGACCGTCGAACTCGCCGCCATCTCCATGGGCAATCCCCATGCGGTGCTGCGAGTGGACGACGTCACCACGGCGCCGGTCCACAGCCTGGGGCCGAAAATGGAGCACCACCCACGCTTCCCGCAGCGGGTGAACGTCGGCTTCCTGCAGGTAGTCGACCGCAAGCATGCCAAGCTGCGCGTCTGGGAACGCGGCGCCGGGGAAACCCTGGCCTGCGGCACCGGCGCCTGCGCCGCTGCGGTGGCCGCCATCCGCCAGGGCTGGATGGACTCCCCGGTCCTGATCGACCTGCCGGGTGGCCGACTCTCCATCGAGTGGGCCGGTCCGGGGCAGCCCGTTATGATGACCGGACCCGCCGTCCGCGTATTCGAAGGACAGGTTCGCCTATGACCGACCAGCACCAGGAACCGCCGCAACACCTCGACTCCGAGACGGTGGCCGCCTACCTGCGCCTCCATCCGGAGTTCTTCGTCCGGCATGAAGAGCTGATTCCCGAACTCCGCATCCCCCATTTGCCGGGCGAAGCCGTGTCCCTGGTGGAACGCCAGGTGAAGCTGCTGCGCGAGCGCAACATCGAAATGCGCCATCGCCTGTCGCAACTGATGGATGTCGCACGGGAGAACGACCGACTGTTCGACAAGACCCGTCGCCTGGTGCTCGACCTGCTCGACGCCTCCAGCCTGGAGGAAGTGGTGGGTGCCGTCGAAGACAGCCTGCGCCATGAGTTCCAGGTGCCCTTCGTCAGCCTCATCCTGTTCAGCGAAGCCACCCTGCCGGTCGGCCGCAGCGTCACCTCCGCCGACGCGCACCAGAGCATCGGCGGCCTGCTGGCTGGAGGCAAGACCATCTGCGGCGTGCTGCGCAGCCACGAACTGGAATTCCTCTTCGGGGCCGACGAGCGCGACCAGGTCGGCTCCGCCGCCGTGGTCAGCCTGACCCACCAGGGCCTGCATGGCGTACTCGCCATCGGCAGTCCAGACCCGCAGCATTACAAGAGTTCCCTGGGCACCCTGTTCCTCGGCTACATCGCCGAAGTGCTAGCCCGGGTGCTGCCGCGCTTCGCCAGCCCCCTGCGATCGGTGAGATAAGCCGCCACCACGTATTCCAAGGAAGTCCCATGCAAGCCGACCTGGATGCCTACCTGAATCACCTGCGCAGCGAGCGCCAGGTCTCGGCGCACACCCTCGACGGCTACCACCGGGACCTGCTGAAGGTCTGCGCGCTCTGCGAAAAGTCCGGTATCGCCGACTGGAAAGACCTGGACGTCCGCAGCCTGCGCAGCTTCATCGCCCGCCTGCATCAAGACGGCCTGTCCAGCCGCAGCCTGGCCCGCCTGCTCTCGGCGGTGCGCGGCCTCTACCAGTACCTGATCCGCGAAGGCCACTGCCGCCATGACCCGGCCAACGGCCTCGCCGCCCCGAAGGGCGCCCGCCGCCTGCCCCGTGCACTGGATGCCGACCGCGCCCAGCAACTGCTGGACGGCGCAGTGGAAGACGATTTCATCGCCCGTCGCGACCAGGCCATGCTCGAACTCTTCTACTCCTCGGGCCTGCGCCTGTCCGAGCTGGTGGGCCTCGACCTAGACGGCCTCGACCTGCCCGCCGGCCTGGTGCGGGTCCGCGGCAAAGGCAACAAGACGCGTGAGCTGCCCGTCGGTCGCAAGGCCCGCGAGGCACTGGAAGAGTGGCTGCCATTGCGCGCCTCCACCCGTCCCGCCGAGCCGGCGGTGTTCGTCAGCCAGCAGGGCCGTCGCCTGTCACCGCGCGCCATCCAGCTGCGCGTGCGCCAGGCCGGAGTTCGTGAACTGGGCCAGCATTTGCACCCGCACATGCTGCGGCATTCCTTCGCCAGCCATATGCTGGAATCATCACAGGACCTGCGAGCGGTGCAGGAGCTGCTTGGCCACGCCGACATTTCCACCACCCAGATCTACACCCATCTGGATTTCCAGCACCTGGCCTCGGTCTATGACCGCGCCCACCCAAGGGCCAAGCGACGAGGAACGGACGAATGAGCATCCAGCTGATTACCTTCGACCTGGACGACACCCTCTGGGACAACCGTCCGGTGATCGAAGGCGCCGAAGCCGCCATGCGCGACTGGCTGATGGAACACACCCCGATCCTGGGCACCCTCCCGGTGGAGCATCTCTGGGCCATTCGCGGCGAGATCCTGGCTGCGGAGCCGACCCTCAAGCACCGCCTCAGTGAGCTGCGACGGCGCACGCTGCGGCGCGCACTGGAAGGCGTGGGTTACTCAGCGGAAGACGCCATCGATCTTGCCGAGGGCGCCTTCCAGGCCATGCTCCAGGCCCGTCACCGCATCACCTTCTACCCCGACACCGTGCCCACCCTGGAACGCCTGGCCAACCGTTACAGCCTGGGTGTAATCACCAACGGCAACGCCGACGTGCGCCGCCTGGGCCTGGCCGACTTCTTCAAGTTCGCGCTCTGCGCCGAAGAGCTGGGCATCGGCAAGCCTGATCCGGTGCCCTTCCTCGAAGCCCTCAAGCGCGGCGGCGTGAGCGCCGGGGAGGCCGTGCACATCGGCGACCACCCGGCCGACGACATCGAAGGCGCCCGCCGTGCCGGCCTGCGCGCCATCTGGTTCAACCCGCAGGGCAAGGACTGGACGGGCGAAAGGCTGCCGGATGCCGAGATTTCCAGCCTGGGAGAATTGCCCGGCGTGTTGGCACGCTGGGCGAAGTGGCACTGAGTGACTCGTAGGGTGCGCCATGCGCACCGGCTCCCGAGTTACAGCCTTTCGCGAATGAATTCGCTCAACCTTTAGAAGGTTGGTGCCGGCGGCGTTCCGCGAGAGCGCAGCGAAACCCAACGCAGGCGCCTGTGACTGGCCACGTTGGGCCTCGCAGGCTCGGACCAACCTACGGGGCCGCTGCATGGCTGATTGACATGGAATCTCCCCCAGACCGATGGCCTGCTCTTGTAGGTTGTGGCTGAGCTCCGTGAAGCCCAACGCCCAGCCCGACTGGGAGCCGTTGGGTTTCGCACCTCTACCCATCCTACGGCCTGCATTCGCACGGACCTTCCCGCCCCCATGAAAAAGCCCGCGCAATGGCGGGCTCTTTCGACGGGAGCCTGCCTCAGATGGGGCGGCTGCCGTACTTGCTGTCCGGCTTCTTCGGCGGGTCGGCTACCACATTGGGCTCGACCTCCTGCACCTTGCCACCACGGGCCAGGAATTCTTCCATAGCCCTGGCCAGGGCATCGCGCTCTTTCTGCTTGGCTTCGATGCTGGGCATCTCTTCAGCTTCGACCGCAGCCTTGGCCTTCTTCCCGGAGGGAGCAGGGGCCTCGCTTTCATCGTCGCCATCGCCATCATCGGCTGCAGCCAGCTCTTCGCCGTCGTCCTCGTCGGCCGCTTCCAGCTCGTCTTGTTCCAGTTCTTCGTCGCTCATGTTCTACCTCATGCCTTGCCAAAGCAGGTTAGTTATAGCCCAGCTGCGCCAGCTTTCTAACGCTGCCGGAAAAAATTCAGGGCGCCTCGCCATGCAAGGTCGCCAACACCTTGCGCGCACCGCCATGGTCGCGGTGTTCGCCCAGGTAGACACCCTGCCAGGTGCCCATTTCAAGCTGCCCGTCCCGGACCGGCAGGCTTAGCTGGCAGCCCAACAGGCTGCCCTTGAAGTGCGCGGGCAAATCGTCCGGCCCTTCATAGTCATGTTCATAGCCGCTTTCACCCTGAGGCACCAGGCGATTGAAGAATCGCTCGAAGTCCCGCCGAACCGCTGGGTCGGCGTTCTCGTTGACCGTCAGGGAAGCCGAAGTGTGTTGCAGCCAGAGGTGCAACAGACCGACGCGGAAGCGCTCCAGTTCCGGCAGTGCCGCCAGGATTTCCGCGGTGACCAGGTGGAAGCCACGCGGCCGCGGGCGCAAGGTGATCAGGGTCTGCTGCCACATCCGCAAATACCTGTCTCGGCTCGTCCGGCGGGCATTCTAGCGCGGCCGTTAAAAAAGCAAAGGGCGCCTTGCGGCGCCCTTTCAGGATTTCCTCTCGACGTCCCCGCCGGCAACTGCCGAACGGGGAAATCAACGGGATCAGAGGTTGTAGCCACGCTCGTTGTGCTGAGCCAGGTCGAGACCAACAGTCTCTTCCTCTTCATTGACGCGCAGGCCCATGACAACGTCCAGCACCTTGAGGATCACAAAGGTGACGATGCCGGTGTACACCACGGTCACCACCACACCCTGGAGCTGGATGAGGAACTGGGAACCGATGTCTTCGACGCTGCCGAAACCACCCAGGGCCGGAGCGGCGAACACGCCGGTCAGTAGGGCGCCGACGATACCGCCGATGCCGTGCACGCCGAAGGCATCCAGGGAGTCGTCGTAGCCCAGCTTGCGCTTCAGGCTGGTGGCGCAGAAGTAGCAGATCACGCCAGCCACCAGGCCGATGATCAGGGCGCCCATCGGGCCGACGGTACCGGCAGCCGGGGTGATGGCGACCAGACCGGCAACCACGCCGGACGCGATACCCAGTGCGCTCGGCTTACCGTGGGTCAGCCACTCGGCGAACATCCAGCCCAGAGCAGCGGCGGCGGTGGCGATCTGGGTAACCAGCATGGCCATGCCAGCGGTGCCGTTGGCGGCCACGGCGGAACCGGCGTTGAAACCGAACCAGCCCACCCAGAGCATGGCGGCGCCGAGCAGGGTGTAGCCGAGGTTATGCGGAGCCATCGGAGTGGTCGGGTAGCCCTTGCGCTTGCCCAGAACCAGGCAGGCCACCAGGCCAGCCACACCGGCGTTGATGTGCACCACGGTGCCACCGGCGAAGTCCAGCACGCCCCAGTCCCACATCAGGCCGCCATTGCCGCTCCACACCATGTGGGCGATCGGGGCATAGACCAAGGTGAACCAGACAGCCATGAAGATCAGCATGGCGGAGAACTTCATGCGCTCGGCGAAGGCACCCACGATCAGGGCCGGGGTGATGATGGCGAAGGTCATCTGGAAGGTGATGAACACGCTCTCAGGTATCGCGTACACCAGGCTGCTTGTGTTCAGGCCGCTGAGGAACGCCTTGGACAGGCCGCCCACGAAGGAGTTGAAGTTGATCACCCCCTGTTCCATGCCGGTGGTATCGAAGGCCAGGCTATAGCCATAGACCACCCACAGGATGCTGATCAAGCCGGTGATGGCGAAGCACTGCATCATCACCGAGAGAACGTTCTTGGAGCGCACCATGCCGCCATAGAACAGCGCCAGGCCGGGAATGGTCATGAACAGCACCAGCGCAGTAGCGACCATCATCCACGCCGTGTCACCACTGTTCAGCACTACCTCGTCAGCGGCCATGGCCAGGCCGGGGGTAACGAGGGACAAAAGGGCTCCTAGCCCTGCGGCTTTACGCAGAGTCATGTTGTTTTCTCCTGGGGCGTTGGGGTTCGGCGGCTTAGATCGCGTCTGTGCCGGTTTCGCCGGTACGGATACGGATGGCCTGTTCCAGATTGACGACGAAAATCTTGCCGTCACCAATCTTGCCGGTATTGGCAGCCTTGGTGATGGCCTCGATGACGCGATCGAGTTGGTCGTCGGCAATGGCCACGTCGATCTTCACCTTCGGCAGGAAATCGACAACGTACTCGGCGCCGCGGTACAGCTCGGTGTGGCCCTTTTGCCGTCCGAAGCCCTTGACCTCGGTGACAGTGATGCCCTGCACGCCGATCTCCGACAACGACTCACGCACGTCGTCGAGCTTGAACGGCTTGATGATGGCAGTGACTAGCTTCATGAAACTCTCTCCCGTGTTTGGTTGACTTGCCCCAGGAAAAACGCGAACCCGGCTCAAGTCTAAGCGCAGTGTCTGGCTTTTGTAACGCGTCGGCCCGCCCTGACACGGCACTCCGACGTCAACCAACCGCTTCTGGCGAAACACTCCCCCGCCTCGCCCGGTGCACCGGAACTGCATCGGTGCATGCGTCGCTCACCACCAAGCAGAAAGCTTGCCAGCTCCAGACAAAGTGCGTTTTTTCAAACAGATACTGGCCGATTGCCCTGCTGGCACCGTGAGAGCGCGCACGAGATCGCACCAAAGAGGTGCGCAGCGCCCCAGGGCATTGCTCAAAAAGCGTGCACCCCTTCGCCAGCCCGGCTTGCCGGAGCCCCGTGGTAGACTCCCGCCCATTCACCTACGGAACCCCACCATGCTGCCGCCCAAAGCCCTGCTCGATACCCTCGCGTCCCACGCCTCGCGCCTGTTCAGCGGTGACAGCCCGCTGCCGCGCACCGAGGTCGAGGCCCAGTTCAAGGTTCTGCTGCAGAGTGCCTTCGGCAAGCTCGACCTGGTCAGCCGCGACGAGTTCGACAGCCAGATGGTGGTGCTCGCCCGCACCCGAGCGCGCCTGGAGGCCCTGGAGGCCAAAGTCGCGGAGCTGGATGCCAAGCTGAACCCGCCGTCGGCCGAGTAACCCCGGTCCGACCGGCGGGCCGATCAAGGAGTGATCATGTCCCTGGCCATCGTCCACAGTCGCGCGCAGGTTGGCGTCGAAGCCCCTGCCGTGACTGTCGAAGCACACCTCGCCAACGGGTTGCCGTCCCTGGCCCTCGTGGGCCTGCCGGAAACCGCCGTGAAGGAAAGCAAGGACCGCGTCCGCAGCGCGATCCTGAACAGCGGTTTCGACTTCCCACCTCGCCGCATCACCCTCAACCTCGCACCCGCCGATTTGCCCAAGGACGGTGGCCGCTTCGACCTCGCCATCGCACTCGGCGTTCTGGCCGCCAGCGGCCAGTTGCCGGCCGGGGCTCTTGAAGAGGTCGAGTGCCTCGGCGAACTGGCACTTTCTGGTGCATTGCGTCCGGTGCAGGGCGTATTGCCCGCTGCCATGGCCGCCCGCGCGGCGGGGCGCACCCTGATCGTCCCTCGGGAAAATGCCGAAGAAGCCAGCCTCGCGGGCGGCCTCACAGTTCTGGCCGCCAGGCACCTGCTGGAGCTGACCGCACACTTTGCCGGCCATACGCCGCTCGCCCCTTACCAGGCCCATGGGCTAGTGGAAGAACGCCCGCCCTACCCCGACCTCGCTGAAGTCCAGGGCCAGGTCGCCGCCAAGCGCGCGCTGCTGGTGGCCGCTGCCGGGTCCCATAACCTGTTGCTGTGCGGCCCGCCAGGAACCGGAAAAACGCTACTGGCCAGCCGCCTGCCCGGCCTCTTGCCGCCGCTGGAAGAGCAGGAAGCGCTGGAGGTGGCGGCCATTCATTCGGTTGTCAGTCATGCGCCACTGCAAAGCTGGCCGCAACGCCCCTTTCGTCAGCCTCATCACAGCGCGTCCGGCGCCGCACTGGTGGGCGGCGGCAGTCGCCCCAAGCCGGGCGAAATCACACTGGCGCATCAGGGCGTTAGGGGCACCTTATAGATTTACATTTCTGGCAAAAGGAGACCTGTTGTCCTCCGACAGACAGTCCAAGCCTCCGATTCCCGGAGTTGTCCCATGGACCGTTTCTCGTGGGTTCCGAACGCATGGGCTTAGCTCGCCTAGGACACTGAGCTATAGCCGATGCCTAAGCATATTAATTAAATGAGTCCAACAAAGATCGTCTAAGTCTTTTGGCGCAGGCCACTACACTCACTCAACCTATTTACGAAACTCAGGAAAAAGCCAGTGGCTTATAACCCGTGGTTCGAGATCGTTTGGGTCTATGACACAGACTTTGAAGGTCGCCAGTTCCCCTTGGTCTATCTGGCGAATGGACTTCCCGGATATGTAATTAACCAGTTCATCTATGACCTCCTCCTACGTAATACCGGCCATAGCAAACTAGAACTCATTGTCCGTTCGCTGTGCCATCTCTACGCTTTCACCTGCGCCAAATATGGCACTCGCCACTTGTCGGAATCTGAATCCGCCAATCTAATCGCCGACTTTATTGACGCCAAAGAATTTGGCACAGATAAATACTGCATCAAACGCGGAGAAAGATATGATTGGCTTCGCTACCTAGGGCTTAATTGGGAACCATTGGCTCATAGCTCTAGTGCGAAGAAGAGTACTCTTATGGGCTACCTCCGCGCGATAACTGAATTTGATAGATGGCAATCGGCATTCCATAACACTGCAAGACTAAGTCCTACCGAAGAGGTATTTCTTAGCGCATGGCAACGCTTCCAAGATTTTAAGAATCGAGAAAAGTGGGACATGCTGATCCATCTAAACAACGCAAGATCGAACAAAAGAGAGATTCCTGATGAAAGCATTGCAAGCAAATTCAAATCAAACCAGAAAGGAAATAACTACAGAAGCTGTCCAAAGGCATTTCCTCCCCACAGAATTATCGAACTAGTTGAAAATGCAACCACCAACCCAAGAGACAAACTCATCATATTGATAATGTTGGGCGGGAGTTTGCGGCGAGCAGAACCACTCCACCTCTTCCGCGATGACGTAGAAGGAATGGACATCATGGGTCAAGCCAGAATTAGGCTGGCAGATCCTAATACAGGCATGTGCGAATGGGCTGATGAGAACGGAAGAAATGTCTGTGGGACTAGGGCCGAATACTTCGAAAAACACTGGAGAATAGTTAACTCTGATTTACCCAGATCTCATTACTTTCGAAATCTGGCCCCGCGCTCAGAGCTGGATCGCAGAAACCAAGGGCTTCATGCGGGCTTCAAAGGCATGACCTTCAGCGCAGCTGAGCAAGTCAATCCATTCTTAAATACTGAATTTTACCAATACGATAAAAACTATGTTTGGTGGTGCGATCCGAGAATCGGCGCTTACTGGTACAAACTATTCGAAGAGTATAGAAAAAAATATCTTAACCGAAACCCATACACCAATGAATTCATAAGCCTAAGACACCCATGGCTATTCATTAAAATTGAGAATAGTGCTGAATATGGAATGCCTCTAACGATATCCGCACTAAAATCGGTCTGGCGAAAGATAAAGAAAAAATTAGACATCAATCAACGCCTATCATGGCATAGCCTCAGACACTTCTTTGGCTACTACTGCGCAAGTGTACTGAATTTGACGCTCGAACAGACCCAAGTCCTTATGCACCACGCCGACATTACATCAACCGAGATCTATTATAGCCCCAGCGGTGACCGCATTCGGCAGGCGATTGTCGCCGCTTACTTGAAAACGAGTGAAAGTTCAAAAATCAATTCGTCGCCCATCTTCGCAAGAGTCGCCTCCATTGTATTTCCTCCACACTGGACTAACGACCAGCATGAAGCATGGTTGTATACATGCCAAATGCGTTCTGCGCTTGATAATTAGCTAGCAATAAAATGCCCACAGAGCTTCACAGCGAAATCGCACTGCATCCAGATGCAACCTGTCTGAGTGGGTACTGGAGCGGAAAAATCATTCAGGTCAATAAAACTGAAAAAATCCTGTACTTAAGAGAAAACCTCGCAACAAGCGATGTCATCAAACTGATCTCTGAATTCAACCTTTCAAACATTCAATCTTGGCTGAGCTACGAAGGCCACATAAAGCCCTCAAAGCCAGGATATTCAATATTGCGCTGGGATAATCTACCGCAATTTAAGGCGTATGCATGCCGAAAAGGATCTAAGATCTACACAACACAAACCCTAGAGAACTTAGTTTCCAGCCTTGGCGGTGAAGACCATGCCATTCAAGCAATAAAGGACGCATGGACCTCGGACGGACTGGGGCTAGGCCTTAAAGCATTCCGATCAAACTACGCACACAACATAATATGTGAGCACGCCACCCTCCTCCTCCCGACTGATGCGCTTTCAGATTTGGAGCCGTCAAGTTTGCTGGAAGATCTGTTGACTATCCACAACACTAAGAACAGTACTTTTACTCCGAAAGGCTTTACGCTTGATGATGTCGGCAAACAGAAGGAACCGTTCGACAAAGCTCGGAAGTCTCTTATCGCTTCTCCAGCAGGAAAAGCACTCAAACGATTATCACCTGATTTATACGATTATCTTCGCTCAACAGGCTCTTCCGGCGCATGGCTTGTCTGGACAAAATTCCAAATGGCTTGCAGCAAGTGGTTGATGCTTGGCTCCCTAAATTTCTATTGGCTTCTCCCCCAAAGTACAAATTTTTTCACAAGCGCATTGACCGTGCTATCTAAACAACTCAAGAATATCCCGGAGTGGAATAATCTCTTAAATTACCAGAAAGATTATCCATCCTGGCTCGCCACATTATATGCAAGCAGCACATTGCGCGATATCGCCGACACTCCACAGGATATCCTAGAGCACGTGCCATGTGACGTAGGCGGTGTTAATAGAAAATCAAGCATCAAGAAACTTCTGCAGGCCCATGATAGCGCCCATCCATTCCCGCTTGAATTTCTACACTCCACTGCTCGCAAAGCGAGGCTCTCCAAAACAAAGAAATATTCGGAAGAATGGGCTAATGAATCATTGACTGGCGGGTGGAAACTATTTTTTGATATCTGGATAAAGGCAACCCCTAACTCATCACTGTCTAGCAGAAAACAGTTCGACTATATCCATGAATGGGGAATAATTCGCGGGATAAGAAACCCGTTTTATATCAGCCCGTTAGATCTATACGATATCCATAAGCCAGGAAACAACTACGATTTCAGAAGTTTTCTTGCCGAAAGACAATCCTCGTTATCCACAACCTCAGATCGCGCCTCCTCTTGCTGGGCTGCAACCAATACCATTTTTGACCGCACAATAAATCTCTCAAAGCTGTACAAGCCCGCGGGCTATCCAGAACTTCCGGAAAAGCTACGGAATCCTTTTGCAGACATACCAAACCCATTCAAAAGAGCCTCCAAGACCGGAAAGACTCCTCGAAGTCGTCTCCTGGAGGACGTTCAGGAAATGATAATCGAAGAATTGTTAGGCCTCGTCGAGCAGGAGCGCTCAATTTATCTACCCAAACATAACGACAAAGGACAGCTAATTCTAGACTTTACAGGCAATCCAATTCTCGAAGAGCACCCAACCAAAATTATAGTTAAAGTGCCTACCTTTGCGTGGGCAAGAAAATGGTTTGAAGAAAATTATCCAGATAAAAGAAAAAGCCAGAGTCCCGCTTGGTTCTTAAAAGACGGCCATTGGATCTGGAATCCATCTTCGTCTGTAGAGTTGTCTCTATTACTTTTGGCTCCACTGAGAGGAAAACAGGCCAGATGGCTTGATCAAGGGCTACTTGATCGTATGTTATTCGACTTCAACGACAATAAAATCAAGATCAACACCCACCCACTAAGCCAGTTCCGATATCCAAATGGTATGTCACACGAAGAATTTTATGGCTCACCGTCAGCTGCTGTTCAGCTTCAGCAGGACTTCCTGACTGGTGCCTTTGAACCAATCATTTGGTGCTCAACGAACAAAACTGCAATTTGGTCGAATGGCCAGTGCAGCGGGTACGCCTTGCCGTGGCCTGACGGAATCACACTCATGCTGAGTGATAATGAAGAAATACAACAAAAGGGGCAGCAGCTTTCTCGAGTCTATGAAGTGCTTCGTTATCAGTATGAGTTCGTAGAAAAATTTGACCCGCATCCAAGCCCATTAACTTTTGCAGATGTAATTGAAGACTCAGTTCTGATCCCACATGATGCGGACGTACGCTTGCGTCTACCATGGTTTGTCCCTCTGTGTAGGCAGATTGGTAATGAAATTAACGTTACCTGGCCAAATGGGACGGTCCATCGTGCCAGCCTCCCTATTTCAAAAACACAACTTGAAAAGCTTTACAATGCTCTGTGCCTCCACGTGGAGCGAAAAATTCAACAAGAAATCGGATTGAAGGTAGACATCCTTACTGAGCATGTCACCTCTAATATAACCACAGCTATTGAGAATAGGCGGGCGAAGTTCGACATACACTCACTGCGCGTGGCAGGAATAAGTCGCCTTATAGAATTGGGAGTGCCTGCACACTTGGTCTCTGAATACATAGCAGGACATTCCACCATTGTTATGACCATGCGCTACTTCAAGACCACACCAATGCATATCCGTGGAAAGATAATCGATGCGATGGTAAACGGCGACCTAATTGATGGATTTGAGACTGTCATTGAAAGATTAAGAATCCAGTCTGAAGGGACGAATTTCATCCCCCTCAGCTCAAGGGTACAAGAATGCACAGATGATATTCCCTTTGATTTCGCTTCCCTTGCACCAGTTCCTGGCGGACTTTGTATCATGGGAGGGAAAGGGCCAAGCTGCGAAGTTTGTGCAATCAAAGAGCGCGAGAGCCCAGATGAAGGTATATCTATCGAATTTGAACGCAAGCTTGGTGGATGTGCTGGTGGAAGGTTCTATAGAACAGGGCCTGATTTTTTGATGTCGCAAGCATTGGAAGCAAACAAATTAATGTTACTTCTGCGACGAAAATCGAGAGAGCGCAAAGCAGCTCTCAGCGAACTGAAGGAACTTAGCCATCAAATCCAGGAAATAGAACTAGCCAAACCAGAGTCTCTCTCTGCGAAAGAACTCAGACGACTCAACAACCTTAAGGCTCGCCTGTCGATGTCCAAAAAGCATTTTGCTGATCAAGACGAATCATTGGCCCCAGTCGTTCAGCAATGGTACCAGCGGTGGCGCGATTATAACGATTCAAACGCATTAAAAATCCAAATTAATGAATCACCTCAGAAACAACCAATGATTCTTATTGGTGATTCCGAGTTTGTCGATCTGAGCCCTGAAATAATCAAAGGAAACGATTTCACGCTGTCCCGCACTATTCTTGAGCAATCGCTATGCTACGTTCGAAATGGCCTTGAATTCCCGGAGGACAGTCGAATGCTGGTTGCGGATTTTCTCAATAAAATATTTGCAATAGAGGACACTGAAATTCTTCTACTTTTCAATACGCCACGATCCGAACCGTCTCAAAATCGTCTCACCACAGTTTTGGCAAGTCTAGTTTCGGATATCTTCGGTGATGACAAAATTCAATCAGCGGCCAGCACCGGAACTCCACTCGGGTTTGACAAGGTACTCGTGGAAAAAATTAAGAGCCTTTGTGTTAATTCTGCTGCTACCAACACTTGTTCAGAGTTAACGTATCAACTCAAACCAATAAAATTACGTCCCACCGCATCAAGTGATTAATTTTCGTAGAATCGATCTAGAGGCGATACTATGGACATCACCCAATCAGAGAAACTCTTTCTTAAAACGCTCTCCGATGACGGGTCCAGCCCCAAGCTGAAACGAACACTTGAAAATTGCAAACTATCTTGCGACCTCATTGAGCAGTCTAACGAGGCAATGAGCAAGTCCTCGATTTCGCGCATAGGGATTGCCAATTTTGGCGGACCAGCTTACAGCACAATCGCGAATAGCAATTCCAAAGCAAGGATGTACGTTGACTTAAGAATTAGGGAGTATCAGACGAAGCTTCTGTCAAGGCCAATTAGAAGCACTCCTTTCCCAGATTCGAAGTTGGACATACCCTCTCTGGAGTTCAAGCGGACTCTCGCTGACCTAGAGCAAAGAAATAAACTTCTTCAAATCATGCTAGAGGATCTCAAGGAGCGATTAACATTCGCTACGCGAGGGCGCCCAACTCGAATCGGAGCCGCCATTCATCTTGGTCCCGACCCGGTCACTGGCGCACTTCAAGTACCCACCGACGAGAACTCCCCTGGCGCCTTCATCACTCAAAACTCTCTGAACGACGAAATCCAACTCGCCCTGGAGGTCCTTCGGAGGATACTAATATTAATCGATGATAGGGACCCACTGAGGTCTACCGCGAGCTTAAGTTGGCAGTCCCATGATGGCAGGCGTTACTTAAGAGCTGAGACAGAAGCAGAATTTCTTACCCTAGCCACCCAGTCCGAAACCTCTGTTCTCCTCCGCTTACTCCACATTGTCTGACTCCACTTCAGCCCAGTACTTTGCGGCGCCAGAGACCGTCAGCTGCCGGGCGGCCCATTGCAGTTATTCGGCCTTGCTAAATATCAGAAAGACCGTATTCGTCCCGTTATTATTAGCCCTCATCAGCAGGACGCCAAATTGGGTTGCGGCGTTCAATAGAATGGACTAATTGCAGGGTCTGAGTTGCCAAACTCAAACTCCAGCCAGTCATCAGACTCATCCTCTCCGCCGGGAACAACTGTAACGGAAGAAGGCAGACGCCCCTCATTGAGGAATACTTCAAAGGGGTTGAAACGCGCGTTGATGACATCTCGGCTTCCGAGAGATGACCAGTCATGGAGTAAATTCATCTCCTGTGCTGTGCAACGCCCGGCAAGGATTTCCAATAACTCCCTTGCGCTAATTCTGACACGATTTCCTGACATCTCATGACCTCCGTGAAATCCCAATCCATAGCCCGAGTCGCGTGATTGCGTCGCACCATTAACCGGCATTGATACTGGGCTTGGGAATCGTGAAACCATTTCCCGTAGCAATAGTTCCAGTCCAGGTGAAATATCATGGCATCTGTTATTTATCAAAGCTCCGTGCATGCTATAGGTTACGTCTCTATTGTCGAGCCAGTTTCTTCGGCCTTCTCGTACAGATAGTAAAAGGACAAAGTTGACCGATGTGTGCTGGCGCAAAAAGTCTTCTGCTATGGTTTTGGCGCTGACTTCATTCCAAAATGATCGATAGTCGGACAGCGTTCGGCTGTCGCCATCACCCACGATTATGCCAGTGATCCCCTCGGCACCACGGAGTTGTTTTGCTTTGGCGCGTAACGCGTTAAAGAGTGGGTTCCGGTCCTTAATTGTGGGAATGTCGTAGGCGGCATGCGATCCTGAATTATATGGCGACCGGCTTGGATCAATCGTGACTTGAATAGATGTAGATTCATTTTCAACCTCAAATTCGAGAATTTTATTTCCTGCAGCGATCTGGGCCTTTAGCTGGGGCTCAACTTGCGTTCGAACAAATTCAGCAAGACGGTTGGCCGGCGGAAGCTTGAGCCGTGTTTTGGTGCCACGGGCAGACAATTCCCGACAGTCGCCGGCGCGAAGCTCCATCCCCCCTATTGGCAAACCAAGTCGAGTCTTGCAGGCTTCAATCAGATTGCTTAATTCTTGGAATGGATTCTGCTCGTCCAGCCCCTCATCTGAAACCACGGTAATGTCTGCGGTAAAAGCCAAGTCTCCGTTATCGAACGCCAGATCGGGGCAGCGCCCAGACGGGAGCGGGAGTTCGCAGCGAAGGTTCCCGAGGCCGGACAGTGCATGCAGAACGGCAACCTCCCACATGACGGCAAGTCGATCTTTGCCTGGCCGGTTCAGGCGATGGGCCAGCGATTTCACGGTGCTCGAGTCGATGATCGAGCGTAGATCATTGAGAGCACGTTGAAGATAACGTCGCGCGAAGATCATTTGGACCTGCAGGGCAAAGGTGATTGTTCGTTCACAGCGTGAATCGTTCTGGTTGAGCTTCAGTTCGTTGCTGCATTTTCTGCTGAGCGCATCGGATAACGATCTGCAGTACCTCGTTCATCCCTTCCAATAGTGGTCGTTGCGCATCGGAGTACGCTTTCTGACCATGGAAGAGGTTACAACGCGCCTGGTAGATCAAAGCCATGAGTGCCTGGATATCGCCTTGGCGGGAACACTGAACCAATTTCTGGTCTCTATCGTAGTCTGGTTCACCGGTCGTGTAGTCTTCATGCAGGTAGAGTTGGCCTGATTCTATAAAATGCAGTGCATTCTCCATCCGCCTCGCTGCAGTAAGGGCCGAGCGTAAAGTGTTCTCGCCGCAAAAACGCACTATAAATATAGTAGCCGCCATACGATCCGGGGGAGGGCCGTATGGCTTCTTGTTCTTCCACCGAAACCGGAAAATACTTTGGTCATTTTCATTGATCAAGATTCTGGCCGATTCTTCGTAGAGTCGATTGAAAACGATCCACAGCGCAAAGAATCGATCAAAAACCCCTGCAATAGAATTGTCACAGGCTTGAGCTTTGCGCAGCCACGCTTCGCAGAACTCATTCAGTCGCTCCAGGTTTACCTCGGGCATGCTCTTCCTTGGTCCACGATAATAATAAACTCCATCTTTATAGCCGGTACCAGTTTTCCAGTCCAGTTAGATAACCAGCGAATCAAACCAATTGGCTATGCTCCGGATTGTTGCTGTCGAAAAGAGAAATTCCGCGAAACTTAGCATGGCATTGCATTCTCGGTGGTATAGGTGTGATTTACCAAGTGAGCAGTGTAGGATTACAGAAGACAGTACGGTACCTGCGAGGAAGGAGTTGACATGTCGAAACTGGCAGAGTTTAAAGCGCTTGAGGCTCAGCTTGCTGAGCAGCTTAAACAACTGGATGCGATGAAGAGTGATGTAGGCCTTAAGCGTGAAATTGAGTTCGAGTCGAAATTGCGGGCTCTGATGGCGGAGTACGACATTGGCCTCCGTGGCATCATTGCTTTGTTGGATCCGCAGGTCAGCGTGCGCAAGGAGTCTCACGCAGCTGGTCAACGTCGGGCACGCCAAATCAAGACCTACAAAAATCCACACACGGGCGAAGCTATACAAACCAAGGGTGGAAACCATCGTGTGCTGAAAGCTTGGAAAGCAGAATTTGGGGCCCAGACCGTCGAGAGTTGGCTGCAGTAGTCTACGAGTCATTTCTCGCCTAGCAGCGGCTTGATGTTGGCAAGCGCCCGTCTTGAAACGCGGGCGCGATTGATTGCCACAGCTTCACTCAAGAGGTTTGCGGCTGTGCCCTGACTACAAGCGACTCGGCACCTCGCCCTGCCTTCAGGACATTAAGGTGCGATGAACAGCTCGTCCCAGTTCCTACGCGAGAGCTCCTGGCATGCTCGGGGGGCGCCCCCGAAACACCTTAGCGAGGATTTCGACAGATACGCTTCTGACTCGTAGGTGATCGGATTGCCCAATTGATTGAGTAGGACGCCCCTGGCACCAATGAGAATGGCATGACCCGCAACAATATCGTGCGCTGAGACAGGAACGAGAGAGACACCGGCCACAGCATCTCCGGCCGCTACTCGGGCCAAGCGATACGCAATGCTCGGCATGGGGATGAACTCAGCGGGAAAGCAGAGTTTGGCATTGAGTTCTGCCTTGTTGACCGCTGCAGTACTCACCAGCAGCTTGCTACCTATTGCTAGCTCAAGGTGCTCAAGCCGATGAAGAAGGATCTGGCCATTGCGCAGGACGCCTCCTGTACCTTTCGCCCAGGAAATGCAGTCAGGCCCTCGGTCGTTGGTAACCGGCGCGTAGACGACGCCGAGCACGGGCACCGCATTTTGCAAAAGCCCAACCGATATCGCCGACCCCCGACGCCCAAGCAGGAAGTCACTTGTTCCATCGTTGGGATCTACTACCCAACAGAACTCATGCCCAGTGAGGCGACGGCCCGTCTCTTCACCCCAGAAATCGCAGTCCAACAGGGCGAGCAGCTCTCTGCGCAGCGCCACCTCAATTTCGACATCGACCTCGGCCTTGTCCCCGCTACCTCTCGGACCATCAGGGCGATCCCATTCTGCAGCCAGCAGCTTCCCAACTGACAACACCTGCTCAATCACCCGCGCCAACAAATCCACGCAATTCATAACTCTTTCACCAAACCGAGCAAATACGATGCAGTGCTTCGCCACTGCGCTCCCGGCATCATGCTAGGCAAAAATAGGTTGATAAAGGTCGCATTCGATTCGCTGCATCCAGCAAGAAGCGGAAGCAATCAGAGCCTCTGGCTCAGCCCCCCCCCGAATTGCCCTCATAAGCAGGAAAGATATGAGCTAGCAAATGGGGGAGATTCACTTTTGTTAAAGTTGAGCGAATCTGACTGCCCCTCTCCTGCATTAAGGATCGAGAGCCCCATGGACGACTATCTTGACCTCGACCGCCGCTTCTCCCTGCTAACGAATTACACCAATGATGAGCTTTTCGCATCCGGTGCCTTCGGTAAGCGCCTTCCTTGGAGCAAAGTGCTGGAAGGCCGTTTCTCCATTATCGTGGCTAGGGCCAACTTCGGGAAAACGATGGAGCTCAAGGCTAAGAGCATGGAAATGCGCAGGGAAGGTCACCCGTGCATTTACGTTGCGCTGCATAAAGTCTTGGGCGAGGCCCTCGTCGAAGACGCCCTCGACGCTGAAGACGGCGCTGCATTCGATAGTTGGAAGAGAGAGGGGGGCAGTTTAACAGCGTTTGTCGACTCCCTCGATGAGGCATCCCTAGGAACAGAGGACGGCATTCGTAAGGCACTGAAACGCCTGGGTAGAGCGATGGATTGGCCCAATGCTGACATCCGGTGGGTCCTGTCCTCTCGCCCGGCCGTTCTCACTGAAGAGGTGCTCACACTACTCCAGTCCGAACTGCGCACCATGCTCCACACTGGAGTATCGGACGATGACGAGTTCGACTTGGCCTTTGCTCAGGCGACGGACTCGCAGAGCGGCGAGTGTGAAGTCGAGCAGCAGACTGGGGCGGTGCTTGGGGACATGCCATCTCTCGGCGACCTCAAACACCTAGCAACCTCCAGCAAGATCGAAAGCAAGCCCGTGCCTGGGGAGCAATTGAAGTTATTCGCACTGCTTCCCCTCGACGACAACGCAGCAGAGCGCTATTTGCGTAGTCACTTAAAAGTCGCTCATGCAAACGACACGCTCAATGTCGCTAGGTTGTACGGGCTTGCACGACTGACCGAGGGCCCCGGCGGTCTGGACATATTGGCCTACATTGATCCAGTGCAGAATCCGCCTCAGCACCTCACTCAAGTGCTCGAGAAGGTGGTTGGTTCAGTTCAACACCAACAGCGCGCTGATCCTCGAGAGAACCGGATCGGTAACCCATTACCTGAAAGTCTCGACGAGGCCATTGGACGATTGGCTTGTGCCTCCACAATGTGCCAATTGCCCAACATTGAAATTTCCTCAAAGGCGCTTCGATATCGCGAAGGCGTCCTGTCCGCTCGCCCTCTAATTGCGTCCGTTTTGTCTGAGCAATCGCTGGCATACCTGCTGGGCTCACGTCTCTTCATCGACTCTGGTCAACACCAAGTCAAAATCTACCCCGATGATCTGCTGCCGTTCCTCGCAGCCAAGCGATTGGCATCTCTGGTTAGGTCGCCCGACCATGCCCGTAGGTTGCTCGCGACCTTTACCTGGAACTCCACAACTGGCGAATGTGGGGTCCATCGATCAATGCTTCCAGTGGCCGGCTGGCTGGCCGTGTTCAGCTCGCACTGCCGTCAAGTACTCCTAAATGTGGAACCACAGGCGGTCGCGTTCTTTGGTGACCTTAGAAACCCTTGCGTTCTCCTCCATGAAGCATCACTCGCACTTGAGCGAGCTATTAAGCGGCTCGTATCGGCAGGAGACACTTTGGGGCGTGGGTTCTATACGCTTACGGCGGAGAATTACTGGCAGGCCGCCAAACCAGGTATCGGACCTACCCTGCAGCGCTTGTTTGACACATACAACGCAGATTGGCATGCCAAGAGCGCACTCTTGGAAATCGCAAGCCATTCGCGCTTGGAGCTCTTCCGTGATGCGATCTTAGCGGGTCACGAGAGTGATTACGCCAGATTGCTTGATGACCAACTCGACCTGAATTACATCCTCGCCCTTGAGCGAGACGATGATTATCAGGCTCTCGGAGCAGCCCTGAAAACCAGGCCGGATTTGCCCGAGTCTCGCGCTACACGCTTGGTGGCGGCGCTTGCGTGGAAAGCGCTTGATGCCAAGTCCATCGCAGAAATAGCAGCAACACAATTCAACACGCGCCGCGGCGGCTTTTCCATTGACTGGGTGCTCACTGGCCATGTCGCACGAAAAGCAAGCAACACGGGGCTCTACAAGCTGACTCGTTCACTGCTGCTGCGACTGATCCGCATCAATCTGGACGTAGTAGAGCATTGGGGGGCGCAGAAGCATGTTGAGCTTGTAATGGACCTGCTGGCACTTGTAATCAAGCGTTCGGCAGTGGAGTCCTCGCGAACCGCCCATTTGTGTCTGGTGCTCAATCGCTATGTAAATGAACACCACTTCGGCACCGCCGACATGGTCAAGCTGCAAAGCGCGCTAACGGAGAACAATGACGTTCGCCTGGCGTTCCTACGTGGTCTTGTCCATTCAACTGATAGAAATTCAGATGGAATTTGGCGTGCGGTATTCGGGTACTGCTCCATCTATCAGTACATCGCAGGTGATGAGGTGTTACTCGGCGAACCGGGCTTTGTCGAGGTCATCACGTCGAGGACCAGTGCGCCCGCAGTGGCCCCTCGAAGGTCAGATAAGACCGGACGTGCTGAGCCCAAGATTGACTCCGCGTCCAGAGACGCGCTTTTGCACATAGTGGACGGAATTCGAGACGCCTCGAAAGTGGACGCTCTAGCCTGGGTGGCGCAGTGGCTGTATCAGACCAGTGCGGAGTCCCGCTATAGCGAGTGCAACTTCGCGGTTTTTGAACGGGCTGCTGGCAGAGAAATTTCCCAGGCTGTACGCATGGGCCTGAGTACGCTGTGGCGTACCAAGGATCCGATCTGGAAGGAAGATGAGCCCCATTCCACCTTCAACATCACCATCGCAGGCTTGCAGGGCTTGCACCTCGACATTGGGGACGGCTCTAAAATTAGTGCACTTAGCGAGCCGGAGGTGCGGCTCGCCATTAGATATGCCCGATTCGAACTCAACGGGTACCCCAAGTGGTTCTGGAGCCTTGTGGCTGCACATGAGCAAGCTGCAAGTGATGAACTCCGTACATTCTTGGTAAGCGCCGACAAGGGCCAGGTGTCTCTTGAAAAAGCTGAAGTCTTGGTTCGGTATCTTGATGAGGCGCCGTTAACTATTCAGCAACGACTCGCCGGCGCGGTCTGGAACTTTGTCGTCAGCAACACTGATATAAGTGAGTACACGACAGAGGCCGCCCTGAAAATCGCCATCAGCAACGATGAATATGCTGATCAGGAAAACTTCGAGAGAGAGGCCTGGAGACGGATGGAGACCTCCTTCGACGTTGACCCTCTGCCTTTAACAGGAACTCCTACCCTTCTTCTGGCCGAGGGGCAAGACGCGCAGCGGCGCTTCCACCGGGAGCGCTCGAATGCCATTGTTTGGGGCAGCTTCTGGTTGTGGGCTTATCCCGGCACGTTTTCCGAGATGTGGAATCGCTGGAAATCGGACAAGGCACAAGCGGCCGAGCGATTCATGTTAGCTCTTGCTGCCCATCTTGGAGAAAACCGTGGCGCTCGACTCCGGGAGGTAGCGGAGAAAGGAACTGCTGGCCTCACAACTCTAAAGACTCTTTATGAATGGGTAAGGTCGGTAGTGCGGGAGGAAGACGACATAGTGCGCGACGGAGGTGACGTCTTTACACCAGGGGAGCGGGACCATGCTCAGCGCCTGCGAGAGGCTCTCGTGCCAGCCATCTCACATGCCAAGTCAGAGCAGGCCTATGAGATACTCCAAGAGTTGCAACTAAACGCAACTGGCCCAAGGGCAAAATATTTGCGGTACATGCAGTTCATGATGCGCGAAGAACAATTTGCGACGACGCCAATCGCGCAAACTGAATACTTCGAGTTTGAGCGGAGCTTTGCCCCGCGAATCTCCACATACGTAGAGTTCGCTATGGCCATCGAGACGGACCTTCTGACCGCCAAGAGTCAAATCGAAACTGGTGAGTTCAGCCTTCGGCGCTTCTTTAACTTGCTGACCTTCAATCGAATCAAGTCAGACAACGAAGGTCTAGCGCTCGAGGAGGACTTCCAGGCCCTATTGGGAAGTGAGCTGAACCACACCGCAGGGGGTCGTTATACAGTGACACTTGAGTCCATTCTCCCAGAAGGCACGCGTCGCGATGTGCTTTGCCAGAGCGGCACACTGAGAGCCACAGTCGAACTCAAAATGTCAGTGAGATGGACCTTAAATGACTACCTACAGGCGTTAAAGGACCAGCTCCAGGGGCAGTACATGATGGCCCCTAATTCGAAGATCGGCTTTTTTATAGTGGTGCTCCAGAAGAAGCGCAAATGGAAAAGTCCAGAAGGCAAGTGGATTGGGTTTGACGAAGTCATAGCCATTCTCAAAAACAAAGCTCGCGAAGAGGAGATCAAGGATAGCTCGGTATTTCTTCGGGTAATTGGAATTGATGCATCCCCGAAAGAGGATTTCCGCGAATCCAGCAAAAATCAAAAAACCAAAATCGACTCAGCAACTACCAGTTAATCTGGACGGCAACTGAAACCTCTGGAGCAACGCGGCTGTTGGCCTAAAGGGGTGGAAACTGCTCACAGCTCTGAAAATAATCTTGTCGACTACCTTGCGGCCAAGGAGTTCCAATAATGGATTTTCAATTTGTGATGATTGCGCATAGAGTTTCTATCGAGACTCGACCAAGCATTCCTTAATGCGACATCGCAAGAGAAGACCTATCTATTGGGGAAATTAGAAAACTGAAATAGCAATATCATTTTATCCTTAATCAAAAACCTGCACTTCAACTCACCCAGACCCTGGCGGCACTCACATCGTATTTTACCCGCATAGCTACTCGCTTATGATCAAACTCCTCCGGGGTTGCGAAAAATACAAAGCCAACACGGAAGTAATATTTAATGAACACTGATGCACCGTTCGTGTCGTTCACCCAAATTTTTGATGTAATTAAATGGGTTGTTCCATTCGCGCTCCTGTTGTTTGCTTTTATATTCATTAGAATGCGTGCCGGATCAGCAGGTTTCTTGCTGCATCGACTGTGGACGCTATTGGGTGGAAAGAAGGACTTCGAAAACTCTTTTTTGCAGGGCGAGAGCAACAGGCTGGATGACTTCGAAAAAATTAAATATGTCACTGGAATTCGATTCAAAAGCCTAGCCAACGTAATGGCCACATTAGATTGGCTGAAAGACCGTGAAATAGGGTTGGAGGAGTTAATTAGAGCCAGAACTCACTTCATCCCTCAGGACATTTCTATCCGACTTCCAAATGTCGGAAGGTGGAATGCCTTTAGCAATGTAACGATGGTTATGTTTGTCGTCTCGGCTCTACTCGTGCTCTTAGTTAGTTTTAGTCCAGCATGGTTTTTTGTAAAAAAAACAGGTTCACTTTTCTGGGTAACCGAAGACTCCGCTGGTCTTCTCTCAAGCGACTGGGAGTTTACGCATGATAATTGCGCAGCGAAAGGTGGAAGCTGGGCAGATCAGTCTATCCCTGAAAACCATGATAGAGGAGTAGTGTGTAAACTACTCGATTCGGAGGACAAAAATAAAATTATAAAATCGGCCATTCACAGCCAGATTGGCGCTGCGGGAATAATCCTACTGCTATGTGGATATATAATGGTCGCCGCTGCGCGAGCATACGTATCCGCTAAGCTTGCCGCTGATTTACATAATCGTGTAACTCAAGAGGCTAGTTTAGCGCCTGAGCCATAGGCGTGGTTTGCATCAGCGACGGCTCCCCCTCACACCGATTTCGGAAATCAACCCGCACGCGATTACTCCGGTGTCCCTCACAGGAATGTTCCGCCACTAGTTTGGGCTTTTGGATTGATTTGCTGGCCAGCAAATCTAGCTTCATGTCCTATTCATTAGCTCAAATCCCAAGTTTAGCTGTGCAGCTAAGCAAGCCTTGATAGCTAAGGAAAGCGGATCTCCGGCAGTCTGCCTGGGGGCTGGCAAGTAGCTCGCCAGTTCGGGGCAAGAAGTGCGATGTACTGCTCAACCACCGCCACAGGCCTGGGCGCTCATTACGAGGGAAGGAGCAGGGATGTGCGGCCGTTGGCCGGGGGATGCGCGCGAGCAGGTCTGAAAAGGATCACTTCGGACATGCCTCTCTGCGGCCAGTTTTGCTGAACTGATTTTCGCGTGCGGAACTAGTCAGCGTCTCAGTTCGTGCACGCGCGTGCGCTGGCCATACGGCCGATGGGTTCGTGGCCCTTCCCATTAGCGAGGACAGCGCTTGGGAAGCAGCAATCACCCTCGGATGTGCGCCGGCTAGGCCTCATGCTTTAGCTTCGAACGGGGCTACGAGCAGTGGCTTCGGGCTCAGCCTTGGTCATGCTTTCACAGTTCCTCGTGCGTCCACAGGGTGGCATTACTATTCAGCCTCCGCCGTTCGATATGCTTGCGACCCTCAAGAGCCTTTGAAAAATCGCTCGCATTGATCACCCCGCGCCTGGCTATGCCAAGAAACTGAAATTATGCGCAATTATGTGAAAATTCATAATTTCCGCCGCGAGCAGCCGAACCGACGCTGGGTGATTGAACTGACTCGTCTTGTACCCCGAGGAAGCCTGGTCCCATGGTGGTAAGGTGCTCTGCACTTCCTGTGAGCAGGTTGACGATACGGTGTGCCGTAATAGAATAGCTTCCGACCATAACCCCCACGCCTCGGGCGGGATCATTCCCGTACTGCGCACCAGGGGGTTTCTTGTTTCTGAAGGCCGGAGAGCGGACGCGGCCGGCTTGCACGCGAAATACCAGGCATGTTGGCCCAGAATACGGACCTATACCGCTTCCCACGCTTGGGATCTTGGCAACCGTCCAAACGATTGAGCAGATGCGCAGTGAACTCGTCCGTGAACCGCCAGAAAGGGCTCTTACGGTGGCGAGCTTGAGAGCATCGAACTGCTGAACAACGTTACCCGCCGTGCACTCTGCAGCGTGGCAACCTCTGCGTCTCCGTAGATACCCGCTTTCACTCCTCTGATTCCATTAAGCAACGTGCACCTGAATGCCTCAGCCCGCATTCATTGCGGGCATTTTTGATGGAAATTTTCCGAGTCCGTTCTTGACCGATTTTAGCGGTTGGCGAGAGGCCGATTTCGGCCATTAGCTCCCGCTGTCTGATATTTGATAGCAGACATTGCCAGGCAAATGTGGCCCTGCCGGGACAGGAGTACATTTAGGCTGCGCGGCCAAGTGAAGCTCATTGAGGTGACGCAGCGATACTGGCTTTATTGACTTTTTTGGAGACTTCGGAATTGCCAGGTATTAATTAATACCTATACCCGATTAATAACAAAGACCAGTGGGTCGGCTTGTTTTTGTGGTGTACTACGTGCCACTAAAGTGGCACGTAGGTACGGCACTGGCTGAGTGTTTGCCGACACGCCTGTCTCACTCAGCCAGGCCATACTCGGTAAAGACCGTTACTAGACGGTGCTAGGACCAGAGAAATGGTCTAGCTATTGGCTAATAGGGCGGCCTAATGTTTAAGGGCTCACCTCCCAATCAAGGGAGAGTGAATAAGTGGCGTGCCTTGTTCAATCGCTGCACGCTCTTGTACCTCCAGCGCTTTACGGAAACCTTCTCTCGCCTGAAGTCTTTCCCAGTACTTCCTAATGTTTGCTGTGAAGCTGCTCTCCAGACCAATAAAGCTGGCGAGCATGATTGCGTAGCCAACAGAAACATCAGCCGCAGTAAAACGGTCTTGGCAGAGGTACTCTCGCGTTTCCAGCGCGGACTCAACGGCCCGAAGGCGACCTAAGAACCAACGCGTATAGTCATCTACTGCCTGTGGAAGCTTGCGTTGCTCTTCTTCAAACTGCCCATACCGCAAAACTATTGTTTGAGGGAAGGTCAATGTCGCTTCGCCGAAATGCAGCCAATTCAAGTAACTCCCATAATCAGGCTCTTCGGGAATAACGCCCAGGGGTGTCGGCCCAAACTTCACTGCCAAATATTCACAGATGGCAGAGGATTCGGTCATCAGCAACTGGTCATCAAGCAAGGCTGGAATAGTACCCAACGGGTTGATGTCTAGGTAATGACGCGCATGTACGCGTGGCGGGAAAGGCAGCATTACTAATTCATACGACAACCCGAGTTCTTCAAGCATCCACAATGGACGAAATGAACGGGCACTCATGCAATGGTAGAGGGTGATCATAATGGCCTCGTCGTGTGCGTCTTACGCATTCAAACTGTCTGGGTGACCGTTCATTATCATTTGGAAATGCTCAGCTATTCCATCCAACTCAATGGCAAGCTGGTTGATCTCTAATATCTGTCGCTCAAGGAACACTCTTTTTTCTGCAATTTTGACCAGAGTCATCTCAGCCTGCTTGGACTTGCCATCTGACAATTCATACATTTCTATCAGGTCTCGGCATTCTGCCAAAGAAAGGCCCATCCGCTTTCCACGCAAAATCAATTTAAGTCTTACCAGGTCCTTTGAGGTATAGGTGCGCTCATGCCCGCGCCGCTCAGGTGCCAGCAACCCCTGCTCTTCATAAAAACGAATTGCACGAGTAGTGATGTCAACCTCTTTGGCAAGCGCTGAAATACTAAGATGTTTTCTCATCGTCAATTCTTCGGATGAATAACGCCTGAGCCGATTTAGGCGATGGCTTATACATTGATCTCTCCCTTAGCTTAAGTGTCGAGATCCGTATCCTCGATTGAAGATCCTTGATGTCAGCAAGCAATAACTTTCTGATCCGCAGTGATAAGAATGCCTTGCATCGTCTTATCGGAATAAAAAGGCGTGGCGCCCGTGCTTGACGACCACGCAAAGCCCATTGTCTGAGTGCAGACAATATGCACAACCAATTAAGTTGTGCCGGAATACGAAAAGCCCCACGCGCATCCTGCGAACGTCGCCCGTGGAAGCGCCGCTGCGTGGGAAACACTTCAAAAACTCCTAGTATTTGGAGTTATGGACCTGATCAGCCAAAACCCAAATTTTTTAAGCTTCTGATCAGATGATTTGAGCGCTCATTGCCTTCGATACCCGAGAGTTTGATTTGCGCTCAAGTGCCGAGCAGATGCGTTGCCCGGCGGCTACCAGCTTGCTCATGTCGATACCCGTCTCGATGCCCATGCCATTGAGCAGGTAGAGCACGTCTTCGGTGGCGACGTTGCCGGTAGCGCCCTTGGCGTAGGGGCAGCCGCCCAGTCCCGCGACCGAGCTGTCGAACACGGTGATGCCCTCCAGCAGGCTGGCGTAGATATTCGTCACCGCCTGGCCAAAGGTGTCGTGGAAGTGGCCGGCGAGGTGATCGCGCGGTACGCGGGCACCCACTGCATCGATCAGTTGGCGGGTTTTGCCAGCGGTGCCGGTGCCAATGGTGTCGCCCAGGGAAACCTCGTAGCAGCCCATGGCATAAAGCTCAGCGGCGACGGCGGCCACCTGCTCGGCCGGCACCTCGCCCTCATAGGGGCAGCCCAGCACGCAGGACACATAGCCGCGCACGCTGATGCCGTGAGCCTTGGCCGCTTCCATCATCGGTACGAACCGCTCCAGGCTCTCGGCGATGGAGCAGTTGATGTTCTTCTGCGAGAAGGACTCGGACGCGGCGGCGAACACCGCCACTTCCTTCACCCCGGCTTCCACAGCGGCCTCGAAGCCTTTCAGGTTCGGTGTCAGGGCCCCGTAGGTCACGCCGGCCTTGCGCTGGATCTGCGCGAATACTTCGCCCGACCCTGCCATCTGCGGCACCCACTTGGGCGAGACGAAGCTGCCGACTTCGACGTAGCTGAGGCCAGCGGCGGTGAGGTCGTCCACCAGACGCACCTTGTCGGCGACGCTGATGATCTGCTTCTCGTTCTGCAGGCCATCGCGCGGGCCCACTTCGACTAACCGCACAAAGCTAGGGAGAGTCATTCGTTCCCCTCCAGCTCCACCAGTGCGGTGCCTTCGTTGACCAGTTCACCTTCGCTGCAATACAGCGCCTTGACCACGCCGTCGTGGGGCGCGCGGATGCTGTGTTCCATCTTCATGGCTTCGAGCACCACCAGGGCAGTGCCGGCTTCGACCTTCTGCCCGGCTTCCACCAGGACGCGCACGATACTGCCGTTCATGGGCGCCGTCAGCCCGCCGTGATGCGCGTGACTGGCTTCGACTTCTTCGATCGGGTCGACGCGGGTGACGCTGCGCAGTTCGCCGCCCCACTCCAGATAGAGGTTCTCACCGCGACGGATCGCCAGGTGCTGGCGGCGCAGGCCGTCCTGCTCCAGGGTGATCTGCTCGCCCTTGAGCTGGATCGGGCTGGCGGCCACGCCACGCAGGCGGACTACCTGGCGCTCGTCGCCGCAGGTCAGGTGCAGGTCGGTTTCGCTCGGCAAGCCTGCGCGCCAGCCGCTGTTGCGGCTCCACGGCGAGTGCGGGTCATCGCCGCGTACGCGCTCGGCTTCGCCCTGGCGGAAGGCTTCGGCGGCCACCTGCCAGAAGGCTGGGGGCAGGGCGGCCGGGGCGGGCAGCAGCTGCTCCTGGTGACGGGCGATGAAGCCGGTGTCCAGCTCCGCATCGGCGAAGGCCGGGTGGGCCAGCACGCGGCGCAGGAAGGCCAGGTTGGTCTTGAAGCCGCCCACGGCGGTCTCGTCCAGCATGGCCAACAGGCGCTGACGGGCTTCCTCGCGGTTCTCGCCCCAGGCGATCAGCTTGGCCAGCATCGGGTCGTAGAAGGGCGAAACCTCGTCGCCTTCGGCAACCCCGCTGTCCACGCGGCGGCCAGGGCCGGCACTGGCTTCGCGGTACAGCGCGAGACGGCCGCTGGCGGGCAGGAAGTCCTGGTCCGGGTCTTCGGCGTAGAGGCGCACTTCGATGGCGTGGCCTATCAGCGGCACCTGCTCCTGGGTGATCGGCAGGGCTTCGCCACGGGCGACGCGGATCTGCCAGGCCACCAAGTCCAGGCCGGTGATGGCTTCGGTGACTGGGTGCTCCACCTGCAGGCGGGTGTTCATTTCCATGAAGAAGAAGTCGCCGCGCTCATCCAGCAGGAATTCCACTGTGCCAGCACCTACGTAGCCGATGGCTTGGGCGGCACGCACGGCGGACTCGCCCATGGCCTTGCGGATGTCCGGCGAGAGGCCGGGGGCGGGCGCTTCTTCCACGACTTTCTGGTGACGGCGCTGGATGGAGCAATCGCGTTCGTTCAGGTACAGGCAGTTGCCATGGCTGTCGGCGAATACCTGGATTTCCACGTGGCGCGGCTTGAGGACGTACTTCTCCACCAGCATGCGCGAGTCGCCAAAGGCGGACTTGGCTTCACGTTGGGCAGAGGCCAGTGCTTCGGCCAGCTCGCTTTCGCGCTCGACCACCTTCATGCCCTTGCCGCCACCACCGGCGGCGGCTTTCAGCAGCACCGGGTAGCCGATGCGTTCGGCGGCGTCGCGGAAGGTTTCCAGGTCCTGGGCTTCGCCGTGGTAGCCGGGCACCAGCGGTACGCCAGCGGCTTCCATCAGGGCCTTGGCGGCGGACTTGCTGCCCATGGCATCGATGGCGGTGGCCGGTGGGCCGAGGAAGATCAGGCCGGCATCGGCGATAGCGCGGGCGAAGCCGGCGTTCTCCGAAAGGAAGCCGTAGCCGGGGTGGATGGCCTGGGCGCCGCTGGCCTTGGCGGCGGCGATCAGCTTGTCCACCAGCAGGTAGCTTTCCGCCGGCTTGGCGCCGCCCAGGTCGACGGCGATATCGGCTTCGCGCACGTGGCGGGCATTGCGGTCGATGGCGCTGTGCACGGCCACGGTACGGATACCCAGCGCCTTGGCAGTGCGCATGACGCGGCAGGCAATTTCACCGCGGTTGGCGATCAGCAGGGTGGTGATCATTGTTATTGCTCCTGCCAGGACGGTTTGCGTTTTTCCAGGAAGGCGCGCAGGCCCTCCTGGCCTTCGGGGCTCACGCGGATGCGGGCGATGGCGCTTTCGGTGTAGCGGCGCAGATCCGGTGTAAGCGCACCGCTGCCGACTTCATGTAACAACGATTTGCACGCCCGCATGGCCAGAGGCCCATTCAGGAGCAAGGTGGCAGCCCAGGCTTCCACCGCCTGATCCAATTCATCGCGTGGGTAGCACTCGGCGAGCAGGCCCAAGTCGCGGGCACGTTGGCCGTCGAAGCACTCGGCGGTCAGGGCATAGCGGCGCGCGGCACGCTCGCCGATGGCCTGGACCACGTAGGGGCTGATCACCGCTGGCGCGAGGCCGATGCGCACTTCCGACAGGGAGAACCTTGCGTCCACGGCGCCGATGGCCATGTCGCAGCAGCTGATCAGGCCCAGCGCACCGCCAAAGGCCGCGCCCTGCACAATGGCCAAGGTCGGCTGAGGCAAGCGGTAAAGCTTGTGCATCAACTCACCCAGGACCTCCGCATCTTGCTGATTCGCTGCCAAGTCCAACTGGGCGGATTGCTGCATCCAAAGCAAGTCTGCGCCTGCAGAGAAATGCTTTCCTCGGCCGCGAAGGCAAACCAATCGAATCGTCGTATCGCCTTGAATTTCGTCGAGGGCGACGTGTAACTCGTTGATGACTCGCGAATTGAAAGCGTTGTTCTTGTCCGGTCGGCTCAGCCAGATGGTGGCCAAACCGCGAGCGTCTCGCTCAAGTTCAATAGTGTGATAGCTCATGATGAGGCCTCGCTTACATCCGGAACACGCCGAACTGAGTAGGTTCGTCAGGTGCGTTGAGGGTGGTGGAAAGGGCGAAAGCAAGAATTTCGCGAGTTTGTGCCGGGTCAATGACGCCGTCGTCCCACAGTCGTGCACTGGAGTAGAAGGGGTGTCCTTGGCGCTCGTACTGTTCCAGGATGGGCTGCTTGATGCGCGCCTCTTCCTCGGCGCTCAGGCTGTGACCGGCGCGTTCGCTCTGCTCGCGTTTGACTTGGGCCAGCACGCCAGCAGCCTGCTCACCCCCCATCACGCTGATCCGCGCGTTAGGCCACATCCACAGGAAGCGCGGGTCGTAGGCGCGGCCGCACATGCCGTAATTACCGGCGCCGAAGCTGCCGCCGATGATCACGGTGAACTTCGGCACCTTGGCGCAGGCCACCGCCGTCACCAGCTTGGCACCGTGCTTGGCAATACCGCCTTCTTCGTACTTCTTGCCCACCATGAAGCCGGTGATGTTCTGCAGGAACAGCAGCGGGATGCCGCGCTGGCAGGCCAGTTCGATGAAATGCGCGCCTTTCTGGGCGGCTTCGGCGAAGAGGATGCCGTTGTTGGCGATGATCCCAATGGGGTAGCCGTGCAGATGGGCAAAGCCGCACACCAGGGTGGTGCCGAACAACGCCTTGAACTCATCGAATTCGGAATCGTCCACCAGGCGGGCGATGACCTCGCGCACGTCGAAGGGTTGCTTGGAGTCGGCTGGAATCACCCCATACAGTTCCTCACTGGCGTAGCGAGGTGGGATGGGTTCGCGGCAATTCAAAGCGCCCTGCTTGCGCCAGTTGAGGTTGGCAACGCTGCGACGAGCCAAGGCCAGGGCGTGCTCGTCGTTCTCGGCATAGTAGTCAGCCACGCCGGAGACTTTGCAGTGCACGTCGGCGCCGCCGAGGTCTTCAGCGCTCACCACTTCGCCGGTGGCGGCCTTCACCAGCGGCGGACCGGCGAGGAAGATGGTGGCCTGGTTGCGCACCATGATTGATTCGTCAGCCATGGCCGGGACATAGGCGCCGCCGGCAGTGCAGGAGCCCATGACCACGGCAATCTGCGGAATGCCCATGCCACTCATATTGGCCTGGTTGAAGAAGATGCGGCCAAAGTGCTCGCGGTCCGGGAATACTTCGTCCTGGCGCGGCAGGTTGCCGCCACCCGAGTCCACCAGGTAGATGCAGGGCAAGCGGTTCTGCTGGGCGATGGCCTGGGCGCGCAGGTGCTTCTTCACCGTCAGCGGGTAGTAGGAACCGCCCTTCACTGTGGCGTCGTTGGCCACGATCATGCATTCCACGCCTTCCACGCGGCCGATGCCGGCCACCACGCCGGCGGCGGGTACGTCTTCGCCGTACACTTCATGGGCCGCCAGCTGGCCGATCTCCAGGAAAGGCGAGCCAGGGTCCAGCAGGCGGTTAATGCGCTCGCGGGGCAGCAGCTTGCCACGCGAGGTATGGCGTTCTTGAGCCTTGGCACCACCACCTTCGTGAACCGAGGCTAACAGGGTGCGAAGGGCATCCACCTGCTCAACCATTTTCTGGCAATTTTCAGAGAAATTACTGGATCGTGTATTGATCTGGCTGCTTATGACTGTCATCGCAAGATCTCGTCGAAGGTGATTGTTGTTAGCACTTTCACGGAGCCAAAGCAGGGTGCCCAGCGCTAATGTTTTTTTACGCTACGTTGACGCTTACGTAAGCGTCAACCCTGTTACCCCCCCAAACAAGCAGTGCCCTTCTCTAGTACGCGCGAGATGAAAATCCGCCTCTTAACGGGCCCGAAGAAACCCAAGGAAGCCCTCTAAGTCGGCACTTCTGAAGCTCTTAGCTCGCCCCGACAAAAGGGCAAAAAAATTCCCGGGAGAAAATTCAGCGCTAGGGAACCGTACTCACCAAGTCGGTCGAAGCTGCTCTCTGGGCATACGCTGGAAGGCTCCGAGCTTTCAGAGCGTGTCTTCAAGGCGAGGGGCAAACGAATGCAGCACCATGGCGGTGCCATATGTGTTGATTGCGCTCAGTAACAGGGCAACTGTTAAGAAATTACTCAGGGCGAGCAGCGGGCGAGAGCGTGTTTTTTACAGGCGGGCGAGGCTTAAGGGCAGTGCTGCGCCCCAAGACAAGTCAGAACGCAATTTGTAACCAATTGATTTATATCGATTAATTCTTCATGAAAAGCAGAAACTGTATCGTTCCTTTACACCTGTAAAACGAATCAGGTGCTCGGGTTGCTCCCAATTTCCTCGCTAGAAAAAGAAGTTCTGGTCTTGCGGTGGTAGTCCTGATTGGGAGCATACGAGCATGTCAATACAAGAAAACAGTGGTTTGGCGCACTCTCTAAAGTCGCGCCACGTAGCAATGATTTCGTTTGGTGGTGTCATCGGCGCGGGCCTGTTTGTGGGGAGCAGCGCAGCGATTCTGAGTGCGGGCCCGGCGGTCATAGTCAGCTACCTGCTGGCAGGCTTGGTCATCCTGATGATCATGCGCATGCTGGGAGAGATGGCTGTCGCCAAGCCCGGTAAAGGTTCGTTTATCGAGTACACCCGACTCGGGCTGGGTCACTGGGCCGGCTTCATCAGTGGTTGGCTTTACTGGTTTTTCTGGGTGATCGTTGTTGGCGTTGAAGCGATTGTCGCCACTGAGATCCTCCAGGCATGGATACCAGCGCCGGCCTGGGTCCTGAATCTCATTCTGATTGGCACGATGATGCTGACTAACCTGATGTCGGTTCGCGCCTATGGTGAGTTCGAGTTCTGGTTCGCTTCGCTCAAAGTCATCGCAATTATTCTGTTCGCGGCGCTCTGCATTTCCTACTTGTCAGGTCTGACCGGTCCTGGTCCCAGCAGCCTTGGCAATCTGGTGAATCACGGCGGTTTCTTCCCTAAAGGCTGGGAAGCGCTCTTTGCAGTCATCCCCGCCGTAATTTTCTCCTTTACTGGCAGTGAAGTCGCAACCGTTGCTGCTGCCGAGTCGGACGATCCGGCGCGAAACGTCGCTCGTGCAGCCCGCACCGTCACCTTGCGGATCATGATGTTCTATGTCGGGTCCGTGCTGCTCATCGTCTGTGTGCTGCCGTGGACTTCGCTGAAAGCCGGCGCATCGCCTTTCGTCGCGGTAATGGACTCCATGGGCATTCCGGGTGCCGGCACCATGATGACCCTGATTGTGCTGACAGCTGTCCTGTCCTGCCTCAACTCGGGCCTCTATGTCACCTCTCGTATCCTCTTTGAGCTGACTTCTCACGGTGATGCACCGGCTGCTCTCGGGAAAATGAGCGATCGAAAGGTTCCTGCACGCGCCATCCTGTTGGGCAGCCTGCTCGGTTTCGCTATCTCCATGCTGACCGTCATCTCCATGGAAAAGGCCTTCACTTTCCTCCTGAACGCCTCGGGCACCCTCGTGCTGTTTATCTACATCCTGGTAGCAATGGCACAGATCAAATCGCGCCGAGCCCTCGACGCGCAGGTTGGTAGCCAGAATGACTTCAAGATGTGGCTGTTCCCTTGGCTCAGCTACGCCACCATCGCCGTGATCCTCGCCGTGCTGGCCGCCATGGCCTACATGCCGGACCAGCGCAGCCAAGTTGTCATGAGCGGCTTGAGCCTGGCGGTTGTCACTGCCTGCTACTTCCTCTTCCGCCGACCGGCCCTGCTGAAGGGAAAGTCGGACCTTGAGGCCAAAGCCTCCTAAGTCCCTGCGGTCGCCAAAGCCCTATGGCTTGGCGACCCCATCTCAAACCCACAGTGATACCTGTTGTAGCTGTTGTGTCGGCGGGCATGGAACTGTCCGCCCGATACCTTTTGATCCCGGAGAAATTTGATGAGTAACGCCATTCTTCACCCTGAGTTCGAAACTCTGCCCGCTGCTGATGTCCTGAAACTGCAAAGTGAACTTTGGGAGAAGCAGTGGCAGTACGTACGCCAGACCTCGACCCTCTACCGCGATAAGTACGCCACTCAATTTCCAGAGCATCTGACACTCGAAGGGCTTCAGGACCTCCCGTTCACCGAAAAAGATGATCTGCGCCTCAGTCAGGAGCGCTCGTATCCCTTCGGTGACTACATCGCTTGTGCGCCGGAGAAGGTTGTGCGTTTGCACATGACGTCGGGAACAACTGGGCGTCCCCTGCAGCTGGCAAACAGTCAGAAAGACGTTGAGTGGATCGCCCGGATCGGTGGCCGTGCATTCTTTGCCGCTGGCCTGCGCCCTGGCGATCGCGTCGTACATTGCCTGAACTATTGCATGTGGACCGGCGGCCTGACGGATCACATGAACCTGGAAGCGGCGGGAGCATGCGTTGTTCCTTATGGTGTGGGCGGTGCAGAAAAGCTGCTGGAGACCATTGAGCAACTGGGCGTAACCGCAATTTCCTGCACACCTTCTTACCCTGCCCTTCTCGAAAAGCTCCTGCGCGAACAGGGTAAAGACCCGCGCGACCTGAACCTGCGCCTGGGCTTGTTCGGCGGTGAGGCCGGGTTGGACAACCTCGAATTCCGCCAAAACCTCGAGTCGAAATGGGGCTTCTCCGTCCGCAATGCCAACTACGGCATGTCGGAGATTATGAGCATTTTTGGTAGCCAGACTGAGCATACCAATGATCTCCACTTCCACGCCGGTGACGCGGTATTCGTGGAAATCCTCGACTCCAACGGCAATGTCCTGCCGATTCGCGAAGGGACTACCGGCGAGCTGGTTTGTACTCACCTTCGCAAAGAGTGCCAGCCGCTGATCCGCTACCGCACTCGGGACGTGATCACGGTAACCGGGACCGGAAAGGCGGATTGTGGTCGCACTTCCTGGCGCTTCCGGGTGACTGGCCGAACCGACGACATGTTCAACGTTCGCGGCATCAACGTATTCCCAAGCGCAGTTCAGAAAGCAGTAATGGGCCGCCCCGATATCAGTAGTGGGCAGTTCCGTATCGTTCTGCGCGGCGCGGGCCCCTGGGATCGAATCGAATTGAAAGTGGAAGCCGCTCACAGTCTGCCCGCCGGTGAGTGGGAAAACGCGGCTCGCACATTGGAGGCAGAGGTTCGCTTGCACGCCGGAGCAACCGCTGTTGTGACCCTGCTGCCCCCAGACAGCCTCCCCCGGACCGCCGGCAAAACCAGTCTTATCGAGAGGATCACCGCATGAGCACCGTACTCTATGAACGCCAAGGCTCTGTTGGCCTAGTGACCTTGAACCGACCAGAGCGACTGAACGCGATCAGCAGTGCCATGCTGGGTGACTTCGAGCGCGCGATGACGGAAGCAATCAATGATGCCGATACCGCTGCCATCGTACTGACGGGCGCCGGCCGAGCCTTTTGTTCTGGTGACGATCTGAAGGAGTTCGAGCAACAGAGCGAGAGTGAAGCATCCGTTCGAGCTCACATCGATGCGATCCAGCGGATCACCAAGCTGATGCTCGGCAGTGACAAGCCCGTTGTAGGTGCACTGCATGGGTACGCGGTAGGTGGCGGCTTTGAGTGGGTCCTCAATTGCGACCTGGTCGTTGCGAGCGAGAACCTCATCGGGTTCTTCCCAGAAATGGATTGGGGGAACTTCGTCACCGGTGGCGTAACGTACCTATTGCCGCAGACCCTTGGTTACCAGCGCACTTTTGAACTGATCGTCCTCGGCGAGCGCCAGAGCGCCGCTCGCCTACAGCAGCTTGGGCTCGTGAACTGGGTGGTCCCGCAAGAGGAAATGCTGACGAAGGCATTTGAGGTCGCGGAGAAAATCGCTAGCAAGTCGCGAGCTTCGGTCGCACGCTTGAAGACCCTGATTAACCAGGACCTCGGAGGACAACTCTGGCGCGCTGTCGCGCTGGAGGAGCAGGCAACGGTTGAAGCGTTCATGCGGCCGGAAGCGGCTGAGCGGGTCAAGCAGTTCGGACGCGCGAAGAGCTAACCTCTAACTCACTAGCCAGCGCCGAATAACGGCGCTGGTCGGTGATAAGGCTCACGCTTCAGGGAACGGTAAGGACGATGACGATATTCACTCGCGGGGCATGCATGTTAGACGATCAACAGAGTGCCGTTCTCCAAGAGCAACTCATGGAGCTGGCTGCACTGTTCGTGTCGCTGCAGCCAATAGCAGGGCTGGTTCTAGCCTTGTACAGCGAGGAAGGCCACCTGCTCGCATCGACGTCGCCAGATACCGAATTAGCGGAGCATGTGCCGTTCGAGGCCTCAGCAAAGAGCACCGACATTTATTTCTACTCAAATCTTCAGGGGCAGAAGCTCGCGTGGAAACACATTAGGTCGGGCCTATTGGCTTGTGCTCCTTTTTTCTTGGTCCAGGCAAGCCAAATTGATGACGGGACGTTGGCGAGTTTGTGCCAGTGCGGATCGAGCTTCATCGTTCGTCATCTGGAGCTTCTGGAAAAAACGCGGACGCTCAAACAGGTTATTCGCGAACAAGAGGCCATTATCGATCATATCTCCGATGGTCTGCTTGTTATGGATAGGCTGGGTGCTGTCCGCTATCTGAATACTACTGCCGCTCGCCTGCTCAAACTTGATGCGGTGCGCGCCATTGGCGTACCACTTAAAGAGCTTCTGGATTACAGTCTCAATATCGAGCCAGTTTTTCGGTCAGGGAAAGGTTACATTGATCGCGAGCTGCAAATAGACTCACCCAACCTCCATTTGCATATCTTGGACACAGCCATTCCGATTCGTGACGATGAGGGAAATGTTGTATCCGTGGTCAACACTTTTAGAGAAATGTCTCGCGTTCGAGAACTATCGCAGCGTATGGCAGGTGATTTGGCTCGATATCATTTCACCGATGTTCTGGGTCAGAACCGACACCTGCGCAACGCCCTCGCTGCTGCTCAACGTGCGGCTCAAGCTGATAGCAATGTCTTGTTATACGGTGAAAGTGGAACAGGCAAAGAAATTTTTGCGCAAGCCATTCACAACGATGGCCGTCGTTCAAATGGGCCATTCGTTGCAATTAACAGCGCCGCACTACCCCGTGATCAGATTGAAAGTGAGCTATTTGGCTATGCAGCCGGGAGTGCCGCTGGTGGAGAACTATCCGGCCGCCCTGGACGCTTTGAGCAAGCATCAGGAGGCACCATTTTCCTAGACGAAATTTCGGAAATGCCGTTGGACGTCCAGGGAAAACTACTCCGTGTTCTGCAGGAACGCCAAGTCACACGAATTGGCGGCACACGAAGTATCCCCGTTGACGTTAGGGTGGTTGCAGCGTCCAGTCGCAACCTGAGCGACATGGTGCTGCAGCACAGGTTTCGCGAAGACCTCTATTATCGACTTAATGTGTTGTGTATTGATCTCCCCCCCTTGCGAAAGCGCGGTGATGACATTGTGAAGTTAGCCGAAGAATTCATTCGGCGATACTGCACGGCACTGCATCGATCACCAATCAGGCTAGGCAGCAAGGCCATTGATCAACTGCTGGCATGCGATTGGAGAGGTAACATTCGGCAGCTGCAAAACGTCATTGAGAGGATGGTTAACCTAGTTGACTCTGATCAGCTTGATGAATTTCCGGAGGAGTGGCTGGAAGATAAAGTTCACCGAGATCCGTTGCCGGATGAAGGCGGATCATGGACTCGTGTAATGACGCTAAATGAATATGAGCGACTTGGTGTACGCCTGGCTCTTGAAGCAACGGATTACAACATCTCGCAAGCATCTGAAGTTCTGGGTATAACTCGCCCGACTCTCTACGCAAAGATGAAGCGGCATGGTATTGAAGTGTCACCAAAACTAAGTGAGCGACCCAATTTTGGGTAGTCACCAAGCATAATTGCAAACTTCTTTTTTGACCCTTAGCTCAAGACGCCGACGCAGAACTTCACACTGCACGCCAAACCAATACCTTTACCTGGAAAAACTCGACAAAAGCCGCATCGCCTTCGAAAAAGTATTTGCAACCCTTCCTTGAACAGGGGCTCGAACAGAGGTTAATCCTCTTTTTGATAAGCATCACTTGCTTCGATTTATTTGCAGCGAAGATGAACACCAATTTCTTACTTAAGAGAAATCCTGTGCCGGCACGATTAAGGTTTTCCCATAAAATACTCTTTGCAGCCTCGGCCACCGTTCTGGTTGTTTTTTTTGCATTTACCGTATACGTCGACAAAGCGCAAACGAGAAGTACGAAAAGAAATCTGGAAAGCTATCTCCATGATATCGGTGTTGTCACTGAGCAAAACATCAGTAGCTGGCTTGAGGGGCGAATCCTGCTGGTCGAGAGTTTGAGGCAAAGCATCGAGCTAGATCCGCGCCGGGAGCGCATCGCATCGGTCCTGTCTCAACCCGCAGCACGCCAAACGTTCAGCCTGACTTACATGGGGTTCAGCGATGGTGGATTTCTTGTAAATCCAAATACCGAGATGCCGTCAGGGTACGATCCCCGCACGCGTCCATGGTTCAAGGACACGCTGACAGTCGGGAAGACCAGACTCACAGAGCCCTACGTTGACGCAGCTACCGGCAATTTGGTGGTGTCAGTTACCACTCCCGTGATGTCATCCGATCAGTCAGTCGGCGTCGCAGGCGGTGATCTAAGCCTTGAAACGCTTGTGCGGATCATCAACGCGCTGGACTTCGACGGCATGGGGTATGCCTTCCTGGTCAGCGCCGACGGCAAGATCCTGGTGCACCCGAACAAGGACATGGTGATGAAGACCCTGCGGGACATCTACCCGCAGAACACGCCCGCCATCAGCACCGACTTCAGCGAAGTCGACGTGGACGGCACCACGCGCATCCTCACCTTCGCCCCAGTGAAAGGCCTGCCCTCGGTCAACTGGTACATCGGCGTATCGGTGGACAAGGACAAGGCCTACGCCATGCTCAACGAGTTCCGCGCGTCGGCCCTCATCGCCACCCTGATCGCCGTGGTGATCATCATGATCCTGCTGGGCATGCTGATCCGCGTGCTGATGCAGCCGCTGCACACCATGGGCCGCGCCATGCAGGACATCGCCCTGGGCGAAGGCGACCTGACCCGCCGCCTGGCGATCCATACCCAGGACGAGTTTGGCGAGCTGGCCGGCGCCTTCAACCGCTTCGTCGAGCGTATCCACGGTTCGATCCGCGAAGTGTCCTCGGCCACCACCCAGGTCAACCAGGTCGCCAAGCTGGTGCTCAATGCGTCCAACTCGTCCATGAATAACTCCGACGAGCAGGCCAACCGCACCAACAGCGTCGCCGCCGCGATCAACGAACTCGGTGCCGCCGCCCAGGAGATCGCCCGCAACGCCGCCGACGCCTCGCACCAGGCGTCCTCCGCGCGTACCCTCGCCGAGGACGGCCGTCAGGTGGTGGAGCGCACCATCGTCGCGATGAATGAGTTGTCCGGGAAGATCCGCGCCTCCTGCGGCAACATCGAGACGCTGAACAGCAAGACGGTGAACATCGGCCAGATCCTTGAAGTGATCAAAGGCATCTCCGAACAGACCAACCTGTTGGCGCTCAACGCCGCCATCGAAGCTGCTCGCGCCGGTGAAGCCGGTCGAGGCTTCGCCGTGGTCGCCGACGAGGTGCGCAACCTGGCGCACCGCACCCAGGAGTCGGCGCAGGAAATCCAGCAGATGATCGAGGAGCTGCAGGTCGGTGCCCGCGAAGCGGTGACCACCATGACCGAGAGCCAGCGCTACAGCGAGCAAAGCGTGGAAATCGCCAACCAGGCCGGTGAGCGCCTGGGCAGCGTGACCCACCGCATCGGCGAGATCGACGGCATGAACCAGTCGGTGGCCACCGCCACCGAGGAACAGACCGCCGTGGTCGACTCGCTGAACATGGACATCACCGAGATCAACACCCTCAACCAGGCCGGCGTGGAAAACCTTCAGGCCACCCTACGTGCCTGCGCCGACCTCGACCAGCAGGCCACACGGCTTCAACAGTTGGTGGGCGGATTTCGGATCTGACGGATTTGCAAACGAGCCGGCATAGCAGAAGGCATTTGCCGATTCTATTTCCTGTAGCTGCGGATCTTATAGAGAGGTTTGAACATGAACGATCTACAAGAACTGATTGAAAACAACGCGCGCTGGGCCGATTCGATTAAACAGAAGGATCCAGAATTCTTCGCCAAGCTGGCTCGTCAGCAAACGCCCGAATACCTCTGGATTGGATGTTCGGATGCGCGGGTGCCGGCTAACGAGATCGTGGGCATGCTGCCCGGCGACCTGTTCGTACACCGCAATGTGGCCAACGTGGTGCTGCACACAGACCTGAACTGCTTGTCGGTGATCCAGTACGCGGTGGACGTTCTCAAGGTCAAACACATCCTGGTCACTGGCCATTACGGTTGCGGCGGTGTGCGTGCATCAATGGAGGACCGCCAGTTTGGTCTGATCGATGGCTGGCTGCGCTCAATTCGCGATCTGTACTACGAGAACCGTGTGGAACTGAACAAGCTGGCGACGGAAGAAGAGCGGGTCGACCGCCTGTGCGAGTTGAACGTAATTCAACAAGTGGCCAATGTCGCGCACACCAATATCGTGCAGAACGCCTGGCACCGGGGTCAGAGTCTTTCGATCCATGGCTGTATCTACGGGATCAAGGATGGTCGCTGGAAGAGTCTGGACACGACCATCAGTGGCTTCGAGCAAATGCCGCCACCGTATCGACTGCGCCGTTGGACTGAACCGGCCTAACTCTGTTGTCGAGGCAGCGGAGGAATCGATGACGGCACTCCCCAAGGCCTGCGCCGCGCTCAGGATTGCTACAGAACAGTTCACTGGTTTGCTATTTCGCGATGACCTGGCATTTGTGAGTACAGGCATCCAGTGTCGCCTTGGCATTGTCCTTTTGCATAACTGCCATAAGGAAACCCGTGCAGGGCGGGCAATTGGCGCGGCAAGGCTTTCCTATTTGGTACTTAAAGATTCGATGGCTGGATGGGGCAATTCGCGCCATCCACTCATATTTGCAGGATGAGAGTTCCCGCCTGCGACCCGAGCACGAGTTCTCCCGCTTCGGCGTTAACTGTTAGCTCAGTTGTTGTGGGGAGACGTTGCACCCTCTGCATCCGCAGGGTTACCTGCTGCACCCACAAGGAGCACAGGATCTTCATTAGGTCAATGACCTACCCAAGGATGCCGGTGGCTGCTATCCGTGGCCACATGGGCATTCTAGGCACCGGAGGTTACAAGAACCTCCGGTGCTGCTTTCTGCGCCGGCTGGAACTGGTCAACGATCAACTTGGAAAATGCTCTGAAGGCGCGCCCAAGTAGCACATGGGCGGCGCCTCGGACAGTTCGATCGCCTGCAGCGAAACAATTGCCTCCTGATTTCCTCATGAGACGCTGGTCTAGTGGTCCCATGTCTGCCGCTGCGCGACCACGCGTTGAACCTCCGGTTGTATCGCTCAGTGCGATAGACTGACGATTTGTCAGGCTGATGCAGAGCTCAAGTGCTCGCAAGCTTGCATCGCTAAGGTTCAATCAGGGGGAAGAATGTCCGAGTTCATAAGGAAGCGGGTCACCAAAGACCTGATTGAAGAGCTTGCTGATATTGACGCTACATCCTTGGAGCTCATAGGCCACAAGGTCATCGAGTCCATCGAATCTACCCAACTGGTACACCACGGCGTCAACAAGGACTACAAGCCAGTTGGGTACACCGTCGATACCTTTTCTCAAGACTTTCGGGTGGTGGGCGAGTACAGCACTGAGGAGGGGTATTTTGAGGACGCCTCGGGTCGCAAGAAACTCAACCGGTTCGACAAGATTGAGAAGGACATCAAGCACGCCTTGAAGCTAAGCGGTAGCACTCCGCCAGAGAGGATTTATCTGGTATCGCATGAGGAGGAGCCCGCGTCATTCAGGGCGAAGTTCAATCAATCCGACCTCGGGAAGCTGCACTCCGGACGAGTAGTCTTTCTGGATGCACGCGAGCTAGCCAAAAACATCCTTCAAGGATCTCTGGATAATACAAATGCGGCCGACTACTACCGCCAGTTCCTCCCCGACTTCGCGCAAAACCTGGACAACTACGAATACTACGGGCGCGTTCCTCCTGCCTGTGCAAACCACCAGTCTGAGCAACTTTTTCTAGACGTAATTGAGCGTCACTTTGCGTCCGGCCAGCAGGTCTGCGTATTGCACGGGCTCAGCGGTTCCGGCAAAACCCAAGCGGCCATAGATTACGTACACAAGACCCTCGCCGAGTACGAGAACTACATCTGGATCGCTGGTGAAGACTGGAAGCGTGAGGTGCCGCTCAGTGCGATCAAGCGAACGCGCGGCGGCGTTGCAATCAACGTTGCGGGCATCTTCAACTCCTCGAGAACGCTCTTGATCGTGGATGACCTTTCACGAGCTGTGACAATAGAGTCCTTCACCGAACTTGAGGCCGGATTCGCTCGCGGCGGGCGGGTGGTCGTCACTTCCCAAATAGGCGATCTGCGTGGCGCGATCCATACGCAGGTACCGCAATTGTCGCTCCAGACAGCCTTTCGGATCCTCGGAGAGGACGAAGGCAAGGCTAGCGAAATATGCCGCCGATTCGTCGAAGCATGCCGATTCTCGCCGTTGATTCTCGCCGTAGCGCGACAGATGACTGAGTTAGACGATATTCCAAAGGAGGATCTGTACCACGAAGTCCTACAGATGCCTAACGCGGCGCATGAGGAGGATGGCCGGCCCATCATGGCGCGGATACTGCAGCGTCTGAGCGAGCCGAACCAAAACGCTCTTCTCAAGATTGCCAACAGCGGATGCACGACTTATGACTCGCAGTTTCTTACAGGATTCATCGGCCCGAGTGCACGCGGCTCCTTGCAGCGGCTAGCACTTCTTAATCGCGCGGCGACACCCTACACATTGACTGTCCACGATCTGATCTGCGGAGCCGTACGCCAGGCTCAGGATGGGAGCGAGCTCGCCAATGCTGTTGAACGATACGTTGAGTTGAATGCTGGCGAGATGGTGCCCAGCGTGATGAGGCAAATACACCTATGTGCCTCCCAATTGCTCGAAGCCAGTAAGCATTGCGGTGAGCGTAGCCCCGGCTGGCTGACATATGCACTGCTGCAGATGGACCGTGGAGTCACAGCCGATTGCTTTGGCCGTATACATGAACGCCCGCTGCGCACGGACACTCCTATTGCCGAGCTGCTTTGCATCGTCGATAGCAAGGAGGCCTACTCGTACTCACTGCCTCAAGAAGAGCGGCCTGCCTACTATCAGGCCTGCGCAGATGAGTATGGAAAGATCGCCCAAGAAGCGACAGATCTTGACGTTCGTGCAGAGTTGTTGCACCACCAGGGCAAAGCTCTTCGTCGTTGTGGGCAGCTCGAAGCGGCCATGGAGTGCTTCCAGCGCCTGCTAAGTGAAAAGCCGGAATGGCATGCCACTTATGGGCAAATTGCGCACATGGGAACCCAGCAAAACGCAAACAAGGCGATCAAGAGCGAAGGCGAAAACGCTATTGAAGCCCTGATGAAGGACATCCTCGAAAATCCTTATGCCGTGCCGCTTCGTGTTTCTCTAGCTGCATTGAGCCGACTTCGATCCTACGCAGATGTCAGCAAGAACTTGGCGAAGGATCCTGATACCGTCAAGAAGCTTGCAGAGGTGGTCGCTCTGTCCGCACTGGAAGGCTTTGACCAGTTCTATGAGGCATTTCTTGCGCTGACATCCGTGTTTGGCTACCACCACGCAGATGCTTGCCTGGCTGTAGCTGAAGCTTTTCCAGACATGCTCGCGATTCTTCCCGGCTCTGTGGATCGGCGGCAATGGGAGAACGCTTGCGAAGGTTTGACGAACATTGCAAGCGCTGCACGATTCGGCGGCAAAGAGGAGTTGGCAAAGAAGCTAAGTATCGCCGCAGTCGCATTTGCCAGGGAGCTAGGCAGTGTTTCAGGCGAAAGGCCTTACGTGGCGCGTTTGGTAGCAAAAACCTTTCACTCGGCAGGCAACCAGCCGGAGGCATTGGCCGCAATCACGAAGGTTCCAGAAGACTTGCGCGATCACTGGCTTCTTTGTAAGCGTACGCCGAACTCACCTTGCGTGATTCAGGCAGGTATCCACTGATGCGGCAGCAGTTGATCGATCTCACTTGCCCGCTGCGTCGGCAGTCGTGTCAGCACATCCTTGAGATAGGCATACGGATCATGTCCGTTCATGCGGGCCGACTGGATCAGGCTCATGATCGCCGCCGCTCGTTTTCCGCTGCGTAGCGATCCGGCAAACAACCAGTTCGAGCGGCCTAGCGCCCATGGCCGAATCTGGTTCTCGACCGGATTATTGTCGATGGGCACAGCACCATCCTCGACATAGCGAGTCAGTGCCAGCCAGCGTTTGAGGCTGTAATCCAAGGCTTTCGCCGTTGCTGATCCGTTGGGCACCCGATCACGCTGGGCCAGCATCCAGTCATGCAGCGCGTCGAGGATCGGCGAAGCTTTTTCCTGCCGTATTCGCCCGCGTTCTTCATCGCTCATGTCCCGTGCTTGCCGTTCGATTTCGTACAAGCCGCCAATCGCGTGCAGTGCCTGTTCGGCCAGTTGGCTTTTGTTCGCCGCGTGAAGATCGAAGAACTTGCGGCGGGCGTGGGCCATGCAGCCGATTTCGGTGATGCCTTGCTCGAAACCGGCCTTGTAGCCAGCGAAGTCGTCGCAGACCAGCTTGCCATTCCACTGGCCGAGGAAGTTGCGCGCATGCTCGCCGGCACGACTGGGGCTGAAGTCGTAGACCACGGCTTTCAGATCGGCGAAGGGCGTGGTGCTGTAGGCCCAGACGTAAGCCCGATGGGTTTTCTTCTCGCCCGGCGCGAGCATTTGCACCGGGGTTTCGTCAGCATGGATCACGCGTTGGCCCAGCACGGCTTCGCGCAGTGCATCGACCAGCGGCTGGAGCTGCACGCCGGTTTGCCCGACCCACTGCGCCAGCGTCGAACGAGCGATAGCCAGGCCGGCACGGCCGAAGATCTTTTCCTGCCGGTACAGCGGCAGGTGGTCGGCGAATTTGGCCACCATCACGTGAGCCAGGAGGCCGGCGGTGGGGATGCCCTTGTCGATCACCTGGGCCGGCACTGGTGCCTGGATCAGTGTTTCGCACTGGCGACAGGCCCATTTCCCACGTACGTGCTGTTCGACGGTGAACACGCCCGGCGTGTAATCCAGCTTTTCGCTGACGTCTTCACCGATGCGTTGCAGCTGGCAGCCGCAGGCGCACTGGGTGGTGTCCGGTTCGTGATGGATCACGGTGCGCGGGAATTGCGCTGGCAGCGGTGTGCGCTTGGGCTGTTGGCGTGGTTCGGCTGGGGCAACCGTAGGATTGACGGCTTTCAGCTCGGCTTCGATGGCCATGATGTCGGTGTCGAGCAGGTCTTCCAGCAGGCTGCCCTGGTCAGGGCTCAGTTGCTCGCTGCGCTTGGCGAACTTGTGCCGCTTGAGGATGGCGATTTCGTGGGTGAGGTTCTCGATAACCGTTTGGTCGCGGTGGATCTTCTTACCCATCATGTCGACCTGCGTGAGCAGCTGCGCGGCCAGTGCGCGCAGCTGTTCAGGTGTCAGTTGGTCGAGATTGGGCGAGGCAGTCATGCCGCTGATTGTGCCAGAGCAGGCGGTCAGCGGAGATAAACCGATGGGCTAATGGCAGGTGCTACAGCACTGTGATCGCGCCGGCTGCACCGACCCGCTGCCAGGGTAGACCCAGTACCAAAGCCTGAAGTTGCTCGGTGCCGAGTTCGACTTCCGAGCCGTGCCGGATGCCCGGCCAGTGAAACTTGCCCTGGTTCAAGCGCCGCGTAGCCAGCCAGATACCCACGCCGTCATGCACCAGGACTTTCATGCGGTTGGCGCGGCGGTTGGCGAAGAGATAGGCGCAGTGCGGCTTCGCCGCACCGAACACGGCCACCACACGCGCCAACGCGGTGTCGGTACCGGCGCGCATGTCCATCGGCTCGGTGGCGAGCCAGATGGTATCGATGCGGATCACGGGGTGAGCCCACGCACAAAGCAGGCGCAGCCTTCAGGATCGGAGGCTGGCCATTTCACTGTGACCGCTTGCTCGCCAAGGGACAACTCAATGATTGCGAACGCCTCAGTTGTTCGTTTAGGCATGGCCCTCAATGGAACGAACGCCGGCAACGCCGCTGGTGGCTGATCTCGGTAAAGCGGCAGCCACTTGCGAATGACGTTGGCGTTGATGCCGTGGCTGATGGCAACGCTGGAGACGGTCGCACCGGGTTGCAGGCACTCCTGAACAACCTGGGCCTTGAACGGTTTGGGGTAAGAGCTTCGTTGGCGCATGGAAATCCCGGCGATAAGGGCTATCGCGTCCGCTTAAAAATACGCGGACACCATCGCCCTTAATGCTGGAGTTCGGAAGGTGACTTGGCTGGACGCTTACGCTTCTTTATCAAAAGTCAAAGGTGGAGTTGGCGTCAGGGATGCATGAGGAGGCACGGGCTACCGCAGAGCAAGCTCTTGCTCTGGCGACTCAAGATGCTAAGGCCCAGAGACGGCTATCCATCTACCATGAGCAACTGAGTCAATGCTTCGAAGCTCTAGGCCGGTGGGAGGAAGCTATCGACAGTGCGAAGACGGCGTGTGAACTGGCGACTGATGCCAAGTACAAGCCGGTCCTGCAATCCAGACTTGAGAATTTGGCCCAGAAACTGGCTTAAGACTGGCATGGAGCACGTGGTCGGTCTTGCAGTCTGAGAGCGGACTGTCGAGTATCCTTCGTGGCGTTTGGTGGGAACCTGACTTCAGATCACTATCGACATTCACTGCACGGAATTGGTGATTGGTGGGTTCGAGGTGGGCATCCGTGCCCACGACTTCAAACGTTTCAACCTTTTTATCACTTACTGCACGCCAACCCGTTGCGTCTATTCAACGGGAGGAAGGGGGGTCAGACTCCTATGGGCGTGCCAGAGGTGAGCAATGGCGAGTGTTGCGTGGCGGCATCTTGCGGCGACAGCGCAATGTTGTCCGCCACGTAGTCATCCAGGCTCTTGGGCAGCAGTGTGCTTTGACCTCGATGTTCTTCCTGGATGAAACCCTTCATGGCTAACCCTGCTGAGATTGACTCCATCAAATCTCAGCAAGGTCGATGCCAACGTTTTTACACGGCCTGGGCCGACAGCAGCCGGCTCCGACGTCCATTTCAGAGGCCTGAGTTGTCAGTGCGAGTGGCGCGACTCGCCAGCTTCTGCAGGAGTTCGTCGCCGGTGAAGTGTCGGCCGCTCTCGATGTCTTTGTCACCCATGCTGAGCAGCTTTACCAGCGCGATGGCCTCTTGGGTTTGTTGATACTGCTCGAAGGACTGAACGACCATCGTGGGAAGACCGTTCTGGGTGATGCAAAGCGGTTCGTCGAGATCCAGCGTTGCTGCGTGCTGCTTGAGGTAGCTAATCGTTTGGATACGCATTGGAAGAACCCTCTCGAGAAAGCAAACAGAAGTCTGAAAATTAACGGGATTCCTATCCAGGGCACGCTCAACTGACAGCAGGATCATTTCCCTGGATGGCCCCCGTTGCTAGGGTCCATCGGCAACATGGCGATGACCGTTTTCATTAGCTGTTAAGTCTGATTTAGCTGGATAGCAAATCATGCGTTTTTCGCTAATGATTGGGCCGAACGACCGGATCTGCTGGTAGCGAATCGGTCGATTGGGCCTTATCGGCCAAAAGCGGAGCGGTGTGTAACGACCTTAGAGTCTTATAGTGGCGAGCTCGAGAGCATCGAAGAGCTGAACAGCGTTACCCGGCGTGCGCCCTGCAGCGTTGCAGCTTCTGCATCCCCATAGATGTACGTCCTATCGCCTTGGACCTGATAGGAGTACGCAACACCTGCAGCGGACTCAATCCGCTCAATCGATTCCAACGGTTCCATCAACCAGCGGCCTGATTGGTTGAGATGGTCAGGGGTGACCAACAGGACGCTGTCCATTCGCAGCCCATGCACTTGATCTGCCACGAGTGACTGTAGAAGGCGTTCGTTACTCAGCATCAGCATTGGATGGAGATCAAAGTCTTCTGCCAACTCAGTGGTGCCGACGTAGAACCAGGGGCGGTGAATGTTGTGTTCCACGCAGCTCCACGCCGTAGGGTCGTCTCCAAAGAGTTCGTATTGATCGATTTTCGAGTGCTGGTGAGTCAGAAACATGAGCCGATCTCTAAATATACTATTCATAGTATAGAACAAGATGCACCAAGACGGCTTCATCGTTCCTTTTGCGAGCAGTTGAAATGCGATCGGAACTCAAGCGTGCGCTTGGTGCGGCGCTCAAGTCGTATCGGCTCAAAAGGAACATTTCTCAAGAAAGCATGGGACCGAGCCAGCCCTACATCAGCAATCTCGAGGGTGGCCGATGGAGCGCATCACTCGACAAAATTGAGCAGATGGCTGATGTGCTGGGCGTGCATCCAGTCAGTGTCATTCTCGCGGGGTACCTCTCCTCCGACAGCATTGCAAACGCCGATGAAGTGCTGGAGAGAGTCCGCAGAGAACTGAAGGAGATTGGCCTCTAGCCCTAGCTGTGTCGTTCCTCTTTCATTCGTAACCTTTGCGAAAACAATCTACGAGCTCGCGCTCGTGAATACCTCACCCCAATCAGGTGCTTGCGCAAACTCGTAAAATTCAGAGGTTCCCCTTCTGTCGGTGCTGTTTCTCGACGAATTGCCCGAGTTCGATCGCAAGGTCCTGGAGGTCCTGCGCGAGCCCCTGGAGAGCGGCGAAATCGTCATCGCCCGGGCCCATGACAAGGTGCGCTTCCCGGCGCGCTTCCAACTGGTGGCGGCCATGAACCCCTGCCCCTGTGGATATCTCGGCGATCCCGGCGGGCGCTGCCGCTGCACCCCGGAACAGATCCAGCGCTATCGGGCCAAGCTGTCCGGGCCCCTGCTCGACCGGATCGACCTGCACCTGACCGTTGCCCGCGAGGCCACGGCCCTGGAGCCACCCACCCAGTCGGGCCCCGGCAGTGCGGAGGCCGCCGCCGAAGTGGCGCAAGCCCGCCACCTTCAGCTCCAGCGCCAGGGCTGCGCGAACGCCTTCCTCGACCTCAAGGGCCTGCGCCAGCACTGCGCGCTGGATAGCGCGGACCGAATCTGGCTGGAAGAGGCCTGTGAACGCCTCAATCTCTCCCTGCGCGCGGCCCACCGCATTCTCAAGGTGGCGCGTACCCTGGCCGACCTGGAACAGTCTGGAAAGATCGCCCGCCATCACCTCGGAGAGGCGCTGCAGTACCGCCCGGAAAGCCTGACCTGAAGCAATGAAAACTATTGAAAAAATAACACCAAGAGACTTTTTCTATCGATCTTGCTAGAATCCCGCGCCTTCCGCCCTTGGCGGCCATCCGATCAAAAGGAGAGCTAGCTCAATGGAGGCACGTTCGTCTTCGCAATCCACCCTCAACCCGCCGGTCTTTTTCGGCTCCGCCCTACTCATCCTCGCCCTGGTGCTCTACAGCACCCTCGCCCGCGACCAGGCCCAGCGCTTTTTCAGCCATCTCCAGGACTGGATCTTCGTCAATGCCAGCTGGTTCTACGTCCTGACTGTGGCGCTGATCCTGATCACCGTGGTGTTCCTCGCCATCAGCCGCTTTGGCGACATCAAGCTCGGCCCTGACCACAGCCGGCCCGATTACCGCAACAGCACCTGGTTCGCCATGTTGTTCTCAGCCGGCATGGGCATCGGCCTCATGTTCTTCGGCGTTGCCGAACCCCTGATGCACTACGCCAACCCGCCGGTGGGCGACCCCAACACGGTGGCCGCCGCCAAGGAGGCGATGAAGCTCACCTTCTTCCACTGGGGGCTGCATGCCTGGGCGATCTACGCCATCGTTGCGCTGATCCTCGCCTTCTTCTGCTTCCGCCACGACCTGCCGCTGACCCTGCGCTCGGCGCTCTACCCGCTGATTGGCGAGCGCATTCACGGCCCCATCGGCCACGCTGTGGATATCTTTGCGATTCTCGGCACCGTGTTCGGCGTAGCGACCTCTCTGGGCTACGGCGTCCTGCAGATCAACAGCGGCCTCAACCACCTGTTCGACGTCCCGGTCAGTGTGCCGGTGCAGATCCTGCTGATTGCCGTCACCTGCGCATTGGCCACCCTTTCCGTCGCCAGCGGCCTGAACAAAGGTATCCGCATCCTCTCCGAGCTGAACCTGGTCCTGGCGGTGCTCCTGCTGCTGGTCGTGCTGGTCCTGGGGCCGACGGTGTTCCTGCTCAAGACCTTCGTGCAGAACACCGGCGGTTACCTTTCGGAGATCGTCAGCAAGACCTTCAATCTCTACGCCTACGAGTCCAGTGACTGGATTGGCGGCTGGACCCTGCTCTACTGGGGCTGGTGGCTGTCCTGGTCGCCCTTCGTCGGCCTGTTCATTGCGCGCATTTCCCGTGGTCGCACCATCCGCGAATTCGTCTGCGGCGTGCTCTTCGTGCCGGCCGGCTTCACCCTGCTGTGGATGACGGTGTTTGGCGACACCGCTATCCACATGGTGCTCACCCAGGGCATCAGCAGCCTCGCCGAAACCGTGGCCCAGGACAGTTCGCTGGCGCTCTTCGCCTTCCTCGAACAGTTCCCCTTCTCCAGCTTCCTGTCGCTGGTGGCAGTGCTGATGGTGGTGGTGTTCTTCGTCACCTCGGCCGACTCCGGCGCCCTGGTGGTGGACATGCTGGCCTCCGGCGGGCGCGAAGTGACCCCACTGTGGCAGCGTCTGTTCTGGTCGATCCTGATGGGCGTGGTGGCCATGGCCCTGCTTCTGGCCGACGGCCTCAAGGCCCTGCAGACTGCCACCATCGCCAGCGCCCTGCCCTTCTCCGTGGTGTTGTTGGCCGCGACCTGGGGCCTGCTCAAGGCCCTGCGCCGGGACGCCACCAAACGCGGAATCCGCTACCAGGCGCTCAACCTCTCGCGCCCGGCCCCAATCCAGCACGGCGGCTGGCAGCGACGCCTGCGCAACAGCCTGATGTTCCCGCGCCGCGCTCATGTCACCCGCTTCATCGAAGAAGTGGTGCGTCCCGCCTGCCTGGACGTGTCGGAAGAGCTGCGCAAGCAAGGCTATGACGTGGACGTTCAGAACGGTGATGACGGCCGCTGCAAGCTGACTGTTGGTCACGGTGCCGAGGTGGACTTCAGCTACGAGGTACGTCCGCGCGCCCTGCTCCTGCCGCGCTTCGTCACCCGCGACGGTGGCGAGGAAAACGCCGACGCGCGCAAGTACTTCCGCGCCGAGGTATACCTGGGTGAAGGTGGCCAGGACTACGACGTCATGGGCTGGAGCCGCGAGGAAGTCATCGGCGATCTGCTCGACCAGTACGAAAAGCACCTGCACTTCCTGCATGTCGTGCGCTGAGCCTGCGGGAGTTGCTGGCGTCCGGTCCGTAGATACCGTCTTGTTTTTTACTTCGCAATAGCCAGTTTGGGATCAAACGGCTCGCCTGATTTAAGCACGCCATAAGCGATGCATAGCAGCTTGCGCATGGCTGCGCAGACGATCTGTTTGCCGGCCTTACCGGCGCTGCGCATGCGCTCGGCCAGCGCGCGGATAGCTGGGTTGTAGGTCAGGGATACGACGGCTGGCAGATAGAGTCCTGCGCGCAACCTGGCAGAGCCCATCCGCGAGATACGAACATGGCCCTTGAGCGTGCCTGAGTCTTGCAACTTCGGGTTCAGTCCTGCAAAGGCGGTGACCGCTCGACTGTCCTCAAAGCGCTGGATATCGCCAAGCTCGGCCAGCAAGAGTCCCGCGGTTCGGTCTGCAATGCCATCGATGCTCTTGAGCAGGTTCCGCTGCCCCTTGAGATCATCGTTGTCGTCGAAGTGTTTTTCGATCGCCGCCAGCGTGTCCTGGATCTGTTGGCGGATGTGCTTGAGCATCGACTGAATCAATTCAATAGCTTTGTCATCATGCGTCACATCCAGACGGTTTTGCTCCATCTGCTCCAGCTCCTGAAGATCTTTCAGGCGGTGCGTAAGTGCTCTGAGGCGGCGAATCTTCGGCTTTTCAGGCTCCCAGGCACGCAGCTTGTCCTGATGCCTGCGGCCGTACTCTGCAATCATCTTGGCATCGACCTTGTCGGTCTTCACGCGCTGCAACTGGCTACTGGCGTAACGCGCCGTCTGGCTAGGGTTTAGCACGCAGACCTTGTAACCCCGTTCGTACAGCCATTGGGCAAGGGCCTCGTGGTAAATACCTGTCGCTTCCATCACGACCCAGGCCTGCGGCTCTGCGTACTTACTCAACCACTGCTGCAAAACTTCGAAACCGCCCTGGTCATTGCCCAGCTTGGCCTTGGTGCGGTACTTGCCGTTGGCTTGCAAGGTGGCGATATCGAATGTGTGCTTGGCAATATCAATGCCGATAACAACTCCCATCATGTCCTCCTGTGAAGGGCTGATCGTCACTGCATCCGTCCTACCTTGTTGATGCGAGCTCAAAGCTCTGGATACCGTTCGGACTTACTGGATGAGTGCGGAGGAGCGCAGCGCAATCTACGTTACAAGCTCGAGGCTTTAGGGTGGACACGGCTTGCGGTTCCTCCCCCGATGATCAGTCGGGGACTATCGCCTCTGAGGAGGCTCAAGTCGAGATACAAGGGTGGGCTTCAGCCCACCAACAGCGGGGCTGCTGCACTGCCTTTCGCGAATGAATTCACCCCCACAGGCGGGGGGCCAGCTCTGGTAGGTTGGTGTAGAGCGCAGCGAAACCCAACGCTGCGGTGCCTGTGACTGGCCATGTTGGGCCTCGCTGCGCTCGGACCAACCTACGGGGGGCCGCTGCGCGGCCCTTTCGCGGTAGGGTGCGCCATGCGCACCGGTTCGGCGTCAGAAGCGGGACAGTCGTGAGCCCAACTATCGCTGGTGCGCGCGGCGCACCCTACAAACGCCCATCCTCCTTGCGTGCCGTCCACATCCGATCATGGTTTCCCAAGTTCAAATGTAACCCCACTTTCGCTGCAAGCCATTCCAATTAAAACCGTCCCACGCACGTCAAACTAGCAAACTTAAACAAACAACCTGACATACGCCCTTAACTCATCAGAAATTATTGCCAGAATCTACATACAAACCCTAACCAACAAGATCAATCATTAACTCGCATCGCCTGCCGTACAATCAGTCAAGACAGAAATTCAGTCAGAATCTTTCGCGAAAAAACCTACAGGAAGAAAAGGCCAATTCCTCCAGACAGACAGATCTTAACTAATTGCTGCACATTTCAACTTCCTTAAACTTTCCGAGGCTCTTACGGAGCACGATCACGAATCGCCTCAATCAGAAATAAGGAAGCTCAATTTTGACTATCTCCATGAAAGGTCTACTGGCCACGGCTGTAGCCGGCCTCCTGGCCAACTCCGCGATGGCTGCCGACGGCACCATCAACTTCTCCGGTGAACTCACCTCCGCCTCCTGCAAAGTCACCGGCGGCGCCGGCACCAGCGTTACCGGCAACAAGGGCAACCAAATCATCAACGTCAACCTGGGCAAGGTGCCCATCGACGCCTTGGGCGGCACTGCCGGCGGCGGTATCGCCGCCGGTACCGCGATCAACCTGGAACTGGATTGCGGCAACACCGGCGGCGGCCTGACCACCGTCATGCTGCGTTTCGACCCGAAATCCGGCTCCGGCATCGACGCCAAGAATTTCAACCTGCTGAAAACCACTGGTAGCGCCTCAGGTGTCGGCATCGGCCTCTATGACGATGACGGCAATCTGCTGAACCTCTCCGCCAACGAATCCATCGATACCCCTCTGGTCGCGAGTGGTACTACTCCGGTCAACTACAAAGCCTCGCTGTCCATGCGAGCGGGCTACGTGAAATCCAGCGCCGCTGCACCCACACCCGGCATCGCCAACGGCACCCTGCCGTTCACCCTGACTTACAAATAAGGATTGTACGAAAAGTCGTCGAGCGAAGGTCAGGCAAGGCGAGATCGGCCGAAGAAGCGCAGTTTACGCATTGTAAATGAGCATTCTGAGGCCGATTTCAACGCAGCATCACGCGCGAAGCCCGCAGGCACTTTTCGTACAGAGCCGAAGTCCAGCCTCAAGCGGCGGGGTACTTCCATACCCCCCCGCTTCCAGACGCGAGATCAACGTGAAACTACTGTCTTCCAGAACCCTCTGGGCCGGCCTGCTGTTGCTGTCTTCCGGCCTGGCCAACGCAGGCATCACATTGAGTGGCACCCGGGTCGTGCTGCAGGCACCCGCCAAGGAGACGTCGATCCTGGTGAGAAACCAGGCCCCGCAAGACGTCATGATCCAGTCCTGGATGGAAATCGAAGGCCCCGATGACGCCCAGGACTTGCCTTTCGCCATTACGCCCAACCTCAGCCGACTGGGTGCCAACAAGCAGCAGACCTTGCGCATCCTGTTCCAGGGCCAAGGCCTGCCGACTGACCGGGAATCCGTGTTCCGGCTGAGCGTCCAGGAAATTCCGCAGAAATCGGCGAACGACAACACTCTGCAGATCGCCCTGCGCCAGCGCATCAAGGTTTTCTACCGTCCGGCCGGGCTGCCGGGAACCGTTGCAGATGCCCCCAAGGAGCTGAAATGGCGCCTGATCCAGCAAGGCGGAAAACCCAGGATGGAAGTGACCAACAACTCGGCATTCCATGTGTCCTTCGCCAGCGTGAAGTTACATAACGGCAGCAAGTCCTACGACATACCCGCGGACATGCTCAGACCAAAATCGAGCCTTCAGCTCGATATCAAGGAACTGACCGGAGTCACTTCAACCAGTGGCATGAAAATAGAGTTCCAGAACGTGAACGATTTCGGTGGCCTCGATAAACACTCCAGCGCCTTGAGCAACTGATCACCCCTGAACCCAGATCAATCAGCCTCTTCGCAAATGCTGAAAGCTCATCTCCAGTCGACGCCTGGAAGTTATCCAGAGGAACAATCTCGTGTCCATCTCCCGGAAAAAGCCCAACTTCAAGATTTCATCTTATTCCGGGGCGCCCTGTTTCATGGCCCTGGGCTTGGCGCTGCCCACCATTTCCCCGGCGGTAGAGTTCAACCCCGATTTTCTCCAAGGCAGTGACGCCCCTGTCGAACTCAAGTACTTCGAGCAGGGCAGCACGGTACGCCCGGGCTCGTACGACGTCGACGTCTACCTGAACCAGACGATGTTCCGCCGTCAGGGCATCAACTTCAGCGCCAACCCCGAGAGCAGCGAAGTTCGCCCGGTGATCCGGGTCGGCCTGCTCAAGGAACTGGGCGTGGACGTTGCACGGCTGATGCGGGAGAACCTCATCCCGGCCGATGTGGACGACAGCACGCCACTGGATATCGCTACACTCATCCCGGGCGCATCGGTGGAGTTCGATGTCAACGAACTGGCCCTGCTGATAAGCATGCCCCAGGCATACGTGCAGCGGCACTCGCGGGGCTATGTCGACCCATCACTCTGGGACGACGGCATCACCGCACTTTTCACCAACTACCAGGCCAACTTCAGCCGCAACAGCAACCCGGGCCAGACCAGCGACTACCGCTACATCGGCCTGCGCAACGGCCTGAACCTGCTCGGCTGGCGCCTGCGCAACGAATCGTCCCTGAGTGGCGGCACCGGCATGCGCAACCGGTTTACCAGCAACCGCACCTTCCTCGAGCGCGATATCCGCCGGTTGAAGGGCACACTGTCCCTCGGTGAGCTGTATACCCAGGGCGATATCTTCGACAGCGTGCGCATGCGTGGCGTCCAGCTCAAATCCGATATCGGCATGCTGCCCGACAACGAGATCGGCTACTCGCCGGTGGTGCGCGGCATCGCCGAGACCAATGCCACGGTCGAAGTGAGTCAGAACGGCTACGTGGTCTACTCCACCAGCGTCTCGCCGGGCGCCTTCGAGATCACCGACATCTACCCCAGCGGCTCCAACGGCGACCTCCAGATCAAGATCATCGAGGCCGACGGGCGGGAACGAACCTACAGCCAGTCCTACTCCTACCTGCCGGTGATGACCCGCAAGGGCAGCCTGCGCTACGGCGTGGCAGCGGGCGAGTACCGTACCGACGGGCAGTCCTCGCCCACGTTCACCCAGGGCACGGCGGTGTATGGCGCCACCGATAACCTCACCGGTTACGGCGGCCTGCTCGCCGCGCAGAAGTACAACGCGGTGAACCTGGGCGTGGGCATCAACTCGGGCTACGGCGGGTTGTCCTTCGACGTCACCAACAGCCAGTCGAAGCCCCAGCGCGGCGGGCGGAAACAGGGCCAGAGCGCGCGTTTCCTCTATTCGAAGACGGTAAGCGCCACCGACACCACCTTCACCATGGTCGGCTACCGCTACTCCACCGATGGCTACCGCACCCTCAGCCAGCATGTGGAAGACATGGACTACATCAGCGGCGAGCGCGTCGGCCGGCAGAAGAGCCGTTTCGACCTGACCATCAACCAGTCGCTACGCGGGCGCAGCTCGCTGTTCGTCAGTGCGGGCGAAACCAACTACTGGAACCGCCAGGGCAACACCCGCCGCTGGCAGCTCGGCTACAGCGACAGCGTCCGCGCCGCCAGCTACAGCCTGGCCGTCTCCCGAACCCAGGAAGCAGGTTCCATGGGGCAGGCCGATACCCAGTTCACCGCATCCGTGAGCTTCCCCCTGGGCCGCACCAATTCGCATCGTGCCTATACCAGCGCCGTCTCCTCGCGCAACGGCGACTCCAGCCTGCGCAGCGGCGTATCCGGCTTCGTGGACGAACAGGACACAGTCAGCTATTCCGCCCAGGCCGGCTACAGCAAGGACAACAGCGGCTCAGGCAGCGTCGGCCTTGGCTGGGACACGTCCAGGGCCTCGCTCAGCGCCAACTACAGCCGGACGCGGGATAGCAAGCACATGGACCTGGGCGCCAGCGGCTCGGTGGTGCTGCACAGCGGCGGCGTCACCTTCGGCCAGTCGGTGGGCGAAACCTTCGCCCTGGTGGAGGTGCCGGACACCCGCGGCATCGGCCTCGACAGCCACAGCGCGATCCGCACCGACAGCCGGGGCTACGCCGTGGTGCCCTACGTCCAGCCCTACCGCTACAACTGGCTGAACCTGGATACCACCACCCTGGATAGCAGCACCGAAATCACCGAAAACGCCCAGATGGTCGTGCCCACCCGTGGCGCCGTGGTCAAAGGCCGCTTTGCTGCTGCCACCGGCCGCCGCCTGCAGTTCGAGCTGAGCCTGGACACCGGCAAAAAGATCCCCTTCGGCGCCCAGGCCTTCGACGAGGAAGGCAAAAGCCTGGGCATCGTCGACAACCGCTCGCGCCTGCTGGTGTTCGGCAGCAAGGACTCGGGGCGGCTGGACGTGCGCTGGGAAGGCGACAGTTGCTCGGTCAACTACGACCTGCCCCCCGTGAACAAGGAACTCTCCTACGAACGCTTCGCGGCGCTGTGTCAGAGCAATTGAGACACCCCGCTCGGCAGGGCCATGCGCTGCCCCACTTACCTATTCCGGAGTCGATCATGAGTAGATGTACTGACGCACTGTTGTGGGCCAGCCTTGCCATTTCCCTATGTGCCCTCCCCTCTACGGCCATGGCCATTTATTGTCCCAACGGACCTTACAAATTTGTCATGGAAGCCCCGTCGTTCACCTTCGACCCAACGGTCCCCGACAACACTACGCTCTGGTCCGGCAGTATTCGTGTTGTCGGCGGCGAGGGCGCAAAATGCGTGGACGGATACTCTTATATCCACCAAGAGGGCACGGTCCCGCTTGAAAGTTATCAGCGCTACGCTTCAGGTATCCCAGGTATCAGCTTCCGCATTAAAAGTATCGGCACTTGTTACACCGGCTATTGGCCGGGTGAGTGCGGCTTCAAAGACTGGGGCGGACATATCAATGGGCACTCCCTGGCACTGGAACTTGTCAAGACAGGTCCGATTACCGCTGGAGGAAAACTCTCAGGGCAATTTGGCCGTTGGCGCACTCGTAATATGGAGGACATTCTGCACTATTCATGGTCGAGCGCTGGCGGCGAAATCAAGCCCCAGACGCCAACCTGCAACGCCACGCAAAAGACACTCAACGTCTCACTCGGCAAGATCAACGCCTCTGTCTTCTCCGGGGTCAATTCAACGTCGCCGGAAAAATCCTTTGCCATCACGCTGGAATGCTCCGGCGGTGTCGTGGGCGCGACAACGAGCCTGTACATGACGATGACCGACCAGACCACCCCCGCCAATCGGACGGACCAGTTGAGCCTTGCCCCCAGTTCCTCGGCTTCTGGTGTCGCCATCCAGGTGCTCAATGGCTCCAACCTGATCAAGTACGGACCGGACTCGAGCGAGTTCGGCAACGAGAACCAGTGGCCAGTCCCCAATGGCCAGGGGATCGGCAATCAAACACTCACCATTCCCCTGACCGCACGCTTCATCCAGACGCAACCCACGATTGTGCCGGGGTTGGCCAAGGGCCACGCGACCTTCACCCTGAGCTACAAGTAACGGCCTTGCGGGTGAACGGGCTCGCGGTTGCGAGAAACCACGCCCCTAGCCCAGCAACTCCACCGCCGGCAGCGCCATGGCCGCCACTTCCGCCTGCAGGAAATCCCGCAAGCGCCGCAGGCGATCCTGGCCGCTGCGGGCCCGTGGCCAGACCAGGTAATAGCTCTCACCGCTGGCCACCGCCGTGGGCCAGGGCAGGCCGATGCGACCCTCGGCAACGTCTTCCGCGACCATCACCAGATCGCCGATGGACACGCCATAGCCGCGCGCGGCGGCGACTATGCCCAGCTCCAGGGTGTCGAACACCTGACCCCCCTTGAGGGAGACCTCTTCCCCCAGCTCCATGCGCTGCAGCCAGCGACGCCAGTCGCGGCGATCCGGCGTCGGGTGCAGCAGCTCGGTTCCTTTCAGCCGCGCCAAGTCCCAGGGTTCGGCCACCAGCGACGACTCGCAGACCGGAATCAGCCATTCGCTGAACAACAGGGTCACTTCCCAGTCCTGGCTGAAATGGCCGTCGCTCAGCAGCACCGCGCAATCGAAGGGCTCGTGCTGGAAATCCACCTTATCCACATCCATCCACGCGCTGGTCAGTTGCACCTCGATGTCGTCGTTGAGGTGGCGAAAGCGGCTGATCCGCGACAGCAACCAGCGCATGGTGAGCGTCGACGGCGCCTTCAAGCGCAGGGTGGCGTCATCGACGCGCAAGGTGGTGCAGGCCCGTTCCAGGGCATCGAAACCATCCCGCAGGCCAGGCAGCAGCATGCGCGCCGGCTCGGTGAGCTGCAGGGCCCGCCCCTGTCGCTCGAACAGCCGACAGGCGAAGTGGTCCTCCAGCGTGCGGATATGCCGGCTCACCGCGCTCTGGGTAATGGCCAGTTCCTCCGCCGCACGGGTGAAGGACGCATGGCGAGCGGCGGCCTCGAAGGCGCGCAGGGCGTAGAGCGGCGGTAGGCGGCGCGACATATGATTTCACTCATGAGTCAAAGTCATGGATGGCATCATTTTTTTCCTTTTGTGCTGCAGGTTCAAGGCTCGCAGAATTACTGAATCCCACGCTGGTCAATGGAGTTGGCCGGCCCTTCGAGACAGTGAGCCTTACTCATGCCACAGAGCATACGCAATGAACTGGTCGCCATCCTGCGCCTGGCCGGCCCGCTGATCGCGGCGCAGTTGGCCCATGTGATGATGGTCTTCACCGACACCGTGATGATGGGCCTGATCGGCCCCGAAGCCCTGGCCGGTGGTGGCCTGGGTGCAGCCAGCTATTCCTTCGTATCGATCTTCTGCGTCGGCGTGATCGCCGCCGTGGGCAACCTGGTCGCCATCCGCCACGGCGCCGACGACAAGGCCGGCGCCACCCGGCTGACCCAGAGCGGCCTCTGGCTGGCCTTCGCCATGGCTCTGGGCGCGGGCTTGCTGCTGTGGAATCTCAAGCCGGTGCTGCTCGCCTTTGGCCAGGCGCCGGAAAGCGTGGAAGGTGCCATGCAGTTCCTGTCCACGCTGGTCTTCGCCCTGCCCGGCTATCTCGGCTTCATGGCCCTGCGCGGCTTCACCAGCGCCATCGGGCGGCCTGGCCCGGTCATGGCCATCAGCATCGGCGGGGCGCTGGCCAACTTCCTGCTGAACTACGCGCTGATCCACGGGATGTTCGGCCTGCCGAAAATGGGCCTCGCGGGCATCGGCCTGGTGACCGCCGTGGTGATGAACGCGATGGCGCTGCTGCTCGCCTGGCACATCGTGTGCAATCCGGCCTACGCAGCCTATCCGCTCGGACGCGGCTTGCTGCGACCATCCCGCGAGGCGCTGGCGGAGCTGGTGCGCCTGGGCCTGCCTATTGGCGGCACCTATGCGGTGGAATCGGGCCTGTTCGCCTTCGCCGCCCTGTGCATGGGCGCCCTGGGCAGCGCCCCGCTGGCGGCGCACCAGATCGCCATCCAGTCGGTTTACGTCGCCTTCATGGTGCCGGTGGGCATTTCCTACGCGGTGACCTTCCGCATCGGCCAGCACTTTGGTGCCGGCCGACTGGAGGACGCCCGCCGCGCCGGTCGCCTGGGCATCGCCTTCGGTGCCGGCTGCATGCTCGCCTTCGCGGTGCTGTTCTGGACCGCGCCGGAGTGGGTGGTGGGCCTGTTCCTCGACCGCCACGCCCCGGAGTTCCAAGGCATCGTGCAACTGGCCGTGAGCCTGCTGGCGGTGGCGGCCTGGTTCGAGCTGTTCGACGGCATCCAGACCATCGCCATGGGCGCCATTCGCGGCCTCAAGGACGCCAAGACCACCTTCCTGGTCGGGCTCGGTTGCTACTGGCTGGTAGGGGCGCCAACGGCCTGGCTGCTCGCCTTCCCCCTGGGCTGGGGTGCCACAGGCGTCTGGTGGGGCCTGGCACTGGGGCTGGCCTGCGCGGCGCTGGGGCTGACCCTGGGCTTCGAGTGGAAGACCGCGCGGCTGTTGCGGTCTACAGAAGACACCATCGCGGCACGCAGCCTCAGTGTTCGCCTTTAACGCCGTCTGGTGGGTTACGCCGCTTCGCGGCTAACCCACCCCACAAGAGCGATGCCAGTCCCGTAGGTTGGCGCTGAGCGAAGCGAAGCCCAACGCGCAGCCCGACCGGGAGCTGTTGTTGGGGGTGGAGCGACCCTGCACCCAGTTCTTCAGGGTGTGCCAGTAGCAGTAGATGACTCGGATACCGCCGCGCTTGCCCTTGTTGCGTTTGGGATCACCACCACCCGCGAAACCCTGATCCAGATGGCCCTGGATCGTCAGTCCGCAATCAACGCCGAGGCAACTGCGAGCATCTGAACATCAAGCGATACGTCGCGCCTTTCTACCCTCAGCTTTATCCGCCTTTTTGCCCTTATGCTCGAACTCCCAGCCCTTGCAGGCCAAGGCCACATGTTTGGGAATCAGCGCCGTGCCGCTGCTGTAGGCGGTGATGGTGCGGCGGGTAAAGCCCAACTCGACGGCGGCAGTGGTCAACGACAGCTTGTTAGCGGCCATCCAGCGCTTGAATGCCTGAACGGGCATCACCTCACCGGCCTGCTCCAGCGCCAGCCGGTGCAGGGTGGTAGCCGCGAGTTCCAGGTCTTCGCCCCAGGTCAAATCGAAGCCCCACTCACCGACCTGGGCGGTGCTGAACAGCGCCAGGTCTTCCAGTGGCTTGAGGACTGGGAAGCTACGAATGTGCTCGCGCAGGTCAACGCGGTAGCGCTTACCGTTGGCGAACACCACCAGCAAGGCATGCTTGCCGGCAATGGGCTCCACACCGTTGATCTTAGCTTTGCTGGTCATGGGTCAGTTCCTCCGGTTTTGCTCATCCCACACGCGCTGCAGATCAGCCGTGTGGTCAGTCGCCCACGCCAGGGCGGCCTTCAGGGCCTTGGGCTCGGCACCTTTGCCGAAAACCTTGAGCCCGTCGATCTCCACCAGTGACTCTCCGTCGGGCGTTTGCTCATGGAAGTGCGGCGGCGCGTGGTCGTCCGGGTAGATTTTGATTTTCCAGTTACGGTCGCTGTGCACGGTGGCCATAGGCAGGATTGTAGGGAAAATTTTTCTCTAGGAACAGAACACCTATCGAGTACTGCCAGTCAGCCCCCTATAACGGGCCTTCCTCATACGCAGCACTCGGCTGATCTCCGCCACCGTGCCCAGCAGTAGGGTGCGCCATGCGCACCGAGACGGTGGTGGCGACACCGAGTCTGTCTCCCGGTGCGCGCGGTGCACCCTACGGGGCTGCTGCGCAGCCCTTCGCGAATGAATTCGCTCCCACAAGGGAGCGGAGGCTCAGGGTTCCTGGCTGGCAAACAGCGCCTGCCGGGCGCCGAACACCAGGAAGCGCGCCAGCTCCGCCAGTGGCAGCGGTCGGCTGATCCAGTAGCCTTGGGCCTGGTCACAGCCGAACTGGCGCAGCAGGGCGAGCTGCTCGGCGTTTTCCACGCCCTCGGCGACCACTTCGAGCTTGAGGTTCTGCGCCAGGTTGATCATGGCCTTCACCAACTGGCGGTTTTCCGGCCGATCCTGCATGCCCCCGACAAAGCTCTTGTCGATCTTCAACAGGGCAATCGGCAAGCTGTTGAGGTGAACGAAGGAGGAGAAGCCGGTGCCGAAGTCGTCCAGCGAGAAGCGCACCCCCAGGTGACCCAGGGCGTCCATGGTCTGACGGACCTGCTCGCTGCGGCGCATCACGGCGGTTTCGGTGAGTTCAAACTCCAGCCAGCGGGCATCGACGCCGCGCTCGTGGATCAGCCGGCTCAGGGTAGACAGCAACTGGCTGTCCTGGAACTGGCGGAACGACAGGTTCACCGCCATGTGCAGCGGCGGCAGGCCGCGTCCGCGCAGCCACTGCATGTCGCGAAATGCGCGGGATATGACCCAGTAGCCGAGCGGAACGATCAGCCCGCTTTCCTCGGCCAGTGGTACGAACTCATTGGGGGTCAGCAGGCCACGCTCGGCGTGGCGCCAGCGCACCAGCGCCTCCAGGCCAAGGATGTTGCCGGTTTTCAGACACAAGCGTGGCTGGTAGTGCAGCTCCAGCTCGTCACGACGCAGGGCACGGCGCAGCTCACTTTCGAGGTCTGCGCGGCTGCGGGCGCTGCGGTTGATTCGCTCGTCGAAGACATGGAAGGTGCACCCCTGGCTGGCCTTGGCCTGCTGCATGGCGATGTGTGCATGCCACATCAGTGGGTCGGCGCCCTCGCTGGTGCGGGAATAGGCCAGCCCCAGGCTGCAGCCCAGGAGCAGGCTCTCGCCGTCCACCTGATAGGGCTCGGCGAGGGCCTCGGCGATGCGCTCGGCGACCCGTTCGGCTCGTGCAGGATCACGACGGGTGTCCAGCAACAGGGCGAATTCGTCGCTGCCCAGGCGCGCGACCTGGTCGCCGGCTCGCAACTGCGCCTTGAGGCGCGCCACCACTTGCAGGATCAGGCGGTCACCGGCCTGGTAGCCAAGGGCATCATTGGCATGCCGGAAGTTATCCAGGTCCAGGTGGCCGAGGGCCAGACCGCGACCTTCGTACTCCACCAGGCGCGCCGCCAGCAGGGTCTGGAAGCCCTGCCGGTTGGCGATACCGGTGAGCGGGTCCTGTTCGGCAAGACGCTCCAGGGCGTACTGCAGGTTGCGCCGCTCGCGGATATGGCGAAGGGTGCGCCGAAGCACGTCAACACTCAGGTGCTCGCGCACCAGCCAGTCGCTGACTCCCGGAGGGGCATCCTCGGGCTCTTCTTCAAGCAGCAGGATGATCGGCAGCGGACAACGTCCCGCGGCGGGCAGGCGGCACGGCGTGCACAGCACCAGGGCGCAATCCAGCTCTTCCATCAGGCTGCTGGCGGCATCCCAGGACGCGGCGGTGATCAGGTGGGATGCGTTGCCCAGGGTGGCCAGGAGATCGCGAAGACGCTCAGCCCAGGCAGGCGTGTCTGCCAGCAGGAGCATGCGCATGGGCTCGACGAGCGCGGACAAATGACCTCCCAGGGGCCACGAATGCTTCGGCACATTTGCGCCAGACTGCGCCATTTTCGGCGTCGTTCTCTACACACATCCCTGCGTGACCTTCTGCGAAACGCTCGTGAAGACGGAACTATCGTACTGACTACAGGGAAATTTCCAAGCACCACCCATTTGCAACCGGGGTTGCGTCACAGTTGCCCAGAGGTACTTCGGTACAACCCGGCCAGCCTGCTAGAATGCGCGGCCATTCGCCTTGATCCAGCCCCAGCATGTCCCGACTCAACCCCCGGCAGCAGGAAGCCGTGAACTACGTCGGTGGTCCGCTCCTGGTGCTCGCCGGCGCCGGCTCCGGCAAGACCAGCGTGATCACCCGCAAGATCGCCTACCTGGTGCAGCAGTGCGGGATCCGCGCACAATACATCGTCGCGGTGACCTTCACCAACAAGGCGGCGCGCGAGATGAAGGAGCGCGTCGGCACCCTCCTGCGCGGCAGCGAGGGCAAGGGCCTGACGGTTTCCACCTTCCACAACCTCGGCCTCAACATCATCCGCAAGGAACACGCGCGCCTGGGCTACAAGCCGGGCTTCTCGATCTTCGACGAGTCGGATATCAAGGCGCTGCTGACCGACATCATGCAGAAGGAATATGCCGGGGATGATGGCGTCGACGAGATCAAGGGCTACATAGGCAACTGGAAGAACGACCTGATCCTGCCGGAGGAGGCGCTGGCCAAGGCGCGCAACCCGAAGGAACAGACCGCCGCCGTCGTCTACCTGCACTACCAGCGCACGCTCAAGGCGTACAACGCGGTGGACTTCGATGACCTGATCCTGCTGCCGGTGAAGCTGTTCCAGGACAACCCGGACATCCTCGAGAAGTGGCAGCACCGCGTACGCTACATGCTGGTGGACGAGTACCAGGACACCAACGCCAGCCAGTACCTGCTGGTGAAGCTGCTGGTGCAGCACCGCGCGCAGTTCACAGTGGTGGGCGATGATGACCAGTCGATCTATGCCTGGCGCGGCGCGCGCCCGGAAAACCTGATGCAGCTGAAGGAAGACTTTCCCTCGCTGAAGGTGGTGATGCTGGAGCAGAACTATCGCTCCACCAGCCGCATCCTGAAGTGCGCCAACATCCTCATCGCCAACAATCCCCACGTGTTCGAGAAACAGCTGTGGAGCGAAATGGGCGTGGGCGACCCGATCCGGGTGATCCGCTGCCGCAACGAGGACGCCGAGGCCGAGCGCATCGCCATGGAAATCCTCACGCTGCACCTACGCACCGAGCGCCCCTACAGCGAGTTCGCCATCCTCTATCGGGGCAACTACCAGGCCAAGCTGATGGAGCTCAAGCTCCAGCACCACCAGGTGCCCTACCGGCTTTCCGGCGGTACCAGCTTCTTCGGCCGCCAGGAAGTGAAGGACCTGATGTCCTATTTCCGCCTGCTGGTGAACCCGGACGACGACAACGCCTTCTTGCGGGTGATCAACGTGCCACGCCGGGAGATCGGCTCGACCACCCTGGAGAAGCTCGGCAACTACGCCACCGAGCGTGGTATCTCGATGTTCGCCGCCTGCGAAGAAATGGGGCTGACCGAGCACCTGGACAGCCGTTTCACCGACCGCCTGCAGCGTTTCAAACGCTTCATCGACAGGGTGCGCCAGCAATGCGCGCAGAACGATCCTATCGCCGCCCTGCGCAGCATGGTGATGGACATCGACTACGAGAACTGGGTTCGCCAGAACGCGTCCAGCGACAAGGTCGCCGACTTCCGCATGGGCAACGTCTGGTTCCTCATCGACGCCCTGAAGAACACGCTGGAGCGCGATGAGGACGGCGGCATGACGATTGAGGAAGCCATCGCCAAGCTGGTGCTGCGCGACATGCTCGAGCGCCAGCAGGAAGAAGAGGAAGGCGCCGACGGCGTGCAGATGATGACCCTGCACGCCTCTAAGGGCCTGGAGTTCCCGTATGTCTTCATCATGGGCGTTGAGGAGGACATCCTCCCCCACCGTTCCAGCATCGAAGCCGACACCATCGAAGAAGAACGCCGCCTGGCCTACGTGGGCATCACCCGCGCGCGGCAGAACCTGGCCATGACCTTCGCCGCCAAGCGCAAGCAGTATGGCGAAATCATTGATTGCTCCCCCAGCCGCTTCCTCGAGGAACTGCCTCAGGAAGACCTGGAATGGGAAGGCATGGACGACGCACCAGTGGAGGTGAAGGCCGCACGCGGCAATACGGCCCTGGCTGACATCCGTGCCATGCTCAAAAAATCTTAGAGCCTGCTTTTAACGCAGCAGGGCCCACGCGCAGCTGATCGTGAACTGGCTCTAAATCAAAGCACCCCGGCGAAGACCGGGCCATTTATGAGGGTAATGGCGTGGAAGCGCTGAAACAGAAGATTCGTGAAGAGGGCATCGTACTGTCCGACCAGGTACTGAAGGTCGACGCCTTCCTCAACCACCAGATCGATCCACGCCTGATGCAGCAGGTAGGCCATGAGTTCGCTGAGCGCTTCCGCGGCAAGGGCATCACCAAGATCGTCACTATCGAGGCCTCCGGCATCGCCCCGGCGGTGATGGCCGGCCTGGAACTGGGCGTGCCGGTGATCTTCGCCCGCAAGTTCCAGTCGCTGACCCTGAAGAACGACCTGCTGATCTCCAAGGTGTTCTCCTTCACCAAGCAGACCGAGAGCACCATCGCCATTTCGGCCAAGCATCTGACCTCCGCCGACAATGTGCTGGTAATCGATGACTTTCTGGCCAACGGCCACGCCGCCAAGGCGCTGATCGACCTGATCGGCCAGGCCGGCGCCAGCGTCGCCGGGCTCGGCATCGTCATCGAGAAGTCCTTCCAGGAAGGCCGTGCCCTGCTGGAAAGCGAAGGCTACCGGATCGAGTCCCTGGCGCGGGTCGCCTCCCTCGCCGACGGCAAGGTCACTTTCGTCGACTGACCCGTAAACGGCTCGCCATGCTATGGGAGACTCCATGTCAATCAGCCGTGCAGCGGCCCCGTAGGTTGGTCCGAGCCTGCGAGGCCCAACGTGGCCAGTCACAGGCGCCGCAGCGTTGGGTTTCGCTGCGCTCTAGCGGAACGCCGCCCGCACCCACCTACGAAAGGTTGTGGGAGCGATTTCAATCGCGAATGAATTCGCACACAGCAGCAGCTGCGACAACGGGTCGCAGCGAGCAGGCACGAAAAAGCCGCCCTCGGGCGGCTTTTTCGTCGATGGCGGCGCTATTACAGGCCGGACATCTTCTTGATGGCGCCTTTCAGCTCATCATCGGTGCAGTCGGCGCAGGTGCCTTTCGGCGGCATGCTGTTGATGCCGGTGATGGCCTTGGCCAGGATGCCGTCGAGGCCGCCCTGGTGGTCAGCACGCTCTTTCCAGGCAGCGGTATCGCCGATCTTCGGCGCGCCCAGCACGCCAGCGGTGTGGCAGGCGCCACAATGCTTGGCGATGATGTCGTCCGGCGTACGCGCACCGCCGCCCGCAGCGGCTGCTACGGCGCCAACGCCCTTGCATTCCTGACCCTGAACGCAGACCTCGCCCACCGGCTTGATGCGCTCGGCGATGGCGTCGTCGGTCGCGGCCTGGGCGCTAACAGCCCACAGGGCCAATACGGCAGCATGGGCCGCCAGCATTTTCTTGATTAGGTTCACCCTTACACCCTCATCGTGGCTAGTATCGCCCGCGGCCACGGTTTCGCGGGCGGGCGCAAGTATATACGGTTAGTCCGCCACGCTGAAACAACCCAACTTGTCGCAGGGAAATGAGCGTGGCCGTTATCGAATTCAGAAGTTCGCCGGCGTGGTCGCGCTGATGAGCCGCGCAGGGGCGTCGAACGGATTGCGGAAGCGGTGGGGCTTGCTGCTTTCGAAGTAGTAACTGTCACCCGGTTCGAGGATGTACACCTCGCTGCCGATGGTCAGCTCCAGGCGCCCCTCCACCAGCATGCCGGCCTCTTCACCGTCGTGGGCGTACATCTCGTCACCGGTATCGGAGCCTGGCGGATAGGTTTCATCGAGGAAGGCCAGGGCGCGGCTGGGATGGGCCTTGCCCACCAGCTTCATGGTGATGGCGCCGCTGCAGATATCGGTGAGTTCGGAAGCCCGATAAACCACCTGGACCTGGTTTTCCTGCTCGAGATCGAGGGAGAAAAATTCCACCAGCGACATGGGAATGCCCCCCAGCACCTTCTTCAGCGAACTGATGGAAGGGCTGACACTGTTTTTCTCGATCATGGAAATCGTGCTGTTGGTGACACCCGCGCGCTTGGCGAGTTCACGCTGGGACAGGCCTTTCAGCTTACGGATGGCTTGCAGTCGAACACCGACGTCCAATGGCGGGATCCTCCTTTGGGGATCAGGGGTAGTCACGGTCGCCGTATCATGGCAACAGCGTTCAGTATTTACAACACTTCGGCTGTCGATACTGCGCGAACGCTTCCCCGCCCCGCGGAAGATTTTGGCGTCATTTCGATTGGGTAGGAAACGTCGGTGAAATGGCTTGAATCATAGCCATTTCGCTGCGCTCTCAACGCATCAAACGTAAACGAGCGGAACCCGGCGCAGGTTGCAGAAAATCTGGTACGGAATGGTACCGGCGTGGGCCGCCACATCACTGGCCAGGACCTCCTTGCCCCACAGTTCGACACGACTGCCGAGACCGGCATTGGGCAAGTCGGTGAGATCAACGGTGAGCATGTCCATGGACACCCGACCGATCAGACGGCTGGGCTGGCCATCGATGCTCACCGGGGTACCGGTAGGCGCATGGCGCGGGTAGCCGTCGGCGTAGCCCATGGCGACCACGCCCACGCGGGTCGGGCGCTCGGTAACGAACTTCGCGCCGTAGCCGACTGGCTGGCCGGCGGGCAGTTCGCGGACGCTGATGATCTTCGATTCGAGGGTCATCACCGGCTTCAGGCGAGCAGCCAACGGATGGGCTACTTCGAACGGGGTTGCGCCATAGAGCATGATGCCGGGGCGCACCCAGTCGCTCGGAACCTGCGGCCAGCCAAGAAGCGCCGGCGAGTTGCGCAGGCTGACTTCGGCTTCGAGGCCGGCGCGGGCCTGTTCGAAGACGGCCACCTGCTCGGTGCTGCTGGCGCAGTCCAGCTCGTCGGCGCGGGCGAAGTGGCTCATCAGCACGACATTCTCAATCTTGCCGCTGGCTTGCAGGCGCTGCCAGGCGTCGCGGTACTCGGCCGGGTGCAAGCCAACGCGGTGCATACCGGAATCCAGCTTGAGCCAGACGGTCAGCGGCTTGCCCAGACTGGCGCGCTCGATGGCCTCGAGCTGCCAGCTGGAGTGCACCACGGTCCAGAAGTCGTGCTCCTGGATCAGTTCCAGTTCATCGGCCTCGAAGAATCCTTCCAGCAAGAGGATCGGCTTGCGAATACCTGCCGCACGCAGTTGCAGCGCCTCCTCGATGCAGGCCACGGCGAAGCCGTTGGCCTCCGACTCGAGCGCCTGGGCGCAGCGCACCGCGCCATGACCATAAGCGTCGGCCTTGACCACGGCGAGGGCCTTGGCACCGCTGACTTCGCGGGCGAGGCGGTAGTTGTGGCGCAGGGCTTCGAGATCGATCAGGGCACGGGCGGGACGCATGGCGAGGACTTCTTCTGATAATTGATCGGGCGGAAAAAACCCGGCACGAGTGCCGGGCTGAGCAAGAAACTTAGGGAAGCGCGGCGACGACCGTCATTTCCACCAGCACGTCGGGCGAGTACAGCTTCGCCTCGACGCAGGCACGGGCCGGAGCGGCGCCCTTCGGCACCCAGGCATCCCACACCGCGTTCATCGCGGCGTAATCAGCCTCCATGTCCTTCAGGTAGATGGTCACCGACAGGATGCGACTCTTGTCGGTACCCGCTTCGGCCAGCATCGCGTCGATGGCGGCCAGGGTCTCGCAAGTCTGCTGGCCGACACCCTCGCTGTGCTTCTCATCCAGTTGGCCGGCCAGGTAGACCGTGCCGTTGTGGATGACGATTTCGCTGTAACGGGTTTCAGTGCGCAGGCGCTGGATTGACATTGCTCGGGGTCTCCTTGGAATTGCCATAACGGAAGATGTCCAGGCCTTCGGCGCTGATCTGCGGATGCTTGCGCGCCATCAGATCGGCCAGCAGGCGGCCAGAGCCGCAGGCCATGGTCCAGCCAAGGGTACCGTGTCCGGTGTTGAGGAACAGATTGCGGAACGGTGTGGCGCCCACGATCGGGGTGCCGTCCGGAGTCGCCGGGCGCAGGCCGGTCCAGAAGCTTGCCTGGTTCAGGTCGCCACCTTCCGGGTAGAGATCAGCGGTGATCATTTCCAGGGTGTCGCGGCGAGCCGGATTCAGGTCCAGATTGAAGCCGGTGATCTCGGCCATGCCGCCCACGCGGATGCGGTTGTCGAAGCGAGTGATGGCGACCTTGTAGGTCTCGTCGAGAATGGTCGAGGTCGGAGCCATGGCCGGATTGGTGATCGGCACGGTCAGCGAATACCCCTTGAGCGGATAGACCGGAGCCTTGATGCCGAGCGGCTTGAGCATTTGCGGGGTATAGCTGCCGAGGGCGAGCACGTAGCGGTCTGCGGTTTCCAGCTTGCCGTCGATCCACACGCCGTTGATGCGGTCGCCGGCGAAGTCCAGGCGCTCGATGTTCTGACCGAAGCGGAATTCCACGCCCAGCTTCTCCGCCATCTCGGCGAGGCGGGTGGTGAACATCTGGCAGTCGCCGGTCTGGTCGTTGGGCAGGCGCAGGGCGCCGGCCAGCTTGTGCTTGACCCTGGCCAGGGCCGGTTCGACGCGGGCGATGCCATCGCGGTCGAGCAGCTCGTAGGGCACGCCGGAGGCTTCGAGGATGGCGATGTCCTTGGCTGCGGCGTCTACCTGGGCCTGCGTGCGGAACAACTGGGTTGTACCGAGGGCACGGCCTTCATAGCTGATGCCGGTTTCAGCGCGGAGCTCGTCGAGGCAATCGCGGCTGTACTCGGACAGACGCACCATGCGTTCCTTGTTCACCGCATAGCGGGCGGCGGTGCAGTTGCGCAGCATCTGCGTCATCCACAGGTACTGGTCGATGTCGCTGGTGGTGCGAATGGCCAGCGGCGCGTGCTGCTGCAGCATCCATTTGACGGCTTTCAGCGGCACGCCGGGCGCCGCCCAGGGCGATGCATAACCGGGGGAAACCTGGCCAGCGTTCGCGAAGCTGGTTTCCATGGCCACGGCGTTCTGGCGGTCGACTACGACCACCTCGAACCCTGCTTGGGCCAGGTAATAGGCGCTAGTCGTACCAATCACACCACTGCCAAGGACCATCACTCGCATGTCTGTCTCCATTCGCAGCGGGGAATTCGCTGCGTTTGTTATTTTGAGCGTCGTTGTCGCGCAGTATAAGGAGACAAACCCAGTGATATTCACTATATAGATAGCTATATTTGGCGATAATTCTCGGCAGAATGCGCTTCAACGGAGGGGCATCCACCATGCGCACCCAGCATCAATCCCGTCGTGAACTGGACAAGATAGACCGGAATATTTTACGAATCCTGCAGGAAGACGGCCGGATTTCCTTCACCGAACTGGGTGAGCGCGTGGGGCTTTCCACTACGCCCTGCACCGAGCGCGTCCGCCGCCTGGAGCGCGAGGGCATCATCCTCGGCTACAACGCACGGCTTAACCCGCAGCACCTGAAGGCCAGCCTGCTGGTATTCGTCGAGATCAGCCTGGACTACAAGTCCGGCGACACCTTCGAAGACTTCCGCCGCGCCGTGCTCAAGTTGCCCCACGTGCTGGAATGCCACCTGGTATCCGGCGACTTCGACTACCTGGTGAAGGCACGCATCAACGAAATGGCCTCCTACCGTAAGCTGCTCGGCGACATCCTGCTGAAGCTGCCCCATGTGCGCGAATCCAAGTCCTACATCGTCATGGAAGAAGTGAAGGAATCGCTGAATCTGCCGATTCCCGACTGATTTCGAGCGTTCCGAACCCCTTGGCACAGCCTGGGGGTTCGTCTTATCCTGCCCGGGCGTAAAATTTTCCAAACAACAAAATCAGGATTTCGCACATGAACGCCCGCGTTCGCATCCCGGTGCACACCGAACAGCACGCCCCCTCCTATTACGCCGCGACCGCCAATCGTCGCATCGAGTACCCGCCCCTGGCGGGAGAGGAGTTGGCCGATGTGTGCATTGTCGGTGGCGGTTTCTCCGGGCTGAACACGGCAATCGAACTGGCCCGGCGTGGCCGTTCGGTGGTGCTGCTGGAAGCCCGGCAGATCGGCTGGGGCGCCAGCGGGCGCAATGGCGGGCAACTGATCCGTGGCGTCGGCCACGGCGTCGAGCAGTTCGAATCGGTGATCGGTGCCGACGGCGTGCGCGCCCTCAAGCTCATGGGGCTTGAGGCGGTAGAGATCGTCCGTCGCCGCGTCGAGGAGTTTTCCATCGACTGCGACCTGACCTGGGGCTACTGCGACCTGGCCAATAAGCCTCGCGACCTCGCCGGATTCGCCAAAGATCTGGAGGAACTGAAAGGCCTCGGCTATCGCCACGAGCTGCGCCTTGTTCAACCACACGAAATGCGCAGCGTGGTGGGCTCGGACCAGTATGTCGGCGGCATGATCGACATGGGCTCCGGCCACCTGCATCCCCTGAACCTCGCCCTGGGCGAAGCCGCCGCTGCGCAATCTCTCGGTGTGCGCCTGTTCGAGCATTCAGCGGTAACCCGCATCGACTACGGCCCCGAGGTGAAGGTGCACACCGCTCGCGGCCAGGTCCGCGCCAAGACCCTGGTACTGGGCTGCAATGCCTACATGAACGACCTCAATACCAGCCTCGGGGGCAAGGTGCTGCCCGCCGGCAGCTACGTGGTCGCGACCGAGCCGCTGCCCGCCGATCTCGCCGGCGAGCTGCTGCCGCAGAACATGGCGGTGTGCGACCAGCGCGTGGCTCTGGACTACTACCGCCTCTCGGCCGACAACCGCCTGCTGTTCGGCGGCGCCTGCCACTACTCGGGACGTGACCCGGCGGACATCGGCGCGTACATGCGGCCGAAAATGCTCAGGGTGTTCCCGCAACTGGAAAACGTGCGCCTGGATTACCAATGGGGCGGCATGATCGGTATCGGCGCCAACCGCCTGCCGCAGATTGGCAAACTGCCGGATCAACCCAACGTCTACTTCGCCCAGGCCTATTCCGGCCACGGCGTGAACGCCACGCACCTCGCTGGCCAGTTGCTGGCCGAAGCCATCTGCGGCGAACAGAGCACCGGTTTCGACATTTTCGCCAAAGTGCCGCACATCACCTTCCCGGGCGGCCGCCACCTGCGCTCGCCACTGCTGGCGCTCGGCATGCTCTGGTATCGGATGAAGGAAGCGGTGGGGATCGCCTGATCCTTACCCTTTGGGAGATTCCATGCTAACGCCCTAGCCCCAAGGGTGGATGGCGCTTTTCCATCCACCAGCGGCGCTATGCCGGGCCTCGAATGGTGGACCGGTGAAGCGTGGTCCACACTACTACTGAAGCCCATCCTACGAAGAACCAATGAACGGTGGTTTTCAATCGGCTATCGCCTCGGCATCGTCGTCGAACAATTCGCGACTCCAGGCCAGCCAGACAAAGCCTGCCGCGCCCAAGGCCATCACCAGAGGCAGCGCATGGCCGCTCACCCATTGGCTCGCGGCGCCGGTCACCAGCGGCCCGATCAGGCAGCCGATTCCCCAGAGCTGGGCGATATGAGCATTGGCCCTCACCAGTTCGTCGTCGCGATAACGCTCGCCAATCAGGATCAACGCCAAGGTAAAAAGCCCGCCTGCGCTTGCGCCGAACAGCACCCAGACCGGCCAGATCAGCGGCGTGTGCAGGAGCAACGGAATGGCCAGACTGCTCAGCAGCAGCGTCACGCCGCAAGCACGGAACAAGGTGAGTCGGGACATCCGGTCGGCCAGCCAGCCGATGGGCAATTGCAGGGCGGCGTCGCCGACCACCACGACGCTGGCCATCATCAGCGCCACCTCTTGAGAGAAGCCCTGGCGCAGGCCGTAAATTGGCAGCAAGGTCAGCATCATGGCTTCGAAGGCTGCAAACAACACCACGGCCCAGGCAATGGTCGGCAGGCGCGCGCAGAAGGTCCAGAGCCCCCGACCGGAGGCGCTGTGGGCGTCGACGCTGGGTGCGCCGGTGCGGCCCAGCAACAGCAGCGAGCCACCGATCAGCAGGCCGGTGCCGGTCCAGAAGCCTAAGTCATTTCCGGTTCCCAGTGCACTCAGCAGCAACGGGCCCGACAGCTGGCTCAGTGCGTAGCCCGTACCATAGAGCGCCACCAGGCGTCCGCGCCATTCCTCGACCGCCAACTGGTTGATCCAGCTTTCGCCGAGGATGAACACGACCGTCAGGGCCACGCCGATCAACAGGCGCAGCACCAGCCAGACCGGATAGGCCTGCACCAGCGCCAACATCGCCACTGACACGGCGCCCACCAGCAAGCACAACTGCATCAGAGTGGTGGTGCCGAAGCGCGCAGCCAGGCGCCCGGCGATCACCGCGCCGAGCAGCACGCCCACCGCCGGGGTCGCAGCCATCACGCCGATGGCGAAGCTGTCGTAGCCCCAGCTCTCCAGCCGCAGCGACACCAGCGGCATGGTCACGCCAAGGGCGAGGCCGATGCTGATGACCGCGCCACAGACCGCGAAGTAGGTTCCCCAACGCATTGCCAATGTCCTCCCTTTCCGTGTGGCGCAAAGCAAAAAAGGCCGGGTTCCATCGCTGGAAACCCGGCCGCAGGCGTGGCTCGTAGAGCCGGCCCCCGATGACGGGGGCGGACCTCAATTGGGACTCAGAGCTTGATCCAGGTGGACTTCAGCTCGGTGTACTTGTCGAACGCGTGCAGCGACTTGTCGCGGCCGTTGCCGGACTGCTTGAAGCCGCCGAAGGGCGCGGTCATGTCGCCACCGTCGTACTGGTTGATCCAGACGCTGCCAGCGCGCAGGGCCTTGCCGACCAGGTGGGCGCGGGACAGGTTGTTGGTCCACACCGCTGCGGCCAGGCCGTAGATGGTGTCGTTGGCGATGGCGACTGCTTCTTCTTCGCTGTCGAAGGCGATGACCGAGAGCACCGGGCCGAAGATTTCTTCCTTGGCGATGCGCATGGCATTGCTCACGCCGTCGAAGATGGTCGGCTCGACATAGGTGCCGCCGGTTTCTTCCAGCACGCGCTTGCCACCTGCGACCAGTTTGGCGCCGTCATCATGGCCGGCCTGGATGTAGGACAGCACGTTGTTCATCTGGGTGGTGTCCACCAGGGCGCCGACGTTGGTGGCCGGGTCCAGCGGGTTGCCCGGTTTCCAGGCCTTGATGGCCTCGACCACCATGGGGACGAACTTGTCCTTGATGGAGCGCTCCACCAGCAGGCGCGAACCGGCGGTGCAGACTTCGCCCTGGTTGAAGGCAATGGCGCCGGCAGCGGCTTCGGCAGCAGCCTGCAGGTCAGGGGCGTCGGCGAAGACGATGTTCGGGCTCTTGCCGCCGGCTTCCAGCCAGACGCGCTTCATGTTGGATTCGCCGGCGTAGATCATCAGTTGCTTGGCGATCTTGGTGGAGCCGGTGAACACCAGGGTGTCGACATCCATGTGCAGGGCCAGGGCTTTGCCCACGGTGTGACCGAAGCCCGGCAGTACGTTCAGCACGCCGGCCGGAATACCGGCTTCGATGGCCAGTTGGGCCAGGCGGATCGCGGTCAGCGGCGACTTCTCGGACGGCTTGAGCACCAGCGAGTTGCCGGTGGACAGGGCCGGGCCGAGCTTCCAGCAGGTCATCAGCAGCGGGAAGTTCCAGGGCACGATAGCGGCGACAACGCCCACCGGCTCACGGGTCACCAGGCCCAGTTCGTTGTGCGGGGTGGCGGCGACTTCGTCGTAGATCTTGTCGATGGCCTCACCACTCCAGCGGATGGCGCGGGAGGCGGACGGTACGTCGACGCTCAGGGAGTCACCGATCGGCTTGCCCATGTCCAGGGTTTCCAACAGGGCCAGCTCTTCGGCGTGGGCGTCGATCAGGTCGGCGAAGCGGATCATCACTTCCTTGCGCTTGACCGGCGCCAGGCGCGACCACACACCGGACTCGAACACGGCGCGAGCGTCCTTCACCGCCAGCTCGGCGTCGGCCAGGTCACAGCTGGCAACCTTGCCCAGCAGGCGGCCATCGACCGGGCTGATGCAATCGAAGGTCGCGCCGGAAACGGCGTGGGTGTACTCGCCATGGATGAAGGCGCGGGTCTCGATCTGCACGGACTTGGCGCGTTGTTCCCAGTCTGCACGGGTCAGGGTGGTCATTGGAGCTTTCCTCTTATTAGAAGAGTGCCGCCAGCTCAGGCATGCACTGTCAAAAATTCTGCAAGGCCGACCTACGAATGGCCATCCTCGCAACCCTAAACCAGACGGGCTAGCCTTTTCAATATAATTGACAGAATTCCGTCAAACGCCCTTGTCATGTTCATTATATTAAACATAGACTCCGCAAAAATCACTACAACGCCTCTCCTTGCCTTCTCTGGTGGTCACAATGACAAACGCCTTCGCGCCGAAACCGGGCAGAATATCCAACAGTCTTGACGATTTCTGGATGCCCTTTACTGCCAACCGCCAGTTCAAGGCCAAGCCACGCCTGCTGGAAAGCGCCGAAGGGATGTACTTCACCAGCACCGATGGACGCCAGGTACTCGATGGCACCGCCGGCCTCTGGTGCTGTAACGCCGGCCATGGCCGCCGCGAGATCACCGAAGCCGTGAGCCGGCAAATTGCCAAGCTCGACTTCGCTCCCACCTTCCAGATGGGCCACCCGCTGCCGTTCGAACTGGCCGAGCGCCTGGCGGACGTTGCACCCAAGGGCCTGAACAAGGTGTTCTTCACCAACTCCGGCTCGGAGTCGGCCGATACCGCCCTGAAGATCGCCCTCGCCTACCAGCGCGCCATCGGCCAGGGCACCCGCACCCGCCTGATCGGCCGTGAGCTGGGCTACCACGGCGTCGGCTTCGGCGGCATCTCGGTGGGCGGCATGGTCAACAACCGCAAGGCCTTCCCCGCCCTGCTGCCGAACGTCGATCACCTGCCACATACGCTGGATATCCAGCGCAACGCATTCAGCCGTGGCCTGCCGGAATTCGGCATCGAGAAGGCCGACGAGCTGGAACGCCTGGTGACCCTGCACGGCGCCGAGAACATCGCCGCCGTGATCGTCGAACCCATGTCCGGCTCGGCCGGGGTGATCCTGCCGCCAGTGGGCTACCTACAGCGCCTGCGCGAGATCACTCGCAAGCACGGCATCCTGCTGATCTTCGATGAAGTCATCACCGGTTTCGGCCGCGTCGGCCAGGCCTTCGCCGCCCAGCGCTGGGGCGTCACCCCGGACATCATCACCTGCGCCAAGGGCCTGACCAACGGCGCCATCCCCATGGGCGCGGTACTCGTCGCCGAGGAAATCTACCAGGCCTTCATGCAGGGCCCGGAAAGCGCCATCGAGTTCTTCCACGGCTATACCTATTCCGGCCACCCGGTAGCGTGCGCCGCGGCGCTGGCGACCCTGGACATCTACCAGGGCGAACGCCTGTTCGAACGCGCCATCGAGCTGGAAGGCTACTGGCAGGATGCACTGCTCAGCCTGAAAGACCTGCCCAGCGTGATCGACGTTCGCGCCGTGGGCCTGGTCGGCGGCGTACAGCTGGCGCCAAGCGCCGAAGGCGTGGGCAAGCGTGGCTTCCAGGTTTTCGAGCAATGCTTCCATGACAGCGTGATGGTGCGTGTGACCGGCGACACCATCGCCATGTCGCCGCCGCTGATTGTGGAAAAGGACCAGATCGACACCCTCGTCGGCACGCTCGCCGACTCCATCCGCAAGGCCGTCTGAACAGGAACCGCACAATGAATATCCAGCAGATCGTCGACTTCGCCCAGGCCACCACTGCGCCGGAGCACTATCGCCCGGCGCCGGAGAAGATCCTCAAGGGCGACCCGGAACAAAGCGTGCGCAATCACTACGGGAGCCCATGCGGCCAGTTCAACGTGGGCATCTGGGAAGGCGCCGAGGGCCACTGGACCGTGAGCTATACCGAACACGAATACTGCGAGATCCTCCAGGGCGTCTCGGTAATTCGCGACCAGGACGGCAACGGCAAGACCGTTCGCGCCGGCGACCGCTTCGTCATCCCGGCCGGCTTCTCCGGCACCTGGGAAGTCCTGGAGCCCTGCCGCAAGGTCTACGTGATTTTCGAGCAGGCCGCCCGCTAAGCCTGCTTACACACCATGCTTGTCACCCTTCAGCCCGCCATTGGCGGGCTTTTTTATGGGGGCAGTAAAGGCTCCCGCCACAGGGTTCAAGGCCAATTGCAGGCATGAAAAAGCCCGCACTAGGCGGGCTTCTTCGACAAGGGCCGGATCAATTACTTGATCTTGGCTTCCTTGTACATCACGTGCTTACGCACGACCGGATCGAATTTCTTGATTTCGATCTTGTCGGGAGTAGTGCGCTTGTTCTTGTCGGTGGTGTAGAAGTGGCCGGTACCGGCACTGGACACCAAACGGATCAGTTCACGCATGATTAGCTCCTTAAACCTTTTCGCCGCGAGCACGCAGTTCGGACAGAACTGCGTCGATGCCGCGCTTGTCGATTACACGCATGCCCTTGGCGGAAACGCGCAGACGCACAAAGCGCTTCTCGGACTCGACCCAGAAGCGATGGTGCTGCAGGTTCGGCAGGAAACGACGACGGGTTTTGTTGTTTGCGTGGGAAATGTTGTTCCCAGTAACCGGACCCTTACCGGTTACTTGACAGACTCTCGACATGCCTCAGCCCTCTAAACCACATGCCCAACCCGGCATGGGTTGGCCGCTTGAACTCTCACATTTTGGGCGCTGAGCGCCCGTCTCGTCAGGGTCTTACCGGCCGCACATAGACTGCGAAAGACCGGGCCCCCAGAAAAGAGCGCTGCTTTATATCAGAAAGACCCTAGTGCAACAAGGGCCGTAGCGATTTACCCACAGGCTCGGGGAAGCCGCAATCATACCCGCGCCGCCGCACCAGGGGGGCTACTGCGAGGCGACCGCTCGTCGCCCCCGCGCATTGTCCGCTGACCTGGCTTGGTCTAGGGTAAGGCCTTTGGCCCGCTGCGGGCCCGCCCTCCAATGCAAAGGAGCTTGCCATGCGTTTCGCCGCCCTCCCGCTGCTGTTCGCCCCGCTGTTCGCCCAGGCCGCGACCCTAAGCGTCTGCACCGAGGCCAGTCCCGAGGGCTTCGACGTCGTGCAGTACAACTCCCTGACCACCACCAACGCATCGGCCGATGTCCTGATGAATCGCCTGGTGGAGTTCGACGCCCAGCAGGGCAAGCTGGTACCGAGCCTGGCTGAACGCTGGGAGGTATCCGCCGACGGCCTGACCTATACCGTCCACCTGCGCCAGGGCGTGGCGTTCCACAACACTGACTACTTCAAGCCGAGCCGGACGCTGAATGCCGAGGACGTCGTCTTCAGCTTCCAGCGCATGCTCGATCCGGCCAACCCCTGGCACAAGGTCGCCCAGAGCGGCTTTCCCCATGCCCAGTCCATGCAGCTGCCAAGCCTGATCAAAAGCATCGACAAGGTCGACGACCAACAGGTGCGCTTCTCCCTGAACAAACCGGATGCCACATTCCTCGCTACCCTCAGCATGGGCTTCGCGTCCATCTATTCGGCCGAGTACGCCGGCCAGTTGATGCAAGCCGGCACCCCTTCGATGCTCAACGCCCAGCCCATCGGCACCGGCCCCTTCATCTTCAGGCGCTTCCAGAAGGATGCCGCCGTGCGTTACGCCGCCAACCCCGACTATTTCGGCGGCAAGCCCGGCGTCGATGACCTGGTGTTCGCCATTACCCCCGACGCCAATGTACGCCTGCAGAAACTGCGTCGTGGCGAGTGCCAGATCGCGCTCTCGCCCAAACCGCTGGATGTGCAGTCCGCCGCCGGTGACAAGAACATCCGCGTGATCCAGACGCCAGCGTTCATGACCGCCTTCGTCGGCATCAACAGCCAGCACCCGCCCCTGGACAAACCGCAGGTTCGCCAGGCGATCAACCTGGCCTTCGACAAGGCGAGCTACCTGAAAGCCGTCTTCGAGGGGAGCGCCAGCGCCGCCGACGGCCCGTACCCGCCAAACACCTGGAGCTACGCCAAGGACCTGCCGGCCTACTCCCATGACCCGCAGAAGGCGAAGGCGCTGCTGGCCGAAGCAGGCTTCAAGGACGGCTTCAAGACCACCATCTGGACCCGCCCTTCCGGCAGTCTGCTCAACCCGAACCCCAGCCTCGGCGCGCAACTGCTGCAGGCCGACCTGGCCAAGGTGGGCATCCAGGCGGAAATCCGCGTGATCGAATGGGGCGAGCTGATCCGTCGCGCCAAGGCCGGTGAACACGACCTGCTGTTCATGGGCTGGGCCGGTGACAACGGCGATCCGGATAACTTCCTCACCCCGCAGTTTTCCTGCGCCTCGGTGCAATCCGGGCTCAACTTCGCGCGCTACTGCAATGCCGATCTCGACAAGCTGATCGCCGACGGCAAGACCCACGCCGATCCGGCTGAGCGCACCACTCTCTATACGAAGGCCCAGCAGATCGTCCGCGAGCAGGCGCTCTGGCTGCCGCTCGCCCACCCCACCGCCTTCGCCCTGACCCGCGCCAATGTCGAGGGCTACCAGGTCAACCCCTTCGGCCGGCAGGACTTTGCCAAGGTAAGGCTGGATTAGATCCAGCCTCGCTCCGCCATCGACAACGGCTCACCCGCACCCACGATGAAATGGTCGAGCACCCGCACGTCGATCAGCGCCAGTGCTTCCTGGAGACGACGAGTCAGCTGGCGATCGGCTTCGCTGGGCTCGGCGACGCCCGAAGGATGGTTGTGACTGAGGATAAGCGCCGCCGCGTTGTGCGCCAGGGCGCGCTTCACCACCTGGCGCGGGTAGACGCTGGCGCCGTCGATGGTGCCGTGGAACAGCACCTCGAAGGCCAGCACCCGGTGCTTGGCATCGAGGAACAGGCAAGCGAACTGTTCGTGATGGGAATGGCGCAGTTGCGCCTTGAGAAAATCACGCACGGCCTGCGGGTTTTCCAGCGCGGAGTCGCGGCGCAACCCTTCAGCCAGGTGGCGACGGGCCATTTCCAGAACGGCCTGAAGCTGGGCGAACTTGGCCGGGCCGAGGCCGAGGTGCTGGCTGAAGTCCTGCAGTTCGGCCTCCAGCAGCGCGCGCAGGCTGCCGAAATCGTTGAGCAAGTGACGAGCCAGGTCCACGGCGCTACGGCCGGCCACACCTGTGCGCAAGAATATGGCGAGCAGCTCGGCGTCGCTCAGGGCCGCCGCGCCCAGTTCAAGAAGCTTCTCCCGCGGACGCTCTGCCGCAGGCCAATTACGGATGCTCATGACACCTCCATGGTTGAGCCGCGCCGCTGTTCCAGTGCGGTCGCTGTGCTATCTTAACCCACCTTTTTTGCGCGGCGATCGGCCTGGGGAGGCGCCTTCGCCGCAGCGCACCGTCAACCTCCATAAAAGGCAGGCCTATGCAGCGGCTCTATCGGAAACGCATCCTCTTGGGCGTGGGCGGCGGCATTGCTGCCTACAAGAGCGCTGAGCTGGTTCGCCGGCTCCGCGACCAGGGTGCGGAGGTCCGCGTGGTAATGACCCAGGGCGGCCGCGAGTTCATCACCCCCCTGACCCTCCAGGCCCTTTCCGGGCACCCCGTCCACCTCGAACTGCTCGACTCTGCCGCCGAAGCGGCGATGGGCCATATCGAACTGGCCCGCTGGGCAGACCTGGTTCTGATCGCACCGGCCACCGCCGACCTGATGGCGCGCCTGGCCCAAGGTATGGCGGACGACCTGCTGACGACCCTGGTGCTGGCCACCGACGCCCCCGTGGCGCTGGCCCCGGCCATGAACCAGGCCATGTGGCGCGACCCGGCCACCCAGGCCAACCTGGAAATCCTCGCCAAGCGCGGCTTGCGCCTGTTCGGCCCGGCAGCGGGCAGCCAGGCCTGCGGCGACGTCGGCCTCGGCCGCATGCTGGAGGCCGAGGAACTGGCCCAACGCGCCGCCGACTGCTTCGAGCACCGCGCCCTCACCGGCCGCCACGTGCTGATTACCGCAGGACCGACCCAGGAAAACATCGACCCGGTGCGCTACATCACGAACCACAGCTCAGGGAAGATGGGCTTCGCCCTGGCCGAAGCCGCGGTGGAGGCTGGCGCCAAAGTCACTCTGATCACCGGCCCGGTGCATCTGCCCACGCCGGATCGGGTCAACCGCATCGACGTCGTCAGTGCCCGCGACATGCTTGCCGCCTGCGAAGCCGCCATGCCCTGCGACCTGCTCATCGCCGCCGCCGCCGTAGCCGACTACCGCCCGGAAGTGGTCGCACAGCACAAGATGAAGAAAGACCCGACCAGCGGCGAAGGGCTGCTGCTGCAGCTGGTACGCAACCCCGATATCCTCGCGACGCTCGCCAGCCGACCCGATCGCCCGTTCAGCGTGGGCTTCGCCGCCGAAACCGAGAACCTGCTCGAGTACGCCTCGCGCAAACTCAAGGACAAGAACCTCGACCTGATCGTTGCCAATGACGTGGCCAACCCCACCATCGGCTTCAACAGCGAGGAAAACGCCATCACGGTCATCGACCGGGAACTGGCGCAGACCAGCTTCGCCCAGACCAGCAAAGGCAAGATCGCCCGCCAGCTGATCACCTTCATCGCCGACCGCCTCAACCAGGCCTGAGACTCCATGCACTCATTGCAAGCCAAGATCCTCGACTCCCGCATCGGCAGCGAATTCCCGCTGCCGCAGTACGCCACCCCGGGCTCCGCCGGCCTCGACCTGCGCGCCATGCTCAAGGAAGAAGTCGTCCTGGAGCCGGGCCAGACCATTCTCATCCCCACCGGCCTGTCGATCTACATCGCCGATCCCGGCCTGGCGGCGCTGATTCTGCCGCGCTCGGGGCTCGGCCATAAGCACGGCGTGGTACTCGGGAACCTGGTCGGCCTGATCGACTCCGACTATCAGGGTGAACTGATGGTGTCCTGCTGGAACCGCGGCCAGACCGCCTTCCGCATCGCCATTGGCGAGCGCATCGCCCAGCTGGTCCTGGTGCCCGTGGTCCAGGCGCACTTCGAGCTGGTTGAGGAGTTCCACGAAAGCGAGCGTGGCGCAGGCGGTTTCGGTCACACCGGCAGCCACTGACAGCCCAACACCAGGACGAATCGCCCAGGAGACGTTGAGTGAAACTCTTCAAGCGCAGCAGCAAGGACGCCGCCAACGGATCGACCAGCAAGCGGACCGATGCCACGTCCGCTCGCAAAGGCTCTGACGACCTGATCCCCGGCGCGCTCGCCGCCCTGGCTGGCGTAGCCGCTGCCGGCGCCCTGCTTTGGTTCGGGACCCTCGGCCCCGCCGAGCAGAGCCGCATCGACCAGCTCAGCCAGGCCTGGGGCGGCAGCCAGGCGGCAACCCTGCGCCAGGCCATCACTCAACTTCAGGCCGATACCACGGCCGCCGCCCACGATCCAGGCCTGATCGACGCCCTCAACAGCGGCGACGCCAGCCAGTTGATGGCCGCCGAGCGGGGTCTGGGCTATCGCGACGGCGTGATCGACGCGCACCTCAACCTGCCCGGCCAGGCCCAGCAGAACACCCAGCGCGCCGCGCCCATGAACTTTGCGGCCCTGGACATGCTGCGTCGCCTGGAAAACGGCCAGCAACCCAGCCCGGAAGCCTACAAGGTGGGCCAACGCTGGCTGGTGTATAGCGCCGCGCCGCTACGCCTGAACGGACAGAGCGCGCCCCAGGGCACCCTGCTGCTGGTCTTCGATCTGGAACGCCTGTTGCGCAGCCTACCGTCGCTGCCGGCAGACATCGGACAGCTGCAACTGGCCCAGCAGTTCACCAATGCTCCGGTCCAGGTGCTAGCCCAGCGCGGCGCGGCCGCCAATGCCACTCCGCTGGCCCTGGACAGCGGCAACCCGAACTGGACGCTCAGTTTCACTCCAGGCCAGTCCCTGACCGCATCGCACCTGTCCCCCCTGATGCTGGCATTGGCCGCGCTGCTCGCCCTTGGTGGTGCGATAGCCGGCCTGAAGCTCAGCCAGGGCGTGTTGCAGCGCAAGCTGCGCGATGACACCCAGCAGCTGAATCAACTGCTGCAAGAACTCTCGAACGGCAAGAGCGTCAAAGCCTTCAGTCTGCGCCTGCCGGCGCTGGACAGCCTGGCCCAGGCGCTCGCCCGCCAACCCAGGCGCAAACCCGAGCCGGCGCCGAACAACGGCCTGACCCAGGCGGTCGCCAGCAACCCCGTTGCCCAGGCACCTGCCCGACCGGCCGAACTGGCCGACCCAGTATTCCAAGATACCGACATTCTCGATATCGACATCCTCGACGAAGACCAGGACCTCCTGGGATTGGAGCAAGCCCCCGCCATGACCAGCATCGAACAGATCGCCCCCACCCTGCCCGCCAGCATTTTCCGCGCGTATGACATCCGCGGCGTGGTCGGCGATACCCTCACCACCGAGACCGCCTACTGGGTCGGCCGCGCCATCGGCTCGGAGAGCCTGGCTCGCGGCGAGCCCTGCGTCTCGGTCGGCCGCGATGGCCGCCTGTCCGGCCCCGAACTGGTCCAGGCACTGATCCAGGGCCTGCTGGACTGCGGCTGCCAGGTCACTGACGTCGGCATGGTACCGACCCCCGCGCTCTACTACGCCGCCAACGTGCTCGCCGGAAAATCCGGCGTGATGCTCACCGGCAGCCACAACCCGCCGGACTACAACGGCTTCAAGATCATGGTGGCAGGCGAAACCCTGGCCAACGAACAGATCACCGCCCTGCACACCCGCATCCAGAACAATGACCTGGCCAGCGGCGCGGGCAGCGTCGAAGCGGTCGACGTGCTGGACCGCTACTTCCGCGAAATTCGCGACGACATCGCCCTGGCCAAGCCCATGAAAGTGGTCGTGGACTGCGGCAACGGCGTGGCCGGCGTGATCGCTCCGCAACTGATCGAAGCCCTGGGCTGCACCGTGATCCCGCTGTTCTGCGACGTCGACGGCACCTTCCCCAACCACCATCCGGACCCGGGCAAGCCCGAGAACCTGGAAGACCTGATCGCCAAGGTGAAGGAAGAAAAGGCCGACCTGGGCCTGGCCTTCGACGGCGACGGCGACCGCGTCGGCGTGGTGACCAACGAAGGCACCATCATCTACCCCGACCGCCTGCTGATGCTGTTCGCCAAGGACGTTGTATCGCGCAACCCGGGCGCCGACATCATCTTCGACGTGAAGTGCACCCGCCGCCTGACCTCGCTCATCAGCGGCTACGGCGGCCGCCCGGTGATGTGGAAGACCGGCCACTCGCTGATCAAGAAAAAAATGAAGGAAACCGGCGCGCTGCTGGCCGGCGAGATGAGCGGTCACATCTTCTTCAAGGAACGCTGGTACGGCTTCGACGACGGCATCTACAGCGCCGCCCGCCTGCTGGAAATCCTCAGCCAGGATAAGCGTGACGCCGAACATGTGTTCTCGGCCTTCCCCAAGGACGTCTCCACTCCGGAAATCAACATCACCGTCACCGACGAGAGCAAGTTCCGCCTGATCGAGCGCCTGCAGCGCGAAGCCAGCTGGGGCGAAGCCAATCTCACCACCCTCGATGGCGTGCGTGTCGATTATCCGAAGGGCTGGGGCCTGGTCCGCGCCTCCAACACGACGCCTGTGCTGGTGCTGCGTTTCGAGGCCGACACCGAGGAAGAGCTGGAGCGCATCAAGCAGGTGTTCCGCAGCCAGCTCACCCTCATCGCCCCTGAACTCAACTTGCCGTTCTGATCCGTGTCACTGGAGCCCAGCATGACCCTCAGCCTTGACGCTGCTTCCCACGTCGCCCAGGTCCTGTCCGAAGCGCTGCCCTATATCCGCCGCTTCGTCGGCAAGACCCTGGTGGTCAAGTACGGCGGCAACGCCATGGAAAGCGACGAACTGAAGGCCAGCTTCGCTCGCGATGTGGTGCTGATGAAGGCCGTCGGCATCAATCCGGTGGTGGTGCATGGCGGCGGCCCGCAGATCGGCGACCTGCTCAAGCGCCTGTCCATCGAAAGCCACTTCATCGACGGCATGCGCGTCACCGACGCGCAGACCATGGATGTGGTGGAGATGGTCCTGGGCGGCCAGGTGAACAAGGACATCGTCAACCTGATCAACCGCCACGGCGGCAGCGCCATCGGCCTGACCGGCAAGGATGCCGAGCTGATCCGCGCGAAGAAGCTCACCGTCACCCGCCAGACCCCGGAGATGACTCAGCCGGAGATCATCGACATCGGCCATGTGGGCGAGGTCGCCAGCGTCAACACCGACCTGCTGAACATGCTGGTAAAGGGCGACTTCATCCCGGTGATCGCCCCCATCGGCGTCGGCGCCAACGGCGAGTCCTACAACATCAACGCTGACCTGGTGGCCGGCAAGGTGGCCGAGGCGCTCAAGGCCGAGAAGCTGATGCTGCTGACCAACATCGCCGGCCTGATGGACAAGCAGGGCCAGGTGCTCACCGGCCTGTCCACCGAGCAGGTCAACGACCTGATCGCCGACGGCACCATCTACGGCGGCATGCTGCCGAAGATCCGCTGCGCACTGGACGCGGTGCAGGGTGGCGTGAACGCCGCGCACATCATCGATGGCCGCGTACCTCACGCCGTGCTGCTGGAGATCTTCACCGACAGCGGCGTCGGTACCCTGATCACCAACCGCAAGCGTCACTGAGCGGAGCGACACCCAGACAGGCCGGAGCGATCCGGCCTGTTCCATTTGAGGAGCCGGAAATGGCCACGCTGTCCCGCGATGCGTTCAGTTTCTTCCACCCCTTGCGCGTGCGCTGGGCCGAAGTGGACCCGCAGGGCATTGTCTTCAACGGTAACTACCTGACGTACGCAGACGTTGCCATCACCGAATATTTCCGCGCCCTGGACGTCGCCTATCCGGCCGACCTGCTCAAGGATGGCGGTGACTTCTTCGCGGTGAAGACCCTGCTGGAATACCTGGCGCCGGCACGCTTCGACGACGCACTCGACATTGGCGTGCGCGTCAGCCGCCTGGGTGGCGCCAGCCTGGCGTTCGAACTGGGCATCTGGCGCGGCGGCGAGCAGCTGACCTCAGGCGAAGTGATCTACGTGCATGCCGATGCCGCCAGCCGCAAGAGTCTGCGACTGCCGGAATGGCTGAGAGAGAGGGTCCGGGGCTTCGAGCGTTTAGTCCCGTCTGGCTGACGATCTGGCAGGCCGCCTCGAACAGGGCGGCCAGCTAGCGGGTGCCGCCGAGAAGTTCGGCCAACCGCGCGCGGTCGGCGGCATAGCTCGCCTTCGCCGCCGCGCGGTCCTTTTCGTACCGGGCGATGTCCTTGTCGAGGCCCTTCTGCTGGTCGCGCAGGTTGTCGATCTGCTCTACCAGGTGGGTCGGAACCTCGCGTCCCGCCCGCTCACTTTCCGCCGCCTGGCTCTGCAGGTTGGACTGCTGGGTACGCAGCGACTGCTGATTGCCACGGGCAACGCCGATCAGGCCATCCAGCTCGGCCATCTTGCGCTCCAGGGCACGGTCGATATCCTCGACACTGGTGTAGAGCCGCAACAATTGTGCATCAGAGCTGGCGCGGGCCTTTTCATCCAACTGGCGCTGCATCGCCTCACGGCTGGGTGCAGGCGGGATCACACGCATGACCCGCCCTTGCTCGTTGAGCACCTCATAACCCTTGCCGATGTACTCCGGCGGCACGCCCTGGCGGTCCAGTACGGTCACGCCCTTGTCGTCGACATAGCGATACAGCTCCGCCGCCCCGGCCAACGCGGGCAACAGTGACCCCAGCAGGCCAAGGAAGAGTGCGGGGGGCTTGAGCATTAGGACTCCCAGTCCGGACAGTCAGATACCAAAGTTGGCGCGATAGGTTTCCACGGCGGGCAGGTGCTTCTTCAGCTCGGCGTCACCCGCCAGGTACTCCAGTACCTGTTCAAGCGACACGATGCTGACCACCGGCATGCCGAAGTCACGCTCCACTTCCTGTATAGCCGAAAGTTCGCCCTGGCCGCGTTCCTGACGGTTCAGCGCGATCAGTACGCCGGCTGCCTGGGCCTTCTGCGCCTCGATGATCTGCATCACTTCGCGGATGGCTGTGCCAGCGGTGATCACGTCATCAATGATCAGTACGCGACCGGCAAGCGCCGCACCGACCAGGGTGCCGCCTTCGCCGTGATCCTTGGCTTCCTTGCGATTGAAGCACCACGGAATGTCGATCTGATGATGCTCGGCCAGCGCCACAGCGGTAGCGGCTGCCAGGGGAATGCCCTTGTAGGCCGGGCCGAACAGCACATCAAAAGGAATGCCGCTGTCGACTACGGCGGCGGCATAGAATCGACCGAGCTGGGCGAGCGCCAGGCCACTGTTGAACAGGCCGGCGTTGAAGAAATAGGGGCTGGTACGCCCGGACTTGAGAGTGAACTCACCGAAACGCAGTACTCCGCGCTCAATGGCAAAGCGAATGAAATCGCGTTGGTACGCCTGCATGAAAAGCCTCGGACGGCACGGATTTAGCTAAAAAGAAAGAGCTCGGGTATCATACACGCACGTGTTTTTGGGGGCCATTTATGCGGATCATCAGCGTGAACGTGAATGGTATTCAAGCGGCAGCCGAGCGGGGACTCCTCAGCTGGCTGCAAGCGCAGAATGCCGACGTGATCTGCCTGCAAGACACACGTGCCTCCGCCTTCGACCTGGACGACCCTGCCTTCCAACTGGATGGTTATTTCCTCTATGCCGGCGATGCCGAAGTGCCTGCCCAAGGTGGCGTGGCGCTCTATTCGCGGTTGCAACCCAAGGCGGTTATCTGGGGACTCGGATTCGAGTCCTGCGATCGGTACGGACGCTACTTGCAGGCAGATTTCGACAAAGTGAGCATCGCCACCCTGCTGCTGCCTTCCGGGCAAGGCGGGGACGAGAACCTGAACCACAAGTTCAAGTTCATGGACGACCTCACCCATTATCTGAACAAGCAGCGCCGCAAGCGCCGCGAGTACATCTATTGCGGCTCGCTCTACGTCGCCCACCAGAAGCTGGACGTGAAGAACTGGCGCGACTGCCAGCAGATCCCTGGCTTCCTGGCGCCTGAGCGCGCCTGGATGGACGAGGTGTTCGGCAACATGGGTTATGTGGACGCCCTGCGCGAAGTCAGCCGCGAAGGTGACCAGTTCAGTTGGTGGCCGGATAGCGAACAGGCCGAGATGCTCAACCTCGGCTGGCGCTTCGACTACCAGGTGCTCACGCCGGGCCTGCGCCGCTTCGTGCGCAGCGCCAAGCTGCCGCGTCAGCCGCGCTTCTCCCAGCATGCGCCGCTGATCGTCGACTACGACTGGTTGCTCAGCGTGTGATCCAGGCAAGAAAAAGCCGGCTCGAAAGCCGGCTTTTTCTTGTCCGCGATTCGAGCTACTTCACCAGCCGCCAGCAGAAGGGGTAGCGATAGGCCTGCCCCTCATTGGCCTTGATCCCGGCGATGATGGTCAGCACTAGCGCACCGATGCTAACCAGTCCAAGCAGCGGGAAGCCAATCACCACCAGCATCAGCAGGAAGCACAGCACCACGGCCAGCGCCACGGTGATCTGGAAGTTCAGCGCTTCCTTGCCCTGGGCATCGACGAAGGGGTCGAGGTCCTTCTTGATCTGCCAGACGATCAACGGACCGAGCAGATTGCCGAAGGGGAACACCAGGCCGAGGAAGGCGGAGAAATGGCAGAACATCGCCCATTGCCGTACTTCCCGGTTCGGCTCCTGATACTGAGTTGGTTCGTCCATACCCGCTTCCTCGTGGCTTTGGTGTCAGTCGGCCAGGGCGGCGCGCTGCAGTTCGAACAGGTCGTTCAGGCCCTTGCGCGCCAGGTCCAGCATGGCGGTCAGCTCTTCCGGCTGGAAAGGCACGCCTTCGGCAGTGCCCTGGACTTCGATAAAGCCGCCAGCATCGGTCATGACCACGTTCAGGTCGGTTTCAGCGGCGGCGTCTTCCAGATAGTCCAGGTCCAGCACCGCCTCGCCCTGGTAAATGCCCACGGAGACCGCGGCAACCATCTGTTTCAACGGCTCGCCTTTCAGGGCGCCGCGCTTCTTCAGCACCTTCAGCGCATCGACCAGGGCCACCATGGCGCCGGTAATGGATGCGGTGCGGGTACCGCCGTCGGCCTGGATCACATCGCAATCCAGGTAAATGGTGTTCTCGCCCAGCTTGGTCATGTCCAGCGCGGCGCGCAGCGAACGACCGATCAGGCGCTGGATTTCCAGGGTACGACCGCCCTGCTTGCCACGGCTGGCCTCGCGCTGGTTACGCTCACCGGTGGCGCGCGGCAGCATGCCGTACTCGGCGGTCAACCAACCCTGGCCCTGGCCCTTGAGAAAGCGTGGCACGCCGGATTCGACACTGGCCGTGCAGATCACTTTGGTATCCCCGAACTCAACCAGCACCGAACCTTCGGCATGTTTGGTGTAGTTGCGGGTGATGCGGATCGGGCGCAGCTGATCGGCCGAGCGGCCACTGGGACGTTTCATCGGGGCTTACCTGTTCGGGAGAAATCTGCCCGCCATTATAGAGGCCCGGCGCCGAGGGGGACATCGCCGCGTTGGGAGGCGAAAGCCGCCTGGGCTACAATCGCCTCCTTTGATCGCCGAAACCGAGAGGACACCCCATGGTGCACAGCATGACCGCCTTCGCCCGCGTGGAGCGGGCCGGCCCCCACGGCACCCTGAGCTGGGAACTGCGCTCGGTCAACCATCGCTATCTCGAACCCCACCTGCGTCTGCCGGAAGCCTTCCGCGACCTCGAAGGCCCGGTTCGCGACGCCCTGCGCCAGGGGTTGTCGCGCGGCAAGGTGGAATGCACCCTGCGCCTGGCCGAAGAGACCGCCGGCAAGCCGCTGCAAGTGGATCGCGAACGCGCCAGCCAGCTGATCCAGGCCGCCGAGAGCGTCGCCGCGCTGATCCAGCAGCCAGCCCCGCTCAATCCCCTGGAGGTCCTTGCCTGGCCCGGCGTACTGGTAGCCGACGCCGCCGACCCGCAAGCCCTGAATGCCGCTGCCCTGGAAGCCTTCGCCCAGGCCCTGGACGAACTGAAGAACGGCCGTGCCCGTGAAGGTGCCGAACTGGCCCGCCTGCTCAATGACCGCCTGGACGCCATGCAGGAAGAAGTCGTCGCCCTGCGCGCACTGGTTCCGCAGATGCTCGCCGCCCAGCGGCAGAAGATCGTCGACCGCTTCGCCGAAATGAAGGCCGAGTTCGACCCGCAACGGCTGGAACAGGAAATGGTCCTGCTGGCACAGAAAAGCGACGTGGCCGAAGAACTGGACCGCCTCGGCACCCACATCGGTGAAGTCCGCCGCGTGCTCAAGGCCGGCGGCGCCGCCGGTCGCCGCCTCGACTTCCTGATGCAGGAGCTCAATCGCGAAGCCAATACACTGGGCTCCAAGGCCTTTGACCCGCGCAGCACCCAGGCTGCGGTCAACCTCAAGGTGTTGATCGAGCAGATGCGCGAACAAGTCCAGAACATCGAGTAAGAGACTGCCTCCATGACCGCCACTCCCGGCACCCTGTACATCGTTTCCGCGCCCTCCGGCGCCGGCAAGACCAGCCTGGTCAAGGCGTTGATCGATGCCGAGCCCAACATTCGCGTTTCCGTATCCCACACCACCCGTGGCATGCGTCCGGGCGAGGTGGACAGCGTCAACTACAACTTCGTGAGCCGCGAAGAGTTCGTGCAGATGCTCGAGCACGGCGACTTCCTCGAACATGCCGAAGTCTTCGGCAACCTCTACGGCACCTCTCAGCGCTGGGTGCAGCAGACCCTGGCCGAAGGCCACGACCTGATCCTCGAGATCGACTGGCAGGGCGCCCAGCAGGTGCGCCACCTGATGCCCCAGGCCAAATCCATCTTCATCCTGCCGCCGAGCCAGCAAGCCCTGCGCCAGCGCCTGGACAACCGTGGCCAGGACAGCGAAGAGATCATCGAACGGCGCATGCGCGAGGCCGTCAGCGAAATGAGTCACTACGTCGAGTACGACTACCTGGTGATCAACGACGATTTCGCCACGGCCCTGGACGATCTCAAGTCCATCTTCCGCGCCAACCAGCTGCGTCAGGCGCCCCAGCAGGTTCGCCACGGCGCGTTGCTGGCCCGACTGCTGGATTGACCTTCGGCAGCCTCTATCGCCGCCATAGCTGGCTTCCGGTCCCGCCTTGGCCCAGACTCCATCCCGAGGGGCGCCGAAAATCGGCGCTTCCCTAATTGGTGGCGATTTTTTAGACTATTCAGTCCGCTCGCCCATTTGGGCAAAGCATCAGCCATTCATTTCGTGCTACGAGGAACACCATGGCCCGCGTTACCGTTGAAGACTGCCTGGACAACGTCGATAACCGCTTCGAGCTGGTCATGCTCGCTACCAAGCGTTCCCGTCAGCTGGCCACCGGCGGCAAGGAGCCGAAGGTAGCCTGGGAAAACGACAAGCCGACCGTAGTCGCCCTGCGCGAGATCGCTGCCGGCCTGGTCGACTACGACGTCATCGCCCAGGAAGACATCGTTGAAGAAGAGCCGCTGTTCGCCGCATTCGATGACGAGGCCAACGAGGCCCTCTGAATCCATGCCTGGTCGACGTCGCACGGCGCAGGGTCATGAAGGTCGGCAAGGAGAGACATCTTGCCGAGCATAGACGTCCTTGCCGATCGACTTTCGGCCTACCTCGGCGCCGACCAGGTCAACCTGGTGCGCCGAGCCTACTTCTATGCCGAGCAGGCCCATGACGGCCAGCGTCGACGCAGCGGCGAAGCGTACGTCACCCACCCGCTCGCCGTAGCCAACATCCTCGCCGACATGCACATGGACCATCAAAGCCTGATGGCCGCGATGCTGCATGACGTGATCGAGGACACCGGCATCGCCAAGGAAGCCCTCAGCGCGCAGTTCGGCGAAACCGTCGCCGAGCTGGTGGACGGGGTCAGCAAACTGACCCAGATGAACTTCGAGTCCAAGGCCGAGGCCCAGGCGGAAAACTTCCAGAAGATGGCCATGGCCATGGCGCGCGACATCCGCGTGATCCTGGTCAAGCTGGCCGATCGCCTGCACAACATGCGCACCCTGGAAGTGCTGTCCGGCGAAAAGCGCCGGCGCATCGCCAAGGAAACCCTGGAAATCTACGCACCCATCGCCAACCGACTGGGCATGCACAGCATGCGCGTGGAGTTCGAGGACCTCGGCTTCAAGGCCATGCACCCGATGCGTTCCGAGCGCATCCGCGCCGCAGTCAGACGCGCCCGCGGCAACCGCAAGGAAATCGTCAACAAGATCGAGGAATCGCTGACCAACTGCCTGCGACGCGAAGGCATGGAAGGCGAGGTCATCGGCCGCGAAAAGCACCTCTACAGCATCTACAAGAAGATGCGCGGCAAGCGCCGGGCGTTCAACGAAATCATGGACGTCTACGCCTTCCGCATCATCGTCGACAAGGTCGACACCTGTTACCGCGTGCTCGGCGCCGTGCACAACCTGTACAAACCGCTGCCCGGCCGCTTCAAGGATTACATCGCGATCCCCAAGGCCAACGGCTACCAGTCGCTGCACACCACGCTGTTCGGCATGCACGGCGTGCCCATCGAGATCCAGATCCGCACCCGTGAGATGGAAGAGATGGCCAACAACGGCATCGCGGCCCACTGGCTGTACAAGTCCACCGAGGACGACCAGCCCAAGGGCACTCACGCCCGCGCTCGCCAGTGGGTCAAGGGCATCCTCGAGCTGCAGCAGCGCGCCGGCAACTCGCTGGAATTCATCGAAAGCGTGAAGATCGACCTCTTCCCCGACGAGGTCTACGTGTTCACGCCCAAGGGCCGCATCATGGAGCTGCCCAAAGGTTCCACTGCGGTCGACTTCGCCTATGCGGTGCACACCGACGTCGGCAACACCTGCATCGCGTGCCGTATCAACCGCCGCCTGGCACCGCTGTCCGAACCGCTGCAGAGCGGCGAGACCGTGGAAATCGTCACCGCGCCGGGTGCCCGGCCAAACCCGGCCTGGCTCAATTTCGTGGTGACCGGAAAAGCCCGTACCCACATCCGCCATGCGCTCAAGCAGCAGCGCCGCTCCGAGTCCATCAACCTCGGCGAACGCCTGCTGAACAAGGCGCTCGCAGGCTTCGAGAGCCATCTGGACAAGATCAGCCCCGAGCGCATCCAGGCCGTCCTCGGCGAATACCGCCTGGACGTGATCGAAGACCTGCTGGAAGACATCGGCCTCGGCAACCGCATGGCCTATGTGGTCGCACGCCGCCTGCTGGCCAGTGACGGCGAGCAGTTGCCGAGCCCCGAAGGCCCACTGGCCATCCGCGGCACCGAGGGTCTGGTGCTCAGCTACGCCAAGTGTTGCACCCCGATTCCGGGCGACCCCATCGTCGGCCACCTCTCCGCCGGCAAGGGCATGGTGGTGCACCTGGAAAGCTGCAAGAACATCGGCGAGATCCGGCACAACCCGGAGAAGTGCATCCAGCTCTCCTGGGCCAAGGATGTCGCTGGCGAGTTCAACGTCGAGCTGCGCGTCGAGCTGGAACACCAGCGCGGCCTGATCGCCCTGCTGGCCAGCAGTGTCAATGCCGCCGACGGCAACATCGAGAAGATCAGCATGGACGAGCGCGATGGCCGCATCAGCGTGGTCCAACTGGTCGTCAGCGTGCACGACCGCGTGCACCTGGCCCGCGTGATCAAGAAGCTGCGTGCGCTCAAAGGGGTGATTCGCATCACCCGTGTGCGGGCGTAGCCGATCCTAAAGACCCAAGGAGTTCTCATGAGCAAGACCGTTATCAGCAGTGACAAGGCCCCTGCCGCCATCGGCACTTACTCCCAGGCCATCAAGGCCGGCAACACTGTCTACATGTCCGGCCAGATCCCCCTTGATCCCAAGACTATGGAACTGGTGGAAGGCTTCGAAGCCCAGACCATTCAGGTGTTCGAGAACCTGAAAGCCGTAGCCGAGGCTGCTGGTGGTTCCTTCAAGGACATCGTCAAGCTGAACATCTTCCTGACCGACCTGTCCCACTTCGCCAAGGTGAACGAAGTCATGGGTCGCTATTTCGAGCAGCCCTACCCGGCTCGCGCCGCCATCGGCGTTGCCGCCCTGCCGCGCGGTTCCCAGGTGGAAATGGACGCCATCCTGGTCCTCGAATAAGCCACTCCCGCCACGGGCCGTCCGGCCCGTGGCATCGTTCCGGAAGGAATCCGTCATGCGTGTCGCGCTCCCCCTGCTGCTCTGTGCGGCCATTCTCGGCGGCTGTTCCAGCACGCCCTCCGACCCCAGCGGTATCTGGATCAACCAGGCGGCGATCAACGCCGCAGCCAAAGAAGGCAAGCTGCGCGAGTCCCTGCTCGCCTATGGCCCGAACCTGGAATGGCAGATCGACCAGAAGACCGGCGAAGCCCACTACAGCAACGGCTTCGAACTGGGCGAGGGGCGCCTCGCCACCCAGGAGGACGGCAACTGGCGGGTGGACTTCTACGGTGACTACCACGAAGTCCTGGAAGTGAACGGCAAGGAGCTGGTCCAACAGGCCAGCGAGAACCTTCCCGAGCAGCGTTTCATCCACCCGGACAAGACACCTGCCGAAGGTGCACCGCCGGGCAGCGCGTTCGAGCACGCGCTCTACTCCGCTTATCTCGGTGGCGCCTGGAAAATCGTCGAAGGCCAGGGCGAGGGCGGATTGGTCAAATTCAATCCGGATGGCAGCCTGGAAGGCCTCCCGGGTGCTGATCGCTACGCACTCTGCCTGGCCGGCGACTGCGCAGCCATGAGTGGCGAGAATGACAGCATCTGGCTACAACAGGGCAACCAGGGCGCGGCCTGGATCTTCGTCCATAACGGCGATGAACTGGAAATTCTCGAAGCCCGCAACCGCGCGCAGATCGATGAGATGCCCGAATACTCCCCCGGCAAACGCGCCTGGCTGCTGGAGCGCGACTGAAGTTATTCCGCAGGACGTAGGAGCGAGCTCTGCTCGCGAAGCTTCGTGCCGACCGATCACAAGCGTTCGCTCCTACACGCTGACCACCAGCCACATCCCCAGCGCCAGCAACAACGCCCCGCAAAGCCTATCCAGCTCCCTCACCCGCAGCTGCAACCAACCGCGCCAGCGCGGATGCCCCAGTAAGCGCACCAGCGCCATATCCCAGAACAGCACCACCGCTGTCATCCAGCCCATGCTCATGGCCAGCCCCCAGCCGGGCATGGCCGCATTGCGCAGCACGCCGAACAGCCCGGCATAGAAGATCGGCAGCTTGGGATTAAGACTGCTGGCCAGCAGCCCCTCGGAAAATCCGAGCCGCCACGAACCGCGCTCGCCCGCCTCGGCCTGCGGCAGTTCCAGCTCGCGGGTCGTCAGCAGCGCCTGGGCGCCAATCCAGATGAAGTAGCCGCCTCCCACCAACTGCAGCAGTTTCCAGCCAGGCCCCTCCAAAACAGGCAGCAGGCTCAGGGCGAGCAGCACCAGCAGCATGCTCAGCAGATTGGCCAGCGCGATGCCCGCCGCAACACCGTCGGCATGGCGCAATCCTTTGACCAGCCCGGCGCGCAGCAGCAGGAAAAAATCCGGACCTGGTGACAGCAAGGCAGCGAAATGGGTGCTGGCGACCAGCAGGAACAACGCGAGCATGGCTTCGAGCCTCCGTGAAATACGGCGGCCAGTGTCGAGGCCTGGCAAGCGGGCGGTCTTGGAGAAAACTCAGGTGCGCGCGGCGCGGCGGAACTGCCCCGGCGTGACGCCGGTGAACCGCTTGAAAGTGCCGGAGAAGTGCGCCTGGTCGTAGAACCCGAGAGACAGCGCCACCTCCAGCGGCGGCTGGTCGCCCAGAAGCAGGCGCTTGGCTTCACGGACTCGACGCTGCAACAGGTAGGTGTGCGGCGGCACGCCATAGGCGCCGCGGAAGGCGTCGATCAGATAGCGCGGATGACGCTGCACCAGGCCGGCCAATTGCTCCAGGCTGACCGCCTCGGCGTAATGCGCTTCCAGGTAGTCGCGCAGAAAGGCCGTCACACCACCGTCCCGCGAAGCGGGCGCCGCCACGCGCAAACCGCCGTGACGCACGAAGACTCGTTCCAGTACATCCAGCAGTTCGCTTTCCAGCGCCAGCGCATCGCCCCGCTCGAATTCCGCCGCCAGGCGCGCCAACCCGGCCGCCACGAGGCCGTCATCGGCCGGATTCAATTCACGAAATCCGCTTGGCAGGCACTTGCGCCCGAGCAGGGCCGGCAAGCGCGCTTCCTCGACATAGAGCATGCGATAGACCAGCCGGTCGGACTCGGCGTGTCCGGTGTGGGGCTCTTCCGGATTCATCAGCGACAGGGTGCCGGCCGGCAAGGCATGTCGCGCACCCCGGCACTGATAGCCGCCAACACCCTGGAGGATGGCACCGATAGCAAAGGCATCGTGGCTGTGGCGGCCGAAGGGCTGCCCGGAAAAATCCGCGTGGAACAGCTCCACTCCCGGCAACCAGGGGCGCGCCAGCATGCGGTTGGCGACCATGGCGTCAGGCGTCGCCAAGGATCGCCGCGTAGCCTTCGCGGAAGCTGGGGTAGCGCGGCGCCCAGCCCAGTGCGCGAGCACGGGCATTGCTGCAGCGCTTGCTGCCCGAGCGGCGCACGGTAGATTCCTCGGCCCACTCGGTCACCCCCAGGCGCTCACGCAGCCAGCCCACCACTTCATGCAGCGGCGCCGGCGCATCATCGACGCCGATGTAGCAGTCCTCCAGCGCCGTCCCGGCGGCATCGGCCTCGAGCAGGTGGGCAAGCAGGCCGGCACAGTCGTCGACATGGATACGGTTCGCGTAGAGCGGCGGTTCGCTGACCACCCGGTAGCCCATGCGCACCTGCTTCAGCAGCCATTCACGACCTGGGCCGTAAATGCCGGTCAGGCGTACCCGCGTAGCCGGAATACCGCTGGCCAGGGCCAGGCGCTCGGCCTCCAGCATGACCCGGCCGGAGTAGCCCTCGGCCTCCGCCGGCGCGGTCTCGTCTATCCATTCGCCATCACGCTGGCCATACACACCGCTGCTGGACACGAACAGCAGGCGGCGCGGCTTCTGACCGTGCTGCGCCAACCAGGCGAGCACATGACGCAACCCATCGACATAGGCGGCCCGGTAGCCCGCCTCGTCGTGCTGGCTGGCGGCCACACAGTAAACGAGGTAATCCAGCGGACCGGTCGGCCAGTCTACCGGGCAGGCAGGCTGCTCCAGGTCGCCGGCCACCGGCAGGACACCGGCAGGCAGCGCTGCGACCTGACGCCGCAGGCCATGCACGGTCCAGCCGGTGTGCAGCATCCGCTGGGCGAGGCGACTGCCGACATCGCCGCAGCCGGCAATCAGGAGGGAAGCGGGAACGGACATCAGGAAAGCTCCGGAAAAGGCCTCAGCATAGGGGCTTGGCCGACTGTCGCCAAATAGACCATGCAGGAGATAAGCCGTCGGACAGCGCCACTACTGTTATAGAGTCACTTTTACAAACAAGAATTAATTGCAATAATGCAGACCCTTCGGTCCAGGCTGGCGCTTCAACGCCGATGGACGAAACCGCATTCCTTTCTTCAGGTCCGGCCAGCATGAATCCAAACGTCCGCAACGCCCAGCCCAACATCGCCTCGCGCCCGCCACGCCTGCTGGCAGCCCTGCTGATCAGCCTGATGCTGGCGCCCAACGCATCCTTCGCTGAAGAGCCGACCGCCCAGGCCGCACCGGCCGCCGCGACTCAGGCTGCCGCGCCCACCGACGCGGCTCCGGCCATCGAAGGCGCTGCGGCACCGGCCGATGGCGCGGTGCTGGACCCGAACGCCCTGCCGACCGATCCGCTGGCTGCCGAGGCCACAGGCGAACAGCTGCTGGCCCACGACCTGTCCCCCTGGGGCATGTACCAGAACGCCGACATCGTGGTGAAAGCCGTGATGATCGGCCTGGCCCTGGCTTCGGTACTGACCTGGACCGTGTGGATCGCCAAAGGCTTCGAACTGCTGGCCGCCAAGCGCCGTCTGCGCCGCGAACTGGCAACCCTGAAGGGCGCCCGCACCCTGGGCGAGGCCGGCGATAAGGTCAGCAACGGCGCCTGCGTGTCCCGCCAACTGGTGCAGGACGCCCAGGAAGAAATGCGCCTGTCCACCAATACCCGCGAGAAAGAAGGCATCAAGGAGCGCGTCAGCTTCCGCCTGGAACGTCTGGTCGCCGCCAGCGGTCGGCAGATGAGCCAGGGCACCGGCGTGCTCGCCACCATCGGTTCCACCGCGCCCTTCGTTGGCCTGTTCGGCACCGTCTGGGGCATCATGAACAGCTTCATCGGCATCGCCAAATCCCAGACCACCAACCTCGCCGTGGTGGCGCCCGGCATCGCCGAGGCCCTGCTGGCCACTGCCCTTGGCCTGGTCGCGGCGATCCCCGCCGTGGTCATCTACAACGTCTTCGCGCGCTCCATCGCCGGCTACAAGGCGCAGGTGTCCGACGCCTCCGCCCAGGTCCTGCTGCTGGTCAGCCGTGACCTCGACCACCAACCGGCCGATCGCGGCCAGTCTCCGCACATGGCGAAAGTGGGCTGAGCCATGGGAATCCATCTGAACGAAGGTGGCGATGACCTCCAGGAAACCCACGAGATCAACGTCACCCCCTTCATCGACGTGATGCTGGTGCTGCTGATCATCTTCATGGTCGCCGCTCCCCTGGCCACGGTCGACATCAAGGTCGACCTGCCCGCCTCCACTGCCAAGCCCGCAGCCAGACCGGACAAGCCGATCTACCTGAGCATCAAGGAAGACAAGAGCCTGTACCTGGACAACGAGCAGGTCAGCGAAGAGCAACTGGGCAGCGTGCTGGACAAACTGACCCATGCCGACAAGGAAAAGACCATCTTCGTCCGTGGCGACAAGGTCGTCGAATACGGTCGCCTGATGGAAGTCATGGACACCCTGCGCGGTGCCGGCTACCTGAAGATCGGCCTGGTAGGACTCGAGACGGTCGGAACCCAATGAGCCAAGGAAAACGCAAGCTGTCGCATTGGGGCGTCAGCCTGGTCGTCGTGCTCGGCCTGCACATCGGCCTCGGCCTCTGGGCACTCTACTGGCGCCCACACGCCGAGCCGATCGAGTTACCGCCCGCGGCCATGCTGGTGGAGCTGGAGCCGCTGCCGGCCCCCGCGCCCAAACCGGCACCTCCGCCGCCTCCGCAGGTCGAGCCCGAACCGCTGCCCAAGCTGGTCGAGGCGCCCAAGCCAAAGATCGCCATCGCGCCCAAGCCAAAACCCAAGCCCAAGCCGCCGAAGCCCAAGCCGCCCGAGCCGAAGCCTGAGAAGCCGCGCGAAACCGAAAGCGTGAAGGAAAGCGTTGCCGCGCCGACTACCGCGCCGAGCGATACCAAGCCCGCCGCCCAGCAGCAGGCTGCCGCCAGCGCCCCATCGGATGCCAAGCCAACCTGGCAGAGCAAGCTGCTCAGCCACCTGGCGCGCTACAAGCGCTACCCGGAAGACGCTCGCCGTCGTGGTTTCGAAGGCGTGAACCGCCTGCGCTTCGTGGTCGATGGCGAAGGCAAAGTCATCTCCTATTCCCTGGTCGGCAAATCCGGCAGTACCTCGCTGGATCGCGCCACCCTGGAAATGATCCGCCGCGCCCAGCCGCTGCCGCCACCGCCGCCGGAACTGCTGAACAACGGCTCCCTGGAAGTGGTCGCACCCTTCGTCTACTCGCTGGACCGCCGCTGACCTGCAAGCGCCTGTGCCGCCCCGGCGCAGGCGCTTGGTTCCATTGACTCCAGCCGCTATGCTTGCCGGACCTCAATGGAAAATCGCTATGACCCTCACCGAACTGCGCTACATCGTCACCCTCGCCCAGGAACAGCATTTTGGCCGTGCGGCCGAGCGTTGCCATGTGAGCCAGCCGACCCTCTCGGTCGGGGTGAAGAAACTGGAGGACGAGCTTGGCGTGCTCATCTTCGAGCGCAGCAAGAGCGCCGTGCGCCTGACCCCGGTCGGTGAGGGTATCGTCACCCAGGCGCAGAAGGTACTGGAGCAGGCCCAAGGCATCCGCGAGATGGCCCAGGCCGGCAAGAACCAGCTGACCGCGCCGCTCAAGGTGGGCGCCATCTACACCGTCGGCCCCTACCTCTTCCCGCACCTGATTCCGCAGCTGCACCGGGTCGCCCCGCAGATGCCGCTCTACATCGAAGAGAACTTCACCCACGTCCTGCGCGACAAACTGCGCACCGGCGAGCTGGACGCGATCATCATCGCCCTGCCCTTCGCAGAAGCCGACGTGCTGACCAAGCCGCTCTACGACGAACCCTTCTACGTACTGCTGCCGTCCAGCCACCCCTGGACCGCCCGCGAGTCCATCGACAGCGACATGCTCAACGACAAGAGCCTGCTGCTGCTGGGCGAAGGCCACTGCTTCCGCGACCAGGTGCTGGAAGCCTGCCCCAGCCTGCGTAAGGGTGGCGAAGACAGCGCCAAGCACACCACGGTGGAATCCAGCTCCCTGGAAACCATCCGCCACATGGTCGCCTCGGGCCTGGGCGTGTCGATCCTGCCGTTCTCCGCGGTAGACAGCCACCATTACGCTCCTGGCGTGATCGAAATCCGTCCGCTGACGCCTCCCGTGCCCTTCCGCACGGTGGCGATTGCCTGGCGCGCCAGCTTCCCGCGCCCGCGCGCCATTGAAGTGCTGGCGGATTCCATTCGCCTCTGCTCAGTGGCCCATCCGCAGACCCAGGGCGAACCGCAGCCGGCATGACCGAGCTGGCCCAAGTCCCGGTTACTGCGCTGAAAGGCGTGGGCGCCGCCCTGGCGGAAAAACTAGCCAAGGTCGGCCTGGAAAACCTGCAGGACATTCTTTTCCACCTGCCGACCCGCTATCAGGACCGCACCCGCATCACCCCCATCGGTGAACTGCGCCCGGGGCAGGATGCGGTGGTGGAAGGTATTGTCGGCGGCGCCGATGTGGTCATGGGCCGCCGGCGCAGCCTGCTGGTTCGCCTGCAGGACGGCAGCGGCACCCTCTCCTTGCGCTTCTTCCACTTCAGCCAGGCGCAGAAGGAGGGCCTCAAACGCGGCACCCAGCTGCGCTGCTACGGCGAAGTTCGCCCCGGCGCCACCGGCCTGGAGATCTACCACCCGGAGTACCGCGCCCTGTCGGGCGATGAAGCACCGCCGGTGGAACAGACCCTGACGCCCATCTACCCCACCACCGAAGGCCTCACCCAGCAGCGCCTGCGCTCCCTCAGCCAGCTCGCCCTGGCCCGCCTCGGTCCGCACAGCCTGCCGGACTGGCTCCCCAGGGAGCTGGCCCGCGACTACCACCTCGGCTCCCTGGACGACGCCATCCGCTACCTGCACCGCCCCCCGCCGGATGCCGATCTGGAAGAGCTTGCCGAAGGCCAGCACTGGGCCCAGCAGCGCCTGGCCTTCGAGGAGCTGCTGACCCACCAACTGTCGCTGCAGCGCCTGCGCGAAAGCCTGCGCGCCCAGCATGCGCCGCCGCTACCGCCCGCGCGCAAGCTGCCCGCAAAGTACCTGGCCAACCTCGGCTTCAAGCCCACCGGCGCACAACAGCGCGTCGGCGCCGAGATCGCCTACGACCTGGCCCAGCACGAACCCATGCTCCGCCTGGTGCAGGGCGACGTCGGCGCCGGCAAGACCGTGGTCGCCGCCCTCGCCGCCCTGCAGGCGCTGGAAGCTGGTTACCAGGTCGCCCTGATGGCCCCCACCGAAATCCTCGCCGAGCAGCACTTCCTTACCTTCAGCAAGTGGTTGCAGCCGCTGGGCATCGAAGTGGCCTGGCTGGCCGGCAAGCTCAAGGGCAAGGCCCGCGCCGCCGCGCTGGAACAGATTGCCGGCGGCACACCGATGGTGGTCGGCACGCATGCGCTGTTCCAGGAGGAAGTGACGTTCAAGCGCCTGGCCCTGGTGATCATCGACGAGCAGCACCGCTTTGGCGTCCAGCAGCGCCTGGCACTGCGCCAGAAGGGTGTGGACGGCCGCCTGTGCCCGCACCAGTTGATCATGACCGCCACCCCGATTCCGCGAACGCTGGCCATGAGCGCCTACGCCGACCTGGACACCTCCATCCTCGATGAGCTGCCCCCCGGCCGAACCCCGGTGAATACCGTGCTGGTGGCCGACAGCCGCCGCATCGAGGTGATCGAGCGGGTCCGCGCGGCCTGCCACGAAGGCCGCCAGGCCTATTGGGTCTGCACCCTGATCGAAGAGTCCGAGGAGCTGACCTGCCAGGCCGCGGAAACCACCTTCGAAGAACTCTCCTCGGCGCTGGGGGAACTGCATGTCGGCCTGATCCATGGGCGCATGAAGCCCGCCGAGAAGGCCGCGGTGATGGCTGAATTCAAGGCCGGTGCCCTGCAACTGCTGGTGGCCACCACCGTGATCGAAGTCGGTGTGGACGTGCCCAACGCCAGCCTGATGATCATCGAGAACCCCGAGCGCCTGGGCCTGGCCCAGCTGCACCAGCTGCGTGGCCGCGTCGGCCGGGGCAGCGCCGCCAGCCACTGTGTGCTGCTCTACCACGCGCCGCTGTCGCAGCTCGGCCGCGAACGCCTGGCGATCATGCGGGAGACCTGCGACGGCTTCGTCATCGCCGAAAAGGACCTGGAGCTACGTGGTCCCGGCGAAATGCTCGGCACCCGCCAGACGGGCCTGCTGCAGTTCAAGGTCGCCGACCTGATGCGCGACGCCGACCTACTGCCCGCCGTGCGCGACGCCGCGCAGGCCCTGCTGGCCCATTGGCCGCAGCATGTCAGTCCACTATTGGAGCGCTGGTTGCGTCACGGCCAACAGTACGGCCAAGTGTGATGCAGTTCACAGCTCAACCGTCGCCTCGCCCCGACCTCCTACAAGCTGCTCGTTATACTCCGGGCAGAAAAATTCAAAGCTGGATGCTGCCATGACTGAAGTCGCCCTCGCCCCGGATTCCTCGCCACAACCGCCCGAAGTGATCGTGCAGCTGCTCGAAAAACTCGGGCTGGCCTTCCAGGTCCGCCTGGAGCATCCGGGTCTGTCCGCCGCCCAGCGCGTCCAGGCAACGCTACTGGAGGACGCCGTTGGCGCCTTGCTGGTGCTCTTTCCGCGCAGCCAGCTGCTGGACCTCAACCGCCTCGCCGAACTCACCGGCCGCAAGCTGGTGGCGGTCAAGCCGGAACGGCTCGAGCGCATGCTCGGCAAGCACGAGCTGGGCACCCTGCCCGGCCTGCCGCCACTGACCAGTTCCCCTTGCCTGTATGACGAGCGCCTGCTGCAGGAACCCCGCCTGCTGGTGGAGTCCGGGCAACCCGGCGTACTGCTGGAGCTGGCCAGCGAGGACTATCGCAGCCTGTTGAACAAGGCCAGTGCCGCGCGCTTCGGCGAACCGCTGTCGACCATCCGCCCGAACCTTGACCGCCCGGCGGACGACCGCGCCGAGATCACTCAGGCCGTGCAGGCCTTTACCGCCCGGCGCATCCAGCAGCGCCTGGAAGAAACCATCGAGATCCCGCCGCTGGCCGAATCCGCGCAAAAGATCATCAAGCTGCGTGTCGACCCCAACGCCACCGTGGAAGACATCACCGGCGTGGTGGAAACCGACCCGGCCCTGGCCGCCCAGGTGGTGAGCTGGGCGGCTTCGCCCTACTACGCCGCCCCTGGCAAGATCCGCTCGGTGGAAGACGCCATCGTCCGCGTGCTGGGCTTCGACCTGGTCATCAACCTCGCCCTGGGCCTGGCCCTGGGCAAATCGCTGAGCCTGCCCAAGGACCAGCCGCAGCACGCCACGCCCTACTGGCAGCAGGCGATCTACACCGCCGCGGTGATCGAAGGCCTGACCCGCGCCATGCCGCGCGCCCAGCGCCCCGAAACCGGCCTGACCTACCTGGCCGGCCTGCTGCACAACTTCGGCTACCTGGTGCTGGCCCACGTCTTCCCGCCGCATTTCTCGCTGATCTGCCGGCACCTGGAGGTGAACCCGCACCTGTCCCACAGCTACATCGAGCAGCATCTGCTGGGCATCACCCGCGAGCAGATCGGCAGCTGGCTGATGCGTTTCTGGGACATGCCGGAAGAGCTGTACACCGCCCTGCGCTTCCAGCACGACCCGGACTACCAAGGCGACAACGCCGGCTACCCCAACCTCGTGTGCCTGGCGGTCAGCCTGCTGCGCAACCACGGCATCGGCTCTGGCCCGGAAGTGGCAATTCCCGACGACCTGTTCGAGGCCCTGGGCCTGACCCGCGAGAAGGCGGAGGAGGCTGTGAACAAGGTGCTGCAAGCCGAAGCGGCACTGCGCGAACTGGCCTCCCAGTTCAATGCGCCGCACTGATCGACAGGCATGAAAAAGGGGCGCCAGCAGCGCCCCTTTTCATTTGGTCGTGTCCCTGGGACTTGTAGGAGCGAATTTATTCGCGAAGCAGGTCGAAGACCTGTCCAGCTTCTACCAGACGGGCCGTTTCGCGGCCTTTCGCGAATGAATTCGCTCCCACAAAATCAGGCGGCTTTCTTCTCGACAGCCTTCTTCTTCGGCACCAGGTGCTTGGTCAGGCCCTGGAACCAAATCACCAGTGCCGGGTTGCCCTGGATCTGGATGTCCTTGTTCTGGATGCCCTGCATGAAAGCCAGTTGCTTGTTCTTCGCGCTCATGGTGGCAAAGCCGTAGGCACCGTCCTTGAAGCCGATGGCGAAGGCGGGTGCGCTGGCGGCGCCGCGCTTGCCGATTACGCGCAGGTCTTTGACGATGAAATGACGGGCGATCTTGCCGTCCAGGGTGTGCAGTTGGAACACCAGATCCTTGCCCGCCAGCTGCTGCTGGAACTCGGCATTGTCACGGCTGGCCTTGGCCATCAGGCGACCCAGCATCCAGAGAAGAAAGCGGAATTTCATGCGCGCACGGCCTCGAAGGGTTAAGAAAGCGGCGCATTGTAGCGGTTTGCCGAGAGGACTACAGCCAGCCAAAGGCGGGTTGGGCAAAAGGCGGGGTGAACTGCCCGGAACCTCCCCGGCTCCGGGCAGAAGAAGCTCAGTTCACAGCTTCTTTCAGGGACTTGCCCGGTTTGAAAGCAACGGTATTGCTGGCCTTGATCTTCACCGGCTGCCCCGTCTGCGGGTTCTTGCCGGTGCGGGCACCACGATGACGTTGCAGGAAGGTGCCGAAGCCCACCAGGGTCACGCTGTCCTTGCGGTTCAGCGCATTGGTGATTTCTTCGAGCACCGCATTGAGTACGCGATTGGCCTGATCCTTGGTGAGATCGGCCTTTTCGGCGATAGCGGCGGCGAGTTCCGGTTTACGCATAGATGCCTCTTTGACGGTTTGTTGTTTTTGTGTCCGTGCTGTCCTTCCAGAACAGCGCCCAAGGCGCCGCAACGGCTCTGCGCTGCGGCAGACCACGGGGAGGATGGCACGCCATTTGGCACCGCGCCAGTGTCCTCAGAGGGAATTCCGAAAGAACAGAAGGTTTTATCCGACAGAAGGGCTGACGTTTATGCCAGAAGCGGCGGCAGCTCACGGTTCAGGACCAGTTTCTCCTGCACCGCAGCCCCGGTCAGGGCGTAGCCGAGCAGACGGCCTGCGGCGTCGCGGTAGAGCGCCTTGATGTCGCTACCGGCGCCTTCCACGGTCCAGTCGCCGACCAGCCCGCGAGGTGGCGGCGAGACTACCAGCGGGCAGACCGGGGTCTTCACCGTCACCGGCATTGGGCCGTAGGCCACGGATGTTGGAGTGCCTGCCAGGGTTTGTGCCAGGGCGCGGGCGCAGGCCATCAGCGGCATCACATAAAGCAGGTTGAGGCCATCCACCTCGGCGCAATCGCCCAGTGCGTAGATGTTGGCGTGGCTGGTCCGCAGCTGACGGTCCACGGCAACGCCACGATTCACCGCCAGGCCGGCAGCGGCAGCCAGCTCGGTGCGTGGACGCAGACCCACGGCGGAAACCACCAGGTCGCAACGAATACGAGTGCCGTCGGAGAGCTGCGCGTCCAGGCCGTCGTCGGCACGATCCAGGCGCGCCAGCACCGGCCCCAGGTGGAAGCGCGCGCCCAGGCCTTCCAGCCCGGCTTGCACCGCCGCCGCAGCGGCCGGGTGCAGCAGGCCCGGCATCACCTGTTCGCAGGGCGCCACCAGTTCTACTTCCAGGCCGCCCAGGCTGAGGTCGTTGGCGAACTCGCAGCCGATCAGGCCAGCGCCAAGGAGCAGCACGCGGCGCTTGCCGGCGGCGGCCGTGCGGAAACGTGCGTAATCCTCCAGGTCGTTGATCGGGAAGATCGCGTCCTGGGCATCGCCCTCAACTGGTACGCGGATGGTGTCTGCGCCCCAGGCCAGCACCAGGTCGCGATAGGGCACGGCTTCCTCACCTATCCACAGGCGCTGGTGGCCCGGGTCGATGCCGGTGATGCGCGTGTGGGTGCGGATTTCCGCCTTGAGCTGATCGGCCATGGCGCCTGCCTCGGCCATGGCCAGGCCGTCGGCGTCCTTGTTCTTGCCAAAGCCGGTCGACAGCATCGGCTTGGAGTAGGAGCGGCCATCGTCGGCGCTGATCAGCAACAGCGGGGTCTCGCTGTCCAGCTTGCGGAACTCCTTGGCCAGGTTGTATCCGGCCAGGCCGGTGCCGACTATCACCACGGGTGCACTCATTGCTCACTCCTGCTCGTGCAACGACGCGACGGCCCATGGGCCGTCGCTTGAATGGGGTTGGATGGCGGGCAGATCAGGCGATTTCGATCATCTCGAAATCGATCTTGCCAACGCCGCAATCGGGGCAAACCCAATCCGGCGGGATGTCTTCCCAGCGCGTGCCAGGCGCAATGCCCTCCTCGGGCAGCCCTTCGGCTTCGTCATAAATGAACCCGCAGACGATGCATTGCCACTTGCGCATGACCACCTCCGCCGGCGCGCCAAGCCGTGCTGAACCTACTCCAATCGACCGTCGACCGCCAAGCACCCACGAGCCTGTCCAGACAGAGGATAGGCCCTTCCTGCGGACACGAAAAAGCCGGCCACGAAGACCACTGGCCGGCTTGTTCGAATCGGGGGATCAGTTGATCTCGATCATCTCGAAATCCAGCTTGCCCACGCCGCAATCGGGGCACAGCCAGTCTGCCGGAACGTCCTCCCAGCGGGTGCCGGCGGCGATGCCGTCATCCGGCCAACCCTGGGATTCGTCGTAGACCAGGCCACAGACTACGCATTGCCATTTCTTCATCGTGCTTACCTCAACGTTCTCGGCCGATCGCCTCGCGCGGGCCATTACAGACAGTTCAGGCCCGCTTTGTACTGGTTAGGCAGCCGCCGGGCAAGAGGCAGCCGACCGCCACGGGGCGTGCTAATCTGCGCCGTCTTCCACCGCCCAAGCCCCCCGCCCGTGCCCCACGCCGCCCTTGTCCATCCGCCGCGCTGGCTGACCGCCGCCCAGCTGCATCCCGCTCCTGCCGCCACGGTTCGCGACTGGCTGTTCGACCAGGGCTCGCTGACCCGCCGGCTGACGGCGCTTTCGGGCAATGCCTTCAGCGTCACACCGCTGGAAGAGGGCTGGCAGACGCTGCGTGCCGACGAATGCGCCGCGCTCGGTATTCCTGCCGGCAGCCAGGGTTGGGTGCGCGAGGTCTACCTGCGCGGCCATGGTGAAGTCTGGGTGTTCGCCCGCAGCGTGGCGGCTCGCCATGCACTGGAAGGTTCGGGGCTGGACCTGCATCAACTTGGCAGCCGCTCCCTCGGCGAGCTGCTGTTCAGCGACCGCGCCTTCGACCGTGGCGCCATTGAGGTCACCCGCTACCCCGCCCCGTTGCTGCCCGGCGAAGTGCGCGAAGAGCGCCTGTGGGGCCGTCGCTCGTGTTTCTCGCGAGGTGAACTGGGGGTGCTGGTGGCGGAGATCTTCCTCCCCGCGCTGTGGCACCAGGCCGGTATCGAAGCCGTATAATCCGCGCGCCGAGCCTGTTTACGATCTCGCGATCCTATACAGGCTCTTCCAAGGGAGAGCCGGAGAGCCGCCGATGTACCTGACCCTGCTGCAATCGCTGAACCGCCTGCATCCCCGTGCCATGGACTTCATCCAGCTGACCCGGCTGGACAAGCCCATCGGTATCTACCTGCTGCTCTGGCCCACGCTCTGGGCCCTGTGGATCGCCGGCGAAGGCAGCCCCAGCCTGGCCAACCTGGTGATCTTCGTCCTCGGGGTGAACCTGATGCGCGCCGCCGGCTGCGTGATCAACGACTACGCCGACCGCAACTTCGACGGCCACGTCAGCCGCACCCGCACCCGCCCCCTGGCCAGCGGCCGGGTCACGCCGCGCGAAGCGCTGGTGTTCTTCGCCGTGCTGGTGGCCATCAGCTTCGTGCTGGTGCTGTTCACCAACGCCACCACCATCTGGCTGTCCTTCGGCGGCCTGGCGCTCGCCGCCTGCTACCCCTTCATGAAGCGCTACACCTTCTACCCGCAGGTGGTGCTGGGTGCCGCGTTCTCCTGGGGCATGCCAATGGCCTTCACCGCCGAGACCGGCGAACTGCCGGCAGCGGCCTGGTTGCTGTACATCGCCAACTTGCTGTGGACGGTGGCCTACGACACCTACTACGCCATGACCGACCGTGAGGACGACCTGAAGATCGGGGTGAAATCCACCGCCATCCTCTTCGGCGACGCCGACCGCCTGATCATTGCCACGCTGCAGGGCCTGGCGCTGCTCTGCCTGCTGCTGGCGGGCAATCGCTTCGAACTGGGGGGTTGCTTCTACCTGGGCCTGGTGGCTGCGGCCGCGTGCTTCGCCTGGGAGTTCTACAGCACCCGCACGCGCGATCCGCAGGCCTGCTTCAAGGCCTTCCTGCACAACCACTGGGCGGGCCTGGCCATCTTCGCCGGCATCGTCGCCGACTACGCGCTGCGCTGATGCGCAGCGCGCAGATCACCCTCTCTCCTAGTCGGTTGGAAAACGCAGTATTGGCAACGCAGGTAGTTTTCCAGCCGGCTAGTAAGCTTCGGGCTTGGCGACGTGCCACACCCCCATCTTGCCGTCGCCAGTGACATCACCGGCCTTCTTGTCCATGACAAAGGTGTACAACGGCTTGCCGTCGTATGCCCACTGCATGGAGCCGTCGTCGCGCGTGACCACGCTCCACTCGCCATCGGCCTTGGCGCCCGCCTCGGCCATCAGCGGCGGCCAGTTCTGCGCGCACTGGCCGTTGCAGGCGGACTTGCCGCCGGCATCCTTGTCGTAGGTGTAGAGCGTCATACCCTTGGCGTCGACCAGCATGCCGTTCTTCTCCATTGCCGGCTCGGCCGCCAGGCCCAACAGGGGCCAGCTCAGCAATGCGCCGGCAAGCAGCGGAACGAATCGGGGGGAAATTCTTCTCATTTTCTATCCTCTCCTCGGAATGAACAGCAACAGCCTGGCGGCAGCTGAGATCACGGCTTGAGGTCGCAGCGGAGCAGGACGGAAAGAGCCACGAACGCCCATCGTGCCGATGGGGTCCTGTGCCAGGCTCCGGGCCGCCCACGGTTGGCGGCGGCCTCATTGAGCATAGACGCGCCTCGCCACGTCGAGTTCCGTGGCAAATGACAGAGCAATGTGGTTAACGCAGAATTCTCGAGAGCCCCTCGCATTCCCATGTCACATCCCTGCAATAATTCCGTTATCTAATGCGGCGCAATCAGTCATACACGCGACCTTTCCTGAGGCTTGAACATGGTTGGCAAGAACATCCTGATCGTTGACGACGAAGCGCCGATCCGCGAGATGATCGCCGTCGCTCTCGAGATGGCCGGCTACGACTGCCTGGAAGCTGAAAACACCCAGCAGGCCCATGCCATCATCGTCGATCGCAAACCCGATCTGATCCTCCTCGACTGGATGCTGCCCGGCACCTCCGGCATCGAGCTGGCCCGCCGCCTCAAGCGCGACGATCTCACCAGCGACATCCCGATCATCATGCTCACCGCCAAGGGTGAGGAGGACAACAAGATCCAGGGTCTGGAAGTCGGCGCCGACGACTACATCACCAAGCCCTTCTCCCCGCGCGAACTGGTGGCTCGCCTCAAGGCCGTGCTGCGCCGCGCGGGCCCCAGCGACAGCGAAGCACCGATCGCCATCGGCGGCCTGCTGCTGGACCCCATCAGCCATCGCGTGACCATCGACGGCAAACCCGCCGAGATGGGCCCCACCGAATACCGCCTGCTGCAATTCTTCATGACCCACCAGGAACGCGCCTACACCCGTGGTCAGTTGCTCGACCAGGTTTGGGGTGGCAACGTCTATGTCGAAGAGCGCACCGTCGACGTGCATATCCGCCGCTTGCGCAAGGCCCTCGGCGAGGTCTACGAAAATCTGGTTCAGACCGTTCGCGGCACCGGCTATCGTTTCTCCACCAAAAGCTGACCCGGGCCCGACGGGCCCACCCTATCGACGTTTCGCGCGCGGCCGCGCCGAAACGTCGACAGGACCTAGTACAAGGACGCGATAGGTGAATCAAGACTGGCGCGGCGTAGTCATCCGCCGCCTGCTCATGCTGATCGGTGCCTGCCTGCTGGCGGGGCTGGTCACGGGTCAATACGCCTGGGCCCTGGTGATCGGCCTGGGCGCCTACCTGGGCTGGACCCTGGCGCAGTTGCTGCGCCTGTACAAATGGCTCAAGGAACACCAGCCCGATGAAGCGCCGCCGGATGGCTACGGCCTCTGGGGCGAAGTGTTCGACAGCATCTATCACCTCCAGCGCCGCGACCAGCGCGTACGGGGCCGCCTGCAGGCGGTGATCGACCGGGTGCAGGAGTCCACCGCCGCTCTCAAGGACGCCGTGGTGATGCTCGACAACGACGGCAACCTCGACTGGTGGAACCGCGCCGCGGAAACCCTGCTGGGCCTGAAAACCCCGCAGGACAGCGGCCAGCCGGTGACCAACCTGATCCGTCACCCGCGCTTCAAGGAATATTTCGAGCAGGGCAACTACCAGGAACCCCTGGATCTGCCTTCGCCGGTCAACGACCGCCTGCGCCTGCAGTTCCACATCACCCAGTACGGCAACAGCGAGCACCTGATGCTGGTGCGCGACGTCACCCGCCTCCACCAGCTGGAGCAGATGCGCAAGGACTTCGTCGCCAACGTCTCCCACGAACTGCGCACGCCGCTGACGGTGATCGCCGGCTACCTGGAAACCCTGCTGGACAACGTCGAAGACGTGAACCCGCGCTGGACCCGCGCGCTGCAGCAGATGAGCCAGCAGGGCAAGCGCATGCAGAACCTGCTCAACGACCTGCTCCTGCTGGCCAAGCTGGAAGCCACCGACTACCCCTCCGACAGCCAGCCGGTGGCCGTGGACCTGATGCTGCTGCAGATCAAGGCCGACGCCATCGCCCTGTCCGGCAACCGCCACCACCGCATCAGCCTGGAAGCCGACCATAACTTCAAGCTGCGCGGCAGCGAGGCGGAAGTCCGCAGCGCCTTCTCCAACCTGGTGTTCAACGCGGTGAAATACACCCCGGACGAGGGCGAGATCCGCATCCGCTGGTGGGGCGACGAAACTGGGGCGCACCTCTCCGTGCAGGACAGCGGAATCGGTATCGAAGCCAAGCACCTGCCCCGTCTGACCGAGCGCTTCTACCGCGTCGACTCCAGCCGCAACAGCGGCACCGGCGGCACCGGCCTGGGCCTGGCCATCGTCAAGCACGTGCTAATCCGCCATCGGGGTCGTCTCGACATCAGCTCGGTGCTCAACCACGGCAGCACTTTCACCTGCCATTTCCCGGCCACGCAGGTGGTTCGGCGCAGCTGAAGGCCCACGTACCCCGACTTGCAAACTCGGGGTGCAGCCTTCACCCTTAGCCGGTCATTCGTCAGCAAAAACCATCCATGGACCCTTCCCCTAGTTCCAACTTTCTCTCCTATTTCGCCGATTTCGGCCTGATTCTCTTCGCCCTCTTCCTCGTGCTGCTCAACGGCTTCTTCGTGGCCGCCGAGTTCGCCATGGTCAAGCTGCGCTCCACCCGCGTCGAAGCCATCGCCGATCAGCACGGCTGGCGCGGCCGCATCCTGCGCACCGTACACAACCAGCTGGACGCCTACCTCTCGGCCTGCCAGCTGGGCATCACCCTGGCCTCGCTGGGCCTGGGCTGGGTGGGTGAACCGGCCTTCGCGCACCTGCTGCAGCCCCTGCTCGAATCCATCGGGATCGAGTCGGAGAAGCTGATCCATGGCATCGCCTTCTTCAGCGCCTTCTTCATCATTTCCTACCTGCACATCGTGGTCGGCGAACTGGCGCCCAAGTCCTGGGCCATCCGCAAGCCCGAGCTGCTCTCGCTGTGGACCGCCGCGCCGCTCTACGCCTTCTACTGGCTGATGTACCCGGCCATATGGCTGCTCAACGCCAGCGCCAACACCATCCTGCGCATCGCCGGGCAAGGCGAGCCCGGCCCGCACCACGAGCACCATTACAGCCGCGACGAACTCAAACTGATCCTCCATTCCAGCCGCGCCCGCGACCCCAGCGACCAGGACATGCGCGTACTGGCCTCGGCGGTGGAGATGGGTGAACTGGAAGTGGTCGACTGGGCCAACTCGCGGGAAGACTTGATCTACCTGGAGCACGACGCACCGCTGGCGGACATCCTCAGCGTGATCCGCCGCCACAAGTACAGCCGCTACCCGGTGCATGACGAGCAGAAAGGCGAGTTCATCGGTGTGCTGCACATCAAGGACCTGCTGCTGGCACTGTCCGCCCTGGACAGCCTGCCGGAATCCTTCGACCTGGTCGAACTCACCCATCCGCTGGAACGCGTGACCAAGCACATGCCGCTGTCGCGCCTGCTGGAACAGTTCCGCAAGGGCGGTGCGCACTTTGCCCTGGTGGAAGAAGCCGACGGCAAGGTGGTGGGCTTCCTGACCATGGAAGACATCCTGGAAGTGCTGGTGGGCGATATCCAGGACGAACACCGCAAGACCGAACGCGGCGTGCTGGCCTACCAGCCGGGCAAGCTGCTGGTACGCGGCGACACGCCGCTGTTCAAGGTGGAACGCCTGCTCGGCATCGACCTCGACCATGTGGAAGCCGATACCCTCGCCGGCCTCATCTACGAAACCCTCAACCGCGTGCCGGAAGAGGAAGAAGTGCTGGAAACCGATGGCCTGCGCATCATCGTGAAAAAGATGAAAGGCCCGAAGATCGTCCTCGCCAAGGTGCTCAAGCTCGACTGAGCAGCAGATCCTGTAGATACCGTCTTGTTTTTTACTTCGCAATAGCCAGTTTGGGATCAAACGGCTCGCCTGATTTAAGCACGCCATAAGCGATGCATAGCAGCTTGCGCATGGCTGCGCAGACGATCTGTTTGCCGGCCTTACCGGCGCTGCGCATGCGCTCGGCCAGCGCGCGGATAGCTGGGTTGTAGGTCAGGGATACGACGGCTGGCAGATAGAGTCCTGCGCGCAACCTGGCAGAGCCCATCCGCGAGATACGAACATGGCCCTTGAGCGTGCCTGAGTCTTGCAACTTCGGGTTCAGTCCTGCAAAGGCGGTGACCGCTCGACTGTCCTCAAAGCGCTGGATATCGCCAAGCTCGGCCAGCAAGAGTCCCGCGGTTCGGTCTGCAATGCCATCGATGCTCTTGAGCAGGTTCCGTTGCCCCTTGAGATCATCGTTGTCGTCGAAGTGTTTTTCGATCGCCGCCAGCGTGTCCTGGATCTGTTGGCGGATGTGCTTGAGCATCGACTGAATCAATTCAATAGCTTTGTCATCATGCGTCACATCCAGACGGTTTTGCTCCATCTGCTCCAGCTCCTGAAGATCTTTCAGGCGGTGCGTAAGTGCTCTGAGGCGGCGAATCTTCGGCTTTTCAGGCTCCCAGGCACGCAGCTTGTCCTGATGCCTGCGGCCGTACTCTGCAATCATCTTGGCATCGACCTTGTCGGTCTTCACGCGCTGCAACTGGCTACTGGCGTAACGCGCCGTCTGGCTAGGGTTTAGCACGCAGACCTTGTAACCCCGTTCGTACAGCCATTGGGCAAGGGCCTCGTGGTAAATACCTGTCGCTTCCATCACGACCCAGGCCTGCGGCTCTGCGTACTTGCTCAACCACTGCTGCAAAACTTCGAAGCCGCCCTGGTCATTGCCCAGCTTGGCCTTGGTGCGGTACTTGCCGTTGGCTTGCAAGGTGGCGATATCGAATGTGTGCTTGGCAATATCAATGCCGACAACAACTCCCATCATGTCCTCCTGTGAAGGGCTGATCGTCACTGCATCCGTCCTACCTTGTTGATGCGAGCTCAAAGCTCTGGATACCGTTCGGACTTACTGGATGAGTGCGGAGGAGCGCAGCGCAATCTACGTTACAAGCTCGAGGCTTTAGGGTGGACACGGCTTGCGGTTCCTCCCCCGATGATCAGTCGGGGACTATCGCCTCTGAGGAGGCTCAAGTCGAGATACAAGGGTGGACAGCGTTTTTCTGTCCACCAGGCGGAGTCCAGCCTGGCATCGATGGTGGATAAAAAGAGCGTTATCCACCCTTGCTGAACACCCTCTCCCCCAGTCCCTCTCCCGGGTGGAGAGGGGAGATATGGCCCCTATTCCCCGCCCACCGCGAAGTTCGGCAGGGTGTCCACCGGCTGGGCGAAGTCGAACGGGATGGATTCCAGCGCCAGGCCAACGTTGCGCTGGATGACGAAGTGCAGGTGCGGGCCGGTGCTGTTACCGGTGTTGCCGGAGCGCGCGATGCGTTCACCGATGGCCATCCTCTGGCCTTCGCGCACCTGCACCGAACCCCGCATCAGGTGCAGGTAGACGCCCATGGTGCCGTCGTCATGCAGGATGCGGACGAAGTTGCCGGAGGGGTTGTTGCCCCGACCGCTCTGGTCATTCTCGATCTTCACCACCATGCCCGGCCGCGCGGCGACGATGGGCGTGCCTTCAGGCATGGCGATATCCAGGGCGTAGCGACCTTTGGGGGTGAAATGGCTGTAGCGGCCGTTGGCGCCCTGGGTCAGGCGGAAGGGCCCGCCCATCCAGGGCAGCGGATAGCGGTAGAGCACCGGTTGCAGGCGCGGGTCGCCCATGGCGTAACGCAGCTTGGGCTTGTAGCGCATCGGGCGGTCGGGGTCGACCGGCGCCAGGGTGGCCATGCGCATGCTGCTGCGCGGCGCCAGCACCCAGCGAATGGGGTCGTCCGGGGCACCGGAGACGTTCTCGGCCTGGTCGATACGCAACTCCACCTCCACCGGCGCGAACAGTTCGTTGCGCAGCAGCAGGGTTTCGCCGGCTTCGTGTTTCCTGGTTTCCAGCTTCACCGACAGGTCGAGGCGCTCCACCATGCGGTCGCGGAAGACGAACACCTGGGCGCCGGACACAGCCTGGTCGGTGTAGGTCACCACACCGTTGGCGTCGGTGTACTTGTAGATGGTCAGCGCAGCCGCCGGCAGGCTTGCGCCGAGCAGCAGCACCAGAGAAAGGAATCGCCCCAACATGTCGGCCCGTTGTTCTTCTGTGCTCCGTATTGCCGAAGACTAGCAGCGCGCAGCGTGGCGGGCGAGACGTCGCCCGTCGGGCTGTGACGGGGTTGGCTGGACGGTCAGGCGCCGGGGACGAAATGCTTCTGCGCGGTACCGCGAGCGATCAGCCGGGACAGGTAATCGAGCTTCTGCGGGTCACGGTCGACGAAGCGGAACGTCAGCTGTAGCCACTCGCTGTCAGGCTTGGGCTCCAGTGCGGCGACCGCATGCAGGTAGCCGTTGAGCCGGGCTACTTCACCGCCCTCGCCCTGCTCCAGGTCGAGCACGGCACTTTCCAGCACCTGGGGCAGCGGCTCGCCACGGCGCACCACCAGCTGCGCATCCTTCAGGCTCAGGGCCTTGATCACGCAGGCCAGCACACCACCCGGCAAGCGCAACTGGGCCTGGCCACGGCCACCGGGGGCCTGGGACGCGGCCTTGGCCGACGGCGTCGGCGTCGGCGCGGCGGGCTTGGCGACCGGTGCAGCCGGCGCGGGTGCCGCCGCAGGGCGGATCACCTCGGCCTTGCCGCCGGTGAGCGCGGCGAGGGAATCGTTGGCGAAGCCGCCGGCATTGGGCAGCTTGACCGGTGCACTGGACATCAGGGCCTCGAGCTTGCCGCTGCGGGCCAGGGATTTCTTGACCTTGGTGACCAGTTGATCGTTGGAAAAGGGTTTGCCGATGTAGTCGGATACGCCGGCCTGGATGGCCTGGATGACGTTCTCCTTGTCGCCACGGCTGGTGACCATGATGAAAGGCGTGGTCTTCAGGTTGTCCTGCTCGCGACACCAGGTGAGCAGTTCCAGGCCAGACATCTCGGGCATTTCCCAGTCGCAGAGGATCAGGTCGATACTGGCGCGGGCGAGCAGCTGCTGGGCCTTGCGCCCATTGATCGCCTCTTCGATCTGGATGCCGGGGAAGTTGTCTCGCAGCCCCTTCTTCACCAGATCGCGAATAAAGGACGCATCGTCCACCACCAGCACATTGACCTTGCCCATCGACTGCTCCTCGGGAAACGGGGCTAAGGATAGCCTTGGCTGATAGCCAATTGCCAAGCCTGTTTTTGCACCACGACCAGGTAGTCACATCCGCCCCTGGTGCGGGCAGGGTCGCGGCCCTGCGTAGGGTGCGCTGCGCGCACCGGAAATCTGGTGCAGGCACTTTGGTGTGAACCCACCGTGCACCCTGCGGTCGCAAGCCAATACTCCAGAAACAAATCGCCCGGCACAGGGCCGGGCGCTTTATCTACAGGCTGGGGCTCAGCCTTCGGACGAATCCTTGTTGCTGCCCTTCACCTCTTCGGTCATCCGCGCCAGGCCCATGTGGCGAACGTCAGTGCCGCGCACCAGGTAGATCACCAGTTCGGAGATGTTGCGCGCGTGGTCGCCGATGCGCTCCAGGGAACGCAGGACCCAGATGACATTGAGCACACGGCTGATAGCGCGCGGGTCTTCCATCATGTAGGTGACCAGCTCACGCAGGGCGGTCTTGTACTCGCGGTCGATGGTCTTGTCGTACTGGGCCACGGACAGGGCCAGGTCGGCGTCGAAACGGGCGAAGGCGTCCAGGGCTTCCTGGACCATCCTGCGCACCTGGTCGCCGATGTGGCGCACCTCGACGTAGCCGCGCGGTGCCACGCCTTCCTCGCAGAGCTGGATGGCGCGGCGGGCGATCTTCGAGGCTTCGTCGCCGATACGCTCGAGGTCGATCACCGACTTTGAGATGCTGATGATCAGGCGCAGGTCGGAGGCCGCCGGCTGGCGACGGGCGAGGATGCGCACGCACTCTTCGTCGATGTTGCGCTCCATCTGATTGATCTGGTCGTCGATCTCGCGCACTTGCTGGGCCAGGCCCGAGTCGGCGTCGATCAGCGCGGTGACCGCGTCATTGACCTGCTTCTCGACCAGGCCGCCCATCGCCAGGAGGTGGCTGCGCACTTCCTCCAGTTCGGCGTTGAACTGCTGGGAGATGTGATGGGTGAGGCTGTCTTTGTCGATCATTGTGAAGAATCCTGTGGTGGCTGCAGTTCTCCCTCTCCATTCAGGGAGAGGGCCGGGGAGAGGGTGCTGCCCCTCGATCCCCTCACCCTAACCCTCTCCCAGGGGGAGAGGGGACGATCCGGAATTAACCATAGCGACCGGTGATGTAGTCCTCGGTCTGCTTCTTGGCCGGGTTGGTGAACAGCGTATCGGTGTCACCGAACTCGATCAGCTTGCCCATGTACATGAAGGCGGTGTAGTCGGAAACGCGCGCCGCCTGCTGCATGTTGTGGGTCACGATGACGATGGTGTACTTGCTCTTGAGCTCATAGATCAGCTCTTCCACCTTCAGGGTGGAGATTGGGTCCAGGGCCGAGCAGGGCTCGTCGAGCAGCAGCACTTCCGGCTCCACCGCGATGGTGCGGGCGATCACCAGACGCTGCTGCTGACCACCGGAGAGACCCAGCGCGGATTCGTGCAGGCGGTCCTTCACTTCATCCCACAGCGCGGCGCCCTTCAGCGCCCACTCCACGGCCTCGTCCAGCACGCGCTTCTTATTGATGCCCTGGATGCGCAGGCCATAGACGACGTTCTCGTAGATGCTCTTGGGGAAGGGGTTCGGCTTCTGGAACACCATGCCCACACGGCGACGCAGCTCAGCCACTTCCTCGCCCTTGCGGTAGATGTTCTTGCCGTCGAGGAGGATCTCACCTTCGACGCGGCAGCCATCCACCAGGTCGTTCATACGGTTGAAGCAGCGCAGCAGGGTCGACTTGCCGCAACCGGACGGCCCGATGAAAGCGGTCACGCGCTGCTTCGGGATGTTCAAGCTGACGTCGTGCAGCGCCTGCTTCTGGCCATAGAACAGGGACAGGCCGGGCACTTCGAGGGCAACGGTTTCCTCGGCCAGGCGCAGGTTCTGCTTGTCGCGGCCGAGGGCGGAAATGTTGACGCCGTGGCTGTGGGTTTCGTGTTGCATGTGTTCACTCCGTTCGTAGCGTCGAGCTACAAGCTGTAAGCCTCAGGCAATTCGGTTGGCGGTGGACGATCAGCTGTCCAGCGCCTTGTATTTCTCGCGCAGATGGTTGCGGATGGCGACGGCCGAGAAGTTCAGCAGCGCGATCACCAGCACCAGCAACAACGCGGTGGCGTACACCAGCGGCCGCGCGGCTTCGACGTTCGGGCTCTGGAAGCCGACGTCATAGATGTGGAAGCCCAGGTGCATGATCTTCTGGTCCAGGTGCAGGTACGGGTAGTTGCCATCCACCGGCAGGCTCGGCGCCAGCTTCACCACGCCCACCAGCATCAGCGGCGCCACTTCGCCGGCGGCGCGGGCCACGGCGAGGATCAGGCCGGTCATCATGGCCGGGCTGGCCATCGGCAGGACCACTTTCCACAGGGTTTCGGCCTTGGTTGCGCCGAGGGCCAGGGAGCCTTCACGCACGGCACGGGGAATGCGCGCCAAGCCTTCTTCGGTCGCCACGATCACCACCGGCACGGCGAGGATCGCCAGGGTCAGGGACGCCCAGAGCAGGCCCGGGGTGCCGAAGGTCGGCGCCGGGGCGGACTCGGGGAAGAACAGGCGGTCCAGCGAGCCGCCCAGCACGTAGACGAAGAAGCCCAGGCCGAACACGCCGTAGACGATGGCCGGAACGCCCGCCAGGTTGTTCACCGCGATGCGGATCACGCGGGTCAGCGCGCCCTGCTTGGCGTACTCGCGCAGATAGATGGCGGCGATCACGCCGAAGGGGGTGACGATCACGGCCATGATCAGGGTCATCATCACGGTACCGAAGATGGCCGGGAAGATACCGCCTTCGGTGTTGGCTTCACGCGGGTCGTCGGCGAGGAATTCCCACAGCTTGGCGAAGTAGAAGCCGACCTTGTCGAACAGGCCCATGGCGTTCGGCTGGTAGGCATGCACCACCTTGCCCAGGCTGATTTCCTGCTCCTGGCCACCGGTTTCGCGCACCACCACGCTGTCGCGGTTGAACTGTTGGTGCAGGCCCATCAGTTGCTCTTCCAGGCCCTTGTAGCGCTTGTCCAGCTCAGCGCGCTCAGCAGCGATGTCGGCCTGGGCCTCGGGGGTCAGGGTGTCGCTCAGTTCCAGCTTGCGGGTCTGCAGGCGCAGGCGCTCAAGGCCATGGTTGATGGCGCCGATGTCCTTCTTCTCCAGCTGGTAGAGCTGGGCGTAGAGCGCATTCACACGTTCCAGGCGCTTTTGCAGCTCGGCCATGGCGGCCTCGCCTTCGGCCACCACCTGGCCGTTTTCCTTCACGCTCACCAGACGGCCGTAGAAGTTGCCCCACTCGCGGCGCTCCAGCGCCACCAGTTCGGTCGGGTACTTCTGGTCCTGCAACCACTCGCCCACCACCCAGGTGAAGTCGCTGCCGTAGACATCACGATTGCCCACCTTGAGCAGTTCGCGAGTCATGAACTCCGGTCCGTCTGCCGGCACCGGCAGGCCGGCACCTTTCAGGCGCGCGCGGGACACTTCCTCGATCTGCACCGCTTCGCCGACCACTGGCTTGGCTGCCTGGCCGGGCACGGCGTACTGCGCTTCCACCAGGTCGGCCGGCCAGAAGTGGCCGAGACCGCGCACGGCAATCACCGAGAGCAGGCCGATGGTCATGATGACGGCGATGGATACCGCGCCGCCGCTCATCCAGACGCCCGGTGCGCCACTCTTGAACCAGTCTCTAAGGGAAACCTTTTTCACGGATTTCTCCACCGCTTTAGTCTTTCAGTTCCTCCTGCCAGGGGCCGGAGGTTTCGTGTTGGTTACTCCCTCTCCCTTCAGGGAGAGGGTTGGGGAGAGGGGCTACCCGAGGCGTCACCCTCTCCCGGTCCTGCGGACCACCCTCTCCCTGAAGGGAGAGGGTCATCAGATGCCCCGCGTTCCGAGGGGCGCTTTTAAAGTGAGGCGTACTTCTTGCGCAGGCGCTGACGGATCAGCTCTGCCAGGGTGTTCATGATGAAGGTGAAGGTCAGCAGCACCAGCGCCGAGAGGAACAGCACGCGGTAGTGGGTACCACCGACCTCGGATTCCGGCATTTCCACCGCCACGTTGGCGGCCAGGGTGCGCATGCCTTCGAAGATGTTCACTTCCATTACCGGGGTGTTGCCGGTGGCCATCAGCACGATCATGGTCTCGCCCACGGCGCGGCCGAGGCCGATCATCAGGGCCGAGAAGATGCCCGGACTGGCGGTGAGCAGGACCACGCGGGTCATGGTCTGCCAGGGCGTGGCGCCCAGGGCCAGCGAACCGTAGGTGAGGCTGCGGGGGACGCTGAACACGGCGTCTTCGGCGATGGAGAAAATGTTCGGGATCACCGCGAAGCCCATGGCCAGGCCGACGATCAGGGCGTTGCGCTGGTCGTAGGTGATGCCAAGGTCATTGCTGATCCACAGGCGCATGTCGCCGCCGAAGAACCAGCTTTCCAGCAGCGGGCTCATGCCCAGTGCGACCCACGCGGTGAGGCTCACGACCGGGATCAGGATGGCCGCTTCCCAACCGTCCGGCACGCGCAGGCGGATGGACTCGGGCAAGCGGCTCCAAATGAAGCCGGCCAGCAGGATGCCGATCGGGGTCAGCAACAGCAGGCTGAAGATGCCCGGCAGGTGGCCTTCCACATAGGGAGCCAGGAACAGACCGGCGAAGAAACCCAGGATCACGGTGGGCAGTGCTTCCATCAGCTCGATCACCGGCTTGACCTTGCGGCGCATGGCCGGGGCCATGAAGTAGGCGGTGTAGATGGCCGCCGCGATGGCCAGCGGAGCGGCCAGCAGCATGGCGTAGAAGGCCGCCTTCAGGGTGCCGAAGGTCAGCGGCGCCAGGCTCAGCTTGGGTTCGAAGTCGGTGTTGGCGGCGGTGGACTGCCAGACGTACTTGGGCTCTTCATAGCTCTCGTACCAGACCTTGCCCCACATCGCGCTCCAGGACACTTCCGGATGCGGATTGTGCAGGCGGAACGGCATCAGCTGGTTGCCTTCCTCGACCACCACGCGGTTGGCACGCGGCGACAGGGCCAGCAGGCCGGAACCGTCAGTCACCGGCTCGACCAGCAGGGTGCGGTTTGCCGTGCTGTGGAACACACCGAGATGACCGGTGGAATCCAGGGCAACGAAGCCCTTGCGGCGCTCTTCCGCGGTGATCTGCACCACCGCTGCGGTGTCCAGCTGGAAGTCACGGATGTGCTTCAGGCGCGAAGAGCCATCCGGGTCGCGCGCCATGAACCACTGGGCGATGCCGCCCTTGGAGTCGCCCACCATCAGGGAGATGCCGCCCAGCAGCATGGTGCTGGCAGTCACCTCGCGCTCGCCGTCTTCGAGCAGCTTGTAGCGGCCGTTCAGGGCGTGTTCGCGCAGGCTGAAGACGTCGGCATGGGCACGGCCATTGAGGACGTAGAGCCACTGGTGACGCGGGTCGACGTAGATGGCCTTGATCGGCTCGGCGATCTGCGGCAGCTCGACGCGGGTCTGCTCCTGGGTGATCTCGCCGGTCATCATGTTCTCTTCACTGACCACCTGCTGCACGTGCAGCTGGTTGCCGGTGGAACCGGCCAGCACCAGGGTTTCGTCATTGATGCTGAGGGCAATGTGTTCGATGGCCCGGCCCTGGGCGTCCAGCACCATGGGCGCCTCGCCGTAGGGGAAGCTGACCTGGGGCTTGATGGTTTTCTTGTTGTCCGGGTAGGTGACCTTGTAGCTGTGCTTGAAGATCAGCGCCTGGCCGTTGGACAGGCCCAGCACTACCAGCGGGCTGCCGGGTTGATCCTGTCCGATGGACACCACGCTGGCACCTGCCGGCAGCGGCAGTCGCTGGCGTTGCAGCAGGCTGCCGTCCTTCACTGCGAAGAACTGCACCTCACCCTTGTCGGCGACGCGCATGCCCACCATGTTCTGCTCTTCCAGGGCCAGCAGCAGCGGCTTGCCGGCGTCCTGCTGTTGCATCCAGGCCGGGCTCTGGGCTTTCTTCGCGGTCAGCTCGGCGCCTTTGAACAGCGGCACCACCACATAGGCCAGGTAGAAGAAGATCAGGGTAATGGCGCCAAGCACGGCGAGGCCGCCCACCAGCACGTACCAGCGGGTCAGGCGGTCCTTGAGCGCCCGCATCTTGCGCTTGCGCTGCAGCGCAGGCGTATTGAAGTCGATGCGCTCGGGAGGGTTCTTCGAAGTAGTCAGGGTGTTGGCCAGGTCAGTCATGGATTCGGGCTCTTGCCACAGTCAGCGCGCATAGGCTTTTACGATGGGGGCACAGCCTACGGGCTTCGTGTGACAGAAAGATTACAGCGAGTTGACGTGGCGAAGCCCACCCGGAGGAGGCCTCGGGTGGGCTCGCGCGACAGGGGTCTCCCGTCGCTCTCGCTTCCTTGCGGAGCGGCGAGCATGAGGCCGCCGCTCCCTTATCCGGCCTGGATTACAGACCCAGATCCTTCAGTGCTTTTTCGGCCACTTTGGCCGGTACCGGGATGTAACCGTCCTTGACGACGACTTCCTGGCCTTGCTTGGACAGCACCATCTTCACGAACTCGGCTTCCAGGGGAGCCAGCGGCTTGTTCGGCGCCTTGTTCACGTAGACGTAGAGGAAGCGGGACAGCGGGTAGCTGCCGTTCAGGGCGTTCTGCTCGTTGTCTTCAACGAACTCGCCGCCTTCCTTCTTGGCCAGGGCAACAGTCTTCACGCTGGAAGTCTTGTAGCCGATGCCGGAGTAACCGATGCCGTTGAGCGACTGACTGATGGACTGCACCACGGAAGCCGAACCCGGCTGCTCGTTGACGTTGCCCTTGAAGTCGCCTTTGCACAGGGCTTCTTCCTTGAAGTAACCGTAGGTGCCGGATACCGAGTTACGGCCGAACAGCTGGATCGGCTGGCTGGCCAGGTCGCCGGTCACGCCCAGCTCACCCCAGGTCTTGATGCTGCTGGTGCCACCGCACAGGCGGTTGGCGGAGAAGATCGCGTCAACCTGCTGCATGGTCAGACCTTTGATCGGGTTGTCCTTGTGCACGAAGATCGCCAGGGCGTCGACGGCCACCGGAACGGCGGTCGGCTTGTAGCCGTACTTCTCTTCGAAGGCCTGCAGCTCGACGTCCTTCATCTTGCGGCTCATCGGGCCCAGGTTGGCGGTGCCTTCGGTCAGAGCCGGCGGCGCGGTGGAGGAACCGGCGGCCTGGATCTGGATGTTCACGTTCGGGTACTCGCGCTTGTACGCCTCGGCCCACAAGGTCATCAGGTTAGCCAGGGTGTCCGAACCAACGCTGGAGAGGTTGCCGGAAACGCCAGTAGTTTTCTGGTAGGCCGGAATGGCCGGGTCGACAGCGGCGACCGCACTGGCGGTAGCGACACCGGCGGCGACGAAGGTCAGGGCCGCCATCAAACGCTTCAGTTTCATGCCTTGCTCCTAAGCAGGACGAGGGGGTTGAATGCAACGGGGGCCAGTATCGAGAGGCCGTATGACCACTCTATGAATTGATTGTGACAATTGGATGAATGGCCACCATCGCTTGTCCAACCGGGGTCATCGCCTGAAAAACCACCTGGAGATACCCCCATGACGCGTCATCCCCTGCTGCCCTTCGCCCTCCTGGCGCTCTGCACGGCGTGCAGCGAAATGGCCACCCTGACGGTCGAGGACGGCACCGGTCCTAACCCGCAACTGCCGCCGCCGAACCGCACCGTCATCCCCACTGTCAACATCGCCCCGGCCGTCGGCTGGGCACCGGGCAGCAAGCCCGTAGCCGCAGACGGCACCCGCGTCGAAGCCTTCGCCGAGGATCTGCAGCATCCGCGCTGGCTCTACGTGCTGCCCAATGGCGATGTGCTGGTGGCCGAAAGCGCCGCGCCGGACACCGGCAAGCCGGCTGGCCTCAAGAGCTGGGCGACGGGTTTGTTCATGAAGCGCGCCGGCGCCCAGGTACCGAGTGCCAACCGTATCTCCCTGCTGCGCGACATCAACGGCGACGGCGTGGCCGACCTGCGCAGTACCTTCCTCAGCGGCCTCAACTCGCCCTTCGGCATGGTGCTGGTGGGCAAGGACCTCTACGTCGCCAATGCCGACGCACTGATTAGCTTCCCCTATGTGAAGGGCGCCACCGAAATCAGCGAGCCGGGCACCCAGGTCACCGACCTGCCGGCCGGGCTCAACCACCACTGGACCAAGAACGTCATCGCCAGCCGCGATGGCCGCAAGCTCTATATAACGGTGGGCTCCAACAGCAACGTCGGCGAGAACGGCATGGAAATGGAAGAAGGCCGCGCCGCCATCTGGGAGCTGGACCGCGCCAGCGGCAACAAACGCCTCTTCGCCACCGGCCTGCGCAACCCCAACGGCCTGGCCTGGGAACCCCAGACCGGCAAGCTGTGGACAGCCGTGAACGAACGCGACGAACTGGGCAGCGACCTGGTGCCGGACTACATCACGTCGGTGAAGGATGGCGGCTTCTATGGCTGGCCCTACAGCTACTTCGGCCAGCACGTGGACGAGCGGGTCCAGCCGCAACGCCCGGACCTGGTGGCCAAGGCCCTGGTCCCCGACTACGCCCTGGGCCCGCACACGGCCTCACTCGGCATCGCCTTCGCCAAGGGCAGCAAACTGCCGAAATTCCAGAACGGCCTCTTCGTCGGCCAGCACGGCTCCTGGAATCGCAAGCCGCTCAGTGGCTACAAGGTGATCTACGTGCCCTTCAAGGCCGGCAAGCCCAACGGCCAGCCGGTGGACGTACTGACCGGGTTCCTGGACGCCAAGGGCAACGCCCAGGGCCGCCCGGTGGACGTCAAGCTCGACAGCAAGGGCGCCCTGCTGGTAACCGATGACGTGGGCAACAAGGTTTGGCGGGTGAGTGCGGCGAAGAAATGAAGCTCTCGTAGGATGGCGTAGAGCGGAGCGAAACCCATCATCGCGAATCGATGGGTTTCGCAGGCTCTACCCATCCTACGGACTAAGCGGGACGATCAGCGCTTCTTCGCGATCAGGAACAGCCCAATCAACATCGCCACACCACACAGGGCCGCCACGTAATAGGCCGGACCCAGGCTGTCCCACTTCATCAGCAGCGACACCACCATCGGGGTCAGGCCGCCGAAGATGGCGTAGGCCAGGTTGTAGGAGAACGACAGGCCGGAGAAGCGCACCACCGGCGGGAAGGCCTTGACCATCACATAGGGCACGGCGCCGATGGTGCCGACGAACAGGCCGGTCAGCGCGTAGAGCGGGAACAACCAGTCCGGATGCGCCTTGAGGCTGGTGTAGAAGGTCCAGGAGCTGATCGCCAGCAACAGGCCGCCCACCAGGAAGGTACGGCCCGCGCCGATGCGGTCGGCGATGGCCCCGGAAGCCACGCAGCCGATGGACAGCAGCACGATGGCCAGGCTGTTGGCCTTGAGCGCGGTCGCCGCGTCGAAGCCATAGACCGTCTGCAGCAGGGTCGGGGTCATCAGGATCACGACCACGATGCCGGCCGACAGCACCCAGGTCAGCAGCATCGACAGCACGATGGCGCCACGGTGCTCGCGCAGCACCGCCTTCAGCGGCACTTCGTCGGCCAGCGCCTTGCGCTGCTGCATCTCGGCGAATACCGGGGTTTCGTGCAGCCAGCGGCGCAGGTACACGGCAAACAGGCCGAACACACCACCGACCAGGAACGGCAGGCGCCAGGCCCAGTCCAGCACTTCGGCCGGGGTGTAGAGGCTGTTGATCAGGGTCGCCATCAACGAGCCCAGCAGGATGCCGGCGGTCAGGCCCGACGTCAGCGTGCCGCAGGCATAGCCGATGTAGCGCGACGGTACGTGCTCGGACACAAACACCCAGGCGCCCGGCACCTCACCACCGATGGCCGCCCCCTGCACCACGCGCATCGCCAGCAGCGCCAGCGGCGCCCAGATACCGATCTGCTCATAAGTCGGCAGCAGGCCCATCGCCAGGGTCGGGATGGCCATCAGGAAGATGCTCAGGGTGAACATGCGCTTGCGGCCCAGCAGGTCGCCGAAGTGCGCCATGACGATGCCACCCAGTGGGCGCGCGAGGTAGCCGGCGGCGAAGATGCCAAAGGTCTGCATCTGGCGCAGCCATTCCGGCATTTCGGCAGGGAAGAACAACTTGCCCACTACCGCGGCGAAGAACACGAAGATGATGAAGTCGTAGAACTCCAGGGCACCGCCCAGGGCGGACAGCGACAGGGTCTTGTAATCGCTGCGGGTCAGCGGACGCGAGGGGCGCACCTCGGAGGCAAGCACGGAAGACATGGGGTGGGATTCTCGTCTGGGGGAGCAGTACGTTCTCCGCTGCTTGGGCGGAAAAATCGCCTGGCAACATATCAAAAAGCGTCAAATGTACACAGTCTCAGCCACAAAACCGCCTCTGGCGCGCTACAGCGGTCGTCTGGTGCCACGCCGTGGCTATATACTGCGCGCTGTTCAGCGCAGGTCGGCATGCAGTGGGTCGGCTGGCGCACAGGGAAGGACGGGGCAGCGCCCCGCTCCAGGCATTGGCGCCACACACACGAAACAGGCAGTCCCGGCATGATCGAAATCGAAGAAGAAGAGAACCTCACCCCGCAAGGCGACCTCGCCCTGCAGATCACCGCGCTCCCGCGGGAAACCAATGGCTTTGGCGACATCTACGGCGGCTGGCTGGTCTCCCAGATGGACCTGGCCGGCACCGCCATGGCCAGCAAGGTCGCCGCGGGCCGCGTGGCCACGGTGGCCATCGACCGCATGGCCTTCCTGGTACCGGTGGCCGTGGGCGCCCAGCTCTCCTTCTATACCCAGACGCTGGAAATCGGCCGCAGCTCCATCCAGATGCTGGTGGAAGTCTGGAGCGACGACCCGCTCTCCAGTGAGTGGCGCAAGGTCACCGAAGCCGTATTCGTCTTCGTCGCCATCGACGGCAGCGGCCGCACCCGCCCGGTCCCGCCGCGTCGGGGCTGACCGCGAACGCAGAAAGGGCCGCACAGCGGCCCTTTTGTTTGCACGAGACTGGAGCGTAGGGTGCGCCGCGCGCACCAATAACTCTGATTCCGACGGCAACTCCGCCCGGTGCGCATGGCGCACCCTACAGTCCGGCCCTCATTCCAGGCGCAACGCATCCACCGGATGCAGCTTCGCCGCGCGCCGTGCCGGTGCCAGCCCCGCGCCAATGCCGACCATGGCCGACAACAGCAGCGCCAGCAGCACCAGCGGCAGGTCCAGGCTCAATGGAAGCCCGGGTACCGTCCAGCGCAGCAGCCCGACCAGCATGAAAACCACCGCCACCCCCAGCACGCCCCCCAACAGCGACAGCAGCGTCGCCTCGACGAGGAACAGCGCCAGCACCTGGCGCGGCGCGGCGCCAACCGCGCGGAGCAGGCCGATCTCGGCGGTACGCTCGCCCACGGTGGTGGTCATGATGGTGAGAATGCCCACCGCCCCCACCAGCAGCGAGATTCCACCCAGGGCGGCGATGCCCAGGGTCAGGGTCGCGAGGATGCGGTTGAGGCTGCCCAGCAGGTCGCTCTGGGACGTCAGGCGGAAGTCCTCACGGCCGTGGCGTTCCACCAGCAGCCGGCGCACTGCGGCAGCGAAGGCCTCGGCCGGGGCGCTGTCATCGAACAGCACATGGACCTTCACCAACCCCTCGCGGTTGAACAGGTTCTCCGCCCAGTCCACCGGGATGTAGGCGATGTCGTCCAGGTCGAACCCCAGCAAATTGCCCTTGCTCGCCATCACCCCGATCACCCGGAAGCTCATGCCACCCACTCGTACCCGCTGGCCTACCGGATTGGCGCTACCGAACAGTTCCTCACCCAGCTTCGAGCCCAGCACCACGTAAGGCGGCGTGCGGCCATCCCGCGAGGGCGGCAGGAACTGCCCCTGGGCCATGCGCACGCGCCAGGCGGCAGCCAGTTGCGAACCGCTGCCGAGGATATCCACCCGCCGTTGCCGCACGCCGGCCTGGATGTCGCCGTTACCCTGGATGATCGGCACCACCGCTTCGGCATGGGGCAGGCGCCCCAGGGCATCCGCGTCGGCGATGGTCAGCGGCCGCGCGCTGGCGAGAATCCCGCCAATGCCACCCGTGGGCAGGGTGCCGGGGCGTACCGTGACCACCCGCGTGCCGAACTGGGCGAAGCTATCCAGCACCCGGCTGCGCACGCCCTCGCCCATGGCGGTGAGCAGGGCCACGGCGGCGATGCCGATGGCCACGCCGAGCAGGGTCAACAGACTGCGCGTGGGCTGGCTGGACAGGGCCGAGCCACACAGACCCAGACAGTCGCGCCAGCGCATCAGCCGCTGCCTTGCGGACGCAGCGCCTGCACCGGGGCCTGGGCCGCGGCGTGGCTGGCCGGCAGCCAGGCGAACAGCAGTGCCGCGACCAACGCCAGGGACGGTGCACCGAGCCGCGCCCACCAGGGTGCGTGCAGCGGCAGGTCGCTGGCCAGGCGGCCGACCCAGAGCAACAGCTCGCCCAGGGCCAACCCGGCACCCGCACCCAGCAGTGCCAGCATCGCGGCCTCGCCGAGGAACAGCAGGCGAACCTGCATCGAGCTGGCGCCGATGGCCTTGAGCAGGCCGATTTCGGCGGTGCGCTGCATCACCGCGATCCAGGTGACATTCATGATCAGGATGCCCGCCACCAGCAGGCTGATTGCGGCGATGCCAGCAAGCGCCAGCGTCAGGCCACTGAGGATGCTGTCGAAGCCGGCGAGCATGGAGTCCTGGCTGAGCAGGGTGACGTCCTCCTCCCCCCGATGGCGGTCGACCAGGGTGGCCAACACCTGACGCCGGGCGCTGCTCATGTAGCTGGTCCCACGGGCTTCGACGAACACCCGGAACAGCCCTTCGCGGTTGAACAGGACCTCGGCGCTGGCCACCGGGACGATCAGCGCGTCAGAGAAATCCATGCCCAGCGACTCGCCGCGCTCATCCAGCACGCCGATCACCCGGAAGCGCCGGTCGCCCGCGCGCAGCCATTGGCCAAGCGCCGGCGCATCACCGAACAACTCACGGCGCAGGCCGCTGCCGATCACACAAACCTCCTCCGCCTGCCCCGGCTCCAGTTCCGGTAGCGGTTGGCCCTGGGCGAGGCGCAGTCGGCGGATGGCGAAGAAGGCACGGTTAGTGCCCAGGGCCAGGACCTCGCGATTGCGATTGTCGCGGCTGACCTCCAGTTGCCCAGCGTGCAACGGCGCGACCCGGCGCACCGCCGGCAGGCGTTCGAGCGCGGCCGCATCGGCCTGGGTCAGGGCACGCGGGGCCATGCCGGTAATGGGCGGCATGCCGCCGGTGGTTTCATTGCGGCCGGGAAGGACGATGAGGATGTCGCGCCCGAGCAGGGAGAACTCCCCCAGCACATAAGCGCGCGCGCCCTCCCCCAGGCCACCCAGCAGGGTGACGAAAAACACGCCAACGGCCATCGCCAGCAGCAGCATCGCGCTGCGCGAACGGTGCCCACGCAGCGCGCCAAGCCAGAAGCGACAGGCGTCGAGCGGGTCCATCAGGCCGCCCCCTGGCGCCGGTCGCTGAGGATGCAGCCATCGCGCATCTGCAACTGCCGGTGGGCGCGTGCGGCATGCTGGGCGTCGTGGGTCACCAGGATCAGGGTCAGGCCTTCGGCGTTCAGCTCCTCCAGCAGGCTCACCACTTCAGCGCCGGACTGGCTGTCGAGGTTGCCGGTGGGTTCATCGGCGAGCAACAGGCGAGGCCGCATGACCATGGCGCGGGCGATGGCGACTCGCTGCCGCTGGCCGCCAGACAGCTCCGCCGGGTGATGCCGCAAACGCTCGCCCAGCCCCAGGCGCTCGGCCAAGCGCTGGCTACGCCGGCGGCGCTCTGCAGGGTCGATGCCCGCCAGCAGCATGGGCAGCTCGATGTTCTCCAGGGCCGTCAGGCGCGGGATCAGGTGAAAGGACTGGAAAACGAAGCCGATCAAACGGCTGCGCAGGGCCGCACGGCGCTCTTCGCCGAGGCCGGCCGTAGGCTCCTCATCCAGCCAGAACTCGCCGCTGTCCGGCGCATCCAGCAGGCCGAGGATGTTCAGCAGGGTGGACTTGCCCGAGCCGGAAGTGCCGGTGATCGCCAGGTACTCGCCATCGGCCACGTCCAGGTCGAGGTGATCGAGGCCGCGCACGTGCTCCTCGCCCAACTGGAAGCAGCGGCTGACCTGGTGCATGAGGATCACGGCGCCGGCTCCTGAGGATCACCGCTTGGGCTAACCACACTGCCGTCAGCCAAGCCGTCGTGCTGCAGGCTAGGCAGGATACGGTCGCCCGCCACCAGCCCGCCCTTGACCTCGCTCCAGCGCCAGTTGGCCAAGCCAATTTCCACCTTCTGCTCACGCAGGTGGCCGTTGCTCGGGTCATAGCGCAGCACCTTGCCACCCTCCAGCAGGCTTTCTGTGGGCACGCGCAGGGTCTGCTTGCGTTGCGCCAGGAGGATTTCCACATCGGCGCTGTAGCCACTGAGCAGTAACAGGTCGGTCGGCACCCCCTCGAACTTCACTTCCACGTCGACGGTGCGCGCCTGTTTTTCCAGCTCGCGGACGAACGGCGCGATGCGGCTGACCCGGCCTTCGAAACTGCGCCCGCGAAACGCATCCAGGGTGATGCGCACCGGCATGCCGGGACGCACCAGCGCGGCATCCACTTCATCGATGGGCGCTTCGACGTACAGGCACTGGTCGTCGATCAGATCCACCGCCGGCGGGGTCGGGATGCCCGGCGGCGACGGGGTCACCACCTCGCCCAACTCGCCATTGATCTCGGCAACTATCCCGGCGAACGGCGCGCGCAGCGTGGCCTGGTCCAATTGCGCCAGTTGCAGGTCGAGGCTGGCCTCGGCCTCGCGGATCTTCGCCTCTCCACCGCTGCACAGCAACTGGGACAGCCGCGCGCGAGTGGCGCTCTGGTCCAGCACGTCCTGAGCGGCCAGCTTGCGTTCGGCCAGGCGGTCGAGGCGCTGCATGTCGCGCTGATCCTGGGCGGCCTGGCGGCAGCTCTGCTCACGCAGGTTGCGCTTGGCATCGAGGCGCGCGCGGGCTTCTTCCACCCGTGCCTGCAGGTCGTCCTGGCGCAGGCGCATCAGCACATCCCCAGCCTGAACCCGCTGCCCGGCATGGATCAGCAACTCACTGACCTGGCCACCGGACTTGAACGATAAATGCGCCCGCCGACAGGCTTTCACAGTCCCGGCACGGGTATTGGCCACCAGGTTTTCCACCGCGCCATTGGCCACTTCCAGCAACTGCACCGGCACGGGCTGCGGACGCGACCAGAAGCCCGCCAGCATCGCCAGACAGGCTGAAATAGGAATAATTATCAGTAGCTTGCGCATGGCATCGGCTCCACTTGCGAGCGGGTTAACAGAGTCTAGGTGCGCCGATGGCAGCCTCTGCCGGCACCAACGTGCCGACTTCACCCGGTTCCGGGGCAGGACCGCCCGGAAATGAAGACCTTAGCGACAGATCACGCCTAGCGCTCCAGCCGGGGCCCCTGACCACGCATGTCAAAATGCCGACAAGTGGCCCGAGAGTTGCGAAGGCAAAATGCGAACGCGTCAAAATCCGATCACTCGCAACCTGAAGGCCAGACCGCGGGTCGAATGCGGAGAAAGCACTTGCCGCCTCTGCCATGCTGGTTCGAAATAGCAGATGGCGACCCGACAGCACAGCAAGCGGAGATTGCGATGTACGACGACACCCTGCCCACCGTGGAACAGCTTGAGGTGGATGAACTGGTCTGCTGGCGGGTACATACCCGTCATGCGGAATTGCTGATGACCCAGCAAGGCGCACAGGTGCTCAGCTACCAACCCCATGGCGAGGAGCCGGTGATCTGGCTCAGCGGCCAGGCGGCCTACCAGAAGGGCAAGGCGGTACGTGGCGGCGTGCCGGTGTGCTGGCCCTGGTTCGGCGACCTGCGGCGCAACCCCGCCGAAGTACAGGGTATGCATCAGGGTGGCCCAATCTGCCCCGCCCATGGTCTGGTGCGCGAGCTCGACTGGGAGCTGCTGAACATCGACACCGACGGCCCCGCCGTCCACCTGGCCTTCACCCTCGACAGCCGCAGCCCGCTGCTGCCCGGCTGGCCCCATGCCGCGAAGCTGCGCCTGGACATTCGCCTGGGCGAGCAGCTGCAGCTGACGCTCTCCAGCCACAACACAGGCGACAGCCCTCTGGCGATCAGCCAGGCGCTGCACAGCTACTTCGCCGTCAGCGATATCCGCGAGGTTGAAGTGGAAGGCCTGGACGGCTGCCGCTACATCGAAACCCTGGAGAACTGGCAACAGCGCCAGCAGCAGGGCGCTATCGCGTTCCATGGCGAAACCGACCGTATCTACCTGCACACGCCCAAGCGCATGGCGATTCTCGACCGCGCCTGGAAGCGCCGCATCGAGCTGGAGGTCGAGGGCTCGTCCTCGGCTGTCGTCTGGAACCCGTGGATCGACAAGTCCAGGCGCCTGTCGCAGTTTTCCGAGGACGCCTGGCAAGGGATGCTCTGCATCGAAACCGCGCGGGTGATGGATGATTGGCTGGTCGTCAAGCCCGGCGAAACGCACCAGATGGTGCTCAACATCGCCAGCAAGCCGCTCTGATCCGCGGTGGCGAATTCATTCGCGATGCAGTCCCGTAGGGTGGATGGCGCTCTTCCATCCACCAGCGAAGTCCGGTCTAACTACGGTCTACAAAGGCAGTTTGTAGGATGGGTCGGGCGGCGTTCCGCGAGCTTGCGAAACCCATCAAATCCGCACCGCATGGGTATCGCTCCGCTCGACCCATCCTACAAAAGCACCACAACCTGCGGGATCAAAGGTCGCTCTCTTCCACCAGCCGCACGCTGCCGGCATCCATGGCGTAGGCGGCATCGGCCAGGTCGTTGCTGACCTGCTCGACCTTCAGGGTGCCGTCGACCCAGATGGGCGCGTAGATGTCATCGAGCTGGATGCCCTTGGGGTAACGCACCAGCACGATCTGGTTCGGCGGCGGCGGCGGGACGTGGATGCACGCGCCGGGATAAGGCACCAGGAAGAACAGCGTGCTGCGACCCCTGGCGTCGCTTTCCAGCGGCACCGGATAGCCGCCGATGTGAATCTGCTTGCCGTCCAGGGCCGCAACCGTCTTGGCCGAATACATCACCGCCGGCAGGTCTTTCTGCTGCTTGAGGCCGCCCTTCTGGACGAAATTGCCATCGGCCTCGGGGCTGTCGTGGCTGATTTCCGGCATGTCCTCCAGCGCCTTGCGGTCCTCTGGTGGCATCAGCTCCAGCCAATCGGATTCGGGAAGTTCGGCGCGGGCAAGGGTGCAGCAGAACAGCAGGACAAGGCAGGTAAGACGGCGCATGGGGGAAACTCGCGGACAACGGCGGGAAGCAGGCGCTAAGACTAGCGCCGACGCGCTCCGGTTCCCAGCCCCGCGAATGGCGCAGCTAGCTTTTTCGCACCAGGCCGTAGATCACCAGCAGCACCACCGCGCCTATCACCGCACCGATGAAGCCCGCGACCTGTCCGGCCTGGTAGATGCCCACGGCCTGGCCGCCGTAGGTGGCCAGCAGCGAACCACCGATGCCGAGCAGGACCGTCATGATCCAGCCCATGCTGTCGTCGCCGGGTTTGATGAAGCGTGCGATCAGGCCCACGATCAGGCCAATGATGATGGTGCTGACGATGCCCATGGCAGGTCCTCCGCAGGTTGGGACACGCCTGAGACTAGTTGTCACCTGGGCGGGCCGCCATCGACCGCCCCGGGCAGGGGCGGTCGCAGGAGGGTCAGGACTCGGCGATCAGCGCCTCGACAGCAGCGATCTGGCGCTCCAGGGTGGCGCGGTCTGCCGAAGCGTTTTGGTAATTGGCACACCATCTACACCCGCATGAGTCGCTGGTCTAAGGCAGGTGTGCTGGATCGGGTGTTTGCGCAGCTGCAGCAGTCCCAAATTGTGCGAATCAAGATCGAGGCCGTGTCATTGGATAGCACCAGCGTCAAGGTGCATCCAGATGGCACTGGCCCTCAATCTATCGGAAGGTCCCGAGGCGGTTGGAACACCAAGATTCATTTGGTTGCCGCAAATGATCCAACGGCCAGTGCACCTGCTGATAGATCGCGCCTACGAAGGCAATGAGACCAGGCAGCTTGCTCTGGACCTAGGCTTTATCCCCGTGGTTCCACCACTGAAAACCTGCATTGATCCCTGGGCATATGACCGAGAAATCTATAAGCGCCGAAACGAGGTGGAGCGCCTATTTCGGCGTCTGAAAGGATTTCGCCGATTTTTCTCCCGCTTTGAAAAGCTCGACGTAATGTTCATCGGCTTCGTTAACTTCGCCCCGATCGTCGACGGGCTGAAATTGTGTTAACAGGCCATGATCGATAACTCATACCGGTTCAATAAACCGTAAGCACGACGGCCCTGTCCACATGATTGATGGTGGCGAGGATCTGCTCCGGCTCAGCCAGCGCGGGCGCCATGGTCCAACGCTGGTAGGCATCGTTGCCGATGCGCAGAATGCCGGAATGGTTCGCCTTATTGCCGTCGACCAGCGGGTCGGGACTGTAGAAGCCGAGGCTAAAGCGCAGTTGCTCGATGTCGGCGGGCGCGCCGGTCAAGAACCACCAGCCGGGCTCGATGTGGTGTCTCTCGACGTACGCCTTCAGGATCTGCGGCGTATCCAACTCAGACTGCAGGCTGATCGAGTACATGAACACGTCGCGGCCGACGCGCTTGCCCAACAGCTGCTGCACCAGCCGCAGGTTCGCCGTCGTGGTTGGACAAATCCCGGTACACGAGGTGTACATCATGTTGATGGCGACCACCTTGCCGCGGATCAGCTCATCGTAGAACCTGACCGCCTGGCCTTCGTGGGTATACAGCGACGTGTTCGGGAAGTAGCCGCCGTCCGCAGCGCCGCGACGAGCGCGCTGCGGTTCTTCGCTGGCCCCGGACCAAGCGGCCACGCCGAGCGCGGCGGCGCCCATGCCGACTAAGAGATTTCTGCGAGTGTTCATCTGCAATCCTCCTGACCTGTGAGCGTTGCTGCCGCCTCACTTAGCCGCTGCCGCTGCTACCGCCGCCGCCGCCGCCGCCGCCGGGGCCCTGGTTGCCGCTTTGCACCACGATGTCAAAGCGCAGCATCATCGCGTGATCCTCGTGGATCAGGTTGTGGCAGTGCATGAGGTACTTGCCGAGGAAGTCGCGGAAGCGGATGAACACGCGTACGGTCTCATCCTCGCCGAGCAAGAAGACGTCCTTGCGGCCTCGCTCGTGCAGCGGCACCGCCACGTTTTTCCCCTCCCGGGTCCTGCTGAGGATGCGCCCCTCCTCGAAGTGGATGTGGATCGGGTGTTGCCAGCCGTCGTCGTCATTGCTCAGTTCCCACACCTCGGCGGCGCCTTGGGGGATCTGGGTGCGCTCGGATTGCACGTTGAACAGCCTGCCGTTAATCACCCACACCCCGCGGTCGTGGTCGAAATCCCAGCGGCGCACTCGCGCGGCGGCGATTTCGGCGAGACTGAGTGGCGGCAGCGGGCGCAGCGTCGCCGGTACCTGGCTCAGGTCCTGCTCCGGCGGGAAGCGGTCGACGATGAACTTGAGGATGCGCGGGCCATTACTCCTGAGGCCAGTGCCATCGGGGCCGCGGGTGCTGCCCTGACGGACCCGGTTGATCAGATAGAGTTCGGTACCGATCGGGTAGCGGGAAAAGTCCACCACTATGTCGGCGCGCTCCGCCACGGAAAAGCTGACCAGGGTCTGGTTCAGCAGCGGGGCCGGCAACAGGTTGCCGTCGTTGGCGATGTAGGTGAAGGTCTGCCGCACATTGCTCGGCGTGACCAGGGACAGGCCGTAGAAACGACTGGGCCCGACATTGAGCAGGCGGAAACGGTACTTCCGCGCCGCCACCTTGAGCACCGGCTCGATCTTGCCATTGACCACCACCTTGTCGCCGAGCACTCCGTCGGGGTTGATCTGGTCGTAGAACAGGATGCCGTTGGCGTCGAAGCGCAGATCGGCAAAGCTCAGCGGGTAGTCGTAGGGATGGCTCGGCAGCCGCAGGGCGCCGGGGGTGGGATCACGCTCGTTGCCCGAGTCCAGCGGGTCGAAAATAAAGTAGAAGCCGAACAAGCCGCGCACCAGGTTCGGTGCGGTGAAGTCCATGGTGTGGTCATGGTAGAACAGCGTGCCCAGGGCCTCGTTCGGATCGCCGATGTGGTTTTGCAGCTGGTCGTAGCCGGCATAGATGTTCGGGTAGAAGTGGTCTTTGAATGCCCCAGGCGCCGTCAGGGTCGGGCCCGCCTTGGTCGCACTGTAGTAGTCGCCCGCGAAGCCATCGCTCTCCGACGGCGTATGCAAGTTGTGCAGGTGGGTGGAGATCTCCGGGGTGCCGAAACCGACATGATTCTGCGGCAGTTGGTTGCGTATGCGGCAGAGGATCGGCCGGCCATAGCGCGCGAAGATCGTCGGGCCTGGGCTGGTCGCACCCGGCGTGGTGCCTTCGTAACCCCAGATCGGTTGCGGCGAATAGGCCGGGTTGAACACCCAATCGGGACGCTCCTTGGCCTTCAGCTCGTACAAGAGCGGCGCTACGCCGAGCGCACTGATTAGCTCGTTATAGCGTTGGTGCGGGGCGCGCCCCGCTTCACCGCCTGCAGTATTCGGCGCCACGGTGGGGGCGGGGTTGAGAGCGGCGACCGCTGGCAGCGGGGTGATCGCGGAGGGGAGCTGCTCCCGCCACGGAATCGTGGGCGGGCTCGGAGGGAATACCGGGGGCTCTGGATCATCATCGGCGACAGCGCGGCGCCCGTTCAGGAGTAGCGGCGTCAGCATGGCGGCAGCGCCGAGCTTAAGGAACGAGCGTCGCGCCTTGACATCGGCTGAGTCTTGCGGATTCGGCAGTAGACCTTTTCTGTGCCTCAAGCCTGTAGCTTTCATGGCGGTCCCTCTCTCAGGCGGTTTGCTCCTCGCTGATTACCGTCCCGCACCTGATATGGCGGCGCAGCTCCGTGTTCAAACCAGGAACGCGGCGACCGGGCATTGGGATTACGCCCGCAGCCGAGCGCCCCCGAACCGCTTTCGCGTATCAGCGCTCAGTCGTAAAGAAGCTGTGCGTTGACGACAAAGGACAAACGGCGGAGTGAAGTTGTTGTAAGGGGTCACCTTGACGGACCGAGAAAACGCCGCTTGGTGGGGGGCTCCATCAGGCGAGTGAGTCGCGCACGGTCCATGATTTTTCCCGTCCTTGTGCCGGCTCTAGCATGGGCATGCACCACCCTCTCCTCTGCATCACAACGCCCTGCAAAAAATCAAACACCTAGGCTGAATTGAAAAATGTTGCTAAAAATGTCGATAACTAGTTTAGATCAGAATCGTTCCTGATAAGTATGCAAATAGCTGTTCTGCAAGAAGTTCTATAGACCGTTATGGTGCGCTGATATTAATCAGGCAATCAAATAGGCATATTAGAAATATCTGCCTCCATGAAAAAAGATGCCCGCAAACTCAGATCTCAAGAACAGCGTGAAAAGCGCTTCACTGCCCTGCGCATGCGTGAGCATGGGTTACACCTGGCGTCCATCCCCGTACCGTCGCTCACTGGGTGCAGGTCGCAGAGCACAAAGGTACGACTGCTGCCATCAGCGGTGGCCAGCGTGGCGTGCGCCAGGGGGATCGGCGCAGCTTGAGCCCCAGCCAGGAAGTGCTGATTCGCACTCTGCTGACCGAAAAGATGCCCGATCAGCTCAAGCTCGGATTTGCGCTGTGGACGCGCCTGCAGGTCGCGATCTACTTCGTAAGCCAGGCGAACAAGAACGACCACTGCACCTGCTGATAGATCGCGCCTACGAAGGCAATGAGACCGGGCAGCTTGCTCTGGACCTGGGCTTTATCCCCGTGGTTCCACCGCTGAAAACCCGCATTGATCCCTAGGAATATGACCGAGAAATCTATAAGCGCCGAAACGAGGTGGAGCGCCTATTTCGGCGTCTGAAAGGATTTCGCCGAATTTTCTCCCGCTTTGAAAAGCTCGACGTAATGTTCATCGGCTTCGTTAACTTCGCCCCGATCGTCGACGGGCTGAAATTGTGTTAACAGGCCCTAGTTGTCACCTGGTCGGGCCGCCATCGACCGCCCCGGGCAGGGGCGGTAGCGGGAGGGTCAGGACTCGGCGATCAGCGCTTCCACCGCCGCGATCTGACGATCGAGGGTGGCGCGGTCAGCGCAGCGCAGGGTGGCGTGGCCCACCTTGCGGCCGGCCTTGAAGGCCTTGCCGTAATGGTGCAGGTGGCAGTCGGCAATGGAAATCACCTTATCCACAGCCGGCACTTCGCCAATGAAGTTGAGCATGGCGCTCTCGCCGACCTTGGCGGTGGAGCCCAGCGGCAGGCCGGCAACGGCGCGCAGGTGGTTCTCGAACTGGCTGCACTCGGCGCCTTCGATGGTCCAGTGGCCGGAGTTGTGCACGCGCGGGGCGATCTCGTTGGCCTTCAGGCCGCCATCCACTTCGAAGAACTCGAAGGCCAGCACGCCGACGTAGTCCAGCTTGGTCAGCACGCGGCCGACGTAGTCCTCGGCCAGGGCTTGCAGTGGATGCTCCGTGCTGGCGATGGACAGGCGCAGGATGCCGTTGTCGTGGGTGTTGTGCACCAACGGGTAGAAGCGGGTTTCACCATCACGGGCACGCACCGCCACCAGGGACACTTCGCCGGTGAAAGGCACGAAGCCTTCGAGGATGCAGGGCACGCTGCCCAGTTCGGCGAAGGCGCCGGTCACGTCCTCGGGCTTGCGCAGGACCTTCTGACCCTTGCCGTCGTAACCCAGGGTGCGGGTCTTGAGCACCGCCGGCAGGCCAATGCTGACAGCGGCGGCATCGAGGTCGGCCTGGGACTGGATGTCGGCGAAATCCGGGGTGGGGATGCCAAGATCCTTGAACATCGACTTTTCGAACCAGCGATCGCGGGCGATGCGCAGGGCCTCCGCGCTCGGGTACACCGGCACGAACTGCGAGAGGAAGGCCACGGTCTCGGCCGGCACGCTCTCGAACTCGAAGGTCACCAGGTCCACTTCATCGGCCAGTTGGCGCAGATGGTCCTGGTCGCCGTAGTCGGCACGGATGTGCTCGCCGAGGGCCTGGGCGCAGGCATCTGGCGCGGGGTCAAGGAAGGCGAAGTTCATGCCCAGCGGGGTGCCCGCCAGGGCCATCATGCGGCCCAACTGGCCGCCACCGATTACGCCGATCTTCATGACTCAGGCCTCACGCGGGTCCGGGTTGTCCAGGACCATGTCGGTCTGCTCGCGGCGGAAATCCTTCAGCGCGACATGGTATTTCGGGTACTTGCCACCGAGGATGCTGGCGGCCAGCAGGGCTGCGTTGATCGCGCCGGCCTTGCCGATAGCCAGGGTGGCGACCGGGATGCCAGCCGGCATCTGCACGATGGACAGCAGGGAGTCGACGCCCGAGAGCATGGACGACTGCACCGGCACACCCAGCACCGGCAGGTGGGTCTTGGCGGCGCACATGCCCGGCAGGTGGGCGGCACCGCCGGCACCGGCGATGATCACCTCAATGCCACGGCCTTCGGCCTCTTCGGCGTACTGGAACAGCAGGTCCGGCGTGCGGTGGGCGGATACCACCTGCACTTCATAGGGGATGCCCAGCTTGTCCAGCATCTCGGTGGTGTGGCTGAGGGTGCTCCAATCGGATTTGGAGCCCATGATCACGCCTACCAGTGCGCTCATCGTCGTGCCTCGTAATGGTCGAAAAACCAACAAGCCACGCAATGGCGTGGCTTGTTATGCAATGGGGGCCGAGCTGCGGGGCGCGCTGCCGGCCGAAGGCCGCGCAGTATAACGCAAAGCCGCGCCCGGCGTGCATTTGGCCTTACTGCTCGTCCAGAGCCCGGCGCGGCTTGGCGGGACGGGGCAAAACCTTGCTCCAGAGCAAGGCCCGCGTCGGGTAGCGGCGCAGAAAGGAACAGCGAGCGGCATTGGCCGCCCGCTGGTTTAGTGCAGGTCAAAAGATAAATTACGAAAAGGAAGAAACGGCCTACATTCAGCCCGGAATTAACTCATCGGATAAACAGGCTCCAGACTACTGAAACAACATAACGCCTCGACCAGAATTATCGCCCGACTGAAGTTTGCCGCTCAAAGCAATAGGCGCTGAACTTTTGGCAATAATCCAGAGGTAAAGAATGAACATGCGAAAGACAGGGGACAGAAAAAATAGAACAGGCAGCGACTTACTTTTGCGAATTATCGCAGGAACGATTCTGGTTTGTGCAGGGTTATTCTTCTGGTCCGCCAACGCCGTGGAGATAACGGTAGACCGCGCAGAACCTGAGCCCGGCGGAGTCAGATATTACTTCACCGTAAAGAACTGGACAGAGTTCGACCATGATGTACGAAGCTGGTGTGACATAGCTGCGTGGAAGGAAGCTCCCTGCGCGATTGAATTCGGCGCACTTCGCACCCCTCTTGATATCGAGGGAATAGTTCTCAGCGCGAGCGGCTGGGCAATCCAGCACAGATCGAGCGATACCATGGGTTCCCTACTGACGAAGCTGAGCAAGAGAGGCTTTTGGGTGCCCTACAGCAGTTCGGTATTGGTACCCAATGAGAAAATAACGAACAGCTTATGCATCGGCGTGAAGGCCACCACAATCATAGTGGCTGCCTCTCCATCCTGGGCCCCTTGTACACCGGTGGGTCAACATCAACTTGTAAGCTGTGAGCCAGCCCTGCAGCAGAAAACTGTCAGCATGGGTAACGTGAGCCCGGATACCCTTCGCCAGGGTAATGCACCCATCAAGACTTTCACGATCGACGTGAATTGCGTCGGCCACACAGGCTCGGGCGCCGGGAGCGTGCGCATGTACTTTCTGGGCGACTTCACATCGCCCGGATTCCTCAGCCTTGATCAATTGCCGGGCACTGCCAAAGGGGTCGCACTGCGCTTGAAGAACCAGGACAATTCGGACCTCAGGTTTGGCCGCAACTACATACAACCCATTCCGAAACAACATGGCGAAGGAAATTTTGAGGTGTACACCTACACCGGCAATGCCCAGTACCAGAAGACGACCAATGACATTTCGAGCGGAGTGGCCAACGCCTCGCTGACCTACGCCATCGAATACAACTGAACTACCGGGCGGCGCTCAGCCTTCGCCGCCCACCCCGGCTTCCAGCTTGCGCCAGAGCAGGCGGATCGCCGCCTTGCGCACCAGGGCGCAGCGGTACAGGCGGATTTCCAGCGGCACGTGCCACTGACTGCCGCCACAGACCACCAGGTCACCACGCGCCAGTTCGGCCTGGGCGCTGAAACGCGGCACCCAGGCCACGCCCAACCCTTGCAGCGCCATGCTCTTCAGGCTGTCGGCCATGGCGGTTTCGTACACCGTGGTCGAACGCAACGCACGCTGGCGCAGGAGGATGTTCACCGAACGGCCGAGAAAGGCGCCGGCGCTGTAGGCCAGCAGCGGCACGCTCTGGCCGCTGTCCAGCTCGAAGAGCGGCTTGCCGCTGGCGTCCACCGCGCACACCGGCAGCATCTCGGTACGTCCCAGGTGCATCGACGGGAAGATTTCCGGGTCCATCTGCAACGCCGCATCCGGATCGTAGAAGGCCAGGATCAGGTCGCACCCGCCCTCGCGCAGGGAATGCACGGCCTCACCGACGTTGGTGGCGATGAGGCGACTGGCAATGTTCAAGCCGTCGGCCCGCAGCCGCGCAATCCACTGCGGGAAGAAACCCAGCGCCAGGGAGTGCGCGGCGGCAAATTGCAGCACCTCGCCCTGCTGGCCCTCCAGGTGGTGCAGGTGGCGCACCACGTCCCCCAGTTGCTCCACCATGCTGCGCGCGGTGACCAGAAACAGTTGCCCGGACTCGGTCAGCTCGATGGGCGTACGCGAGCGATTTACCAGGGTCAGCCCCAATGCCGCCTCCAGGCTACGGATACGCCGGCTGAAGGCCGGCTGGGTGACGAAACGCCGCTCGGCGGCCTGGGAAAAACTGCGGGTATTGGCCAGGGCGACGAAGTCCTCCAGCCATTTGGTTTCCAGGTTCATCAGTGATTTCCAACATGCTCGATTTTGGTGCACACGTCCGCAGACCAACCCGCGTCACTCGTGCATTATGCCGATTGTGCATGACCCAGCGAATAACAGCATTGGCCGGACGAATGGCTGCAGGCCTAGATTATTAGGCATCGCGGCGCTAGCCGTGCTCCTTCAGAGATGAATGACATCATGTCCTCCGCTGCATCCTTCCGCATCGAAAAAGACCTGCTCGGCACCCTCGAAGTTTCCTCCGAGGCCTACTACGGCATCCAGACCCTGCGCGCGGTTCATAACTTCCGCCTGTCCGGCGTGCCGCTGTCGCACTACCCGAAGCTGGTCGTCGCCCTGGCCATGGTCAAGCAGGCCGCTGCCGATGCGAACAAGGAACTCGGCCACCTGCCGGCCGACAAGCACGCCGCCATCAGCGAAGCCTGCGCTCGCCTGATCCGTGGTGACTTCCACGACCAGTTCGTGGTGGACATGATCCAGGGTGGCGCCGGTACCTCGACCAACATGAACGCCAACGAGGTGATCGCCAACATCGGCCTGGAAGCCATGGGCAAGGCCAAGGGTGAGTACAAGTACCTGCACCCGAACAACGATGTGAACATGGCGCAGTCCACCAACGACGCCTACCCGACCGCGATCCGCCTTGGCCTGCTGCTCGGCCACGACGCCCTGCTGGCCAGCCTCGACAGCCTGATCCAGGCCTTCGCCGCCAAGGGTGAAGCCTTCGCCCACGTACTGAAAATGGGCCGCACCCAGCTGCAGGACGCGGTGCCCATGACCCTGGGCCAGGAGTTCAAGGCCTTCGCCACCACCCTGGGCGAAGACCTCGACCGCCTGCGCCGCCTGGCGCCCGAGCTGCTGACCGAAGTGAACCTGGGCGGTACCGCCATCGGCACCGGCATCAACGCCGACCCGCGCTACCAGAAGCTGGCCGTCGAGCGCCTGGCAGCCATCAGCGGCCATCCGGTGGTACCGGCCGCCGACCTGATCGAAGCCACGTCCGACATGGGCGCCTTCGTGCTGTTCTCCGGCATGCTCAAGCGCACCGCGGTCAAGCTGTCGAAGATCTGCAACGACCTTCGCCTGCTCTCCAGCGGTCCGCGTACCGCCATCAACGAGATCAACCTGCCGCCGCGCCAGCCGGGCAGCTCGATCATGCCGGGCAAGGTCAACCCGGTGATCCCGGAAGCCGTCAACCAGGTAGCCTTCGAAGTCATCGGTAACGACCTGGCCCTGACCCTGGCAGCCGAAGGCGGCCAACTGCAGCTAAACGTGATGGAGCCGCTGATCGCCTACAAGATCTTCGACTCGATCCGCCTGCTCCAGCGCGCCATGGACATGCTGCGCGAGCATTGCATCGTCGGTATCACCGCCAACGAAGAACACTGCCGCCGCCTGATGGAGAACTCCATCGGCCTGATCACCGCGCTGAACCCGTACATCGGTTACGAGAACGCCACCCGCATCGCCAAGCAGGCCCTGGAAAGTGGCCGCGGCGTGCTGGAACTGGTGCGTGAGGAGAAGCTGCTGGACGAGTCCATGCTGGCCGACATCCTCCGCCCGGAAAACATGATCGCCCCGCGCCTCGTGCCGCTGAAGGCCTGATCAGGCAAACGAACTCACTAGGAGGGGCCTCGCCCCTTCATCCTTCAAGGATGGCGCAAGCCATCCTTTTTTTTGTCTGTGGAAAAGTGCCGCCGCGCCGTAGATACCGTCTTGTTTTTTACTTCGCAATAGCCAGTTTGGGATCAAACGGCTCGCCTGATTTAAGCACGCCATAAGCGATGCATAGCAGCTTGCGCATGGCTGCGCAGACGATCTGTTTGCCGGCCTTACCGGCGCTGCGCATGCGCTCGGCCAGCGCGCGGATAGCTGGGTTGTAGGTCAGGGATACGACGGCTGGCAGATAGAGTCCTGCGCGCAACCTGGCAGAGCCCATCCGCGAGATACGAACATGGCCCTTGAGCGTGCCTGAGTCTTGCAACTTCGGGTTCAGTCCTGCAAAGGCGGTGACCGCTCGACTGTCCTCAAAGCGCTGGATATCGCCAAGCTCGGCCAGCAAGAGTCCCGCGGTTCGGTCTGCAATGCCATCGATGCTCTTGAGCAGGTTCCGTTGCCCCTTGAGATCATCGTTGTCGTCGAAGTGTTTTTCGATCGCCGCCAGCGTGTCCTGGATCTGTTGGCGGATGTGCTTGAGCATCGACTGAATCAATTCAATAGCTTTGTCATCATGCGTCACATCCAGACGGTTTTGCTCCATCTGCTCCAGCTCCTGAAGATCTTTCAGGCGGTGCGTAAGTGCTCTGAGGCGGCGAATCTTCGGCTTTTCAGGCTCCCAGGCACGCAGCTTGTCCTGATGCCTGCGGCCGTACTCTGCAATCATCTTGGCATCGACCTTGTCGGTCTTCACGCGCTGCAACTGGCTACTGGCGTAACGCGCCGTCTGGCTAGGGTTTAGCACGCAGACCTTGTAACCCCGTTCGTACAGCCATTGGGCAAGGGCCTCGTGGTAAATACCTGTCGCTTCCATCACGACCCAGGCCTGCGGCTCTGCGTACTTGCTCAACCACTGCTGCAAAACTTCGAAGCCGCCCTGGTCATTGCCCAGCTTGGCCTTGGTGCGGTACTTGCCGTTGGCTTGCAAGGTGGCGATATCGAATGTGTGCTTGGCAATATCAATGCCGACAACAACTCCCATCATGTCCTCCTGTGAAGGGCTGATCGTCACTGCATCCGTCCTACCTTGTTGATGCGAGCTCAAAGCTCTGGATACCGTTCGGACTTACTGGATGAGTGCGGAGGAGCGCAGCGCAATCTACGTTACAAGCTCGAGGCTTTAGGGTGGACACGGCTTGCGGTTCCTCCCCCGATGATCAGTCGGGGACTATCGCCTCTGAGGAGGCTCAAGTCGAGATACAAGGGTGGACAGCGCGCACCGATTCCAATCCCAAACCAGGCCTCATTGCCAATCCCACGCATTGCCTGGTGCGCATGGCGCACCCTACAAATGCCACGCTCGCCGGCACCTGAGTGGCAATCAGCAACGGGTCGTAGGGTGCGCCGCGCGCACCGATTCCAATCCCAAACCAAGCCTCATTACCAATCCCATGCATTGCCTGGTGCGCATGGCGCACCCTACAAATGCCACGCTCGCTGCAAGGTGTGGATCGCCTCGGCGATCTGCGCTTCCGGCACGGCGGCGAAGCCCAGCACCAGCCCCGCTCTGTTATCCACAGGCTCGGAACTGTTTTCCAGCCAGTATTCGCTGAGCCCGTTCATTTCCACGCCTGCGCCACGAGCGGCGGCCAGCAGTTCCCGCTCGCGGGCCAGGCTGTCGACCCTGATGCACAGGTGCAGCCCGGCCTCCACCGAGGGCATGGGCGCGCAGCCGGGAATCGTGTCCGGCCAGTCGCGCAACAGGGCATCGCGGCGGGCACGGGCGGCCTGGCGCATGCGCCGCACGTGGCGCTGGAAATGGCCGGCAGCAATGAACTCAGCCATCACCGCCTGGGTACCGACTTCCGAATGGCGCATATCCAGGGCCCGGCGCTGGGCGAAGGCCTCCGCCAGGGCCGGCGGCAGCACCAGGTAGCCCAGGCGCAGCGCGGGGAAGGCGATCTTGCAGAAGGTGCCGACGTAGATCACCCGCCCCTGCCGGTCCAGCGAGGCCAGGGGCGCCAGCGGGGTTCCGCTGTAGCGGTATTCGCCGTCGTAGTCGTCTTCGACTATCCAGCCATCGCGGCGCTCGGCCCACTCAAGCAGCTCCAGGCGCCGCGCCAGGGACAGGGTCACGCCGGTGGGGTACTGGTGCGAAGGGGTGACATAGACCAGCCGGCAATCTTCCACAGCGGCCAGTGCGGCGCTGTCCAGGCCGTCGTTATCCACAGGCACGCCACACAGCTCAGCCCCGGCCACGGCGAAGGCATGGCCGGCAGCGCGGTAGCCGGGGTTTTCCACAACCACGCGGTCACCGGGCTGCACCAGCAACTGGGCACAGAGGCTGATGGCTTGCTGGGCACCACAGGTGATCACCACCTGTGCCGGATCGCAGGCCAGTCCGCGACTGCTGCGCAGGTAGGCGGCCACCAGTTCGCGCAGGGCCCAATCCCCGGCCGGGTCGCCATAGCCAAGCCGTGCGGGCGACGGCTTGCGCCAGAACCTCGCGTGCAATCGCGCCCAGGTTTCAAAAGGGAACAGGTCAAACGCCGGGACACCGATGCGGAACGCCCGTGGTGCGCCGGTCACCGGCAGCGGCAGATGGTGGTTCTGCAATCGCGCCAGTGCCGGACCCGCCTCGGGGCCGGCGGGCGCGGGCTGAGACTCAGGCCGCGCTGTGGATAACTCTGCCACGTAAGTGCCGTCGCCCACCCGTCCTTCCACGTAGCCTTCGGCGTAGAGCTGGTCGAAGGCGCGGGTCACGGTATTGCGCGAAATGCCCAGTAGCGCCGCCAGGTCGCGGGTGGCCGGCAAGCGCGTACGGCTACCCAGCCGGCCATCGAGGATGCGCTCGCGCAGGGCCTGGTAAAGCTGGCGCGACAGCCCCTGTTGCGGGTCCAGGCGGATGCCGGAAAGGTCGACGGGAAGACGTGGTGTGGCTGACATGATTGGCCTTTTATTGGACCTATCGAACTGACAGGAAATGGATCTTACAACAGGCCAATATCCTGCCTAGCATGAAGCCATTCCGCCAGGAGAAGCCTCCATGTACGTCCCCACCGCCTTCCGCCAGGAAGACCTCACCCAACTCCATGCCCAGATGCAAGCCACTGGCCTCGCGGTGCTCACCAGTGCGGGCAGCAAGGGCTTGCAAGCCAGCCATCTGCCCCTGCTGCTGGAGCCGGGCGACGGAGAATTCGGCACGCTTTACGGCCACTTCGCGCGCGCCAATCCGCACTGGCGCGACCTGGCCGAGGGTGCCGAAGCGCTGGTGGTGTTCTCCGGCCCGGATGCCTACGTCACGCCCAGCTGGTACCCGGCCAAGGCCGAGCACGGCAAGGTGGTGCCCACCTGGAACTACATCGCCGTGCATGCCTGGGGCCAGGCCGAGGTGTTCGATGATCCCGAGCGTCTGCTGCAGCTGGTCAGCCGTCTCAGCGACCGCCACGAGAGCGGCCGCCAGCAGCCCTGGTCAGTAACGGAGGCGCCCCGCGAGTACCTCGACAGCATGCTCCGCGCCATCGTCGGCTTCGCCCTGCCGATCCGCCGCCTGGAGGGCAAATGGAAACTCGGCCAGAACCGCCCGGCCGCCGATCAGGCTGGCGTACGCAAGGGCCTGAACGCCTCGGCCAACCCGCGCGACCGCGAACTGGCCGCGCGCATGTCCCTTATCGACTGACCCCAGCAAGGAAGGAACCCATGTCCGCCGCATCGCTTGAAATACGCCCGGTCAGCGCCGCCGACCACGCCGCCTGGCTGCCGCTCTGGCAGGGCTATCAGCGCTTCTACAAGACCGAGATCGCCACTGAGACCACCGCCGTCACCTGGCAGCGCTTCCTCGACCCGGTCGAGCCGATGCACGCGGCCCTGGCCTGGCAGGACGGCAAGGCCGTGGGCATGGTGCATTTCATCTACCACCGCAGTTGCTGGACGGTGGGCGACTACTGCTACCTGCAGGACCTTTACGTAGCCGAAGGCCTGCGCGGCGGCGGCATCGGCCGCCTGCTGATCGAACACGTCTACGCCGAGGCACGGGCTGCAGGCGCTTCGCGGGTGCACTGGCTGACCCATGAAACCAACACCGACGCCATGCAGCTCTATGAGCGCATCGCCGACCGTTCCGGCTTCGTCCAGTACCGCAAGATCCTCTGACCGGAGAGCGCCATGAGCCAACACGACCTGAGTCACTGGCAACCCCGCCCTGCCCCCACCCAGGCCCCGCTGCCGGGCCGATTCGTGCGCCTGGAAGCGCTGGATACTGGGCGCCACTGCGATGATCTCTGGGAAGTCCTGCAAGGGCCCGACCCGGCACTGTGGGATTACCTGCCCTACGGCCCCTTCGCCAGCCGCGAGCCTTTCGATGTCTGGCTGGCCGGCAATGCCGAGAGCCGCGACCCACTGTTCTACACGGTGATCGACCTCGCCAGCGGCCGCGCGCTCGGCATCCTCAGTTATCTGCGCATCACCCCGAAAGACGGCTGTATCGAGATCGGCCACATCGCCTTCGGCAAGGCCATGCAACGCACGCCGGGCTCCACCGAAGCGGTCTGGCTGCTGGCCCGGCACGCCTTCGACGAACTCGGCTACCGCCGCCTGGAATGGAAATGCAACGCCGCCAACGCCCGCTCCATGCGCGCCGCTGAGCGGCTGGGTTTCAGCTACGAGGGGATGTTCCGCCAGCACATGATCGTCAAGGGCCAGAACCGCGACACCGCGTGGTTCTCCATCATCGACGGCGAATGGCCGAAGTGCCGCGAGGCCTTCGAGCGCTGGCTGGCTGTGGATAACTTCGATGGAGAGGGGCGGCAGAAGCGGCGGCTGGAGGATTGCCGGAGGTGAGTCTGGGGGACCGCTACGCGGTCCTTTCGCGACTGACGTCGCTCCTACAGTCCAAGGGTGGATGGCGCTCTTCCATCCACCAGCGCAGTCCAGCCGAACCCCGATGGTGGACCGGTGGAGCGTTGTCCACCCTTGTATCTCGACTTGAGCCTCCTCAGAGGCGATAGTCCCCGACTGATCATCGGGGGAGGAACCGCAAGCCGTGTCCACCCTAAAGCCTCGAGCTTGTAACGTAGATTGCGCTGCGCTCCTCCGCACTCATCCAGTAAGTCCGAACGGTATCCAGAGCTTTGAGCTCGCATCAACAAGGTAGGACGGATGCAGTGACGATCAGCCCTTCACAGGAGGACATGATGGGAGTTGTTGTCGGCATTGATATTGCCAAGCACACATTCGATATCGCCACCTTGCAAGCCAACGGCAAGTACCGCACCAAGGCCAAGCTGGGCAATGACCAGGGCGGCTTCGAAGTTTTGCAGCAGTGGTTGAGCAAGTACGCAGAGCCGCAGGCCTGGGTCGTGATGGAAGCGACAGGTATTTACCACGAGGCCCTTGCCCAATGGCTGTACGAACGGGGTTACAAGGTCTGCGTGCTAAACCCTAGCCAGACGGCGCGTTACGCCAGTAGCCAGTTGCAGCGCGTGAAGACCGACAAGGTCGATGCCAAGATGATTGCAGAGTACGGCCGCAGGCATCAGGACAAGCTGCGTGCCTGGGAGCCTGAAAAGCCGAAGATTCGCCGCCTCAGAGCACTTACGCACCGCCTGAAAGATCTTCAGGAGCTGGAGCAGATGGAGCAAAACCGTCTGGATGTGACGCATGATGACAAAGCTATTGAATTGATTCAGTCGATGCTCAAGCACATCCGCCAACAGATCCAGGACACGCTGGCGGCGATCGAAAAACACTTCGACGACAACGATGATCTCAAGGGGCAACGGAACCTGCTCAAGAGCATCGATGGCATTGCAGACCGAACCGCGGGACTCTTGCTGGCCGAGCTTGGCGATATCCAGCGCTTTGAGGACAGTCGAGCGGTCACCGCCTTTGCAGGACTGAACCCGAAGTTGCAAGACTCAGGCACGCTCAAGGGCCATGTTCGTATCTCGCGGATGGGCTCTGCCAGGTTGCGCGCAGGACTCTATCTGCCAGCCGTCGTATCCCTGACCTACAACCCAGCTATCCGCGCGCTGGCCGAGCGCATGCGCAGCGCCGGTAAGGCCGGCAAACAGATCGTCTGCGCAGCCATGCGCAAGCTGCTATGCATCGCTTATGGCGTGCTTAAATCAGGCGAGCCGTTTGATCCCAAACTGGCTATTGCGAAGTAAAAAACAAGACGGTATCTACAAAAGCGACTCCAGTGCGCACGGCGCACCTTACCTCTATCTTCACTCGATCTCGAACAGGCCATTCTTGAGCGGCGCCACATCCAGCCGCTGGCGCACGTCGTCGTCGATGCGCGGGTCGTCGGGGCGGTAGAGCTTCACCTGACGGTAGGCGGCGACGCGGTTGATCTCCGGGCCCAGGTATTCCCAGACCACGCGGGTACAGGCGGGGTTGCGCCGGTCGCCGCTGGAGACGCCGGTCTTCAAGCCGTTGAGGCGGGTGATGCGGCTCTTGTAGCTGGGGATGAGGATGGTCTGGCTCATCTCATTGAGGGTGAGCGATTCGTAGTCCATCAGGAACAGCCGATCCTGCAACTGGAAGGCCGCGCCCCGGTAGCAACAACGCACCCAATCCTCAGCCTCCACGTTGGTGCTGCTGGAGCGCTCCTGGCGTTCCTGGCGCTCGAAGAGGAAGTTGCCGTCGTCTTCCCACAGGCGCACGAGGGACAGCAGGACAGTGCCAGGCACCGACATGCAGTTGGAGTACTCGAAGTAGAAGCCGCAGTAGCGCGACAGGTTGCCCGACTGCTCACGTAACGGGGCGAGCAGTTCCAGCAACGGATCGGAGCGCCCTTCCCCTTCCTGGCCGACCGGACGGGTGCCCAGCAGGCGGGAGAACTGCTCCGGTGGCAGACCCAGTTCGTAATCCTCCACGCCGAAGAAATCGCAGATGCGCTTGAGGTTGTAGGGGGTCGGCCGGCTCTGGCCGTTGAGGTACTTGTTGAACTGGGCGCGATTGATCCCCAGCTTGCGGCAAACCTCCGCAATGGAGCGGTAATGGCCACAAAGCAGCTTGAGGTTATTGCCGAGATAGTCCGCCATGTCACTGGCCTGCCCTGATGCGAGTGGCGCGATTATAGCGCCAACTCGCGTCATATCGGTGCAACCCGCGAAATTGTTATCTACGTCGCGTTCCCCCACCCTGCGCGCCACGGCCGAGGCGTGCCCGCTCGAAGCCGTTTGTCCATCACGCGAACAATAAGAATCGAGGTCTCACTCATGCTTGAAGTGATCAACGATTTCCTCTCGGGGAAAGTGCTCATCGTGCTCATCGTTGGGCTTGGCACCTATTTCACCCTCCGCTCCCGCTTCGTCCAGTTCCGCCATTTCCGCCACATGTTCAGCGTGTTCAAGGAATCCATCCGTGGCCAGGCTGGCCAGCTGAGTTCCTTCCAGGCCCTGATGCTGAGCCTTGCCGGCCGAGTCGGCGCCGGCAACATCGCCGGTGTGGGCCTCGCCGTGACCCTCGGCGGCCCTGGTGCCGTGTTCTGGATGTGGGTGACCGCCCTGGTTGGCATGTCCAGCAGCTTCTTCGAGTGCACCCTGGCCCAGGTCTATAAGCGCGCCGATGGCGACGGCCTGTACCGTGGCGGCCCGTCCTACTACATCCAGCACGGCCTGAAACTGCGCTGGATGGCGGTGACCTTCGCGGTCCTGCTGCTGGTGACCTACGGTTTCGCCTTCAACGGTCTGCAGTCCTTCACCGTGACTCACTCGCTGGAGAACGCCTTCGGCCTGCCCGTGCAGTACACCGGCGTCGGCCTGGCCGTGCTCCTCGGCCTGGTGTTCATCGGCGGCATCAAGCGCATCGCATCGGTGTCCGACCTGCTGGTGCCGGTGAAGACCCTGGCCTACATCGCGGTCACCTGCTACGTGATCGTGTCCCAGATCGAACTGGTGCCTGACATGCTGGTGACCATCGTGAAGAGCGCCTTCGGCCTTGAGCCGGCCTTCGCCGGCCTGCTGGGCAGCGCCATCGTGATGGGTGTGAAGCGCGGCGTGTTCGCAAACGAAGCGGGCCTGGGCAGTGCGCCGAACGTCGCCGCCGTGGCCGCCGTGAAGCACCCGGCCTCCCAGGGTGTGGTGCAGGCGTTCAGCGTGTTCCTCGACACCTTCGTGATCTGCACCTGCACCGCGCTGCTGATCCTCCTGTCCGGCTTCTACACGCCGGGCTTCGAAGGCGATGGCATCGTGCTGACCCAGAACTCCCTGGCCGCCGTGGTCGGTGAGTGGGGCCGCGTGTTCATCAGCGTTGCGCTGAGCCTCTTCGTCTTCACCTGCATCCTCTACAACTACTACCTTGGCGAGAACGCCCTGCAGTTCCTGGCCGGCCGCAGCCGCGTCGCCCTGCTGACCTACCGTGGCCTGGTGCTGGCGCTGATCTGCTGGGGTTCGATGCAGAACCTGGGCACCGTGTTCGCCTTCGCCGACATCACCATGACTTGCCTGGCCTTCGTCAACCTGATGGCCTTGGCCATGCTGATCAAGGTCGGCCTGCGGGTAATGCGCGACTACGACGAGCAGCGCGAGGCCGGCATCAAGCAGCCCGTGTTCGACTCCGCCAAGTTCGCCGACCTGGACCTGGACCGCGACGCCTGGCCGGCCAATCCGGCGATTGACCTGCCCGCCACTGACCTCGGCCACGGACTGGCGCAAAGCCACCGCTGATCGCGCGTTCCGGTGATACCTGGTGCCGCTCCTCCGCTGACACGGGGAGCGGCACTGTCGTATCTGCACCTTTGCTTTCCGAGTTATCCACACCCATGAATGCTGTGAAGAACCTTTTCGTGCTCTACACCGGCGGCACCATCGGCATGCTGCAGACTCCCGAAGGCCTGGCCCCGGCCAGCGGCTTCGAGGTGCGCATGCGCGAGCAGCTGGACGACCAGGGAATGGCGCTGGATTGGCACTTTCAAGAACTGCTGCCGCTGATCGACAGCGCCAACATGCGCCAGGCCAATTGGCTGGCCATGCGCGATGCGATAGTCGAGGCGGTGCGCGGCCACGACGGCGTGCTGCTGCTGCATGGCACCGATACCCTGGCCTACAGCGCGGCGGCCCTCGCCTTCCTGATGCTCGGCCTGCCAGTGCCGGTGGTGCTGACCGGCGCCATGCTGCCGGCCGGCAGCGAAGGCAGCGATGCCTGGCCCAACTTGCTCGGCGCCGTCCGCTCACTGCAAGCGGGCGTCGCCCCGGGCGTGCACCTCTTCTTCAACGGCGAACTGCTACACGGCGCCCGTGCCAGCAAGCTGCGCTCGGAGGCCTTCGACGCCTTCGCCGTGCTGCCGCGCCCACGGGAGGGCGAGCGCGCCGGGCTGATTCCGGCAGGCCTCGATTACCGGACCCCGCGCAAACCGGTGAACCTCGCGGTGCTGCCCCTGTTCCCCGGCCTTGCAGCCAGCCATGTGGAGGCGCTGCTGGGTAGCGGCGTGCAAGGGCTGCTGCTGGAGTGCTACGGCAGCGGGACCGGCCCGTCGGATGACAAGGCCCTGCTCGACGTGCTGCGCGCCGCCCACCAGCGTGGCGTGGTGCTGGTCGCCATCAGCCAGTGCCCGGCCGGCCACATGCAGGCGGGGGTCTACGCCGCTGGCAGCCAGCTGCTCGCCACCGGCCTGGTATCCGCCGGCGGCATGACCCGCGAGGCGGCACTGGGCAAGCTGTTCGCCCTGCTCGGCGCCGGCTTGCGCCAGGAAGAGGTGGAGCAGTGGTTCGCCGTGGACCTGTGCGGAGAGATGGTGGACTGAGCGCTACCCGCGCGCTTCCTTGTGGGGGCGAATTCATTCGCCAAGGGCGGCGAAGCTGCCCCCTTGAGAGTCCGAAGGGCAGGCCTTCGGCCTGCTTGGCGAATGAATTCGCCCCCACAGGTGCAGTGCCCTGGGCTAACCTCGCAGTCATAAAAAAGGGAGCCTTGCGGCTCCCTACGGGGACTCTCTTCAGAGCAATCAGGCGATTTCGATCAGGACCTCGCCCGGATTGACGCGGTCGCCCTTGGCCACGTGGATAGCCTTGACGGTGCCGGCGATGGGGGCCTGGACCTCGGTTTCCATCTTCATCGCCTCGGTGATCAACACAGCCTGACCAGCCTTGACCACGTCGCCTTCCTTAACCAGCACGTCGACGATGTTGCCCGGCATGGTGGTGCTGACGTCGCCCGGCGCGCTGGCGCTCTTGCGCTTGTTGCCGGCGCCGCCGATGAACTCGTTCAGCGGCTCGAACACCACCTCTTCCGGCATGCCGTCGATGGCGAGGTAGAAGTGACGCTTGCCGTCGCTCTTCACGCCAACGCCGGTGATGTCGATGCGGTAGCTCTCGCCATGCACGTCAACCACGAACTCGGTCGGCACGCCTTCACCACCGACCGGGGCCGCGCCCTGGCCGTTCGGGATGGGCAGCAGCTCCTCGGGCTTGAGGGTGCCGGCGGCACGCTCTTCGAGGAACTTGCGGCCGATGTCCGGGAACATGGCGAAGGTCAGCACGTCCTCTTCGGACTTGGCCAGGCTGCCGATGTCGGCGCGCAGCTTGTCCAGCTCGGGCTTGATCAGGTCGGCCGGGCGCACGTCGATGACTTCTTCGTTGCCGATGGCCTGACGGCGCAGCTGCTCGTTGATCTCGCCCGGCGCCTTGCCGTAGCGGCCCTGCAGGTAGAGCTTCACTTCGTTGGTGATGGTCTTGTAGCGCTCGCCGGCCAGCACGTTGAAGAAGGCCTGGGTACCGACGATCTGCGAGGTCGGGGTCACCAGGGGCGGGAAGCCGAGGTCGGCACGCACGCGCGGGATTTCTTCCAGCACTTCGGCCATGCGGTTGAGCGCGCCCTGCTCCTTCAGCTGGTTGGCCAGGTTGGAGATCATGCCGCCCGGCACCTGGTTGACCTGCACACGGGTATCCACGCCGGTGAATTCGCTTTCGAACTGGTGGTACTTCTTGCGCACGGCGTGGAAGTACATGCCGATTTCCTGGATCAGTTCCAGATCCAGGCCAGTGTCATAGGGGGTGTTGCGCAGGGCCGCGACCATGGACTCGGTGCCCGGGTGGCTGGTGCCCCAGGCCATGCTGGAGATGGCAGTGTCGATGCGGTCGGCGCCGTTCTCCACAGCCTTCAGCTGGCACATGCTGGCCACGCCGGCGGTGTCGTGCGAGTGCACCACCACTTCCAGCGGCAGGGCGTCCTTCAGGGCTTTCACCAGCTCGCCAGTGGCGTAAGGGGTGAGCAGGCCGGCCATGTCCTTGATGGCGATGGAGTCCACGCCCATGGCGGCCATGGTCTTAGCCTGGTTCACGAAGGCGTCGATGGTGTGCACCGGACTGGTGGTGTAGCAGATTGTGCCCTGGGCGTGCTTGCCGGCAGCCTTCACCGCTTCGATGGACACGCGCAGGTTACGCACGTCGTTCATCGCGTCGAAGATGCGGAACACGTCGATGCCGTTGACCGCCGCCTTGGCGACGAAGGCGCGTACCACGTCGTCGCTGTAGTGGCGGTAGCCCAGCAGGTTCTGGCCGCGCAGGAGCATCTGCAGGCGGGTGTTAGGCAGGGCGGCCTTAAGCTTGCGCAGGCGCTCCCACGGGTCTTCCTTGAGGAAGCGCACGCAGGCGTCGAAGGTGGCGCCGCCCCAGACTTCCAGCGACCAGTAGCCGACCTTGTCGAGCTTGTCGCAGATTGGAAGCATGTCTTCGGTGCGCATGCGGGTGGCCAGCAGGGACTGGTGCGCATCGCGCAGGATGGTATCGGTGATCGAAATCTTCTTGCTCATGTTCTGAATCCTTCCCCTACAGGCCGGCGTGGGCGGCGATGGCGGTGGCGATGGCGATGGCCAGGTGCGACGGGTTGCGCTTGATCGAGTACTGGGTCAGCTCCGGATGGCTCTCGACGAAGCTGGTGTTGAACTCGGCGCTGCGGAACTCGGGATTGCGCAGGATTTCCTGGTAGTAGGGCGCGGTGGTCCGCACACCTTGCACGCGCATGTCATCAAGGGCGCGCAGGCCGCGGTCCAGCGCCTCTTCCCAGGTCAGTGCCCAGACGATCAGCTTCAGGCACATGGAGTCGTAATACGGCGGAATGGTGTAGCCGGTGTAGATCGCCGTGTCGGTGCGCACGCCGGGGCCGCCGGGGGCGTAGTAGCGGGTGATCTTGCCGAAGGACGGCAGGAAGTTGTTCTTCGGGTCCTCGGCATTGATCCGGAACTGCAGGGCGAAGCCACGGTGAATGATGTCGTCCTGCTTGACCGACAGTTCCAGGCCCGAGGCGATGCGGATCTGCTCGCGGACGATGTCGATGCCGGTGATTTCCTCGGTGATGGTGTGTTCCACCTGCACGCGGGTGTTCATCTCCATGAAGTACACCTCGCCCTCGGCGAGCAGGAACTCCACGGTGCCGGCGTTCTCGTAGCCCACGGCCTTGGCCGCGCGCACGGAAAGGTCACCGATGTAGGCGCGCTGCTCGGGGGTGAGCTGCGGGCTCGGTGCGATTTCGATGAGCTTCTGGTTGCGGCGCTGGATGGAGCAGTCGCGCTCGAACAGGTGCACGGTGTTGCCGAAGGAGTCGGCCAGGATCTGCGCTTCGATGTGCTTCGGGTTGACGATGCACTTCTCGAGGAAGACTTCTGCCGAGCCAAAGGCCTTGGTGGCTTCGGAAATCACGCGCGGGTAGGCCTGTTCCAGCTCCTCGCGGCTGTTGCAGCGGCGGATACCGCGACCACCACCACCGGACGTGGCCTTGAGCATCACCGGGTAGCCAATGCGCTCGGCCTCGCGCAGGGCCTCGTCGAGGTCGGCGACGTTGCCTTCGGTGCCGGGGGTGACCGGCACGCCGGCCTTGATCATGCTGCGGCGGGCTTCGGTCTTGTCACCCATGCGGCGGATCACTTCGGCGCTCGGGCCGATGAACTTGATCCCGCGCTCGGCGCAGATGTCCGCCAGCTCGGCGTTTTCGGAGAGGAAACCGTAGCCCGGGTGCAGGGCGTCGCAGCCGGTCTCGACCGCCAGGTTCACCAACTTGCGCGGGTTCAGGTACCCGGCCAGCGGGTCGTCACCGATGCTGTGGGCTTCGTCGGCACGCTTGACGTGCAGGGCGTGCCGGTCGGCATCGGAGTAGATAGCCACCGAGCGGATGCCCATTTCGGCGCAAGCGCGCACGATGCGGACAGCGATCTCACCACGGTTGGCGATCAGGATTTTCTTGATCACGAGTTTTCCCTCGACCAAGTGAACAGGCGAACGGCTGGGCCGGTCGTTGAGTGACCGCTGATCGTGAAGCGGTCGCGTCATTACCCTACGCCGCGGGCGGGAATAACCCCAATCAATAATTATTGGGGTATCCATTAGGATCGGCTTATAGTCAGCCACCCGCCCTCATCCCACGAGATCAAAATCGATGCGCAAGACCCTGCTGCGCATGACCCTGCGCCAGCTCCAGGTGTTCCGAGCCGTGTTCGAAAGCCGCTCCTACAGCCGCGCGGCCGAAGAAATGGCACTGACCCAACCGGCTGTCAGTCTGCAGATTCGCCAGCTCGAGGAGCTGGTGGGCCAGCCGCTGTTCGAGTACGTCGGCAAGAAGCTCTACGTGACCGACGCCGCCGAAGCGCTGATGCGCGCCAGCAGCGACATCTTCCAGCGCCTGGCCAGCCTCGACATGCAGCTCTCTGACTTGCAGGGTTCGCTGCAGGGCCAGCTGAACCTGGCGGTGGAGTCGAGCGCCAAGTACTTCGTGCCACACCTGTTCGCAGCCTTCCGCGAGCATCACCCGGACGTTAGCCTGCATCTGGTGGTGACCAACCGGGCCCAGGTGATCAAGCGCCTTTCGGACAACCGCGACGACCTGGTGATCATGTCCCTGGTGCCCCAGGACATGGCCCTGGAATTCCTGCCCTTCCTGAACAACCCCATCGTTGCCGTGGCGCCGCCGCACCACCCGCTGTGCAATGCCGCGAAGCTGACTCTGAAGGATCTGGAGCTCTACACGCTGCTGGTGCGCGAGGCCGGCTCGGGCACCCGCAAGGCGTGCGAGGAGTACTTCCAGCAGAAGCGCGCGCATTTCGCCCAGACCATGGAAGTGGCCTCGCTGGATGCGCAGAAGGAATGCGTGGTGGCCGACCTCGGCATCGCCCTGATCCCGCGACACGCGGTGAGCCTGGAGCTGGCGACCGGGCTGCTTCGGGAGCTGCCGGTAGAGGAATTGCCGCTGTACCGCAGTTGGTGCGCCGTGCACGCCAAGGGCAAGCGGCTGTCGCCGGTCGCCCAGGCGTTTCTAGGCTTTATCCGCGAAGAACGCGCACAGATCAGTGCACTTTCCCACCGCTTTTCCGGCGCGCTGCCTTTGACGACAACAGGTAGTTAGCCGCAATCAATTCGGGGTAGGGATAGTCCGAACATTCCATCTGCAGGCGGCGTTGCTCGCAGTGGTCTTCGATGGCGCGACGGAACTGCATACGCCGCTGGTCCTCCAGTTTGCGCCGGGTCTTGCTGTCCAGATGGGCGGATTCATCGTGAAAGCGTTGCATGGCATCTCTCCCTGGGTGGGGTTCGGAAGCAGGCTGGTAGGCGCAGGATCGCCCGCACCTGTGAAGCTTTCGCGAAGGCTCGGTGAATCTGGGGTGAAGCGAAGGTTTCAGGCTATCGGCGCGATAGCTGGACAGACCGTCGCGGCGGGACTTTGCTCAGCAGTTAACGGGCAACGTCGCTGGAGGACGCCATGAGCAATGCCGTCGAGTTCTTCCAACGCTTTCCGATCCAACGGGTGCGCGCCAGCATCCTCGATGACGTACTGGCCAGCGAACGCCAACGGCTGGTGCTGCTCTACCTCTGGCAGGACGACTGCCCGCTCTGCGACGTGGCCAAGCACGATTTGCTGCGCACCCAGACGCGCTGCCAATGGCCCCAGGTGCGCTGGCTGCACGACGAAGTGGAAGAAGACCCGGCCCTGGCCGTGCGCTTCGGCCTGCACGGGGTGCCGACCTTCATTGCGCTGTACCACGGCCGACCGCTGGGGCGGATTACCAGTTGGCCGGGCAGCGGGCCTTTCATCGATGCTATAGAGCGGCTTCTAGTCCGCCAGGGGCTGGCCTGAACGGCCAGCCGCGAACCTCAGAGCAGGGCGTCCAGCAGCCTGTACCAGGCGATCCCCGCACCCAGGTAGAAGCGCTGCAGGCCATGGAAAGGAATCGGCCTGATGCGCGTCACCGGGAAGGGAAACCCTTCGCCGCGCCCTGACAAGCGCGCCGCAAGGTGTCGTCCCAAGGCGGTGGAAAGGGCCACCCCCCGACCGTTGTAGCCAAGCAGGATGCTGACACCCGGGGCCGGCTCATGCACATGGGGCAGGAAGTCCTGGGTCAGTGCCACCCGGCCGCTCCAGCGATATTCGATGGGTACGCCCGCCAGCTGCGGGAACAGGCTCCCCAGGGAGCGCTCCAACAGCGCCCAATCAGCCTGGCGACTCGGCTCGACGAATGGCCCCCTCCCGCCGAGCAGCAGGCGTCCCTGGGCATCCTTGCGGAAGTACAGCAGCAGGCGACGCGCATCCGAACAGACCTCTCCCCCCGGCAGGATCGATTCGCGCAGCTCCGGCGACAAGGGCCGTGTGGCGATGATGAAGCTGTTGGCGGCGATCACCGTCTGGCGCAGGCCGGGCCAGAGATCGTCGGTGTAGCCGTCGGTGGCCAGCACCACCCGCTCGGCGCGCGCCTTGAAGCCCTGGGCGGTGGTCAGGCACCAGCCGGAACCCTCGCGTGCGAGGCCGGTCACCCGGCTGTGCCCATGGATGCAGGCACCCCGGGCCGTGGCCACGCGCGCCAGCCCGCGCGCATAGCTGAGGGGTTGCAGGCTGCCCGCCCGGGGATCGACCCAGGCCCCCAGGTAGTTGGAGCTGCCGATTCGCCTAGCGACAGCGGCCTGGTCCAGCAACTCCACCGCCACGCCCTGCCGCCGCCACTGTTCGGCGCGACGCTCGATGCCGCGTAGCGCGGCCTTTGAGGCGGCTGGCTGGACCCAGCCATTACGGCTGGCGTCGCAGTCGATGCCATGCCGCCCGATCAGGTCGAACACCTCGTCCGCCGCGTTGCCAACCACTTCGATCAGCGCGTCGCCGCGCTCGCCGCCGAACTGCTTGCGCAGCTCATCGGGGTCGTACTTCAGTCCGGGAATCACCTGCCCGCCGTTGCGTCCGGACGCGCCCCAGCCGGGCTCTCCGGCATCCAGCACGCAAACCCGCGTACCGCCGGCGGCCAGGTGCAATGCTGTCGACAGCCCCGTATAGCCGGCACCGACAATGGCGACATCGACCTGCTTGTCCTCCGCCAGGGCCGGGGTCGCCGGGCCGGCGGGCGCGGTGGCCGCCCAGAGGGAAGCCGGCAGCGACAGCTGCGGCGCATTCATGCAGGCACCCCGCTGTGGTTCAGCAGGCGCTTGAGGAATTCCTGGGTGCGCGGCTGCTTCGGCGCCCCCAGCACGTCATGGGAGGTCCCTTCTTCGATAATCCTGCCGCCGTAGAGGAAACAGACCTTGTCGGCCACCTCGCGGGCGAACCCCATCTCGTGGGTGACCACCACCATGGTCATGCCCTCATCGGCCAGTCGGCGCATCACCGCTAGGACCTCACCCACCAGTTCGGGGTCCAGGGCCGAGGTGGGCTCGTCGAAGAGAATCGCCCTGGGCCGCATGGCCAGGGCGCGGGCAATGGCCACGCGCTGCTGCTGGCCACCGGAAAGTTCGTCCGGGTAAGCATCCATGCGATGCGACAGGCCGACCTTTTCCAGCAGGGCACCTGCGTGTTCACGGGCCGCGCGGGGGTTTTCCTTCTTCACGTAGACGGGCCCTTCCATGACGTTCTCAAGGGCCGTGCGATGGGGAAACAGGTTGAAGCGCTGGAACACCATCGCCACCTGGGTGCGAATCTCGTGAATGGTCCTGGACTGGCGATCGACACGCTCGGAGGAAACCAGGACATCGCCCCGGTCATAGGTCTCCAGGCCATTGATGCAGCGCAGCAGCGTGGACTTGCCGGAGCCGGAGGGACCGATCAGGCAAACCACCTCCCCGCTCCTTACTTCGAGATCGATGCCTTCAAGCACATTGAGGCTGCCGAAGCTCTTGTGAACGCCCTTGATCTCGATCATGCCTTTTTCCTCATGCCGATCCGCGCCTCGAGGCGACGCAGTGCGAAAGACAGCGGCAGGCTCAGCGCCAGGTAGAGCAGAGCCACCAGGGTGTAGACGGTCATGTTCTCGAAGGTGGAGGAAGCGATCAGTTGGCCGGCGCGGGTCATCTCCGCCACCGTGATGGTGGAGACCAGGGACGAGTCCTTGAGCATCATCACCAGGGTGTTGCCATAGGGCGGCAGGGCGATGCGGAAGGCCTGCGGCAGCACTACCCGGCGCATTACCATGGCGCCGCGCATGCCGAGGGATTCGGCCGCCTCGATCTGCCCCTGGTGAATGGCCTGGATGCCGGCGCGGAAGTTCTCCGCCTGATAGGCGGAGTAGGCGATACCCAGGCCGATGACGCCTGCCTGCAAAGCTGTCAGTTGGATGCCGAAGTCCGGCAGCACGAAGTAGATGTAGAAGAGCTGCACGATGATCGGCAGGCCGCGGATGATATTGACCAGGCCGATGGCGAACATCGAGATGGTGCGAACCTTCGACACCATCATCAGGGCAAAGACCAGGCCGATCAGTGAACTGAGCAGGAAGGACCCGGCCGTGACCTGCAGCGTGACCACCGCCCCTTTCAGGAGAATGGGGAGGAAGTCCAGGGCGTTCTGGAAAAACATGGGAATACCCGAGGAAGGAGTTCAGGGAAGGCCCGCCGCGCGGGACGGGCCGCGCGGGGCTCAGTTGAGCTTCCACTTCTCGATGATGCGGTCGAGGGTGCCATCGGCCTTGATGGCGGCGATGCCCTTGTTGACCTGCTCCAGCGTCGTCGGCTCACCCTTGCGCAGGATCAGGCAGACCTCGCCCATGATCACCGGCTGGTAGCTGTCCACCAGACGTACCTTGTCGTGGGAGCCCTGGGCCATCTGGTAGGCAAGGATCGGGCGGTCGGCGAAACCAGCCTTGATTCGGCCCAGGGCCAGGTCGCGCATCAGGTCGGCGATGGAGTCGTAGCCACGCACTTCCTTGAAGATGCCGCGCTTGTTCAGTTCGTCAATGAACACGGTGCCCACCTGGGCGCCCACCACCTCGCCCTGGAGGTCTTCCATGCGGGTATAGGCTGTGCTGTCGTCCGCACGGACGATCAGGCCCTCGCCATAGCGGAACACCGGATCGGAGTACTGCACCACCTTCTCCCGCGCCGGGGTGCGCAGCATGGCGGCGGAGATCAGGTCGATCTTCTTCACCGTCAGCGAAGGAATCAGCGCAGCGAAGGTAGTCTGCTGGATTTCCACCTCGAAGCCACCGGCCTTGGCCACCGCCTGGGCGGCGTCGACCATCATGCCCTGGATGCTCTGACTCTTGACGTCGAGGAACGTGAAAGGAACGCCGGTAGCAGTAGCGCCGACCTTGAAGGTTTCGGCACTGGCGCCGAGGGATGCCGTGAGGCCGGCCACGAGGGCGCAGGCGCAGGTGAAGAGACGGAAGCGAGGATGCATGGCGGATCTCCCATTGGACGCTGCTTGTTGTCGTTGTGCGCTATGGATTGCCTCGTTGGTATCGGCAGGAGGCTTTCGACCGAATATAAACAATTTACAAAAATCGTAAAGAGATTTATAAATATCGTATATCGATATTCAAAGCATAAAAACACTCAAAGAGAGACAGGCCGTGAGCGAAAACGACAATGCCTTGTTCAATCAGTCACTGGAAAAAGGCCTGGCAGTGCTGCGCGCGTTCAATGCCCAGCGGCGCACCATGAACCTGGCGGAAGTGGCGGAAGCGGCGGGGATCAACAAAAGTTCGGCGCAGCGCATGATCCACACCCTCGAAGCCCTGGGCTACGTGTGCAAGCACTCGCAGACCAAGCGCTTCCAGCTCACTCCGCGGGTAATGGAGATCGGCTACAACTATCTGGCCGCCGACACCTTGGTGGACGTGGCCAACCCATTCCTCGCCGAACTGGCACAGATCACCGGGGAAACCACCAACCTCACTGAGCCCGACGGCCTGGAAATGGTCTACGTTGCGCGCTTCGTCGCGCCCAAGTTCATCCCCATCCACATGCCGATCGGCAGCCGCATTCCCATGTACTGCACCGGCTCGGGCCGGGCCTACCTGAGCGCGCTGGGGGATGACGAGGTGCGTGCGGCGCTGGAGGCCAGCGAGCTGAAGCGCCAGACTCAATTCACCCTCACGGGAACGGATGAAATCCTCGCCGAGATCGCGACGACCCGACGCAAGGGCTATGCGATCAACAACGAGGAACTCTTCCTGGGCGACATGACCATCGCCGCGCCGATTCTTGGCAGCCAGGGCCGGCCGGTGGCCTCAGTGCACGTGGTGGCGCCCACCAGCCGCTGGACGCAGGAAGACGCGGAACGTCGGCTGGCGCCGGCAGTGATCGAGTGCGCACGCGCAATCCGCACCTCGATCAGGACCCTCTGACTCAGTCCTCGGCGCTCTTCACCGATTTGGGCGACAGGCGCAGGCTGCGCAGGCTTCGCTTCACACTCTTGAGGTGGTTGACCAGGGTCGGGCCACGGGCCATGGCGACGCCCATGGCGAGCACGTCGATCACCACCAGGTGGGCGATGCGCGAGGTGAGCGGGGTGTAGATTTCGGTGTCTTCCTGCACGTCGATGGCGAGGTTCACCGTGGCCAGGTCGGCCAATGGCGTCTGGCTCGGGCAGAGGGTAATCAGGGTGGCGCCGGCCTCGCGCACCAGGTTGGCGGTGATCAGCAGGTCCTTGGAGCGGCCCGACTGGGAAATGCAGATGGCCACGTCCGAGGGCTTAAGGGTGACCGCCGACATCGCCTGCATGTGCGGGTCGGAATAGGCCGCCGCCGTGAGCAGCAGGCGGAAGAATTTGTGCTGGGCATCGGCGGCTACCGCACCGGAAGCGCCGAAGCCATAGAACTCCACCCGCTGGGCCTGGGCGCAGGCACCGATGGCACGCTGCAGGGCTTCGGGGTCGAGTTTCTCGCGGACTTCCATCAGGGTGTGCAGGGTGGTGTCGAATATCTTCAGGCTGAAGTCTGCGACCGAATCATCTTCATGGATCGCAAACTGGCCGAAGCTGGCTCCGGCGGCCAGGCTCTGCGCCAGTTTCAGCTTCAGGTCCTGGAAGCCACCACAGCCGATGGCGCGGCAGAAGCGGACGATGGTGGGTTCGCTGACCCCGACCCCCTGAGCCAGATCGGCCATGGAGCTGTGCATGACCGCAGCGGGATCGAGCAGGACGTGGTCGGCGACTTTCAGTTCCGACTTGCGCAGCAGGTGCCGCGACTGAGCGATATGTTGCAGCAGGTTCACAGGGCAGGCTCTGTCTGGAATGGGGGTTTTGCCGGTTTCTTCCGTCATGCAACGGGCCTCGACTCGGTTATGATCGACGCAACCGGGCTGTAGTGATCGTGTAGTTATACTACATGAGCCGCTTTTCCGCCCAGTTGAACCATCCTTTATCCGCGTGCAAGGAAGGGAGAGCGCATCCTTGACCAGCTCCTGCGACATGCTCGTCTTCGGCGGCACCGGCGACCTCGCGCTGCACAAGCTGCTTCCGGCCCTGTATCACCTGCACCGTGAAGGGCGCCTGCACCCGCAGATGCGCATCCTTGCACTGGCCCGCAATAGCCTTGATCGCGACGGCTATCGCGCGCTGGCCGAGCGCCGTTGCCGTGCCCAGGTCGCCCGGGCCGACTTCACCGTCGAGGCGTGGCGCGGCTTCTCCGAGCGCCTGGACTACTTCGCAATGGACGTGTCCCAGAGCGCCGACTTCGGCCGCCTGGCCCGCCACCTCGGACCCGATCCCGGCTGCGGGCGGGTGTACTACCTGGCCACCGCCCCCGACCTGTTCGAGGACATCGCCGCGCACCTCTCAATCGCCCGGATGGTCACCCCGCAGTCGCGCATCGTGCTGGAAAAGCCCATCGGCCATTCGCTGGAATCGGCCCAGGCGATCAATGCCGCCATTGGCAAGGTGTTCGACGAGTCCCAGGTGTTTCGCATCGACCACTACCTGGGCAAGGAAACCGTGCAGAACCTCATGGCCCTGCGTTTCGCCAATGGCCTGTTCGAGCCGATCTGGCGCGCCGGGCACATCGACCATGTGCAGATCAGCGTCTGCGAAACCCTGGGCGTGGAGAACCGTGGCGCCTACTACGACCACTCCGGGGCCATGCGCGACATGGTGCAGAACCACCTGCTGCAACTGCTCTGCCTGGTGGCCATGGAAGCGCCGGTGCGTTTCGACGCCGAGGCGGTGCGCAACGAGAAAGTGAAGATTCTCGAGGCGCTCAAGCCCATCTCCGGGCAGGACGTGCGCGACAAGACCGTGCGCGGCCAGTACAGCGCCGGCAAGATCGGTGGCCAGGAAGTGCCGGCCTACTACTTCGAGAAGAACGTCGACAACGACAGCGACACCGAAACCTTCGTCGCCGTGCAGGCGGAGATCGACAACTGGCGCTGGGCCGGCGTGCCCTTCTACCTGCGCACCGGCAAGCGCCTGGCGCGCAAGTACTCGGAGATCGTCATCCAGTTCAAACCGGTGCCCCACCGCCTGTTCGCCGATGGCGAGGCCAACCGCCTGCTGATCCGCCTGCAGCCCGAGGAGCGCATCAGCCTGCAACTGATGGCCAAGACGCCGGGCAAGGGCATGAACCTGGAAGCGGTGGAGCTGGACCTGAACCTGGCCAAGGCCTTCAGCCACCAGCGCCGCTGGGACGCCTACGAGCGCCTGCTGCTGGACGTGATCGAGGGCGATTCCACCCTGTTCATGCGCCGCGACGAAGTGGAAGCTGCCTGGCACTGGGTGGACCCGATCCTCGCCGGCTGGCACGAACACTACCAGAGCCCGCGCCCCTATCCCGCCGGCTCCACCGGGCCGGAACAGGCCCACAGCCTGCTGGAGCTGCACGGCCGCGCCTGGCACGACTGACCGCCCCTTACCGGCGACTGTAGGTTGGTCCGAGCGAAGCGAGGCCCAACGTTGCCCGGTCCAACCCCTGCCTGTTGGGCTTCGCTACGCTCTGCACCAACCTACAAAAGGCAGCCCGCTGCAATCCCATTGCTCCAGAGCAATAAAACCCACTCGCCCCCTCCCTAGAATCGCGCGTCCATCGCCCACCCTCAGCGAGCCGCGCCATGTACAGCCCCGAACTGCTCTCCCCCGCCGGTACCCTCAAGGCCATGCGCTACGCCTTTGCCTATGGCGCCGATGCCGTCTACGCCGGCCAGCCGCGCTACAGCCTGCGGGTGCGCAATAACGAGTTCGATCGCGCGAACCTGGCCCTCGGCATCGAGGAGGCCCATGCCGCCGGCAAGCGCTTCTACGTCGTGGTGAACATCGCCCCGCACAACGCCAAGCTGCGCACCTTCCTCAAGGACCTGGAGCCGATTGTCGCCATGGGCCCGGATGCACTGATCATGTCCGACCCCGGCCTGATCATGCTGGTGCGTGAGCACTTCCCCGCGATGCCCATCCACCTCTCGGTGCAGGCCAACGCGGTGAACTGGGCCAGCGTGAAATTCTGGCAACAGCAAGGACTCAGCCGGGTGATCCTGTCCCGCGAGCTGTCCCTCGACGAGATCGCCGAAGTCCGTCAGCAGGTGCCCGGGATGGAGCTGGAAGTCTTTGTCCACGGCGCCCTGTGCATGGCCTACTCCGGCCGCTGCCTGCTATCGGGCTACCTCAATCGCCGCGATCCCAACCAGGGTACCTGCACCAATGCCTGCCGCTGGCAGTACGGCGCCAAGCCCGCGCAGGAGGATGAACTGGGCCAACTGGTGCCCACGCTGGGTTGCGGCGCGCCAAGCGAGCGGCTGTTCCTGCTGGAGGAAGCCAACCGCCCTGGTGAGCTGATGTCCGCCTGGGAAGACGAACACGGCACCTACATCATGAATTCCAAGGACCTGCGCGCCGTGCACCATGTGGAGCGGTTGCTGCAGATGGGCGTGCACTCGCTGAAGATCGAGGGCCGCACCAAGTCGCACTTCTACGTGGCGCGCACCGCCCAGGCCTATCGCAAGGCCATCGACGACGCCTGCGCCGGACGTCCCTTCGACCGCACGCTGATGGACGATCTGGAGTCCCTGGCCAACCGCGGCTACACCGAGGGTTTCCTGCGCCGCCACGTGCATGACGAGTACCAGAACTACGAGCACGGCTACTCCCTGGCCGAGCGCCAGCAGTTCGTCGGCGAACTGACCGGGGTGGTGCGTCACGGGTTGGCGGAGGTGCGGGTGAAGAACCACTTCGCGGTGGGCGACCGCCTGCAGCTCATGACCCCGCGAGGCAACCTGGATTTCCGCCTGGAAGCCCTGGAAAACCGCTTCGGCGAACGCAAGGCAGTAGCCCCGGGCGACGGCCACGCCCTGTACCTGCCGCTGCCAGCGGGCGTGGACCTGGAAAACGCCCTGCTGCTGCGCTGGTTCGCCAGTGGTAACAGCCGGACTGCGGCGAGCGCCTGAGTCCACGCAGGGTGAACACCATGCGCACCAATTCCGTGTGCTGAAACTCCGGTGCGCACAGTGTTCAGCCGGGATAGATGGGTAACGCTTGTCGGGAGACATGGGTAACGGGTTGATGATCATGTCTTGCCCGGTCTCAAGTCGACTTGGCGCAGGGTCTTGTGGATGAACACCACATCGTAGACGCCATCGACGGCGGTGGGGCGGAGAGCGACGCGTTCCCCGTACAGCCCCCCGCCGACGAACAGGCTGCGTCCCTGGAAACTGACCTGGCCGACGCGGCCGACCTTGAGCACCCGGTCGCCCGGTTCGTAGTCCAGCTCAGGCAATTGCTCCGGGTAGCTGCGCCGGCTTGGCTGGTAGCGCGTGATCGGTGGCAGTTGGCCCAGCGCCTCATGCGGGCGGTCGTGGTTGTACTGCTCCCGCCAGTGCGCCATCGCCTGCTGGCAGTGCGCCAAGTCGCGAAACGAGCGCTGCAGTAACTCGCGCTTGAGTGTCTGGTGGAAGCGTTCCAGCTTGCCCTGGGTCTGCGGATGATGAGGGCGGCTGTGGCTGACCTCGATGCCGAGCCGCATCAGCCAGACCTCCAGGGCGGACAGGCCGCCCGCGATGTTCGAGCCCCAGGGCGGACCGTTGTCGGCGGTGATCCGGCGCGGTAGGCCATAGCGGCGAAAGACCTGGATCAGGTGCGGTCGAACCAGTTCGAGGCGCTCGCCCTCGCAGGCCTCCAGGCAGAGGGCAAAGCGTGAGTGATCATCCAACAGCGTCAACGGGTGGCAGCGCGACGAGCGGCCGTCGGCGAGCGGGAAGTGGCCCTTGAAGTCCATCTGCCAGAGCTCGTTCGGCTGGCAGTGCTCGAAGCGCTGCGTGGCCGGAGCTTCGGCCTCCTCGGCGTGGTAGCGCACCCGGCAACCATGGCGGCGGAGGATGGCGTCGAGGGTGCTGTGGTGGGGACGCTCGAACGCGGCCGGCAGCAGGCCGCGCAGCTTGCGGGCGCCCCAATACGGGAAACGGTGGTGCAACTGCACCACCGCCTGTTCCAAGTCCGGGTCGCTGCGCCCAGGGCTGTGCAACGGCCGGCGTGAGCGCTCCTGCAACCCCGCATCGCCGTGCTCGCGGTGGCGCTGTAACCATTTGTAGGCGGTTTTCGGGCTGATGCCGTAGCGCCGACACAGCTCCCGCACGTTGCTCTGCGGTTGTTCGGCCAACCGCACAAACTCGCGTCGAATCGACATGGTGGTGCACTCCTGCCACGGCATCGCTCGAACTCCAGAGTCGAAGGATTCCGTAAGCCTAAATGCGTTACCCATGTCTCCCGACACCCGTTACCTATGTCCCCCGGCTGAACACACAGCGCACCCTACCCGGTCCACCATCGAGGTCCCGCCCGACTCCGCTGGTGGATATGAAAAGCGATATCCACAACAACTTCGCGAGCAGAGCTCGCTCCTACACTGCCTCAACGCCAGAGCGCTGTTGCCTGTTCCCTGAGCAGCCGGGCAAACAGCGGTGCCTCCACCGGCGGGCTGATCAGGTAGCCCTGGATCTCGTCGCAGCGCTGGCCGCGCAGGAAGTTCAGCTGCTCCTGGGTTTCCACACCCTCGGCGACCACTTTCAGTTCCAGGCTGTGGGCCATGGCGATGATGGCGCGGGTGATCGCGGCGTCCTCGCTGCCGGCGGAGAGGTCGCGGATGAAGGTCTGGTCGATCTTCACACAGTCCACAGGGAAGCGCTTGAGGTAGCTCAGGGACGAATAGCCGGTGCCGAAGTCGTCGATGGCCAGCTTCACGCCGATCTGACGCAGCTGGTGGAAAGTGGAGATGACGTTCTCGACGTTTTCCAGCAGGTGGCTCTCGGTCAGTTCCAGCTCCAGCAGGCGGGCCTGCAGGCCGGTTTCGTCCAGCACCTGGCGCACCAGGCTGACCAGGTTGCCCTGGCGCAGCTGGTGCATGGAGAGGTTCACCGAGACGCGGATGTCCGCCAGGCCCTGGCGCTGCCATTCGCGGGCTTGCAGGCACGCCTGGCGCAGCACGAACTCGCCAATCGGGGCGATCAGCCCGGTCTCTTCGGCCAGGCCGATGAAGTCCCCCGGCGGCACCAGCCCCTGTTGCGGATGACGCCAGCGCACCAGCGCCTCGGCGGCATTCAGGCTGTTGTCGGCCAGGCCCAGCTTGGGTTGGTAGAAGACCTCCAGCTGGCCTTCCTCGATGGCCTTGCGCAGCTGGTTCTCCAGTTGCAGGCGCTCCAGGGTGCAGGCCTGGAGGTTGTCGGTGAAAAACTGGAAGGTATTGCCGCCCAGGTGCTTGGCATGTTGCATTGCCATGTTGGCCTGGCTGATCAGGGCAGAGATGTCGCGGGCATTTTCCGGCAGCAGGCTGATGCCCAGCGAGCCGCTGATCACCAGTTCGTGGCCGCCGACGGTCATCGGCATGCGCAGCTTGCCGAGCATTCGGCTGGCCTGGCGCGCCAGGCTGGCAACGCTGCCGTAGGCGTCGAGGATCACGGCGAATTCGTCAGCGGACAGACGCGCGATGGTGTCGGCCTCCGGCACCGCCTGGGTCAGGCGCCGACTGACCTGGCGCAGCAACTGGTCAGCCACTTCATGGCCGAGGCTGTCGTTGAGCACCTTGAAGCGGTCCAGGTCGATGTGTAGCAGCGCCAGGCTGTGGCCGCTCTGCCGCGCCCGCTGGCTGGCCTCGTGCAGGCGGTCTTTGAACAGGGTGCGGTTGGCCAGGCCGGTGAGCTCGTCGTAGTTGGAGAGGTAACGCAAGCGCTCCTCGGCCTCGCGACGGGCGGTGAGGTCGGCGAAGAAACCGACGATGTGGCTGACATTGCCGCGCGAGTCGCGCACCACGTTGAGCTGCAACCATTGGGGGTAGAGCTCGCCGTTCTTGCGGGTGTCCATCAGCTCGCCCTGCCAGCTGCCGTGCTGCTCCAGTTCCTCGCGGATCAGGTGGTAGCGGCGACGGGCCTCGCGGCTGCCGATCAGGGTAGCGACGCTGCGCCCGATCACTTCTTCCTGGCGATAACCGGTGACCTGGCTGAAGGCCTCGTTGGCCTGGATCACCCGGTAGTCCGGATCGAGGATGACGATCCCTTCGCTGGCCGCCTCGAACACCGTGGCCGCCAGGCGCTGTTCTTCATCCTGGAGCTTACGCGCGGTGATGTCGCGGCGGGTGCCGAGCATGCGCAGCACCTTGCCGTTGCCATCGCGCTCCACCACACGGCCGCGGTCTTCCACCCAGACCCAGTGACCGTCGTTGTGGCGCACCCGGTAGTCGATGGAGTAACCATCGGTGCGGCCCTTCAGGTGCTCCACCAGGGCCCGGCGCAACAGCGGCAGGTCATCCGGGTGCAGGCGCGGCTTGAGGTCGCTGATCACGCGGGTAACGTCATCGGCCTCGATGCCGAAGATGGCCTTGAGCTGCGAATGGTGGACTTCGTCTGTCTCCAGGTTCCAGTCCCACAGACCCAGTTCGCTGGCCTCCAGGGCCAGGGCCAGGCGCGCTTCGCTCTTGGAGAGCGCGTGGCTGGCATCGGCCAGCTCCAGGGTGCGCTGGGCCACGCGCATTTCCAGTTCGTCATGGGCCCGGCGCAGTTCGCGCTCGGCACGGCGGCGCTGTTCCACCTCGCGCGCCAGCTCTTCGTTGAGCCCTTCGGCGCGGCCCTTGGCCTGTTCCAGGTGGCTGATCAGCGCCTGGTTCTGGAAGCGTTGCAGCAGGCTGCGCTGCACCAGTCGGTTGACCTGCCAGGCCACCACCATCAGCGATGCGGCCAGAATCACCCCGAGCACTCCCCAGCCCCGCAGTAACGGCGTATCGCCCAGCAGCAGCCAGGCAATGGAGGGCAGCAGACAGGGCAAGGCAAAGGTGAGGAAAGCCGACAGGCTGACGGCGTAGGCGACGCTGGCCGACAGAATGGCCGCAGCGATCAGGCCGTAGACCAGCGCCTGCTGGAGAAAGGCATCGGGGGGCACCAGCGCCACGGCGGCGAAGGCCAGGGTCAGGCCGGAGGCTGCCGCTCCCAGGAGGAAGGCGCGGCGCCAGCGTGGGCAGGCCTGCTGCGACGGCAGTGCCTGCTTGAACGCGGCCACCTGGGTCAGGCGCAGGATGGCCAGCAGCACCAGCCAGACCAGCCAGCCGCCCAGCAGTAGGCTGTTGCCCGGGCCCCAGAGCAGATAGGCGCAGGCCAGGCCATTGAGCAGCATGAACAGGGTGGGGACCTGGGACCCCTGGTAAAGGAGGCGCGTGCGTTCGGCCGCAATGTCGGTCGCGAACTGCTGGCGAATCTCGCGGCTGTCGACCAGGGAAATCGCCTGGTCGGCGGGCATTGAATTAGCGGTCATAGGCTATTTTTTGTAGTGGTCTGCCTAAGCGAGCCCGGAGCTTACCCGAGCGGGGAGAAGCTGCAACAGGTTTATGTGCGAGGTTCCAGACGAGCGTCCCCGAACTTTCGGAGGGTCTCTGCGACGGGGATTGGCGACCGTCTGGCCGACCGCCCGGTCATCGGTTTGCCCTCCCCCTCCCACCTCCCTAGAATGCCGCGATGCGCGACGATCTCTCCCTCCTCCTGAACTCCCTCAACGACGCTCAACGCCAGGCCGTAGCGGCCCCGCTGGGGCGTCAACTGGTGCTTGCCGGCGCCGGTTCCGGCAAAACCCGCGTGCTGGTGCACCGCATCGCCTGGCTGATCCAGGTGGAGCAGGCCTCGCCGCACTCGATCCTGTCGGTGACCTTCACCAACAAGGCCGCGGCCGAGATGCGCCAGCGCATCGAGCAACTGCTGGGCATCAACCCGGCAGGCATGTGGGTCGGCACCTTCCACGGCCTGGCGCACCGCCTGCTGCGGGCCCACTGGCAGGAAGCAGGCCTTGCCGAGAACTTCCAGATCCTCGACAGCGACGACCAGCAGCGCCTGGTCAAGCGGGTGATCCGTGACCTCGGCCTCGACGAGCAACGCTGGCCGGCCCGTCAGGCCCAGTGGTTCATCAATGGGCAGAAGGACGAGGGCATTCGCCCGCAACACATCCAGGCCGGTGGCGACCTGTTCCTCGGCACCATGCTGAAAATCTACGAAGCCTACGAGGCCGCGTGCGCACGCACCGGCGTGATCGACTTCTCCGAACTGCTGCTGCGCGCCCTCGACCTCTGGCGCGACCGCCCGAGCCTGCTGGAGCACTACCAGCGCCGCTTCCGCCATGTGCTGGTGGACGAGTTCCAGGACACCAACGCCGTGCAATACGCCTGGCTGCGCCTGCTCGCCAGGGGCGGCGAAAGCCTGATGGTGGTAGGCGACGACGACCAGTCCATCTACGGCTGGCGCGGTGCGCGGATCGAGAACATCCAGCAGTTCTCCAGCGACTTCCCCGACACCGAGGTGATTCGCCTGGAGCAGAACTACCGCTCTACAGCAGGCATCCTCAAGGCCGCCAACGCCCTCATCGCCAACAACCAGGGGCGCCTTGGCAAGGAACTCTGGACCGAGGGCGAAGAAGGCGAGCCCATTGGCCTGTACGCCGCCTTCAACGAACACGACGAAGCCCGCTACGTGGTGGAAAGCATCGAGCGTGCGCTGAAGGACGGCATGGCCCGCAGCGAGATGGCCATCCTCTACCGCTCCAACGCCCAGTCGCGGGTGCTGGAAGAGGCGCTGCTGCGGGAGAAGATTCCCTACCGCATCTATGGCGGCCAGCGCTTCTTCGAGCGCGCCGAAATCAAGAACGCCATGGCCTACCTGCGCCTGCTCGACGGCCGTGGCAACGACGCGGCGCTGGAGCGGGTGATCAACGTGCCGCCGCGCGGCATCGGCGAGAAAACCGTGGAGAGCATCCGCGAGTTCGCCCGCGTCAATGAAGTTTCCATGTGGGAAGCGATCCGCCTGATGCTCGCCAACAAGGCCCTGCCCGGCCGCGCCTCCAGCGCCCTGGCCGCGTTCATGGAGCTGATCGAGAACCTCGCGGCCAAGGCCCTGGACATGCCCCTGCACCTGATGACCCAGACCGTCATCGAGCAGAGCGGCCTGGTGGCCTACCACAAGGACGAGAAGGGCGAGAAAGGCCAGGCCCGGGTGGAAAACCTGGAAGAACTGGTCAGCGCCGCCCGCGCCTTCGAGAACGAAGAGACCGAGGAAGACCTCACGCCGCTGCAAGCTTTCCTCAGCCACGCGTCGCTGGAAGCCGGGGAAACCCAGGCCGATGCCTTCGAGGACAGCGTGCAGCTGATGACCCTGCACAGCGCCAAGGGCCTGGAATTCCCGCTGGTGTTCCTGGTGGGCATGGAAGAAGGCCTGTTCCCGCACAAGATGAGCATGGAAGACCCGACTCGCCTGGAGGAGGAGCGTCGCCTGGCCTATGTCGGCGTTACCCGCGCCATGCAACGCCTGGTGCTGACCTACGCCGAAACCCGCCGGCTCTACGGCAGCGAGACCTACAACAAGGTCTCGCGCTTCGTTCGCGAAGTGCCGCCGCAGCTGATCCGCGAAGTACGCCTGAACAACAGCATCAGCCGCCCCATGGGTGCCGGCAGCCGCCACGGCTCAATCTTCGACGGCGCCGCCGTGCCCGAAACACCGTTCTCCCTAGGCCAGCGCGTCCAGCACACGCTGTTCGGTGAAGGCACCATCCTCAACTTCGAAGGCGCCGGCGCCCAGGCGCGGGTGCAGGTGAAGTTCGAGGACGAAGGCAGCAAGTGGCTGATGCTGGCCTACGCCAAGCTGCAGCCGCTCTGACCGGGACGCCCTCCTGCCCCCTGTTCTGTGGGAGCGAATTCATTCGCGAATGAATTCGCTCCCACAGGCTGTGAACCTCCACGGACTTTCCGCCCGTCCGATGCCCCGGCCGCGGCCGTGCGCTTGGCCATACTGACTGGCGGAGGTAAGTCCATGCCCCGCTCACCCAGCGCCCAACAAATTCTCGATTGTGCCCTCGACTTGGCCGACACCTGTGGCTGGGAGCGGCTGCACCTGTTCGAGGTCGCCAGCGAACTCGGCGTCGGCCTCGACGCCATCGCCAAGCACTACCGACAGAAGGACGACCTGGTTGAAGCCTGGTTCGACCGCGCCGACCAGGCCTTGCTGGAGCGTGGCAAGGGCAGCGACCTGGCGGGCCTGGACGCGGAAAAGCGCCTGGAAGAACTGCTGATGGCCTGGCTCGGCGCGCTGGCGGCGCACCGCTCGGTGACCGGGCAGATGTTGCTCTACAAGCTGGAGCCCGGCCACTTGCACTTGCAGATGCTGGGCCTGTTGCGGGTCAGCCGTACGGTCCAGTGGTGGCGCGAGGCGGCGCAGCGGGAAACCCTGCACCTGTGCCGCATCGCCGAGGAAAGCTTCCTCACAGGTGCCTACCTGCGCACCTTCGTCCATTGGCTGCGCCATCCCCTGGAGGACGCCGCCGACCTGCGCGCCCTGCTGCGCCGGCAACTGCGTTGCGGCCCCTTGGTATTCCTGCTGCGCAGATGAACGGTACGCCCGGAAAAGGCCGACAGAGCTGTCCGACAAAATCCCGAAACACTCTGCCCCTAGCTATCGGGCGACTGACTGTGCAGCATGGCGCGCGTAGATTCATAACCAAGAGAAGCCTCTGATGCGCCGATTTCTCAGTATTGCCCTGGCCCTCTGCGTCGGCCTGACGCTCAGCCTGGATGTCAACGCCGCCAAGCGTATGGGTGGCGGCAAGTCCTTCGGCTCCGCGCCGACCCACCAGACCCGCCAGGCAGCCCCCGCCCAGCAAACCCCGAACGCCGCCGCCCCCGCCGCCGCCGGCAAACCCGCCGCCGCCGCGAGCGGTGCTTCCCGCTGGCTCGGCCCTCTGGCCGGCATCGCCGCCGGTGGGTTGCTCGCCTCCATGTTCATGGGCGACGGCTTCGACGGCATGCAGATCTTCGACTTCCTGATCATCGGCCTGATCGCCTTCCTGATCTTCCGCTTCCTGGCCGCACGCAAGCGCGCCCAGCAGCAGGGTCAGCCCGCCATGGCCGGCCATGCGCCGTTCCAGCGTGAAATGCCGCAGATGCCGCAGCAGCAGGCGCCGATCTTCGGCAGCACCGCTCCGGTCGCCCAGCCGGCCTTCAATGCCCCGAGCTGGTTCAACGAACAGCGCTTCATCGAAGCCGGGCGCGAACACTTCCTGGCCCTGCAGCAGCACTGGGACGCGGCCGAGATGGACAAGATTGCCGAGTTCGTCACCCCGCAAATGCTGAGCTTCCTCAAGGAAGAGCGCGCCAGCCTGGGCGACGCCTACCAGTCCACCTACGTCGACAACCTGCAGGTGCAACTGGACGGCATCGACGAACTGACCGACAAAACCGTCGCCACCCTGACCTTCAATGGCGTTTCCAAATCCTCGCGCTTCGACCAGGGCGAGGTGTTCAGCGAAAGCTGGCGCATGGAACGCGTCAACGGCGACAACCAGCCCTGGCTGGTGGCGGGCATCCGTCAGAACTGATCGACGTTGCAACGAAGAACCCCGGGCCCGTCCCGGGGTTTTTCATTGGCGGAGTCCACCACCTCGCCGCCAGCGCCGGCGGGCGATCGAACGGCGGAACCAGAAGGGTGGCGGCACCGGCGGACGAACGCCCTTGGTGGCAGGGTCGTAGGATGGCACCGTCAGTGAATGGACGGCACCCTTAGTGGCAGAGCTCGCAGACTTCAGCATTTGGCACCAGCTTCAGGTACTGATCCATGCGCATGTGCACCAGGCTCTCGTGGTCACCGGCTTCCAGGTAGATGTCGCGCTGCCGGGTCAATTGCGGGTCCACCAGCATCTTCATGCCGTAAGGCTCGCCCAGCGCTGGCACGGCGCCAAGTTCACAGTCCGTGAACAGGCGGGCGAGGTCGGCCTCATGGGTGAGTTGCCAGAGCCTGGCATCCTTGCGCACCTTGCCCACGTCCAGATGCCGGCTGGCAGGCACCACCGCCATGAGGAAATGGCCTTGGCGGTCATCAAGGATCACCGTCTTGGCCAGGCGTTCCGCCGGTATGTTGGCGACCCGCGCCGACTCCAGGCTGGTAGCCGAGTGCGGGTGCGGTACCAGGTCGAACTGGGTATGGGCACGATCCAGGCTGCGCTGCAGGGTTTCGGCCATTCGCATGATGCACCTCCTGTGGATAACCGGGGGTTGGGCTGCCGTGGGGCAGCAATGCTGGTGCTCAAAGTTTAGCCAGCACTGCCGACGAGGACTGAAGCAGTTGGTGCTGAGCGCGTCCGCCTAAAGCAGTCTCGGGCCTAAGCGCGGCGCATGCCGATGTGGGGAATGCCGTCGTCGAGGTAGACATCGGTTACCCGCGAGAGGCCATAGCGGACCCAAGGCTTTTTTCTTCCCAACCCCGGCTACTGTATAAAGCGCGTCCCAATGCATGAGGGCCTGTCGCCATGGAAGAAGTCATCGAACAACTACGCGAACTCAACGAGCCGGTCCCGGTTCCCCTGGAGCTGCCGGACGAAGAGCTGCTGGTGGAGATCGAGGAGCAACTGCTGATCAACCTGCCCTTCGAGCTGCGCGAATTCCTGCTCAAGGTCAGCGACGTGGTCTATGGTCGCCTGGAGCCGGTAACCGCCTCCGACCCGCAATCCCACACCTTCCTGCCGGAAGTCGCCGCCGTTGCCTGGGACCTGGGCGTGCCGCGTGACCTGGTGCCACTCTGCCAGGACGGCCGCAACTATTACCTGGTCGATGGCGAAGGTGAAGTGGTGCTGTGGGATGGCGACGAGGGCGAACTCACCGACGAGAGCTGGGATTCAGTCTGGCACTGGGCGCGTGACGTCTGGCTGGCCAGCTAAGCCCGCCAAAATCTGCTGCGCGTCGGAGTAGCGTAGGGTGCGCCATGTGTTCAGCCGGGGGACATAGGTAACGGGTGTCGGGAGACATGGGTAACGCATTTAGGCTTACGGAATCCTTCGACTCTGGAGTTCGAGCGATGCCGTGGCAGGAGTGCACCACCATGTCGATTCGACGCGAGTTTGTGCGGTTGGCCGAACAACCGCAGAGCAACGTGCGGGAGCTGTGTCGGCGCTACGGCATCAGCCCGAAAACCGCCTACAAATGGTTACAGCGCCACCGCGAGCACGGCGATGCGGGGTTGCAGGAGCGCTCACGCCGGCCGTTGCACAGCCCTGGGCGCAGCGACCCGGACTTGGAACAGGCGGTGGTGCAGTTGCACCACCGTTTCCCGTATTGGGGCGCCCGCAAGCTGCGCGGCCTGCTGCCGGCCGCGTTCGAGCGTCCCCACCACAGCACCCTCGACGCCATCCTCCGCCGCCATGGTTGCCGGGTGCGCTACCACGCCGAGGAGGCCGAAGCTCCGGCCACGCAGCGCTTCGAGCACTGCCAGCCGAACGAGCTCTGGCAGATGGACTTCAAGGGCCACTTCCCGCTCGCCGACGGCCGCTCGTCGCGCTGCCACCCGTTGACGCTGTTGGATGATCACTCACGCTTTGCCCTCTGCCTGGAGGCCTGCGAGGGCGAGCGCCTCGAACTGGTTCGACCGCACCTGATCCAGGTCTTTCGCCGCTATGGCCTACCGCGCCGGATCACCGCCGACAACGGTCCGCCCTGGGGCTCGAACATCGCGGGCGGCCTGTCCGCCCTGGAGGTCTGGCTGATGCGGCTCGGCATCGAGGTCAGCCACAGCCGCCCTCATCATCCGCAGACCCAGGGCAAGCTGGAACGCTTCCACCAGACACTCAAGCGCGAGTTACTGCAGCGCTCGTTTCGCGACTTGGCGCACTGCCAGCAGGCGATGGCGCACTGGCGGGAGCAGTACAACCACGACCGCCCGCATGAGGCGCTGGGCCAACTGCCACCGATCACGCGCTACCAGCCAAGCCGGCGCAGCTACCCGGAGCAATTGCCTGAGCTGGACTACGAACCGGGCGACCGGGTGCTCAAGGTCGGCCGCGTCGGCCAGGTCAGTTTCCAGGGACGCAGCCTGTTCGTCGGCGGGGGGCTGTACGGGGAACGCGTCGCTCTCCGCCCCACCGCCGTCGATGGCGTCTACGATGTGGTGTTCATCCACAAGACCCTGCGCCAAGTCGACTTGAGACCGGGCAAGACATGATCATCAACCCGTTACCCATGTCTCCCGACAAGCGTTACCCATCTATCCCGGCTGAACACCATGCGCACCAGAGGTTGAACACCGCACCGACGCCGATTCCGCAAGCGGTGCGCGCAGCACACCCTACGATCGGCGTCGAATGCACGGCAGACGCCGCCCGTCAGCGCTGATGGTCCTGGTTCTGCTCCAGCGTCTCCATCAGCGCGATCTGCATCCGTGAATGCACACGGATCAGCCAGCGCCAGAGCAGCGCGCTGACCCCCGCCGCCAGCAGCGCGATCAGCATCAGCAGCTCAAGCGTCGGCAGGATGCTCGCTGACAGCGCCATCAGCAGCAGCATGATGCCCAGCAGCGAAAGCAGCGGGATCACCTCCGCGATCACCTTGCGCACCCGCTCGGTGTGGCGGCCAGCCTTGTCCGGGGTCACGCCCATTTCCGCCAGCAGCATGGAGAGCGCCTTGAGCTTGCGATAAGCGGCGATCAGGAAGGGCAGCGACAGCAGCAACGCACCGCCCCAGATCATCGCCTTCTGCTGGTTGGATTCGCTCACCCATTCACTCAGGTACTCGGCCAGGGTGCCGGCGAAATAGGCGCTGCCGAGGAAGATGGCCACCACCAGCGCCAGGTTCACCATCACCTGCAGCAGGATCTTGCGGATCATCCCGGCCAGCACCGCGCCCTGGCCCTGGGGCTGGATGCTGCGCAGCCAGTCACCGTAATAGCCGAAGACTCGCGCCAGTGGACGCGGCATCACCCTGGCCAGCTTGGTCGACAGCGGGTCGGCGGCGCGGATCAGGTAGGGCGTGAGCAGGGTGGTGATGGCCGACACGGCCACGGCCACCGGGTAGAGGAAGTCGCTGGTGACCTGCAGGGTGATGCCCAGCGCGGCGATGATGAAAGAGAACTCGCCGATCTGCGACAGGCCCATGCCGACGCGCAGCGAGGTGCGGCCGTCATTGCCGGCGATGAACGCGCCGAGGCCGCAGGAGACCATCTTGCCCAGCACCACCGCGAAGGTGATGACGACGATGGGCCAGGCGTACTCCACCAGTATCTTGGGGTCGATCAGCAGGCCGATGGCGACGAAGAAGATGGCGCTGAACATGTCGCGCACCGGCTCGATCAGCCGTTCGATCTGCACCAGTTGGCGCGACTCGGCCATGATCGCGCCGATCAGGAAGGCGCCCAGCACCATGCTGTATTCCAGTTTCACCACCAGCAGGCAGAAGCCGAAGCACAGCCCCAGCACCGTCACCAGCAGCATTTCGTTGCTCTCGAACTTCGCCACATAGGCGAGCAGACGCGGCACCAGCAGGATGCCAATGACCAGCGCGACGATCATGAACAGGCTGAGTTTGCCCACGGTGGCGAAGACTTCACCGGTTTCAACCGAGCCGCTCACGGCAATGCCCGAGAGCAGCGCGATGATACCGATGCCGAGGATGTCTTCGACGATCAGCACACCGAAGATGAGTTGCGCGAAGCGCTCGTTCTTCATCTTCAGATCGCCGAGCGCCTTGACGATGATGGTCGTGGACGAAATCGCCAGGATTGCGCCGAGGAACAGCGAATCCATGGTTTTCCAGCCGAAGTAGCTGCCGATCTCGTAGCCGATCCAGATCATCAGGATGATTTCCAGGAAGGCGGCGATGAAGGCCGTAGCCCCGACCTTGAACAACTTGGCCAGGCTGAATTCGAGCCCCAGGCAAAACATCAGGAAGATCACCCCCAGCTCGGCGAGGGTCTTGATGGTTTCCTCATCATGGATCAGCCCGAAGGGCGGAGTGTGCGGGCCGATGATGAAACCGGCGACGATGTAGCCCAGCACCACCGGCTGTTTGAAGCGGTGGAAAAGGATGGTCACCATGCCCGCGATCAACATGATCACGGCAAGATCCTGGATGAAAGCGATGGCATGCATGGCGGCGGACTCCTTTTCTGCAATGCGCGGCACAGCGGGCCCGCGCGCGGGCATCTCGCTTGGCTCCTAGGAAGCCAGGTAGGAATTAGGGAAGTTCATGCAAGGAACGTTCGCAGGTTATCACTGCGAACCGTCGCGCCAGGACGAGGCAATATGCCGTAACACTTGCCTGAAGGGTCCTCCGGGAGCGAGGCGGGCTCGCCCCCGCGGAAAGCCCGATCAGCCGCTGCGAGCCTGGGCGAAGTCCAGTTCCAGCAGGTTGAGGAGGAACTGGCCGAAGTAGGAAAGATCCTGCTCGATGGCGAAGCGCGCGGCCTTGCCGTCGCCGGCCCGCAGCGCCTTGAACGCGTCCTCGTGGAAGTCGTTGAGGCGCAATGACAGGTCCGCCTCGGTGAACAGGCGGTTGAAGAAAGGGCCGACCTGCAGCCAGAGGGTTTCGATGGTGCGCAGCAGCACCGGGTTGCCACAGGCGCCGTAGAGGACCCGATGGAACTGGCTGTTGTCGGTCAGGTAGCCCTGCACATCGCGCTGCTCGATGGCGATGTCCATACGCTCCATGCAGCCCCGCAGGATGTCCAATTCATCGGGGGTCAGCCGCCCTGCCGACGCTTCCACGGCCATGCCTTCCAGCGCCATGCGCACCTGGAAGATCTGCTTGAAACGTTCGCGGGTCATGGGCGGCACGCGCACCGAGCGCTGGGGCTCGCCCTCCAGGGCGCCTTCCGCCACCAGCCGCTGCAAGGCGGCACGTACCGGCATGGGGCTCGTGCCCCAGGCGGCGGCGAGGTCGCGGATCTTCAAGCGCTCGCCGGGTTTGAACTGGCCTGCCAGGAGGCCTTCGCGTAGTCGTTGGTAAAGCTGTTCCTGCAGGTTCTCGGCCATGGGCATATCACCGTGCAAGGGCCGGCGGCGCCGGCAGTTGGTTCAGGGTCAGGCTGCAGTTACGCATCGTTTTGGTCGCCTTCTATGGTTGGGGTTGCTGGATCAGGAACAAACAAGGTCCTACATCGTATTCCATCGGGTCTTTCGTTTGTTTATGTGATCACAAATACGCTTTGACGTTAAAATTATGGCCATGTTTTCGCAAGTATTGACATATTTGTGATCACAAAACAGGATGTGCAGAAATTCGAACGAGGTGTTCAACATGACTGCCAGTGGAATCAGCCAAGCTGCCGTAGAAATCTTTGCCGCCCGCGAGCGCGCCCGTTTCCTCGAGCGCAACCCGAAATCCGTCGCCCTCGCCGAACGTGCGCGCAAATCCCTCTACGCCGGCGTGCCGATGCACTGGATGGCCGACTGGTCCACGCCCTGCCCGCTGTTCGTGGAGCGCGCCAAGGGCGCCCGCTTCTATGATGTCGACGGCCACGAGTACATCGACTTCTGCCTGGGCGACACCGGCACCATGTTTGGCCACTCGCCGGAGCCGGTCGCGCGTGCCATCGCCGAGCAAGCCAACAACGGCCTGACCACCATGCTGCCGGGCGAAGACGCCGTGGTCTGCGGCGAACTGCTGGCCGAGCGCTTCGGCCTGCCCTTCTGGCAGGTAACCGCCACCGCCACCGACTCCAACCGCTACGTGTTGCGCTGGGCGCGCGCCATCACCGGGCGCAACACCTTGCTGGTGTTCGACGGCTGCTACCACGGCACCGTGGACGATGTGATGGTGCGCTACCGCGACGGCGAGACCGTGCACCGCTCTGGCCTGGTCGGCCAGGCCTACGACCTGACCCAGCACAGCCGCTCCATCCCCTTCAACGACATCGACGCGCTGGAAGCCGCGCTGGCCAAAGGCGACGTTTGCGCCCTGCTCTGCGAGCCGGCGATGACCAACATCGGCATGGTCCTGCCCGACCCGGGCTTCATGCAGAAGTGCCGCGAGCTGACCCGCAAGTACGGCAGCCTGCTGATCATCGACGAGACCCACACCATCTCCACCAACATCGGTGGCTGCACCCAGCTGTGGAACCTAGACCCGGACTTCTTCGTGGTCGGTAAACCCATCGCTGGCGGCGTGCCCTGCGGCATTTTCGGCTGCAGCGCGGACATGGCCGAGAAGATGCTCGCCTCGCGCCGGAAGGCCCAGGAAGACAGCCATGGCCACGGTCACAGCGGCATGGGCACTACCCTCTCGGCCAACGCCCTGGCCATGCACTGCATGCGCGCCAACCTGGAACAGGTGATGACCCAGGCCGCCTACGATCACATGCTGCCGCTGGCCAAGCGCCTGGCTGATGGCTTCCGCCGCCTGATCGGCAAATTCAAGCTCAAGTGGTCAGTGACCGAGCTCGGCGCCCGCAGCGAGTTCCAGTTCTGCCTGGTATCGCCGCGCACCGGCGCCGAGGCCGAAGCCGCCTTCCACGACGAACTGCAGATGGCCCTGCACCTTTACCTGATCAACCGCGGAATCCTCATCACCCCATTCCACAACATGACGCTGTGCTGCCCGGCCACCTCCGCCGCCGATGTGGACACGCTGATCGACACCCTGGACAAGGCACTCGACGAGTTGCTGGCCATCCCCGGCGCCCGCGAATGACCCGTAGGGTGCGCCGCGCGCACCAAAACCGAATGAAGGTGCGCACGGCGCACCCTACCGAGAGAACCACCATGCAATTCGCCGATCCCCAGGAAGCCCGCGACTTCCTCGCTCAACACCCCGAAGTGCGCAGCATCGAGCTGATGCTGATCGACGCCAACGGCATTCCACGCGGCAAGCTGCTGCACCGCGACGAGCTGCTGCCGATCTTCGAGAACGGCCGCCCGCTGCCCAGTTCCATTCTTTCCCTGACCATCCAGGGTGAAGACGTCGAAGCCAGTGGCCTGGTCTGGGAAGTGGCTGACGCCGACTGCTGGACCTTCCCGATTCCCGGCTCGCTGACCCTGCAGCCGTGGCGCGCCACCCCCACCGGCCAGGTGCAGGTGAGCATGCACCCGACCCAGGGCCTGCCGGCCACCCCCGGCGATCCTCGCCATGTACTGGCCCGTACCATCGACCGGCTCAAGGCCGATGGCTACCACCCGGTGATGGCGGTGGAGCTGGAGTTCTACCTGCTGGACAAGCAGCGCGATGCCAATGGCCGGCCGCAGCCGGCCCTGCAGGCGAACGGCGTGCGTCCCCAGGCGCCCCAGGTCTACGGTGTCTACGAGCTGGAACAACTGCAGCCGTTCCTCGATGACCTCTACGCCGCCTGCGAGGCCCAGGGCCTGCCGGTGCGTACCGCCATCTCCGAGTACGCTCCCGGCCAGTTGGAGCTGACCCTGGAGCACCGCTTCGACGCCTTGCGCGCGGTGGACGAAGGCATCCGCTACAAGCGCCTGGTCAAGGGCGTGGCCAATAAGCACGGCCTGGTTGCCTGCTTCATGGCCAAGCCTTTCGGCGACCTGGCCGGCAGTGGCCTGCACATGCACGTGAGCCTGGCCGATGAGCAGGGCAACAACCTCATGGCCAGCGAAGACCCTCAAGGCACCCCGCTGCTGCGCCACGCCATCGGCGGCATGATGGCCACGCTCAACGACGCCCTGGCGATCTTCTGCCCCAACGCCAACTCCTACCGCCGCTTCCAGGCCAACAGCTACGCACCACTGGCGAAAAGCTGGGGCGTGAACAACCGCACCGTGTCCTTCCGTGTTCCCGGTGGTCCGGCGAAGAGCCGCCACGTCGAACACCGCATCTGCGGCGCCGACGCCAACCCTTACCTGGCTGCCGCGGCGATCCTCGCCGGCATCCACAAGGGCATTCGCGAGCAGATAGATCCGGGTGAGGCCATCGTCGGCAACGGCTACGAGCAGGCCCGCGAAACCCTGCCCACCGACTGGCTCACCGCCCTGCGCAACCTGGAGCAGTCGAGTTGGGCGAAGGACGCCCTGGGCGAGGACTTCCTGCAGATATTCCTGGCCATCAAGTGGGATGAGTTCCGCCAGTTCGTCGGCGAAGTCGGCGAGCAGGACTGGCGCTGGTACCTGACCCACGCCTGATGGCAGACGCGAGGCCCAGCGCCCGGCCGGCCTGGCCGGTCGCTGAAGATTCCCCGCGCGCCTGCTAGGCTCATCGGCAGTCCCACTGTTCCAGGCCCGCTCAATGAAGGCTGCTCTCTGCGTGCTGCTATTCCTGAATCTTGGCATCTGCCACGCGGAGCCATTACGCGTTGGCCTGGAAAGCCAGGATTACCTTCCCTACTACCGTGCCCTGCCTGGCGACCCTGCCGAGGGCTACGCCATCGCGCTGCTGCAGCGCTTCGCCATCAGTCAGGGCCTGAGCCTGGAACTCGAAGCCCTGCCGATCAACCGCCTGCACCGCAATCTGCAGACCACGGATCGGCTGATGCTGGTATTCCCCGATAACCCGGCCTGGTCCCGCCAGCTCAAGGGCGATACCCGGATGCATTACAGTCGTCCGGCGATTCGCATCGTCGACGGCAGCCTGGTCCTGCGTGAACACTTGGGACGCGGGGCCGAGTCGGTTCGACGCCTGGGCACGGTGCGCGGTTTTACCCCCGAAGCCTGGCAGGAACGGTTACACAATGGCCAGGTGCAACTGGTAGAGGCCAGTGACATTGGCAGCCTGGTTCGCATGCTGCTCCGGCTGCGTATCGATGCCATCTACGCCAACCCCGAAGTGCTGCACCACTATCTGGACACCAACACCAACCTTGGCAGTGATCGCCTGCAACTGGACCCGGAGCTGCCCATGGCCCGGACCGCCTTCCACGCCAGCAGCCTGAATCACCCCGAGCTGCTCGAAGCCTTCGACCGCTTCCTCATCGAGCAGCGTGATGAGCTGGCGCAGCTGCGCCGCCAGCATGGCCTCGCCTGTGGCCCGAGCGACCTGGCAGAGGAAACTCCCGCCTGCCAGCAGCCCTCCGAAGCGCCCTGAAGCGTGGGTTATCCACAGCTGCTGAAGAAAACGCATCAATGCCTGTGGCGCTCCGGCAAGCGCCTGCGTCTATCCCAGACAGTCCCCAAACCGACGAGGCCAGCATGGAACCCGGAACCGCACAACTGTCGATGACCGTCCTCATGACCCCGGACATGGCCAACTTCTCCGGCAACGTCCACGGTGGCACCCTGCTCAAGTACCTCGATGAAGTCGCCTATGCCTGCGCAAGCCGCTACGCCGGTCGCTACGTCGTGACTCTTTCGGTGGACCAGGTGATCTTCCGCGAGCCCATTCACGTGGGCGAACTGGTCACCTTCCTGGCCTCGGTGAACTACACCGGCAACACCTCCATGGAAGTGGGCATCAAGGTGGTCACCGAAAACATCCGCGAGCGCTCGGTGCGCCATACCAACAGCTGCTTCTTCACCATGGTCGCCCTGGACGATGAGCGCCGTCCCGCGCAAGTCCCGCCGCTGCAGCCGCAATCGGCCGACGAAAGGCGCCGCTATGCCCAGGCCCAGCAGCGCCGGCAGATCCGCCAGGAACTGGAGAAGCGCTACCAGGACATGCGCGAGGGCAGCTAAGCCCTCGCGTCTCCACATTGTTCCCCAAAAGCAGTGGAAGGCCCTGTGGATAAGGTGTAGACCAAGCGCCAGGCCCCACACCACACGGCCTTCCCCATCATCTGGCGATTTTCTGAGCATTTTCAAACACTTGGCTTGTGCATTGCGCACAGTTACTGTGCAGCAGACTGTGGATAAGCTGTTTGGACTTCGCTGTACCCCGCACGATCCTTGACGTTCAGGGCATTGATCATTTACCGATCAGGCTGTCCACACTACGCCATATGAGCTATGGCCTGACCCGGCTCCCTTCCGTGAAAGACCTGTTCCAGAGCTGTTTCCCCCAGATTCAGTGGACGGAGCTGTGGATAAGTTGTCGATCAATTCCCCTGATCCAGTCCTGGCGCAGCTTTCCGTCGTGTGTGCACTTTTCGAGCAATATCAATGGGATAACCCATTCATTGCACACAATATCTGTGTAGCCATCTGTGGATAGCTTGTGAGGATGCAGCTGCAGGCCGCGGCTGGCATAGCCTGCACGGACATGCTCATTTTTCACCCATTTGAACTGACCCGCTCTCCTGTTGTGCATAACAGATCGCTCCACCTGCTCTTGCGAGGGCGAGAGCATCTCGCGAAAGGGCGTCAGGCTGGAGTTGCATGGCTGCGCTGCAACCTGCTGCCCCAGGGAATGCGCGGCCGTGGGTGATCTGTACACAAGGCGTCGAGACTTTTACCCAAATCCCGTGGATGCCGCTGTGGATAAGCTGTAGTTCGACCGCCAGACCCCAGACAGGCCGCGGTCTTCCGAACTCTGTTTATTTACTGTTCTATTTCAATCACTTAGCGGCCGCCTTGCACACATTATCTGTGCAGCCCGCTGTGGATAAGCTGTTGGGACTGCTCTACAGAGCAAGCCTGACGCGGCCTGCGCAGAATTGATCAATTCATGATCAGCGCGTGGTGAATGTCGCTGAAATAGGGCAGTGGAGGGCGGGAAGCCGCGGGGCCGGGTGGCCCCGCGCAGTAGGTCAGTGCTGGTGCTCGGCACCACCGGACGGTGCGCTCTTCTGCACGTGGACTTCCACGTCCAGGTCGCCGGCCTTCTGGAAATGCAGGGTCATGGGGAACTTGTCACCGTCGTTCAGCGGCTGCTTCAGGCCGAACATCATCAGGTGGTAACCGCCCTGCTCCAGGCGCGCTTCACCGTCAGCCGGAATGTCCAGGCCGCCGGGAACCTGCTGCATCTTCATCAGGCCGTCCTTGTGTAGGTGCTCGTGGATCTCGGTCTTGCCAGCGCGGGCCGTGTCGGCGCCGAGCAGCGTGTCGGCTTCCGCGCCTTTGTTGTGGATAACCAGGAAGGCGGCACCGTTCGGCGAAACTGCGGGTACGGCCATGGCCCAGGGATGTTCGATGTGCAGCGACCCCAGGTTGTATTCATGGGCGGCCAGGGTGCCGGAAACGCTCAGCAGGGCCCCCAGGGCCAGCAATGTCTTGCGCATGTTGCAACTCCATTCATTCGATTGACTGGCGCCCGCCCCGGCGGGCGCCGATTGCTCTTCCCTTGCGGACGCGGCAACAGCGCCGCGCCTGCATCACCAGGCTAGCCGGCCACTACCTTGCTGCCACCCAAGCGCGACAGCACCAGCCAGTCCAGCGACCAGACCGCTAGCAGGGACAAGCCCACGAGCGGGAATGCGATGCCGAGGCCGATCATGATCACCACCGCGGTTTTCCACAACGGCAGGTCATGCCGCAGGGACGGTACGCCGAAGCTGCCCTGCGGACGGCGCTTCCACCACATCACCAGGCCGCTTACCGCGCTGAGCAGGATCAGCAGGCAGACGCCGAACATGATCAGCTGGTTGGCCAGGCCGAAGAATTTTCCTTCGTGCAGCACCACACCCATTTCAACGCTCTTCGCCACCAGGCCGTAGTCGTGCCAGCGGATGTCGGCCAGCACCTTGCCGCTGTACTGGTCCAGGTGCAGCGTGGCGTCGTTGCGCGGGTCATCGGCGAATACGGCAATGCTGTAAACCCCGGTCGCCTCGGCCGGCAGGGTGATGCTGTAGCCTGGCACCACGCTAAGTTCACGGGCCGTATCCACCACCCGCTGCAAGCTCACCTGGCCGGAGCTGACGTGCATGCCGGCCATGTCATGGCCCTTGTGCGCCGCGTGCGGATCGGAAGCTGGCAGCAGCGTGTTTTCCACCGCCCAAGCCACGGTCTGGTCTTCGGCGGTGTTCAGGCTGCGAGCCTGCTGGTCGGATTTGGGCACTTCATTCCACATGGCCGCCGGGAAGCGGTTCCAGACATCGGCGAATTTCTCGCCCCAGAAGCCCGTCCAGGTCATCCCGGTGAGCAGCATGAACAGCAGCAGCAACGAGCTCCAGAATCCGGTCACCGCATGCAGGTCGCGCCAGAACAGCCGCCCCCGGCTGGCCAGGCGCGGCCAGAACACGCCACGCATGCCCTGCCCGCGCGGCCACCAGAGGTAGAGGCCGGACACCACCAGGACGATGGCCCAGCCAGCAGCCAGCTCGATCAGCCGATCACCCACCGTGCCGATCAGCAGCGTGCCGTGCAGTGAACGGGCGATGGCCTGGAGGTTGTTCTCGGCGTCCTGGGTGCCCAGCACCTGGCCGCTGTAGGGATCGACGAACAGGTTGGTCTTGCGCCCGCCCTGCGTGGCGACGAACTGTGCGCTGTGCCCGGCGTCTACCGGCGGCAGGTACTGGCTGACGCTGGCCTGTGGATAAGCCTGGCGCAACTTCTCCAATTGCTGGTCGGCGCTAAGGGTCTGGCCGGCAGGACGCACCTGCATCAGGTCGCTGTAGAGCCAGTTATCGAGCTGGGGTTTGAACAGGTAGATGCTGCCGGTGACCGCCAGCATGATTATGAAGGGGATGACGAACAGCCCGGCATAGAAATGCCAGCGCCACGCCAGATTGTAGAAAGAGACAGTGTTCTTCGACATTGTCGTGCTCCCTGATGAACCGGTGGCCGCGTGCCTGCGCGCCGGGACGGACCAGACGCTGCACAGCGGAAAAGAAGGTTGCGCGGATCAGGACAGCGCGAAGGGCGGTGCGCGGGTCAACGCGCCGGGGAAGACGGCCTGGGCAGCATGGCCTGCCCGTGGTGCCAGCGCCGCTTGCGGACTGGCAAGGCCAGCCAGGTCCAGCCCGTGCAATGAGGCCGGGTTCAGGGCCGGGGAATTGAACAACAGGGTGCAGTAGCCGCACTTGGCCCAGGACATCTCGTGGTCGGGCATCACCGGCTGATGGCCCGGACCGCCGTGCTCGGTGGCACAGGCCAGCTCGCCCATCCAGGGCGGCACGCCGACCGGTGCCATGTCCCGCGCCTGGGAGACCAACGGACCGACGAGCACCAGCAGCATGGCCAGAAGGCCAAGCCAGGCACCATGTTGTCGTGCTCTGCCGTAGGTCACAGCAAGGGTTCCATACCGGTCGGTCAGGGGGCGCCTATGCTAGCCAAGCACCTGCTTGCGATGAAGCCTAGCCGCTGGGACAGATGGCCGCAGGCCGGATGCCGGCGATTTCCAACCGCTCGGCTGCAAGGCAGCTTGCTCCGGCAATGCCCGAATCCGGGTGTCGGACACCAGGCCCGGGGAGAAATCGCGTCGAACGGACCAGCTGAAAACCCCCTGGGATGGTTTAAGCTTGGGCCTATGTCCTTGGAGTCATCATGCTGAGCCTGGCTGACGTTTTCCTACTGATGGTGTTCGCCGCCGGTGCAGCCTGGCTGTGGCGCGGCCATGGCGTGCGCGAACGCGCACTGACACTGGCCAAGCAGCACTGCGCACGGCTGGATGTGGAACTGCTGGACGGCAACGTGGCCTTCCGCCGGCTGGCCATGGTGCGCGATGCCAAGGGCAACCGTCGCCTGGCGCGCATCTACGGGTTCGAGTTCACCGTCACCGGCGAACAACGTCTGGCGGGCAGCATCCAGATGTTCGGCAACCACCTGGGCCGCATCGACCTTGAGGCCCATCCCTTCGAAGTCGATGCCGAAGCCCAGCACGCAGGCAAGGTTATCCAGCTGAACGAGTGGCGGCGTAACCACCCCAAGCCGGACGAGCAGCGTCGGGTGGATTAGCGGACACAAGCCATGGCTCGGGTGGACCACGCTTCACCGGTCCACCATTTGTGATCCGAAAGGGCTCCGATGGTGGATGTAAGAAGCGACATTCACCCTTGCCAGCCTCAGCAGCAGTGTTCATCCACGCAGCAGGAACTCGGCGGTGCGCTCGGCGCTGGCCTGGGGAAACTCCTGCATGAAGCAGTGGCCGCCCTCCACAACCTGGGCGCTGACGTGACCATTGAGGGCGGTCAGCCGCGCCACCGACTTGGCCACGAAGGGGTAGCTGTGCTGTCCGTGGAGGATCAGCGTCGGCGTCTCAAGGCGTCCGAGGGAAGGCCACAGGCGCTTCGGGAAGGAGCTGAAGATCTCCGCCTCGCGACTCGGCCGGCACTTGAGCTCGACACCGTTTTCCACAGCCTTGATGGCGTGATCCACGTAGCCCTGCAGCGCCTCGTCGGTCCAACCCTTGAAGATGCCGCGGCCATGCAGGCCGTTCCAGGCGGCCTGGTGGTCGGCCCAGTGGTTGCGCCGCGCCAGTGCGCGGCTGGCCATGGTGGTGCGGCGGTGCAGCCCGAGGACTTCGGAGAAGGCCATCACGCCGATCATGGCCGGCGTGAAGATGACCGGGTCGAGCAATACCGCACGCCTGAACAGCGCCGAATGACGGGCCAGGATGAGGCTGGTCAGCACGCCGCCGAAGCTGTGCCCCAGAGCCACTCGCGGCACCTCGCCAAACAGGCCACGCCCGGCCTCGAAGGCCTCCACCGCCAGTTCGGCATTGCGGTTCCAGCCGAGGAAGCGGCCGCCGTGATCACTGTCGCCATGGCCCTGGACATCGCACAGCCAGAGGTCGAAGTCTTCCGCCATCGCTTGCAGCAACGGCGTGTAGGTACGACCGCAGAAACCATTGCCGTGAAGGAAGTGCAGCAGCGGCTTGCCGGAGGGCTGGCTATGCCAGCCGCGCAGGGTGAATCCGGCAGAAGTCGAATGGGACCAGGGGATCAATTGCATCGAACGTGCCTTGAAATGACTGGGCGCAGTGTATCCGCTGGCATCGCGCAAAAGCAGGGGCACGCGGCTGGCCGTGCTATCGTCGGCGCCTCGCTTCCCCCGGATACCTCGCCTTGATCTCCCGCTCCCTGCGCATCGCCCTGCTGATCCTGCTGCTGCTCGCCGGGTTGCTCCTGGCGATGCATCTGGCCGGTCGCCAGGCCGAACACCAGGCCCTGCGCGATGAGGGCAAGCAGGTCCGCGAGCAGCTGAGCCTTTACGCCGGCAGCCTGCGCACGCTGATCGAGCGTTTCCGCGCCCTCCCCGCCGTGCTGGCACTGGACCCGGAAGTGCGTGCCATCCTCGAAGGGCCTGTGGATAACAACCAGCAACACCTGCTCAACCTGAAACTGGAACAGATGAACCGCGCCGCCGGCTCCACCACCCTGGAGCTTCTGGATCGCGACGGCCTCGCCGTGGCCGCCAGCAACTGGCGCCTGCCCACCAGCTTCGTCGGCCACAACTATGGCTTCCGTCCGTACTTCGCCGAAGCACGCAGCCATGGCAGCGGCCGCTTCTATGCAGTGGGCGTGACCAGCGGTGTTCCGGGCTACTTCCTGGCCAGCGCGGTGCGCGGCGAACAGGGTGAGTTCATCGGCGCGATCGTGGTGAAGCTGGAGTTCCCCGAACTGGAGCAGGAATGGGGCCATCGGCCGGACATCATCCTGGTCAGCGATGCGCGCGGCGTGGTGTTCATCGCCAACCAGCCGGGCTGGCGCTATCGCGAGCTGCAACCCATTTCTGCCGAGGGCCGAGCCGAAATGGCCGCCACCCGACAGTACGACAAACAGCCCCTGGCGCCACTTATCCACAACACGCGGCTCGAATTCGGCACAGACAGCCGGCTGGCGCGAGTCGATGGACCCGCCGGTCGCACCGACTACCTCTGGGAAAGCCTGCCGCTGCCCAGCGAAGGCTGGACCCTGCACCTGCTGCGCACCCCGCAGGACGCAGCAGGCAGCGCCCGTGCCGCGAGCCTGGCCGCCGCCGGTGCCTGGCTCGCGGTGTTCTTCCTCGCCCTGTTCCTGCACCAGCGCTGGCGCCTGGCGCGCATCCGTCAACGCAGTCGGGAAGAACTGGAGCAACTGGTGGAACAACGCACCGCCGCCCTGCGCACCGCCCAGGACGGCCTGATCCAGGCCGCCAAGCTCGCCGCCCTAGGGCAGATGTCAGCGGCCCTGGCCCACGAGATCAATCAGCCCCTCACGGCTCTGCAGATGCACCTGGCCAGCCTGCGCCTGATGCTCGGCAACGGTCAGCTGGAGCAGGCCCACAAGGCGTTGGCACGCCATGATGAGCTGCTGCAACGCATGGCCGCGCTCACCGGCCACCTCAAGACCTACGCCCGCAAGACGCCCGGAGGGCTGCGCGAATGCCTCGAACTGGGCAACGTTGTGGATAAGTCCCTGCAACTGCTGGCGCCCAACCTGCGCGACGCCCAGGTGGAAATCAGCCAGACGCTGATGATTCCTGCCTGGGTGTCGGGTGACGCGATCCGCCTCGAACAGGTGCTGGTCAACCTGTTGCGCAACGCGCTGGACGCTGTAGCAGGCCATCCGCACCCGCACCTGTGGATAACCCTGCAACGGGAACACGAGCACTGGTTGCTCGAAGTGGCCGACAACGGCGGCGGCATCGCCCCGGACGACCTGCCACGGGTCTTTGACCCCTTCTTCACCACCAAGCCAGCGGGTGCTGGCCTGGGAATCGGACTGGCGGTGTCCTACGCCATCGTCCACGAACTGGGTGGCACCCTGAGCGCCGCCAACCAGGGCGAGGGCGCGGTGTTCAGCCTGCGCCTGCCTGTGGATAAAGCCAAAGAGGAACAGCCATGACGGCCCAGGTGATTTTCGTCGACGACGAAGCGGCGATCCGCGAAGCCGTACGCGAGTGGCTCGAGCTTTCCGGTTTCGAGGTGCGCGTGGAGGCCAGTGCCGAAGACTGCCTGAAGCGTCTCGACGCAGCGTTTCCAGGCGTGGTCATCAGCGACCTGCGCATGCCCGGCATGGATGGCATGGCGCTGCTCCAGGCGGTTCAGGCACTGGACCGCGAGTTGCCCTTCCTGATGGTCACCGGCCACGGCGATGTGCCCCAGGCGGTGGAAGCCATGCGCCTGGGCGCTTACGACTTCATTGAGAAGCCCTTCACCGCCGCGCGCCTGCTGGACAGCCTGCGCCGGGCGCTGGAGAAGCGTCAGCTGGTGCAGGAAAACCGCCGCCTGCGCGTTCAGGTCGACCTCAAGGACCAGCTCGATGGCCGCCTGCTCGGGGTTTCCAGAGCGCTGCTACAGCTGCGCCGCCAGGTGCTGGAACTGGCCCGCACCCCGGTGAACATCCTGCTGCGCGGAGAAACCGGCAGCGGCAAGGAAATGGTCGCGCGCTGCCTGCACGACTTCGGCCCCCGCGCCGGCAAGCCCTTTGTGGCACTGAACTGCGCCGCCATTCCGGAGAACCTGTTCGAAAGCGAGCTGTTCGGCCATGAAAGCGGCGCCTTCACGGGCGCCCAAGGCAAGCGCATCGGCAAGATCGAACATGCCCATGGCGGCACCTTGTTCCTCGATGAGATCGAAAGCATGCCACTTGCCCAGCAGGTGAAGCTGCTGCGGGTGCTGCAGGAGCAGCGCCTGGAACGCCTCGGGTCGAACCAGAGCATCGCTGTGGATATCCGCGTGGTCGCCGCCACCAAGCCGGATCTGCGCGACGAGGTCCGCGCCGGGCGCTTCCGCGAGGACCTGCTCTACCGCCTGAACGTTGCCGAACTGCAACTGCCGGCTCTGCGCGAGCGTCGCGAAGACATTCCTCTGCTGTTCGAGCATTTCGCCCGGCAGGCCAGCGAGCGCCTGGGCCGGTCGCAACCGACGCTGACCCCGACGGAACTGGCGCAATTGCTGGCCAACCCCTGGCCGGGCAACGTCCGTGAACTGGCCAACGCCGCCGAACGTCATGTGCTGGGGTTATCCACAGGCCAGGCCGAGCGAACCGAAGGCGAGCCATCGCTGGCCGAGTTGATGGAAGTCTACGAAGTGCAGTGCCTGCGCCAGGCGCTCGCGCGTTGCCAGGGCGATATCAAGGGGGTGATGACACTGTTGCAACTGCCGCGTCGCACCCTCAATGAAAAGATGGCTCGCCACGGCCTGGCGCGCAGCGAGTTCCTGCCGGGCGACGAACTGTAGATCCTATGCAAAGGCCGCCCGCACGCCGATTCTTAATCCGGGGGATAGAAGGTTTGGCCCAGAGGAGGAATCGACATGCGAACGGCCTACGTTGAACAGCATAGTGCGAACGAACCGGTCTTGGCAGTGGCGCTGGAGTTGGCCAGGGCCAGTTGGAAAGTGGCGCTGAGTGATGCCCGGCGCGCCCCCCGGCTGAAGACAGTCGACGCACCGCAACCCCTGGCGCGCCTGGAGCAGGTGGTGCAAACGATCGCGGAGACGCGCGCGCTCTGGGCGTTGCCAGCGTCCGCCAGAGTGGTCGTGGTGTATGAAGCGGGCCAGGATGGCTTCTGGCTACAGCGCGCCTTGCAGGCGCGTGCGCTGGAGGTCCTGGTGATCGATCCAGCGAGCCTGCTGATGGCGCGGCGGAGGCGTCTGGCCAAGACTGACCGGCTGGACGCCTTGCGCCTGGTGGAGGCCCTGCTGGCCTGGCTGCGTGGCGAGCAGCGGCGTTTTCAGGTGGTGTGCCCGCCCAGCGTCGAGGACGAGGATCGCCGGCACTGGGGGCGCGAGCGCCAGCAGTTGCAGCGCGAGCTGCAGCAGCACCGCAACCGGATCGAGAAGCTGCTGGCGACGGTGGGCTGCTGGACCCGGCTGGATCGTGCCGGCCGCCAACAACTGGCCGAGGGCACGCTGCAGGACTGGGCTGGCCAGGCGCTGGGGGCGGCGCTGCAGGCCCGCCTGCAGCGGGAGCTGCAACGCTGGCAGGAGGCCCGGACCCAGCTGCGGCGGCTGGAGCACGAACACGCGCAGCGCTTCGGCACCCGCCAGGCCGAACAAGTGGCGCGACTGAGCCAGTTGCGCGGCATCGGCACCGTCGGCGCCCGGCAACTGGTACTCGAGCTGTTCTGGCGGCAGTTTCGCAACCGCCGTCAGTTGGGGGCCTGCGTTGGCCTGGTGCCCTCGCCCTACGACAGCGGCACGCTGCGGGTCGACCAGGGCATCAGCAAGCAGGGTAATCCCCGGGTCCGCGCGCTGCTGGTCGAACAGGCCTGGCTATGGCTGCACTACCAGCCGAACAGCGCCCTCAGCCACTGGTTCGCCAAGAAGGCCGGCGGTGATTGCCGTCGCAGTCGACGGGTAGCGATCGTGGCCCTGGCGCGACGCCTGGTGATCGCCTTGTGGCGCTACCTGGAGCGCGGTGAGCTGCCGGCGGGTGCAACACTGAAAGCCGTGCCCTGACACCACCACTCAGCCAGCGAGCCGCGACGAAAGAGTTACGCAGTCAACACGCCCGTAATTCGCCCGGGTCATCAGCGCGATGACCGATCTTGTAGAAAGGGTGTGGTGCAAAGGGGTATGCCTGAGCGCAACGCGCAAGCAGGATCGTGTTGGTCCTCGTGACCAGCGGATAGAAGGTGGTGAGACGCTAGGTCTCACGAGCAGCATGCCCCGCTGCCTTGATGCGTGCCCCAAGTCATGAATCGGAGGAACAGGCCTTGACACCGAGATCTTCATAGAAGGGGCGAATTCATTCGCCAAGGGCGGCATCGCAGCCCTCTGACAGCTCAAAGGGCGAACCTGCGGTCCGCTTGGCGATTGAAATCGCCCCTACAAGGATGCGGCCACACCGGTGCCTTCGCGATCGGCGGAATCTTGCTCATCACCCCAGGGGCATCGGCAGGTTTCCGCGCATGAACCTCGCCTGAATCCACTGAAACCTCTCTATTCCGGGCCTTTCCTCCCCTGGCACAGCTCCTGCTATGTGCCTGGCGCACTGGCGCGGCTTCGGTCAGCGCCCACAACAACAACTACGCGTCGAGGAACGATGATGGATAACTCCAGCACCCTGGCTGCCTCTGCAGAACCCCGCACGACATCGCAACGCATCAAATCGATTTTCAGTGGCTCGGTGGGCAACCTGGTCGAGTGGTACGACTGGTACGTGTACGCCGCCTTCTCGCTGTACTTCGCCAAAGCCTTCTTCCCCCAGGGCGACATGACCGCCCAGTTGCTCAACACCGCCGCGATCTTCGCCGTGGGCTTCCTGATGCGCCCGATCGGTGGCTGGCTGATGGGTATCTACGCCGACCGCAAGGGCCGCAAGGCCGCCCTGCTGGCCTCGGTGCTGCTGATGTGCTTCGGCTCGCTGATCATCGCCCTGACCCCGAGCTATGAAACCATCGGCGTCGCCGCACCGATCCTGCTGGTCGTCGCGCGCCTGTTGCAGGGCCTCTCGGTAGGCGGTGAATACGGCACCTCGGCCACCTACCTGTCGGAGATGGCGACCAAGGAGCAACGCGGCTTCTTCTCCAGCTTCCAGTACGTGACCCTGATCTCCGGCCAGCTCATCGCCCTGGCGGTGCTGATCATCCTCCAGCAGACCCTGACCACTGAACAGCTGGAAAGCTGGGGCTGGCGCGTGCCCTTCTTCATCGGCGCCCTGTGCGCGGTCGTGGCCATGTTCCTGCGTCGCGGCATGGAAGAGACCGAGTCCTTCACCAAGAAGAAGGACAAGCCGAAGGAAAGCCTGCTGCGCACCCTGATGCGCCATCCCAAGGAAGTGCTGACCGTGATCGGCCTGACCATGGGCGGCACCCTGGCCTTCTACACCTACACCACTTACATGCAGAAGTACCTGGTGAACACCGTGGGCATGAGCAAGGACGACTCGACCATGATCTCGGCCGCCACGCTGTTCCTCTTCATGCTGCTGCAGCCCATCGTCGGCGGGCTTTCCGACAAGATCGGCCGTCGCCCGATCCTGATCGCCTTCGGCGTGCTGGGCACCCTGTTCACCTACCCAATCCTCAGCACCCTGCACACCATCGAGACCTGGTGGGGCGCGTTCTTCCTGATCATGGCGGCGCTGATCATCGTCAGCGGCTACACCTCGATCAACGCCGTGGTGAAGGCCGAACTCTTCCCCACCGAGATCCGCGCCCTGGGCGTAGGCCTGCCGTACGCACTGACCGTTTCCATCTTCGGCGGCACCGCCGAGTACGTGGCCCTGTGGTTCAAGAGCATCGGCATGGAAAGCGGCTTCTACTGGTACGTCACCGCCTGCATCGCCTGCTCGCTACTGGTGTACGTATTCATGAAGGACACCCGCACCCACTCGCGGATGAACCAGGACTGATCCCTCATCCGGATCGACACGAGACGGGCCCTTCGGGGCCCGTTTTCATTGGTGGCGGAATGCCCGGCTGAACACACAGCGCACCCTACTTCGACACCTCTCCAGTAGGGTGCGCCATGCGCACCGATTGCGGGTTCACGCCGCGTGCCCCAACCGCGCGAACTGGCGTAAGAGCGGGCTCTGCCCGCAACGCCGTCCGGCGCGATCCTAAGCCTCCTCCTCCAACCGGCACGCCGCCATGCCCGCCTTCAGCGCCGCCTCGTCCTGAGGCCCGGCAAAGATCAGCTCCAGGCGCGAATCTTTGCGCCATTCACTGGCCTGCCAGTGGATCGGCGCGCCATCCAGGGCGTTGCCGGAAAGCCAGCCAGCATTGGTTTGCAACACCAGCTTGGCGCGGCGCCAGGGCAGGTTGGTGAGCCATTGCTGCACGCGCATCAGCTCGAACTGCTGGCTCGGATGCCAGCGCCAACCGATGCTCCAGCCGTCGGCACTGGCCTGGATCTGGCAGATCGGTTCGCCCTGATTCCTCCACAAAACATGGGGTTTATCCACACCTGTTGGTAACTCGCTGATACCAACAGGTTTTCCAGCGTGTGCATGAATGCCTGGAAGCTCCTGGATATCTAGCCGCCCGTGTGTCGTCCACAGGATAGGTACAGGGGGTAGTTTCGCGGAAAGTTGTTCACAGGCGGCCGAATCCAGGTTTTCGGCCTTGTTCAGTAGCACCAGGCCAGCATCCAGAAGCGCCTCTCGCTGGCTGTCCGGTAGGGGTTGGCCCGCAGCCAGCGCCGCCGCGTCCAGCACCACGACGCTCGGCTGTAGCGCCAGAACGCCCTCCCAAGGGGCTTCGCGTAGCTGTCGCAGTAGCTCGACGGGGTGTCCGAGTCCGGAAGGCTCGATCAGTAGCCGGTCCGGGCGTGACTTGCGCAGTAGCCGGGCTAGGCCGACCTGGAACGGCGCGCCGTTGACGCAACAGACACAGCCGCCTGCCACTTCCGCAAGTGCGATGCCGTCGTCGTCACGCGTCAGCAGTGCCGCGTCCAGACCAATCTGGCCAAACTCGTTGATCAATACCGCCCAGCGCTCAAAGGCGGGCCGCTGCGCCAGCAACTGACGGATCAGGCTGGTCTTGCCGGCCCCCAGGGGGCCGGCAATGAGATGGGTAGGGATATGTGTGAGCATCTTCCTATGGTGCTGCTTCACACACGTCTTAGAAAGCGCCGTGCTAGAGTCGCGGCCTTCATTGCCTGGAAGTCCTCCGATGCGTGCCTGGTTGCTGCCCTTGCTACTGTTGCTGTCCGTCGACGTCCACGCGGAAGCCTGCGTGGTGCACAGCCAGGGCGACGGGCTGGATGTGAAGCTCTGCCAGGAAAACCGTAGCATCCCTAAGCAGCTCTTCCGTGACGGCTTCTGCAAGCCGGAGATAAAGGGCCAGAAAGTGGAAGTGAGCTTTGTGGATAACTGCCCTGTCGGTGCTTTCGGCGTCTGCCGCGATGCGAAGGTGAGCAACCAGCCCTATCGCCAGGACATCCACTACTACGGCGTGGCCAGTGACGCGCGCTACCTGAAACCCTTCTGCGAGACGCAAAGCCAGGGCAAGTGGGAAAAAGACCGCTCCTGAGCCTCGTTGGGGGGCCTCAAATCGCGCCGCCTACCCCAACCAATCCAGCGTGAGCAAAAGCCTGCTCTCACCCGGCGCCGGCTGCGGCGATCTGTGGATAATTCCACGACCTTCGTTGCCTAGCCACTTCTCCCCCTTGAACAACGCCACATGCCCCGCCGCCAGCTGCTGGTTATCCACAACCTGCAGGGGTTCCTCGGATGGATCGCCAAGGCGTGAGCGCGGCATCTCGTCTTCCTGCAGCCATTGGCTCCCGACCCCGGAGTACGTGGTGATCAACCGCAGCGGTACATGGTCGACGTGAAAACGCGGGCACATGGCCTTGTCCAGGCGACGCAGGCGCAGGCCGACACGTCGGGCATCGAGCAGGCAGGCAAAGGCCCGCACCAGCCAGCCAACGTCGGCAACGAATCCCTGATAACCCTCCAGATCAGCGAAGCGGGCAGCCAGGCCACTGAGGTCGGGTTCGGCATCGGTAGCGCCCAGCTCCAGTGTCAGGGACTCGGCCAGAGCATCGCCCAGGCCCAGCAGACTATTGGCGAAGCCTTGCACATGCAGGGGCAGGCGGCGCTGCCAGACCGCGAGATTGACCTCGTCCCGCAACGCTTCGCTGAGGATGTCCGGGCTCTCCCCCAGTACCTGGCGGGGAGGTAGCAACCACTGCCGCGCCAGCATCAGGCGGCCTCCTCGTTGTGCCAGGGACCGAAGGGGTCGGGTAGGAGGGACCAGCGTTCGGGTCCTTCGGCCATCTCATCGTCATCCAGCAGGCAGGCGTCCAGTTCGGCACGCAGGCGCGCGAAGTCGATGCCCTGGCCGATGAACACCAGTTCCTGACGGCAATCGCCAACCTCGGCGGTCCAGTGCTGGAGAACGGCCTGCAGTCCGTCCTGATCCTCTGGCCAGCGCTCGCGGGGCACGAAGCGCCACCAGTGTCCGGCCAGGCCATGGTGCATCAGCCCGCCGGCCTGGGACCAACTGCCCGCCTCACGGTAGCGGCTGGCCAACCAGAAGAAGCCCTTGGAGCGCAGCAGGCGGCCGTTGAGCCACTCGCGATTGAGGAAGCGGAAGAAGCGCTGCGGATGGAAGGGCCGCCGCGCGCGGTAGGCCGTCGAGGCGATGCCGTACGCCTCGGTCTCGGGTACATGCTCGCCACGTAGTTCCTTGAGCCAGCCCGGCGCCTGTGCGGCGCGGTCGAAGTCGAAGCGGTGGGTGTCGAGCAAGCGTTTCAGATCGACCTGCCCCATCACCATCGGCAGCACGTCGGCCTCGGGGTTGAGCCGCTGCAGGATGGCCATCAGCTCGTCGCGTTCAGTGCTGGAGATGAGGTCGACCTTGCTGATCAGGAGCACATCGGCAAACTCCACCTGCTCGATCAGCAGGTCGCTGATCGAACGCTCATCGTCCATGCCCAGGCTCTCGCCGTGGCTGGCCAGGCTTTCCGCAGCCTGGTAATCACGCAGGAAGTTCACTCCATCGACCACCGTGACCAGCGTATCGAGACGCGCCACGTCACAGAGGCTCTGCCCGTGTTCGTCACGGAAGGTGAAGGTCTCGGCCACCGGCAGCGGCTCGGAGATACCGGTGGACTCGATCAGCAGGTAATCGAAACTCCCTTCGCGCGCCAGACGGCTGACCTCTTCCAACAGGTCTTCGCGCAGCGTGCAGCAGATGCAGCCGTTGCTCATCTCAACCAGGCGCTCCTCGGCGCGGTTCAGGCTCACGTCGCGTTGCACCTCGCTGGCGTCGATGTTGATTTCACTCATGTCGTTGACGATCACAGCCACGCGCAGTTGGTCGCGGTTCTTCAGCACATGGTTGAGCAGCGTGCTCTTGCCGGCGCCGAGGAAGCCGGACAGTAGGGTAACGGGTAGGCGTTGGTCCATGGTGGGTGTCCTTTCAGGCGTGGCGCTGGTGGCGCTCTCGTTGTTCCTGGCGCTGCTTGGCTTCAAGGCAGAGCGTCGCGGTGGGGCGCAACAGCAGGCGGCGCAGGCCAATAGGCTCGCCACTCTCTTCGCACCAGCCGTACTCGCCGCAGGCCAGCCGCTCCAGGGCGTCGTCAATCTTGTCCAGCAGGCGCTTCTCGCGCTCCAGCAGGCGCAGTTGCCACAGGCGCTGTTCCTCACGGCTGGCCAGGTCAATTTCATCGCTGACCGGCTCGACCTCACGCAGCGCGCCTAACTCAGAGTCGATGCGTTGGCAAAGCGCTTCCCGCTCGCGCATCAGCAAGTCGTGGAAGAACGCCCGCTGGGCATCGCCCATGTAGGCGTCATCAGGTTGGGCGAGCAGCGCCTCGCGGTTGAGCAGGGTGTCTGGCATGGTGGCATTCATTCGATGTCTTTATTGTTATAACATAACTTAAGCACTCAATTTCAAGAGCAGACCGATGAACGCCATCACCCTTCCGGATATCGCCGCCCAAACCACATCGCCGACGCTGCCGCTGGACTGGGTCGGCATGTGCGGCGTCGCCCTACCGCTGATCCTGGAAGGCCGGTGCATCACCGCCCATGCCGATGCGGGTGTAAGCCTGGATGACGCCGGCGCCCGAGGCATTCACATGTCGCGGCTGTACCTGGCACTGGAGGCACTGGAACGGGAGGAGCTGACCACGGGTGCACTACGCCGAGTACTGGCGCGCTTCCTCGATAGCCACCTGGGCCTCTCCACTCGCGCCAGCATCCGGCTTCAGGGCAAGGCCTTGTTGAAGCGGCCAGCCTTGGTAAGCCCCCTGGCCGGATGGAAGGCATATCCCTTCGAGGTCAGCGCACGCAAGGATCGATGGGGGTTTCACGTGGAACTTCATCTTGAGCTGGCCTATTCGTCCACCTGTCCGTGCTCCGCCGCCCTCGCTCGGCAACTGATCCAGCAACGCTTCAGCGAGGACTTCGCCAACCGGCCACTGGAACTGGAGCAGGTGCTGACATGGCTGGGAGGCAGCCAGGGCATCGTCGCTACGCCACACAGTCAACGCAGCAGCGCACAACTCTGGGTGCGCCTGGGCGCGGGTGAGGATATCCCGCTGCGCCGGCTGGCCGACTTGGCGGAGCAGGCCCTGGGCACTGCGGTGCAAACGGCGGTAAAGCGTGCGGACGAACAGGCCTTCGCCCTGGCGAATGGCCAGAACCTGATGTTTTGCGAAGATGCTGCAAGGCGCCTGAGCGACGCCTTGCAGGGGCAGGATTGGCTGACGGGCTTCCGGTTGCGCGTCGTGCACGCGGAAAGCCTCCACGCGCACGACGCCGTTGCCGAGTACCGCTGGAACTACTCGGCGGAGTAGATATCCCCGCGACTCCACGGTAATTCATGGGAGCCGCTGGCATGGGGTTTGGTCGCAAGAATCTGATGCAGGTTGATCCAGCCCTTCTGGAAGGCATGGGAGCAACCCGCCAGGTACAGCCGCCAGATGCGCAGGGCCTGTTCCGGCACCAGCCTGGCCGCCTTGGCGAGGTTGGCCTCCAGGTTGGCGCTCCAGATTTCCAGGGTGCGCGCGTAATGCAACCGCAGGCTTTCCACATCCACCACCTCCATGCCGGCCAGGCTCAGCTCGGCCACCATGGTGGACAGGTGCGGCAGCTCGCCATGGGGGAAGACGTAGCGGTTGATGAAGTCGCCAGCACCGCGTCCCACCGGACGGCCGTCCGGATGCCGGGCGGTGATGCCATGGTTCATGACCAGCCCACCATCGCGTACCGCGCCGAACAGGCGCTCACAATACACCGGCAGGTTGGCGTGACCGACGTGCTCGAACATGCCGACACTGACCACCTTATCGAAGCGGCCGTCCTGGGGCAGGTCGCGGTAGTCCAGCAGTTCCAGCTGGACCTGGTCGCTCAGCCGGTCGGCCTTGACCCGCTTACGGCCCAGTGCCAGCTGCTCACGGCTCAGGGTGATGCCAAACACCTTCACGCCGTATTCCCGGGCCGCGAAGCGCGCCAAACCGCCCCAGCCGCACCCCACATCCAGCAGGTACTCGCCAGCCTTGAGACGAAGCTTGCGGCAGAGGTGATGCAGCTTGGCCTGCTGGGCGCTGTAGAGGTCCTCGGTGCCGGTGGGGAAATAGGCACAGGAGTAGACCATCTCGCGGTCGAGCCAGAGGGCGTAGAAGTCGTTGGACAGGTCATAGTGATAGGAGATGGCTGCGGCATCGGTAGCTTTGTCGTGGAACCCGCGCGCGGGCGTCGTCTCATCCTCCTCACCGACCAGCGCCTCGCTCAGTGCATCGCCTATCCGGATCACCTCTAGGATCGGCCCAGCCAGCTCCAAGCGCCCTTCCACGTAAGCGGCCCCCAGCGTGCCGAGGCTCGGCCGGGTCAGTAGGGAAACCGCACTGGGGTCCTTCACCGTCATGGTCACGGTCGGATTCGGGCCGAGATCGATTTCCTTGCCGTCCCAAAGCTGCAGGCGTAACGGCAGTTTCAGGTCGCGCAGGACCGGTGGAAGTTGCGCAAGCATGGGAACTCCTCCTTTACCAAGAACACTGGAAAGGTAGACCACCTTGGGCCGTTGTCAGGCGATCGAGTTGATAGCCGCCAATAATCTGGATAACAAAAAGCCCGGCGAACCGGGCTTTTTCAGCTCGAAGTGCCTAATTATTCGACAGTTACAGACTTCGCGAGGTTTCGCGGCTGATCGACATCAGTGCCTTTGAGCACGGCAACGTAGTAGGACAGCAGCTGCAGCGGAATGGTGTAGAGGATCGGCGCCAGAGCGTCGTCGATGTGCGGCATCGCCACCACATGGGTACCCTCGCCATTGTCGATCCCGGCCTCACGGTCAGCGAAGACTATCAGCTCACCACCGCGGGCACGTACTTCCTGCAGGTTGGACTTGAGCTTCTCGACCAGCTCGTTGTTCGGCGCCACGGTCACCACCGGCATGTCGCTGTCCACCAGGGCCAGCGGCCCGTGCTTGAGCTCACCGGCAGGGTAGGCCTCAGCGTGGATGTAGGAGATTTCCTTGAGCTTGAGCGAACCTTCCATTGCCACCGGGTACTGGGCGCCACGGCCGAGGAACAGGGTGTGGTGCTTCTCGGCGAACAACTCGGCGACCTTCTCGATGGTCTTGTCCATTGCCAAGGCCTCACCCAGGCGAGTTGGCAGGCGGCGCAGCTCTTCCACCAGACCAGCTTCCACGCCCGCTTCCAGGGTGCCGCGTACCTGGCCCAAGGACAGGGTCAGCAGCATCAGGCCAACAAGCTGGGTGGTGAACGCCTTGGTGGACGCCACGCCAATCTCTGGACCGGCCTGGGTCAGCAGGGTCAGGTCGGATTCGCGCACCAGAGAGCTGGTGCCGACGTTGCAGATAGCCAGGCTGGCCAGGTAACCCCGTTCTCCTCTGGAAAACTCCTTGGCGTTACGCAGGGCGGCCAGGGTGTCGGCGGTCTCGCCGGACTGGGAGATGGTGACGAACAGGGTATCCGGCTGCACCACCACCTTGCGGTATCGGAACTCGCTGGCCACTTCGATCTGGCAAGGGATGCCGGCCAGACCTTCCAGCCAGTAACGGGCGACCATGCCGGCGTGGTAGCTGGTACCGCAGGCCACGATCTGCACATTGCGCACCTTGGCGAAGAGTTCGGCGGCGCGTGGGCCGAACGCGTTGACCAGCACATGGTCGGCGCCCAGGCGGCCTTCCAGGGCGCGTTGCACCACCTTGGGCTGCTCATGGACTTCCTTGAGCATGAAATGGCGGAACTCGCCCTTGTCGGCGGCTTCGGCGCCTTCGTGGTACTGAACCTGCTCACGCTGCACAGCGCGGCCCTGCTGATCCCAGATCTGCACGCTGTCGCGGCGGATTTCGGCGATGTCGCCCTCTTCCAGATAGATGAAGCGGTCGGTGACCTGACGCAGGGCGAGCTGGTCGGAGGCGAGGAAGTTCTCGCCCAGGCCCAGGCCGATCACCAGCGGGCTGCCACTGCGAGCCGCGAGCAGGCGATCCGGCTGGCTGGCGCTGATCACAGCCAGGCCATAAGCACCGTGCAATTCCGGCACCGCCGCCTTCAGCGCATCGGCCAGGTCAGGAATGGTCTTCAGCTTGTGATGAAGCAGGTGCACGATGACTTCGGTATCGGTGTCCGAAGTGAAGACGTAACCGAGGTCCTTGAGTTGCTCACGCAGGGCTTCGTAGTTCTCGATAATGCCGTTGTGCACCACGGCCAGTTGGTGAGTGGAGAAATGCGGGTGGGCATTGCGCTCGCTGGGTGCACCGTGGGTGGCCCAGCGGGTGTGGGCGATGCCCAGGCGACCGATCAGCGGCTGTTCGGCCAGAGCCTGCTCCAGCTCGGCAACCTTGCCCACGCGGCGGCGGCGGTCCAGTTGGCCGTCGTTGGTGAAGACGGCCACACCGGCGCTGTCATAGCCACGGTATTCAAGGCGCTTCAGGCCTTCGACCAGGATTGGGGTGATATTGCGCTCGGCGATTGCGCCAACGATGCCACACATGGCTGTTCTCCTCTCTCAATCAATGCGCGCGCAGATCAACCTGATCCCGCGCGCAGCTATCTGTTCACGCGCTTCGGCAGAAAGGCGCTCATCGGTAATCAGGGTGTGGATGCTGCTCCAGGGCAGCTCCAGATTGGGAATGCGCCGCCCAACCTTGTCGGACTCGGCCATGACGATCACTTCGCGGGCCACTTCGGCCATGACCCGCGAGAGGCCCAACAGTTCATTGAAGGTGGTGGTGCCACGCTGCAGGTCGATGCCATCGGCACCGATGAACAGCTGGTCGAAATCGTAGGAACGCAGGACCTGTTCAGCCACCTGGCCCTGGAAGGACTCCGAGTGCGGGTCCCAGGTACCTCCGGTCATCAGCAGGACCGGCTCGTGCTCCTGCTCGCGCAGGGCGTTGGCGACGCTCAGGGAGTTGGTCATGACCACCAGGCCGGGCTTGTGTCCGAGTTCCGGAATCATCGCCGCAGTGGTGCTGCCACTGTCGATGATGATGCGCGCGTGCTCGCGTATACAGCCGACGGCCGCGCGGGCGATGGCGAGCTTGTAGGACGACACCGGCTGGTTACCTTCGCCGATCAGCTCCTGCGGCATGGGCACAGCACCGCCGTAGCGACGCAGCAGCAAGCCGTTCTTCTCGAGGGCAGTGAGATCCTTGCGGATGGTCACTTCGGAAGTGGCGAAGGCTTTGGCCAACTCGTCGACACTCACCTCGCCCTGCTCGTCGAGCAGGGCGAGGATCGCGTGGCGGCGTTGAGGAGTATTGCGTTTCGTCATCAACGAAAGTTTCGTTTCGAAAGATAATGGCGCGAATCAAAACCTAACGAAGCTTTTGCGTCAACCCCGAAAACGACAAAAGGCGGCCTTAGCCGCCTTTTTCGTATGGTTCATGAGTTATCCACAACCCAGGTTTTCCGCAACCTTACTTCTTGATTTTCAGCGGGCGCTTCCAGCCTTCGATGTTGCGCTGCTTGGCGCGGCCGACGGCCAGACTGTTGGCTGGCACATCCTGGGTGATGGTGGAGCCGGCACCCGTGGTGGCGCCATCGCCCAGGGTGACCGGGGCCACCAGGGAGCTGTTGGAACCGATGAAGACATCCTCGCCCATTACGGTGCGGAACTTGTTGGCGCCGTCATAGTTGCAGGTGATGGTACCAGCGCCGATGTTGGTCCGCGCGCCGATCTCGGCGTCGCCCAGGTAAGCCAGGTGACCGGCCTTGGCGCCCTCACCCATAACGGCGTTCTTCAGTTCAACGAAGTTGCCCACATGGGCCTTGGCCCCCAGCACCGCGCCGGGACGCAAGCGGGCGAACGGACCGCAATCGGCACCCTCACCCAACTCGGCACCTTCCAGATGGCTGTTGGCCTTGACCACCGCGCCACGGCGCAGGGTGGTGTCCTTGATGACGCAGTTGGGGCCGATCTGCACACCGTCCTCGATCACGACAGTACCTTCGAGGATGACATTCACGTCGATCAGAACGTCGCGGCCCACGGTGGCTTCCCCACGCAGATCGAAACGCGCCGGGTCCAGCAGGGTCACGCCCTGGGCCATCAGGCGGCGGGCAGCGCGCTTCTGGTAGTGGCGCTCCAGTTCGGAGAGCTGGATGCGGTCGTTGGCACCCTGCACTTCCATGGCGTCATGAGGGTGCTCGGTGGCCACTACCAGGCCGTCGGCGACGGCCATGGCGATGACGTCGGTCAGGTAGTACTCGCCCTGTGCGTTGTTGTTGGATAGACGGCCCAGCCAATCGGCCAGGTGCTTTCCAGGCACCGCGAGGATGCCGGTGTTGCCTTCGCGAATGGCGCGCTGTTCGGTGGTAGCGTCCTTGTGCTCGACGATGGCCTTCACCACGCCGGCAGCGTCGCGAACAATGCGGCCATAACCGGTGGGGTCATCCAGCTCGACGGTAAGCAGGGCAAGCTGGTCGTCCCGCACCTTTTCCAGCAGGCGCTGCAGGGTTTCAAGTTCGATCAGCGGCACATCCCCGTAAAGAATCAGCACGCGCTCGGCGGACAACTGCGGCAGGGCCTGGGCGACAGCGTGGCCCGTACCCAGTTGTTCGGCCTGGAGGACGAAGTTCAGGTCGTCTGCTGCCAGCCGCTCGCGTACGGTCTCGGCGCCATGGCCGATGACTACGTGGATGCCTTGGGGCTGGAGCTTGCGGGCGGTGTCGATGACGTGGCCGAGCATGGCCTTGCCGGCCACCGGGTGCAGGACCTTGGGCAGGGCCGAACGCATGCGCGTGCCCTGGCCGGCGGCGAGGATGACGATATCGAGGGACATGGAGGGAATCACCGAATCAGGCTGGTAAGCGAAAACCGGAATGCCGGAAAAGAAAAAGGGTAGCCAAGGCTACCCTTTTACCTCTCTGCAATGAAGTGCGGTGGATCAGCCGCCGAACTTCTTGCGGATCTGCTGGACGGTGCGCAGCTGGGCTGCGGCCTCGGCCAGTCGAGCAGCAGCGGCCGAGTAGTCGAACTCCGCGCCCTTCTCGTGCAGGGCCTTCTCAGCAGCCTTGAGGGACTCCTGAGCAGCAGCTTCGTCCAGGTCGCTGGCGCGTAGCACGGTGTCGGCAAGAACCTTCACCATGTTCGGCTGGACCTCGAGGAAACCACCGGAGATGTAATACACCTCCTCCTCACCACCCTGCTTGACCAGGCGGATGGGGCCCGGCTTGAGGTCAGTGATCAGCGGGGCGTGGCCCGGCGCGATACCCAGATCGCCGAGGTTGCCGTGCGCAATCACCATCTCCACCAGACCGGAGAAGATCTCCGCTTCGGCGCTGACGATATCGCAATGGACAGTAATAGCCATACGCTTGCCTCACGTAAGCGCCCGTTGCCGGGCGCTCAGGGGGTTACAGTTTCTTCGCTTTCTCGATGGCTTCTTCGATGCCGCCGACCATGTAGAACGCCTGCTCGGGCAGGTGGTCGTAGTCACCGTTGAGGATGCCTTTGAAGCCAGCGATGGTGTCCTTCAGCGACACGTACTTACCCGGGGAACCGGTGAAGACTTCGGCCACGAAGAACGGCTGGGACAGGAAGCGCTGGATCTTACGAGCACGGTTAACGAGCTGCTTGTCCGCTTCGGACAGTTCGTCCATACCCAGGATCGCGATGATGTCCTTCAGTTCCTTGTAACGCTGCAGAACGTACTGGACGCCACGAGCGGTCTCGTAGTGGTCCTGACCGATCACCAGCGGGTCCAGCTGGCGGGAGGTCGAGTCCAGCGGGTCAACGGCCGGGTAGATACCCAGGGACGCGATGTCACGGGACAGTACGACGGTGGCGTCCAGGTGGGCGAAGGTGGTCGCCGGGGACGGGTCGGTCAGGTCGTCCGCAGGAACGTATACGGCCTGGATGGAGGTGATCGAGCCGGTCTTGGTGGAGGTGATGCGCTCCTGCAGAACGCCCATTTCCTCGGCCAGGGTCGGCTGGTAACCCACAGCGGACGGCATACGACCCAGCAGCGCGGATACTTCGGTACCGGCCAGGGTGTAACGGTAGATGTTGTCGACGAACAGCAGAACGTCGCGGCCTTCGTCACGGAACTTCTCGGCCATGGTCAGGCCGGTCAGTGCAACGCGCAAACGGTTGCCCGGCGGCTCGTTCATCTGGCCGTATACCAGGGCCACTTTGTCCAGAACGTTGGAATCCTTCATCTCGTGGTAGAAGTCGTTACCCTCACGAGTACGCTCACCCACGCCGGCGAACACAGAGTAACCGCTGTGCTCGATCGCGATGTTACGGATCAGTTCCATCATGTTTACGGTCTTGCCTACACCGGCGCCACCGAACAAGCCGACCTTACCGCCTTTGGCGAAGGGGCAGACCAGGTCGATTACCTTGATGCCGGTTTCCAGCAGCTCGTTGCCGCCCGCCTGCTCGGCATAGGACGGAGCGTCGCGGTGGATAACCCAGCGCTCTTCTTCGCCGATGGGGCCGGCTTCGTCGATGGGGTTGCCCAGCACGTCCATGATGCGGCCCAGGGTCGCTTTACCGACCGGGACGGCAATGGCCTTGCCAGTGTTGGTGACGCCCAGGCCACGCTTGAGGCCTTCGGTCGAACCCATTGCGATGGAACGAACCACGCCGTCGCCCAGCTGCTGCTGAACTTCCAGGGTGGTTTCGACGCCGCTGACATTCAGCGCGTCGTAGACGTTCGGCACCTGATCACGCGGGAATTCCACGTCGATAACGGCGCCGATGATTTGAACGATACGTCCGCTACTCATATCTGGTTCCTCTAAATATATGAACCGGTCTTAAACCGCGGCAGCGCCGCCGACGATTTCCGAAATCTCTTGAGTGATCGCTGCCTGACGCGCCTTGTTGTAGATCAGCTGGAGGTTGCTGATCAGGTCACCGGCGTTGTCGGTAGCGTTCTTCATCGCGATCATCCGTGCCGCCTGCTCGCAGGCGTTGTTCTCTACCACGGCCTGATACACCTGGGACTCCACGTAGCGCACCAGAAGACCTTCGAGGATCTCCTTGGCATCGGGTTCGTAGAGGTAGTCCCAGTGATGCTTCAACTCTTGATCCGGGTCGGCCACCAGCGGAACCAGTTGGTCCACGGTCGGCTTCTGCGTCATGGTGTTGACGAACTTGTTGGAGACCACGAACAGGCGATCGATACGGCCATCCAGGTATGCATCGAGCATGACCTTGACGCTGCCGATCAGGTCGTTGATCGAGGGTTCCTCGCCAAGGTGGCTGATGGCTGCAACGACGTTACCGCCGTAGTTGCGGAAGAAGGCCGCACCCTTGCCACCAATCACGCAGAGGTCGATCTCCACGCCGTCCTGGCGGTAACCCGCCATGTCTTTGACCAGAGCCTTGAACAGGTTGATGTTCAACCCGCCGCACAAACCACGGTCGCTGCTCACCACCACGTAACCGACGCGCTTGACTTCACGCTCGATCATGAAGGGATGGCGGTATTCCGGGTTCGCGTTGGCCAAATGACCGATCACCTGGCGGATGCGCTCCGCGTAGGGGCGGCTGGCAGCCATGCGCAGTTGAGCCCTGCGCATCTTGCTGACCGCCACCTTTTCCATGGCGCTGGTGATCTTCTGCGTGCTTTTGATGCTCGCAATCTTGCTGCGAATCTCTTTTGCGCCTGCCATGTAACACCTATCGGGTTAGCAGGCGGGGGGCCTTTCGACCCCCCGCTGCGGCTTACCAGGTTTGGGTGGCCTTGAACTTCTCGATACCAGCCTTGATGCCGGCGTCGATCTCGTCGTTGAAGTCACCCTTCTCGTTGATCTTCGCCAGCAGTGCGGCGTGATCACGGTTGAAGTAGGCGATCAAGGCTTGTTCGAAGGCGCCGATCTTGGCGAGCTCGATGTCCTGCAGGAAGCCACGCTCGGCGGCGTACAGGCTCAGCGACATGTCGGCGATGGACATGGGCGCATACTGCTTCTGCTTCATCAGCTCGGTAACGCGCTGACCATGCTCGAGCTGTTTGCGAGTAGCCTCGTCCAGGTCGGAAGCGAACTGCGCGAACGCAGCAAGTTCACGGTACTGGGCAAGGGCGGTACGAATACCACCAGACAGCTTCTTGATGATCTTGGTCTGGGCCGCGCCACCCACACGGGATACCGAGATACCGGCGTTGACGGCCGGACGGATACCCGAGTTGAACAGGGCGGATTCCAGGAAGATCTGACCGTCGGTGATGGAGATCACGTTGGTCGGAACGAACGCGGAAACGTCACCAGCCTGGGTTTCGATGATCGGCAGGGCGGTCAGGGAACCGGTCTTGCCTTTCACAGCGCCGTTGGTGAACTTCTCTACGTACTCTTCGGAAACGCGGGAAGCGCGCTCCAGCAGACGGCTGTGGAGATAGAACACGTCGCCCGGGTAGGCTTCGCGGCCCGGTGGGCGGCGCAGCAGCAGGGAGATCTGGCGGTAGGCTACGGCCTGCTTGGACAGGTCATCATAGATGATCAGGGCGTCTTCACCGCGGTCGCGGAAGTATTCACCCATGGTGCAGCCAGAGTACGGAGCGATGTACTGCAGAGCAGGGGATTCGGAAGCGCTGGCGGCCACGATGATGGTGTTGGCCAGGGCGCCGTTCTCTTCCAGCTTGCGAACTACGTTGGCGATGGTCGATTGCTTCTGACCGATGGCTACGTAAACGCAGCGGATGCCGCTGTCTTTCTGGTTGATGATGGCGTCGACGGCCAGGGCGGTCTTACCAATCTGACGGTCGCCGATGATCAGCTCACGCTGGCCACGGCCGATCGGGATCATGGCGTCAACGGCTTTGTAGCCGGTCTGTACCGGCTGGTCTACCGACTTACGCCAGATCACGCCCGGCGCTACTTTTTCCACCGCATCGGTGGCAGCAGCGTTGATCGGACCTTTGCCGTCGATGGGGTTGCCCAGGGCGTCAACGACGCGACCCAGCAGTTCCGGACCAACCGGGACTTCCAGGATGCGGCCGGTGCACTTGGCGCTCATGCCTTCGGCCAGGCCGAGGTATTTGCCCAGGATTACGGCACCAACGGAGTCTTGCTCCAGGTTCAGCGCCATACCGTAGACGCCGCCCGGGAACTCGATCATTTCACCGTACATCACGTCGGCCAGGCCGTAGATGCGCACGATGCCGTCGGAAACGGAGACGATGGTGCCTTCGTTACGGGCTTGGGAAGAGACGTCGAGTTTCTCGATACGTCCCTTGATGATTTCACTAATTTCGGAAGGATTGAGTTGCTGCATTGCTCTGCTGCCCCTTCAAACTCAAGATTTCAACGCTTCGGCCAGTTTCGCGATTTTGCCGCGAACCGAGCCATCGATAACCAGGTCGCCGGCGCGGATCACGACACCGCCAATAAGGCTGGAGTCTTCCGCGGCGTGCAGACGCACTTCCCGGCTGAGCCGTGCGCTGAGAACCTTGGCGAGTTTGTCTTGCTGTTCTTCGCTCAACGCGAAGGCACTGGTGACTTCCACATCCACCGATTTTTCCTGCTCAGCCTTGTACAGCTCGAACTGTTCGGCGATTTCCGGCAGCAGCACGAGGCGGCCGTTCTCGGAAACGACATGGATGAAGTTCTGTGCCTGGGCGTCGAACTTGTCGCCAACCGCTTCAATGAAGGAGTTGGCTTTCTCTGCGCTCGTCAGACGCGGGGCTTTGAGCACTCGCTGCATGGTGTCGTCCAGCGACACCGCAGCGGCCAGGCCTAGCATGGCCGACCAAGCGGCCAGCTGCTGATGGGCCTGGGCGTACTCGAAAGCAGCCTTGGCGTAAGGTCGGGCCAGCGTGGTCAGTTCTGCCATGATCGCCCTCGCTTAGATTTCGGCTGCCAGTTTATTAACCAGCTCCGCGTGCGCGTTTTGATCGATAGTGGCACCCAGGATCTTCTCGGCACCATTAACGGCCAGGCTACCCAGTTGGGCGCGCAGCGCGTCTTTGACGCTGTTCAGTTCCTGCTCGATCTCAGCCTGAGCTTGCGCTTTCAGGCGCTCGCCTTCAGCACGTGCCTGATCGCGAGCTTCGTCGACGATCTGGGTAGCGCGCTTTTTGGCTTGCTCGATGATTTCTGCCGCCTGACCTTTGGCTTCGCGCAGTTGCTGACCCACTTTTTCATGGGCCAACTCCAGGTCACGAGCCGCACGGTTGGCAGCGTCCAGACCATCAGCGATCTTCTTCTGACGTTCACGCAGAGCAGTGATGACCGGTGGCCACACGAACTTCATGCAGAACAGTACGAAGATGAAGAACGCAACGGACTGGCCGATCAGGGTTGCATTAATGTTCACGCCAACACCTCGCTCGTTCGTTGTCAGTCGAATCCTCGAAAATCGAGGATTACTGGGCTACCTGAGCAATGAACGGGTTAGCGAAGGTGAAGAACAGGGCAATACCAACGCCGATCATGGTTACGGCGTCGAGCAGACCGGCCACGATGAACATCTTAACTTGCAGCATCGGAACCATTTCCGGCTGGCGAGCAGCGCCTTCCAGGAACTTGCCACCCAGCAGACCGAAGCCAATGGCGGTACCCAGGGCACCCAGACCAATCAGCAGAGCTACGGCGATCGCGGTCAGACCTACTACAGTTTCCATTTTTCCTCCCGACTTTATGTCGTGTTGGTTAAGGTTTAAGTGAAGCGGTAAAGCGAAATCGTTTTTTTCCCACTGCCCTTGCGGGCTTTCCCGTGCCGGTTGGCGCGGGACCATCTCGAACGTGCAGACACCCTCATCCGCCCTTCGGGCACCTTCTCCCGGTGGGAGAAGGTCATCCGGCGCGTTTCACGTTCTTAATGGTTGTCCTCATGCGCCATCGACAGGTAGACGATGGTCAGCATCATGAAGATGAAGGCCTGCAGGGTGATGATCAGGATGTGGAACACAGCCCACGCCCACTGCAGTGCGATACCCAGGCCGCTCAGCAGCAGGATGCCTGCGCCGAACATCACGGCGATCAGGATGAACACCAGCTCGCCGGCGTACATGTTGCCGAACAGACGCAGTGCCAGGGAGATCGGCTTGGCGATCAGGGTCACGAACTCGAGCAGGAAGTTGACCGGGATCAGGATGATCTGGACCAGCATGTTCTTGCTGCTGAAGGGATGCAGGGTCAGCTCGCCGAGGAAGCCACCGATACCCTTGACCTTGATGCTGTAGAAGATGATCAGCGCGAACACCGACAGGGACATGCCCAGGGTGGCGTTCGGGTCAGTGGTCGGAACGGCGCGGAATGCCAGGTGCTCGTTACCGGCGATCTTGGCAGCCAGTACCGGAATCCAGTCCACCGGCACCAGGTCGACGGCGTTCATCAGGAAAATCCAGACGAAGATGGTCAGAGCCAGGGGGGCGATCAGCGGGTTACGGCCGTGGAAGGTGTCCTTCACGCTGGAGTCGACGAAGTCGATCATCACTTCGACCAGGTTCTGCAGGCCGCCGGGAATGCCGGAGGTCGCTTTCTTGGCCGCCATGCGGAAGAGCAGGACGAACAGGAGGCCGAGGCCGATGGACCAGCCCAGGGTGTCCACGTGGAAGGCCCAGAAGCCCATTTCCTTGGCTTGTTCAGCGCTGTGGGCGAAGCCCCACTCGCCAGTCGGCAGACGACCGAAGGTCAGGTTCTGCAGGTGATGCTGGATATAGCCCGAAGCGGTTTGCTCTGCCATGTTTGCCTCAAACGCCCTAAGGTTTCGAAAATCTTGTTCTCATCAGCAGGGGCGCAAACCAGCTGACCGATTGGGTCAGCAGGAAGACGCCGAATACCGCCGGCGCATCCAGGGGTTTCACTCCTGCAAACGTCAGTGCAAACAGCACTGCCGTCAGAATCAACTTGCCCATCTCGCCCGCATAGAAAGAGCGGACTATCGCCTGGGCTGCTCGGGCTCCGGTGTAACGGAACGCCTTGCGGGCGAAATACAGGTTCGGCACCCAGGCGATCAGGCCGCCGCACAAGCCAGAGTACCCAGCTACCGCGCCACGCCACTGCCATAAAACGACAGCGGCGATCAGCAACACGACCAGTTGGGCCAGCAGTACCGGGAAAACCGGCATTCGATGGAAGGGCAAGCGGTTTGGCGTGCGGGTATCCATCGCAGCAGTTCCTCTGGCGTCGGCCGCTTGAATCAACGACTTGGCATACTTTGTGCCGACAAAATTGCGCGCAGAGTATAGGGTGGCAACCCACCCCGTTCAACTGCCGGGTAGTGAAATCCGACCGTTGCTACAGCACCAAGTGTTTCAGCGAATGTGAGCCAGAACGCCTTGCAATTCGTCGAGGGAGTTGTAGCGGATGACGAGCTGGCCTTTGCCTTTCTGACCATGCTTGATCTGCACCGGAGCGCCCAGCCGCTCAGCCAGGCGCTGTTCGAGCCGGCTGATATCCGGGTCAGCCTTGACCGCTTCGACAGGTTTTTCCTTGCTGCTCATCCAGTGCCGGACCAGTGCCTCGGTTTGGCGCACGGTGAGGCCTCGTGCGACAACATGTCGCGCCCCTTCGACCTGTCGCTCCAGCGGCAGCCCGAGCAATGCACGGGCATGACCCATTTCCAGATCGCCATGGGACAGCAGCGTCTTGATCTCTTCAGGCAGCCCGATCAGGCGCAACAGGTTGGTGATGGTGACGCGCGACTTGCCGACGGCTTCGGCCACTTGCTGCTGGGTGAGCTGGAATTCCTGCTGCAGACGCTGCAGGGCGATGGCTTCCTCGATGGGGTTGAGGTCCTCGCGCTGGATGTTTTCGATCAGCGCCATGGCGATAGCAGCTTCGTCCGGTACTTCACGGACCATCGCCGGGATCTTCTCCAGGCCGGCCTGCTGGCTGGCACGCCAGCGGCGTTCGCCCGCGATGATTTCGTAGCGGCCGCCGCCGACTGGACGCACCACGATGGGCTGCATCACGCCCTGGGCCCTGATGGACTGTGCCAGTTCTTCCAGGGCGGTGGGGTCCATGTCACGGCGGGGCTGGTACTTGCCGCGCTGAATCAGGTCCAGGGGCAGGTATTGAAGCTCGCGTGTATCGGCCTTCACGGCCTCTACTTCAAGCGCGGCGACTGTACTGCCGCCCAGGAGGGCGTCCAAGCCACGGCCCAGACCTCTTTTTTTCGCGGCCATGCGGATTCCTTATGCGGTAGCGGTTTTGGCGTTGGCGCGCTGGCGGCGGACCAGTTCGCCAGCCAGCGCCAGATAGGCGATGGCGCCACGGGATTGCTTGTCGTAGACCAGGGCGGGCATACCGAAGCTGGGCGCCTCGGCCAGGCGTACGTTACGCGGAATGACGGCGTCGTAGAGCTTGTCGCCGAAGTGCGCCTTGAGCTGCGCCGATACGTCGTTGGTCAGGCTGATACGCGGGTCGTACATGGTGCGCAGCAGGCCTTCGATCTTCAGGTTCGGGTTCAGCAGCTGGCCGATGCGCTGGATGCTGTTCACCAGGTCCGACAGGCCTTCAAGCGCGTAGTACTCGCACTGCATGGGAATGATCACGCCGTCGGATGCGACCAGGGCGTTGATCGTCAGCATCGACAGCGAGGGCGGGCAGTCGATGAGGATGTAATCGTAGTTCTCGCGGATCGGCGCCAAGGCTTCGCGTAGCCGGTGCTCCTTGCTCGGCATATCCAGCAAGGCGACTTCCGCGGCAGTCAGGTCGCGGTTGGCCGGCAGCAGCTGGTAGCCACCATGCTCGGAGAACTGCATGGCGGTGGCGAGGTCACACTCGCCGGTCAGTACGTCGTAGATGGAGTGATCCAGGGCGAGCTTGTCGACGCCGCTGCCCATGGTGGCGTTGCCCTGTGGATCGAGGTCGATCAGCAGTACGCGACGCTTGGTGGCGACCAGCGATGCGGCCAGGTTGACACAGGTGGTGGTCTTGCCGACCCCGCCTTTCTGATTGGCGATTGCGAATACCTTGGCCATGGCTGCCTTCCCCCTCATAGCGTGCGGCGCAGTATCAGCAGATGGCGCTGACCTTGGCAACCGGGAACCTCCAGCTGATGCGCGGACTGGACGCGGAAGTCGTCCGGCAGTGCCTGCAGCTCATCATTGGGGTGCAGCCCCTTCATGGCGAGCCAGGAGGTTTCGCCATCGCCCAGATGGCGCGTCCAGTTGCTGAAATCCTCCAGCGAACTGAATGCACGGGAGACGATACCGCTGAACGGACGCTCTGGAGCGAAGGCTTCAACCCGGTTGTGGACCACGTCGAGGTTGGCGAGTTTCAGTTCCAGTTTCACCTGGGTGAGGAATCGCGTTTTCTTGCCGTTGGAATCCAGCAGGGTGAAGTGGCGTTCGGGGAACAGGATGGCCAGCGGGATGCCTGGCATGCCGCCGCCACTGCCGACGTCCAGCCAGTTATCCCCAAGCGCGGCGACATAAGGCACCACGCTAAGGCTGTCGAGCAGGTGGCGCGAGACCATCTCATCCGGATTGCGCACGGCGGTGAGGTTGTAGGCCTTGTTCCACTTGATCAGAAGTGCCAGGTAGGCAAGCAGCTGTTCCTGCTTCTCCAGGCTGACTTCGACGGCAAGTTGTTTCGCCCCACTGGACAGTTCGTCAGCGTGGCGTTGGGTGACGAGAGACATCAGGCGCTCTGCTCCAACTGACGGCCAGCGCCGCGTTTCTTCAAATGGATCAACAGCAGGGAGATCGCCGCCGGGGTCACGCCTGGAATCCGCGAAGCCTGTCCCAGGGTTTCCGGGCGGCTGCTGCCGAGCTTGTGCTGGATCTCCTTGGACAGGCCGGAAATGGTGGCGTAGTCCAGGTCTTCCGGAAGACGGATGTCCTCGCTGGCGCGCAAGCGGGCGATCTCGTCCTGCTGGCGGTCGATGTAGCCGGCGTACTTGGTCTTGATCTCGACCTGCTCAGCGACTTGAGGGTCCTCGGCGCCACCGCCGGTTACCGCCACCAGGCCAACGTAGTCGATCTCTGGCCGGCTCAGCAGGTTGAGCAGGTTGTATTCATGGGCCAGAGGCGTACCAAAGCGCGTGGAAATGGCATCGCCTTCCGGCGTGCCCGGGCGAACCCAAGTGCTCTTCAGACGCTGCTCTTCACGTGCAATGCCTTCACGTTTGGTTTCGAAAGCGGCCCAGCGCTTGTCATCTACCAGGCCGAGTTCGCGACCTTTCTCGGTCAGACGCAAGTCGGCGTTGTCCTCGCGCAGGATCAGCCGGTACTCAGCGCGCGAGGTGAACATGCGGTAAGGCTCCTGGGTACCCAGGGTGATCAGGTCGTCCACGAGGACGCCGATGTAGGCCTCGTCGCGGCGCGGGCACCAGGCTTCCTTGCCCTGAGCCTGCAGCGCAGCGTTCGCGCCGGCCAGCAGGCCCTGGGCGCCAGCCTCTTCGTAACCGGTCGTGCCGTTGATCTGACCGGCGAAGAACAGGCCGGAGATGACCTTTGTTTCCAGGCTGTACTTCAGGTCACGCGGGTCGAAGTAGTCGTACTCGATGGCGTAGCCAGGGCGCACGATATGGGCGTTTTCCATCCCACGGATGGAACGCACGATTTCGAGCTGCACGTCGAACGGTAGCGAAGTGGAGATGCCGTTGGGATACAACTCGTGGGTCGTCAGCCCTTCCGGCTCAAGGAAAACCTGGTGACTGTCCTTGTCGGCGAAGCGATGGATCTTGTCCTCGATCGACGGGCAGTAACGCGGGCCGACGCCCTCGATCACGCCCGAGTACATCGGCGAGCGATCGAGGTTGCTGGCAATGATCTCGTGGGTGCGCGCGTTGGTGTGGGTGATCCAGCAACTGACCTGGCGCGGATGCTGCTCCTTGGAGCCCAGGAAGGACATGACCGGAATCGGAGTGTCGCCGGGCTGCTCGCTCATGACCGAGAAATCAACCGAACGGCCGTCGATACGCGGCGGGGTACCGGTTTTCAGGCGCCCGACGCGCAGCGGCAGCTCACGCAGGCGCTGAGCCAGGGCGATGGAAGGCGGATCGCCTGCGCGACCGCCCGAGTAATTCTGCAAGCCTATGTGGATAAGTCCGCCGAGGAAGGTGCCGGTAGTCAGCACAACGGATTGTGCGAAGAAACGAAGACCCATCTGGGTCACTACGCCCTTGACCTGGTCGTTCTCGACGATCAGATCGTCGCAGGCTTGCTGGAATATCCACAGGTTCGCCTGGTTCTCCAGGATCTCGCGGATGGCGGCCTTATAGAGAACGCGGTCTGCCTGAGCACGGGTGGCACGTACGGCAGGCCCCTTGCGGCTATTGAGTACCCGGAACTGGATGCCGCCGAGGTCAGTGGCAGTGGCCATGGCGCCGCCGAGGGCATCGATTTCCTTTACCAGGTGGCTTTTACCGATTCCACCGATGGCAGGGTTGCAGCTCATCTGGCCAAGGGTTTCCACATTGTGGGTTAGCAGCAGGGTCTTCACGCCCATGCGTGCGGCTGCCAAGGCAGCCTCAGTGCCGGCATGGCCGCCGCCGATCACGATCACGTCAAAACGGGAAGGGAAATCCACCACACACCTCGTGCCTGTCAAGGCCTGGGAAATAGAGAAAGCCGCACAGTATAGGGGAATTCACTTGGTCGCATGAAGCCGTCTGGCCAAAAAGTAGCCAGCACGTTAGCTGAGGCTTACCCATGTTAGTTATCCAGATGGGGAAAAGTCCCTGTGGGTAAAATAAAAATAGAGAGAAGAATTTCTTAAAAAGCCTATTTTTATGTTTATTCCTTAGGGGAAGGTATTTCTGTGGATAAGCTCATTAAGGCCAGATATCACAATGGTTACAGCGAATGATAAAGCTGTGGCAATCCTGCCAGTAGCCACTGCGTAAGCCGTCAGAAAGCTGTGGAGCTAAAGGCTAGTTATGCACAGGCGATTTATCCCTTGGCTTTTCACCAGGGTTATAGACTGGGTTACGGACCACTTATCAACAGAGTTCCTGCGCAGTTTTTTTGGGGCGAACAGGCAGAAACGGACCGCCCGGATCACGGGCAGTCACGTTGTCTGTGGATAAAAAGAGGGGCTTCGGCTTATTTGCCGATGCAGAAACTGGAGAAGATTCGGCCGAGGAGGTCGTCGGAGCTGAACGCACCGGTGATTTCGCCCAGGGCGTGCTGAGCCTGGCGCAGGTCTTCTGCCAACAGCTCGCCGGCGCCGGCCAGCGTGAGTTGCGAGCGCCCGTGGTCTAGGAATGCGCCGGCCTGACGCAGGGCTTCCAGGTGGCGGCGGCGGGCGCTGAAGCTGCTTTCAGCCGTCTGCTCATAACCCATGCAGGCTTTCAGATGTTCACGCAGCAGTTCCAGGCCTTCGCCCGAGCGAGCGGACAGGCTGAGCGTGACATGGCCGTCGTCGCTGACCTCCAGGCCCACGACCTCGGCGCTGAGGTCTGCCTTGTTGCGGATCAGAGTGACCTTGGCCGGATCGGGTTTGCGGTCCAGGAATTCCGGCCAAAGCGCAAAGGGGTCGGTTGCCTCGGGGGCGGTGGCATCCACCACCAGCAGCACTCGATCGGCTTCGCTGATGGCCTTCAAGGCGCGTTCGACGCCAATCTTTTCCACATGGTCGTCGGTATCCCGCAAGCCTGCGGTATCCACAACGTGCAGAGGCATTCCGTCGATGTGGATATGTTCGCGCAGGACGTCTCGGGTCGTCCCAGCGATATCGGTCACGATGGCCGCTTCCCGTCCAGCCAGGGCATTCAGGAGACTGGATTTGCCCGCGTTGGGGCGTCCGGCAATGACCACATTCATGCCGTCGCGCAACAGTGCTCCCTGGCCCGCTTCCCGAATGACTGTGGATAAGTTTTCCCGCACGCCATCCAGCAGTCCGAGTACGTGGCCATCGGCAAGGAAGTCGATTTCTTCCTCTGGGAAGTCGATGGCCGCTTCGACATAGATGCGTAGCTCGATCAGCCTCTCGGTCAAGGCATGCACCCGCTTCGAAAACTCGCCCTGCAGCGAACGCAGGGCGTTGCGCGCGGCCTGTTCGGAGCTGGCTTCGATCAGGTCGGCAATAGCCTCTGCCTGGGCCAGATCGAGCTTGTCGTTGAGGAAGGCGCGCTCACTGAATTCACCCGGACGGGCCTGGCGTGCCCCGAGGTCCATGCAGCGTCGCAGCAACAGATCGAGCACCACCGGACCGCCATGGCCCTGCAGTTCGAAGACGTCTTCGCCGGTGAAGGAGTTAGGGCCGGGGAAATACAGCGCAATGCCCTGGTCGAGGGTCTGTCCGGCGCCATCGAGGAAGGGGCCGTAGTGAGCGAAGCGGGGCTTGGGAACCCGGCCGCTGATGGCTTCGGCTATCCGCGCCGCGAGGGGCCCGGAAACGCGAACGATGCCCACCCCGCCACGACCCTGGGCAGTGGCAACGGCGGCGATGGTGTCACGGACAGGATTCATCTGTGGATACCCGAGGTTTAAGGATGGCGGATAGCAAGACGCCCCCAGAGGGGGCGTCTTGTTCAATCTGTCTGGCGTTGCAGTCAGGCTGCTGCCTTCTTGCTGGCCGCCTCGATCTGCCGGGTAATGTACCACTGCTGTGCGATCGACAGGACGTTGTTGACCACCCAGTACAGGACCAGGCCAGCCGGGAACCACAGGAAGAAGAAGGTGAAAATGATCGGCATCAGCTTCAGTACCTTGGCCTGCATGGGGTCCGGCGGAGTCGGGTTCAGCTGCTGCTGGATGAACATGGTGGCGCCCATGATGATCGGCAGGATGAAGAACGGGTCTTTGATCGACAGGTCGGTGATCCAGAACATCCACGGAGCCTGGCGCATTTCGACGCTTTCCAGGAGTACCCAGTAGAGCGCCAGGAACACCGGCATCTGGACCAGGATCGGCAGGCAGCCGCCCAGCGGATTGATCTTCTCCTTCTTGTACAGCTCCATCATCGCCTGGGACATCTTCTGGCGATCGTCACCGAACTGTTCCTTCAGAGCCTGCAGCTTGGGCGACACGGCGCGCATGCGGGCCATGGACTTGTAGCTGGCGGCGGAGAGCGGGAAGAAGGCCAGCTTGATCAAGATTGTCAGGACGATAATTGACCAGCCCCAGTTACCCAGCAGGCTGTGGATATGTTGCAGCAGCCAGAAGATTGGCTGGGCGATGAACCACAGGAATCCGTAGTCGACGGTCAGTTCCAGGCCCGGGGACAGTTCTTTGAGGTGGCTCTGCACCTTCGGCCCGGCATACAGAACCGCGGACGTTTCGGCCGAGGCACCCGCCGGAACGTTCAGTGCAGGGCCTACGAAACCGACGATGTAGTTACCGCGCGAGTCCTTGCGGGTCTGGATAGCGTTGTTCTGGTCCTTTGGCGCGACCCAGGCCGTCACGAAGTAGTGCTGCAGCCAGGCTACCCAGCCACCTTGCACGTTTTCCTTGAAGGGCTGCTTGTCCATGTCGTTCATGGACAGCTTCTTGTACGGCTCGTCCGGAGTCCACACCGCAGCACCCAGGTAGGTGGAAACGCCGGTTGCAGTGGTGGTCGACGGATCAGCGCTGGCATCGCGCTTGAGCTGGGCGTACATGCTGCCAGTCCAGGGCTGGGCGCTCTGGTTTTCGATCTTGTACGACACCTGGAGATCGTACTTGCCGCGGGTCAACGTGAACCGCTTGATGTAGTTGACCCCAGCTTCGCTGAAGGTCAGGTCGACGACCAGTTGCTCCTGGCCGTCAGCCAACTTGAAGCTGCGCTGGGCTGCGCTGTACATCGGACGACCATTGGCGCGGGCGTCGGGGCCATTGGTGCCGACCAAGCCGCTTTGAGCCTGGTAGAGACGCTCGCCGCCGTTGTCGAACATCTGGAAGGGTACATCCGGGTGATCCTGGCGGCGCGGATACTTCGGCAGGGTCAGCTGGACGATGTCACCGCCGCTCGGGTCGATGGCCAGGCTGAGCACATCGGTTTCAACGCGGATCAGGTCGCTGCTTGGGGCGACGGCCTGCGTAGTGGCCGGCTCGTTGCGTTCCGCACTGGCGGTCGGCACATCGTCGCTGGACTTGGCGGTTGCGTTTTCGCCCGGCAGGGTTGCCTGCGCGCTGCTCGCGTTGGTAGCTGCCGTCGGCAGGGCGGCTTGACCGTAGTCCTGGTTCCACTGGAGAACCATCAGGTAGGACACGATTGCCAGGGCGACGATCAGGATCGAGCGTTGAATATCCATGATTACTCGGCCATCGAAGAGTTTGGGGAAGTGTTGGCGGGTGGCACCGGGTCATAGCCGCCCGGATTCCACGGATGACAGCGGCCCAGCCGACGCAGGGTCAGCCAGCCGCCACGCAGGATGCCATGCTGTTCGATGGCCTCCTGCGCGTAGCAGGAACAACTGGGATAGAAACGACAGTGACTGGCCATCAGTGGACTGATGGCGTAGCGGTAGAACTGGATCGGAGCGAGGGCCAGTTTACGCATGGGGACTATCGGACACCCCTGATCCGGTGTCGGGTTCAGGGCGAGCCCGGCTACGCGCTAGGCGCTTCCAGAGTTTACCGAACTGATGTCTCAGTTCAGGGTTCTCCAGGTCGCCGAGGCCTTTGCGCGCCACGATCACGATGTCCCATCCGGCCAGCAACTCGAGGTTGTGACGGAAGGATTCGCGAATCTGACGTTTAAGGCGGTTGCGCTCTACGGAGAGCTTGACGCTCTTCTTGCCGATCACCAGGCCGAGGCGGGGGTGATCAAGACCGTTTTCGCGCGCGAGGAGCAGGACGTGCTTGCCGGGAACCTTCCCGGTCGGTGAGTCGAAGACTGCTTTGAATTGCCGGGGAACCAGCAGACGCTTTTCCCGACCGAAGCCCTGACTCACCACCCGTTCCGGATAAATCAGACGGTCAGGCGCTTACGGCCCTTGGCGCGGCGACGCGACAGGACTTGGCGGCCGTTCTTGGTGGCCATACGGGCACGGAAACCGTGGGTGCGAGCGCGCTTGATGGTGCTGGGTTGGAAAGTGCGTTTCATGATGCTTTACCTGGTGGTCACTACGGGCCGAAGCGGCCCCCGTTTAAAGAGACCGGCAATTCTATTGAAACGAGGCGAGCAGGTCAATTTCCAACCAGTACCCTCGAGCAAAAGAATATAGAAGGAGAGGATATTTAAGAAAGCTTGGTTGTGTTTTTTAAAACTGGGGATGGCCGCGCCTGTGGAAAACCTTCGCTGGCCAGCGATTTCATTGGCCGGAACCTGCCTAACAACCTTGTCCAAAAGGCGTGGCTTGTTTGTGGAGGGGCTGGGCAGAAGCTGGGGGCAGATAGCCAGGTTACCCACAGGCAGGATATGCAGAGGGTTTTCCCCAGGCTTGGAAGGGGGGTTACCGATAGGTTATCCACAAGAATCGTGCCAAACACAGGCTGGCAATGGGCAGTGAATAACATCTTGATTTTATTCAACCATTCGCTCTGTTTCGTGTGGATAACTCGTGCTGCCAAGGCTACAATGGCCGCTGTTTTTATGCGTCCGGCATCTTTCCGACTTGGGGGACATCC